>CAVXND010000001.1:0-52456 GCA_963762785.1 uncultured beta proteobacterium
ACCTCGGCGCGCACGCCGGCAAGGGAATAAAAGGCAGACGCAAGGAGACCATCTTCATGTCCAAGGGCGAGACGACGGCAGTCACCATCGCAGCGGAGAACGCGTGGAAGGGCAAGGTCTTCACCGGCACCTGGACCGTGCCGAAGGGCGGGACGCGCGAGGTGATCGAGCCCGCGACCGGCAAGGTGCTGACGACGGTCGGCTGGGCGGATGCCGAAGACGTGCGCGCCGCGGCGAAGGCCGCCGCCGCCGCGCAGGTCGAGTGGGCGGCGACGCCGCCCGATCAGCGTGCGGCGGTGATCCGCCGCGCCGCGCAGCTGCTCGAGGCGCACGCCGATGCGCTGCGGCCGTGGATCGTGCGCGAGACCGGCGGCATTCCGCCGAAGGCCGACTTCGAGCTCCACTTCGTCACCAGCATCCTGATCGAAGCGGCTGCCATCGCCACCCAGCCCCCGGGGCAGATGCTGCCGAGCAGCGCGAAGCGGATGAGCTTCGCGCGGCGCGTCCCGCACGGCGTGGTCGGCGTGATCTCGCCGTTCAACTTCCCGCTGATCCTGTCGACGCGGGCGGTCGCGCCCGCGCTCGCGCTGGGAAACGCGGTGCTGCTGAAGCCGGATCCGCAGACGCCGGTCACCGGCGGCTTCATCCTCGCGCGGCTGTTCGAGGCGGCGGGCCTGCCGCCGGGGCTCCTGCAGGTGCTGCCAGGCGGCGCGGCGGCGGGCGAGGCGATGATCACCGATCCCGACGTACGCATGATCTCGTTCACCGGTTCGACCGCGACCGGGCGGCGGGTCGGCGAGCTCGCGAGCCGGCATCTCAAGAAGGTGACGCTTGAGCTCGGCGGGAAGAACTCGACGATCGTGCTCGACGACGCGGACCTCGACGTCGCGGCTTCGAGCGTCGCCTGGAGCGCCTACCTGCACCAGGGGCAGATCTGCATGGCGACCGGCACGGTGCTCGCGCACCGCAAGGTCGCGCGCGACCTTACCGAGCGGCTGGTGGAGAAGGCGAAGAAGCTGCCGGTCGGCGACCCGAACGCCGGGCAGTGCGCGCTCGGGCCGCTGATCAACGAGCGCCAGCTCGAGCGGGTCGAGGGCATCGTGAAGGACGCGGTGGCGAAGGGCGCCGTGCTGCGCGCGGGCGGCACCTACGAGAAGCTCTTCTACCAGCCAACCGTCCTCGAGGAAGCGAAGCCGGGGATGCGGGTGCTCGAGGAGGAAGTGTTCGGGCCGGTCGTCGCGGTCGTGCCGTTCGACACCGACGAGGAGGCGATCGCGCTCGCGAACGGCACCGACTACGGGCTCTCGACCGGCGTGATCACCCAGTCGCTCGAGCGCGCGATGCACTTCGCCGCCAGGCTGAAGAGCGGGATCATCCACGTCAACGACCAGACGGTCGCCGACGAGCCGTGGGTGCCGTTCGGCGGCACCGGCGCCTCGGGCAACGGCGGGCGCCACGGCGGCGCGGCGAACTGGGAGGAGTTCACCCAGTGGCAGTGGGTGACGATCCAGGATCGGGCGACGCCGTATCCCTTCTGAGCCTCACTCGAACGTGACGTTCGGCATCGGCCGCGAGCGCTCGAGCGCGGCGCGCACGAGCGCCGCGACGCGGTACACCGCGTGCACGAACTTGCCGTAGGGCAGGGTCAGGAAGAGCCCGAGCACGACGCCGAGGTGCACCGCGAGCAGCGTGCCCATCGCCGCCGTCTCGCGCAGCGCGAGGAGCGCGAGGCCGGTGAGGCTCGTCAGGAGCAGCAGCCAGAGAAACCCGGCGTCCATCCCGAACTGCGACGGCTCGTCCGTGCTCCGGGTCGCGCTTCGACTTGAGCCACAGCAGCCCGAGCGGCCCGACGACGAGCCCGATGCCGCCGATCGTGCCGAGCACGACCGGCAGGCTCGATCAGCGCATACGGCGCCTTCCAGCCGAAGGCGTAGTGATAGATCGTCCCGACGCAGGTCGCGGCGAAGCAGAACATGAAGCCGTAGAACGTCAGGTGGTGGTAGATCCGCCGCGCGTGCGACGGCCGCTCGTCGGGATAGGGGCAGCCGTCGCCGCCGCCCTCGAGGTTCTTGAGGTGCAGCGCATCCAGGATGCCGCGCCCGAGCGACGCCGGCACGACGAACTCGTGCATCGGCTCGCCGGTCTCGCGCCAGAAGCGGACGAACCCGATCGTCAGCGCGAGCAGCACGTAGAGCGCCACCACGCCGAAGGTCCAGACCATGACGCCGTGCGGGATCACCTTGTAGAAGTCGCCGCCCGGATGCGCCGCGAAGATCACGTCGCGCGCCTGGTAGTAGAAGGTCGCGAACAGGAATAGCGCGAGCGCCGCGGCAGTCGCGAGCGACACGACCACGCCGTTCCGCTCGAAGAGGCTCGCGAGGAACCCCGGCCAGGCGTAGCGCCGGTAGGTCTCGGCGCGCACCTGGGCGAAGTTGCGCGGGACGTTGACGTGGAACTCGTGCGGCGGCGCGTACTGGCAGGCGTAGTAGCAGGCGCCGCAGTTGTGGCAGAGGTTGGCGAGGTAGCGCAGGTCTGCCTTGGCGAACGTGAGCCGCCGCTCCATCGCCGGGAACACCGCGCAGAAGCCCTCGCAGTAGCGGCAGGCGTTGCACACCTGCATGTTGAACTCGGCCTGGCGCGAAGAGCGTCACGCTCGGGCATTGCGCGCCGCCTCCTCGCCGGCGATCCGTCCGAACACCGTGCCGATCGTCATGCCGAACCCGGCGAGGTAGCCCTTGCCGAGGATGTTCCCGGCCATGATCTCGCCCGCGGCGAACATGTTCGCCGACGGCTTGCCGTCGGCCATCAGCATCTGCGCGCGCTCGTTCGACCGCCACGCCGAGGTAGGTGAAGGTGATCCCGGGGCGCAGCGGATAGCCGAAGAAGGGCGGGGTGTCGATCGGCGCGCGCCCAGTGCGTCTTGGGCGGCTCGATGCCCTCGGTGACGCAGTCGTCGAGCGCCGCGTGGTCGAAGGTGCCGGGACGCACCGCGGCGTTGAAGCGCCGCACGGTGTCCTCGAGCGCCGCGGGATCGAGCTCGAGCGCGCGCGCGAGCTCGCCGATCGAGCCGGCCTTCACCGGCGGGAACACCGGCGGCATGAACTTGCCGACCGCCTTCGAGTCGATGATCGAGTAGCCGATCTGGTCGGGCTGCCCGGCGACGAGCCGGCCCCAGATCGCGTAGCGCTTGGGCCAGAAGTCCTCGCCCTCGTCGTAGAAGCGCTTGCGCGTGCTTGTTCACGACGATGCCGAGCGACACGCAGTCGACGCGGGTGCACGATGCCGCCGTCGAACTTCGGCGAGCGCGCGTCGATCGCCACCGCAGTGGCACTGCGTCGGGTCGCCGATCTGCTTCGCGCCCTCGGTCGAGCAGCAGCCCGCAGCACCACGCCCATGTTGTACGGCGTGCCGCGGATCGAGGAAGTTGTCCGCCGGCGGGCCCCCACGCGTCCCTGAGCCACGCGATGTTCGACTCGAACCCGCCGGAGGCCGCGACGAGCGTCTTGGCGCGCGATCTCGTGCTGCGCGCCGCCGTTCGCCACGGTCGCCGAGTGGAACCGGCCGTCGCGGATGTCGAGCTCGACGCGCCTCGGTGTCGTAGGCGATCTCGACGCCGAGCTGCTCGGCCGTCCGGTAGTAGGCGTTGACGAGCGCCTTGCCGCCGCCGAGGAAGAACGCGTTCGTGCGCGAGAGGTGCAGCGTGCCCGCCGAGCGAGGGCTGGAAGCGCACGCCGTGCTCGACCATCCACGGCGCGCACGTGCGCCGAGGTGCGGATCGTCGTGCCGCGCGAGCTGCTCGTTGGTCTGGCCGCCGGTCACCTTGAGGAGGTCCTGCCAGTACTCCTCTTCGGGATAGGCTTCGGTGAGCACGTCGGTCGGCCGCTCGTGCATGCTGCGGAAGTTGCGCGTGTGCCGGCTGTTGCCGCCGCGGAACGCCTTCGGCGCCGACTCGACGATCAGCACCGAGGCGCCGGCCCTGCGCGCGGTGATCGCGGCGCAGAGCGCCGCGTTGCCGCCGCCGACGACGAGGACGTCGTACGTCCGCGCCAGGTCGGCCATCGGGCGCGTGCTATTCGGCCTTGATGTTCGCCTTCTTGACGACCTCGCTCCAGCGCGCCTGCTCCTTCTTGATGAAGGCGGCGAACTCCGCCGGCGAGTTGCCGACCGCGATCGCGTTGTCGGCGTCGAAGCGCTCGTGGACCGCCTTGGACGCGGTCGCCTTCGCCGCTTCCGCGTGCAGGCGCTTGATCACGGCTTCCGGCGTCTTGGCGGGCGCAACGAGGCCGTACCACTGCGACGTCTCGAAGCCCTTGTAGCCCTGCTCGGCCACGGTCGCCACGTCCGGCAGCGCCTTGATCCGCTTCGGCATGCCGATCGCGATCGCGCGGATCTTGCCGGACTTGATGTGCGGCATCAGCGGCGGGGTGCCGGCCGACGACGCGTCGGTGCGGCCGCCGATGAGATCGGTGATCTGCGGGCCGGTTCCCTTGTACGGGCACGTGGATCACGTCGATGCCGGTCACTAGCTTCAGATATTCGAATGCGAGGTGCCCGGCGCTCCCGTTGCCGGCCGAGCCGTAGGTGAGCTCGCCCGGCTTCGACTTCGCGAGTGCGACGAACTCCTTCAGGTTCTTCGACGGGACCCGCTCGGCGTTGACGACGAAGATGTTCGGCACCTGCGCGAGCAGCGTGATCGGGACGAAGTCCTTGTCGACGTTGTACGGCAGCTTCGGGAACATGTACGGATTCACCGCGAGCGTCCCGACGTGGCCGAGGATCAGCGTGTAGCCGTCGGGCGCGGCGCGCGCGGCTTCCTGCATCGCGATGTTCCCCGCGCCGCCCGGCCGGTTGTCGACGATCATCTGCTGACCGAGGCCCTTCGACATCTCCGCCGCGACCGACCGGGCGACGATCTCGGAGCTGCCGCCGGGCGCGAACGGCACCAGCAGCTTGATCGGCTTGGTCGGATAGGTCTGGGCCTGCGCCGCGCCGGCGAGCGCCAGCGCGGCGAGGGCGGTAACCGCACGGTTCATCGTAATGCCTCCTTTGGTGACGGCGCGCAGCGTATCAGGCGAACGCCGACTCCGGTACGAGCACGTTCCCCTCGAAGATCCGGCGCGCGGTGCGCACGAGCGAGGCGCGCCCGACCTCGCCGGCGCCGGTGATCTCGAGGTCGACCGGGATCGCGCCGGCGGGATGCTCGATCCGCAGCGGACCGCCGGCAAAGCCCCGGGGATCGACGAAGCGGCTCGCGACGCTGCCGGACAGCGCGGCCGCGGTGCCGACGGCGAGCGCGCCCGTGGCCGCGTGGCTCTCGTGGCAAGCGTGCGGCGTGAAGTAGCGCGAGGCGATGCCGCCGGGCGCGCTCGGGCGCGAGGCGAGCACCGGCTTCGGCACGACCAGCTTCGACACGTCGCCCATGCCCATCAGCCGGCCGGCCTTGAGGCGGATCGCTTCGATGCGCGCGAAGAGCGTCGCGGTCGGCGTCCAGCTCGGCCGGCGTTTCCTTGCCGGTCTTGCCGAGCGCCTCGGCGGCCATGATCATCACCGGCATCGCCATGTCGACGCAGCTCACCTCGACGCCGTCGATGACGTCGAGGACGTTTCCGGTCGGGAGCAGCTTGCCGGTCACCGCGCCCATCGCGTCGAGGAAGGTGAGCTTGATCGGCGCGGCCGCCTCGGCGACGCCGTCGATCCGGGTGTCGCCCTCGTACTCGACGCGGCCGCCGGGCGTCTGCACGACCGCCTCGACCAGCGTGCGGGTGTTGACGTTGAAGATCCGCACCATCGTCTCGCGCTCGCCGGCTTGCACCAGGCCCGCTTCGATCGCGAACGGGCCCGACGCCGGAGAGCATGTTGCCGCAGTTCGGCTTGGTGTCGACGAGCGCTTCGTTCACCGACACCTGGGCGAAGAGATAGTCGACGTCCGCGCCGGGTTCGCGCGAGCGGCTGACGATCGCGACCTTGCTCGTCAGCGTGTTCGCGCCGCCGATGCCGTCGACCTGCAGCGGATGCGGCGAACCCATGATCCGCAGCAGGACCGCATCGCGCTGCCGCGGGTCGGCCGGCAGGTCGGAGGCGAGGAGATAGGGTCCGCGCGAGGTGCCGCCGCGCATGAGCACACAGGGGATCCGTCGGAACATGACGCGCTCCTAGCGGTACAGCCCGCGACGGGCGAGCCAGTCCTGGATCAGCTCGGCGACCGCGAGGTTGTTCTTGTCCATCATGATCATGTGCGAAGGCTTCATTGCTCCTCCTCCGGCAGGTTCGGCGACGGCCGTGGTCGCCACCCGCGTATATTGCCGCGGGCGGGGGTTTCCTGGGAGCGGGGAGGTGTCGGCGGCAGCGCCGCCGGCGAAGGCTCAGCCGGGGTGCGCTTCGTTGGCGGTCAGGCGCGCGGTGCTGCCGGGCGCGCCGGCGGTGCCGGTGCTCGAACCGGCCTTCGCACTCGGCCACGAACCCGCGCGAGTGGATGAAGACCAGCCGGGCGCCCCAGGCGAGGAAGCCGAACGCGGCGATCCCGCCGAGCGCGAAGAGCGCGTCGAGCAGCATCCTGAGCGTTTGCATGGTCCCCTCCTCGAGCCTGGTGACGGAACGCGCGCGCGATGGCTCCGCGCGCCCGCACAGTCTGCGCGCGGGTCGTAGCGCCTGGGTATTCGACCGAGGGAGGATTCGCCGGGTCGGACGGGTCGGCCGTACGGCCGATGCGCCCCCGCGGCGCCGGCCTAGTCGCTCGACCTGACGACCTGGAAGGTGCCGCTGCCCCGCGCGATGCGGACGTCGCCGAGGTAGACGAAGCAGTTGACGAACGCGACCCGGGTGCCGGGGCGCATCACGTCGGTGCGCGCCTCGATCCAGTCGCCCGGCCGCGCGTTCGCCGCGAAATCGACCGACAGGCTGCGTGGTCACCAGGCTGCGCGGCGGATCGGTGACGTAGCGGGCGGCGTAGCCCATCGCGAAGTCGATGAGCGTGCAGATCATCCCGCCGTGCACGATGCCGCGGCTGTTCTGGTGCTTCGGCTCGACGACCATGCCGATCGCGAACGTCGCGCCGTCGCGCTTGACGTAGAACGGGCCGGCGAGCTCGTTGAACGGGCTCGTCGGGCCGATCGGGACGAAGCCGGGCGGAATCGCGCTCACGTCGCGGTCCAGCCGGATGAGCACGGCGCGAGCCGGGGCCGTCGCCGCCGGCCGCGATCGCGATCTCGGTCATCTCCGGCTCGTCGACCAGAACGGAGTCGTCGGGGCGAAGACCGTCCTCGCCCCAGATGCCGTAGGCGGTCAGCGGGTCCGCCGCGTAGACGATCGAGCGTCTCGCCGGCGGCCTTTCGGACGAGCGCGGGCGCGCTGACTTCGCGGATCTCGATCCGCGCCGCCGCGCGGCCGCGGCGGGTCATCACGTTCAGCACCTCGACCGGCCCGCCGGCGAGCGCGCAGTCGACGTCCCAGTCGCCGCGGAACGCGAACGGCTCGAGCGGGCGGTCGATCCGCTGCTCGAACTCGACGCGATCCTCGGCGCTGCGCACGCGCAGCGTCACGCCCGTTGCCGGAGACGAGCATGAACTGCCGGTCGAGCCCGGGGAGCTTCGAGAACGGCGTGTCGCGCTCGATCGTGGGACGGCTGACCTGCCAGTCGAGCGACTCGTAGCCCGCGTCCGCGGGGAAGACGGCGATCTGCCGCGCCACGCCGCGTCCGTTCTTCCACGGGATCGCGCGGTAGTCGGCGCTGCGCAGGATCCTCACGCGCCCGCCGCCCCGCCCGGGGTCACGCGGCCCGCGCCGACGGCGCCGGCGACCGGAACGCCGCGAGGAGCTCCGCCTCTTTCGCTTTCGCCTGCTTCAGGCTCGCCGCCTTCACGTGGCCGAACCCGCGGATCTCCTCGGGAATCGCGGCGATCGCGACCGCCGTGGCGTGGTTCTCGCGATCGAGCCGCGCGAGCAGCTCGTCGACCGTCCGCTCGTAGTCGGCGATGAGCTGGCGCTCGGTGCGCCGCTCCTCGGTCCGGCCGAAGACGTCGAAGGCCGTGCCGCGCAGGCCCTTGAGCTTCGCCAGCACCCGGAACGCGGACATCATCCACGGACCGAACGCGCGCTTGCGCGGGACGCCGGTGACCGGATCGGGCTTGGCGAGGATCGGCGGCGCGAGATGGAACTTGAGCGTGTAGTCGCCCTCGAAGGTCCCCTGCAGCCGCTGCATGAACTCGGGCCGGGTGTACAGCCGCGCCACCTCGTACTCGTCCTTGTACGCCATCAGCTTGAAGTAGTTCCGCGCCACCGCCTCGGCGAGCTTCGTCGCCGAGGCCGCGGTCGGCTTCGACCTGGCGCGCACGGTCGACGAGCGCGCGGTAGCGCGCGGCGTAGGCGGCGTCCTGGTAGTCGGTGAGGAACTCGACGCGGCGCGCGATCGTCTCGTCGAGCGAGCGCGACAGATGCTGCGCGATCGGGATCACTTCGGCCGGCGTCGCGGCCTTCTCGACCCGCGCGAGGTCGTGCGCGGCGCGGCGGCCCCAGAGGAACGCCTTCTTGTTCGCCTCGACCGCCACGCCGTTCAGCTCGATCGCCCGCTCGATCGCGGCCGCCGAAACCGGGACCAGGCCCTTCTGATAGGCGAAGCCGAGCATGAACGGGTTGGTGGCGATCGCATCGCCGAGCAGCGCGGTCGCAAGCCGCGTCGCGTCGACGAAGTCGGCGTGGGACTTGCCGACGGCGGCCTCGAGCTCCGCGTGCATGTCGGCGCCGGGGAACAGCCAGTCGCGGTTGCGCGTGAACTCGGCGGTCGGCACCTCCGCGGTGTTGATCACGAGCCGCGTGCGGCCCGCCTGCATCTTGGACTGCGCTTCGGCGCCGGCGGCGACGACCATGTCGCAGCCGATCACCGCGTCGGCTTCGCCCGCCGCGATCCGCGCCGAGTAGAGGTCCTCGGGCCGCGCGGCGACGCGCACGTGCGACATCACCGCGCCGTTCTTCTGCGCGAGCCCGGTCATGTCGAGCACGCTCACGCCCTTGCCCTCGATGTGCGCGGCCATGCCGACCAGGGCGCCGACGGTGATGACGCCGGTGCCGCCGATGCCGGTGACGAGGATGCCGTAGGGGCGATCGACGCCGGGAAGCTGCGGCTCCGGCAGCGCAGGCCAGTCGTCCGCGCCGTCGGCGAGCGCCTTGCCGCGGCGGACCCGGCCGCCCTCGACGGTCACGAAGCTCGGGCAGAAGCCCTTGGTGCAGGAGTAGTCCTTGTTGCACGAGGACTGGTTGATCGTGCGCTTGCGGCCGAACTCGGTCTCGAGCGGCTCGACCGACACGCAGTTCGACTGCACGCCGCAGTCGCCGCAGCCCTCGCACACGAGCTCGTTGATGAAGACGCGCTTCTGCGGGTCGGGAAAGGTGCCGCGCTTGCGGCGGCGGCGCTTCTCCGCGGCGCAGGTCTGGTCGTACACGAGCACCGACACGCCCGCGTACTCGCGCAGCTCGCGCTGCACCTGGTCGAGATCGTCGCGATGCCGCACCGGTACGCCGGCCTTGAGGGTGACGCCCCGGTACTTCTCGGGCTCGTCGGTGACGATCGCGATCCTCGCGACGCCTTCCGCCGCGACCTGGTCGACGATCATCGGGACGTTGAGCGGGCCGTCGACGCGCTGGCCGCCGGTCATCGCGACCGCGTCGTTGTAGAGGATCTTGTAGGTGATCGGCACCTTCGCGGCGACCGCGGCGCGGATCGCGAGCAGGCCGGAGTGGTAGTAGGTGCCGTCGCCGAGGTTGGCGAAGATGTGCGGCTCCTCGGTGAACGGCGCCTGGCCGATCCACGACGCGCCTTCGCCGCCCATGTGGCTGAAGGTCGCGGTGTTCCGGTCCATCCAGACCGCCATGAAGTGGCAGCCGATGCCGGCGGTCGCGCGGCTGCCCTCGGGCACGCGCGTCGAGGTGTTGTGCGGACAGCCGGAGCAGAAGTACGGCACGCGCTGCACCGTGACGCGCGGCTTCGCGAGCGCCTTCTCCTTCGCTTCCAGGAACGCGAGACGCGCCTTGATGCGGTCGGAGGTGTAGAAGCGCGCGATCCGCGACGCGATCGCCTTCGCGACGATCCCCGGCGAGAGCTCGCCGGCCGCCGGCAGCAGCCACTCGCCGTAGGGCAGCGCCCATTCGCCCTTCTCGTCGAACTTGCCGATCACGCGCGGCCGGACGTCCTCGCGCCAGTTGTAGAGCTCCTCCTTCAGCTGGTACTCGAGGAACTGCCGCTTCTCCTCGACGACGAGGATCTCCTCCAGCCCCTGCGCGAAGCGCCGCAGGCCCTCGGACTCGAGCGGCCAGGTCATCCCGACCTTGAAGAGGCGGATGCCGATCTCCGCCGCGAGCCGGTCGTCGATGCCGAGATCCTCGAGCGCCTGGCGCACGTCCATGTACGCCTTGCCCGAGGTGATGATGCCGAGCCGCGGCTTCGGGCTGTCGATGACGATGCGGTTCAGGTTGTTGGCGCGGCAGTAGGCGAGCGCCGCGTACAGCTTGTGGTGGAGCAGCCGCTCTTCCTGCACGAGGAACGGGTCGGGCCAGCGGATGTTGAGGCCGTCCGCGGGGAGCGCGATGTCGGTCGGCAGCGACCACCTTCACCCGGTCGGGATCGATGTACACCGAGGCCGAGCTCTCGACGACGTCGGTGACGCACTTGAACGCCACCCAGCAGCCCGAGTAGCGCGACATCGCGTAGCCGTGCACGCCGAGGTCGAGGTACTCCTGCACCGACGCCGGGTAGAGCACCGGCATCATCACCGCCTTGAAGACGTGATCGGTCTGGTGCGGGAGCGTCGAGGACTTCGCGGCGTGGTCGTCGCCGGCGCACACGATCACGCCGCCGTGCTTGCGACGTGCCGCAGGCGTTGGCGTGGCGGAACACGTCGCCGCATCGGTCGACGCCCGGACCCTTGCCGTACCACAGCCGAAGACGCCGTCGTACTTCGCGCGCGGGAAACAGGTTGACCTGCTGCGAGCCCCAGATCGCCGTCGCCGCGAGGTCCTCGTTGACGCCGGGCTGGAAGACGATGTGGTTCTGGTCGAGGAACTTCCGCGCGCGGGCAGAGCGCCTGGTCGAGCCCGCCGAGCGGGGAGCCGCGATAGCCGGAGACGAAGCCGGCGGTGTTGAGGCCCGCGGCAAGGTCGCGCTGACGCTGCAGAATCGGCAAGCCGCACCAGCGCCTGGATCCCGGTGAGAAAGACCCGGCCGCGTTCGAGGGAATACTTGTCGTCGAGCGTGACGTCGCGGAGTTCCGCGGGTGCGTTCATCGTGGCTCCTCAAGAATCGGCATGACGTGGGTGGACATGCGCTGCCCCGCTGCCGGATCGCGGCCTGGGGGCTTTCCTGCGGCGGCCGGGTCGTGCCCGGCGCCGCGATCGGATTCTACCCGTCGCGGCCTGGCGGCCGCGCGGTTCGGTGTCACGCGTCCGAGGCTGGCGTCACGCTTCCAGGCCGGCGTCACGCCTCCAGGGATTTCCACATCTCCTGGTCGCGCTCGGCGGTCCAGATGCGCGGGTTCGCGATCCCGCTCGCCTCGTCGAATGCGCGCGACACATCGAACGGCATGCAGTGCTCGTAGATCGGGTACTGGCCGTAGACGGGATCGAGCTGCTTGCGGGCGTCCTCGTATACCTGCTTCAGGTTCTTGCCCGCCGCGACGCCCTCGCGCGCGCTGGCATAGAGCGCGCGGACGAAGTTCTGGGTGAACTCGATCGCCTTGATCGACTCGGCGGCCGTCATGAGCGCCGGTCCGCGTCCGGGCACCAGCCTTTCCGGCCGGAGCGCCCGCAGCTTTTCGAGCGAGCCCGGGCCACTCCTGGAGGTGGGCGTCGCCGGTGTAGATGCCGGCGTTGAACTCGACGAGGTCGCCGGAGAAGAGGACCTTCTGCGAGGGCAGCCAGACGATCGTGTCGCCGCGGGTGTGGCCGGCGCCGACGTGGATCAGGCGCACCTCGAGCTTGCCCATCCAGAGGGTGAGCTCGCGATCGAACGTCATCGTCGGCCAGGTCAGGCCCGGGATCGCCTCGGCCCCCCGGAAGAGCCGCGGGAAGCGCCCGATCTCGGACGCCATGTCCTCCTTGCCGCGCTCCTTGATCATCTCGTAGGTCGCCTGGCTCGCGATGATCTCGCGGGCCTTGTAGGCCGACGCGCCGAGGACCCGCACCGCGTGGTAGTGGCTCAGGACGACGTACTTGATCGGCTTGTCGGTGACCGTCCGGACGTGCCGGATGACGTCCTCCGCCATCGCCGGCGTCGCCTGCGCGTCGATCACCATCACCCCGTCGTCGCCGATCACGACGCCGCTGTTGGGGTCGCCCTCGGCGGTATACGCGTAGGCGTTGTCCGAGAGCCGGGCGAAGGTGATCTTCTTTTCGGCGAGGTCGGCTTGCGAGGCGAATGCTTTGGCCATCAGTGCTCCTTTGGGGAGGGGCGGGCGCGGTAAACCCCGGCCGGCGCGGGCGATTCTACCCAGCCCGCGGCCCGCAGCGCCCCTGGCCCGATTCATGCCGAGCGTCTAGGCGTTTGACACCACAGGGAAATCTCGCGATAATCTCGCGTTTCGTTCGGAGGGGTGCCCGAGCGGCTAAAGGGGGCAGACTGTAAATCTGTTGGCCATGCGCCTACGTAGGTTCGAATCCTACCCCCTCCACCAGGAGCTGCGGCGCGCGAGCCCACGAGCGGTTTTGGTGTTTTTGGCCCTGGATTCGGTCCCGGTAAGCGGGTGTAGCTCAATGGTAGAGCAGAAGCCTTCCAAGCTTACGACGAGGGTTCGATTCCCTTCACCCGCTCCAACATCTCCGAGCCGCGGCGAATCCGAATCGACCAGACGAAGACGAAGCGAGACCGATTTGGCCGATGTAGCTCAGTGGTAGAGCACTCCCTTGGTAAGGGAGAGGTCATGCGTTCAATCCGCATCATCGGCACCAGGAATTTCGACCGTTAACGTCAAGAGCGTTTCCACCCATTCTCTAGTCCGGAACAGGCGAGCGCGACATGGCAAAGGGCAAATTCGAGCGTACGAAGCCGCACGTGAACGTGGGGACGATTGGCCACGTGGATCACGGGAAGACGACGCTGACGGCGGCGATGACGCACATTTTGTCGAAGAAGTTCGGCGGCGAGGCGAAGAACTACGACCAGATCGACAACGCCCCGGAGGAGAAGGCGCGCGGGATCACGATCAACACCGCGCACGTGGAGTACCAGACGGCCAACCGCCACTACGCGCACGTGGACTGCCCGGGGCACGCCGACTACATCAAGAACATGATCACCGGTGCGGCGCAGATGGACGGGGCGATTCTGGTGGTGTCGGCGGCCGACGGGCCGATGCCGCAGACGCGCGAGCACATCCTGCTTGCGCGCCAGGTGGGGGTGCCGTTCATCGTGGTGTACCTGAACAAGGCCGACATGGTCGATGACAAGGAGCTCCTGGACCTGGTGGAGATGGAGGTGCGGGAGCTGTTGTCGAAGTACGAGTTTCCGGGGGACAAGACCCCGATCGTGATTGGCTCGGCGCTGAAGGCCCTGGAAGGGGACAAGTCGGAGCATGGGCGAGGGGTCGATCTTCAAGCTCGCCGAAGCGCTGGACAGCTACATTCCGCTGCCCAAGCGGGCGCTCGATCAGCCGTTTCTGATGCCGGTGGAGGACGTGTTCTCGATCTCGGGCCGGGGGACGGTGGTCACCGGGCCGGGTGGAGCGGGGGATCGTGAAGGTGTCCGAGGAGATCGAGATCGTGGGGCTGAAGCCCACGCAGAAGACGGTGTGCACCGGGGTGGAGATGTTCCGGAAGCTCCTCGATGAGGGGCAGGCGGGGGACAACATCGGGGTGCTGCTGCGGGGCACCAAGCGCGAGGACGTGGAGCGCGGGCAGGTGCTGGCGAAGCCCGGCTCGATCACCCCGCACACGAAGTTTCAGGCCGAGGTGTACGTGCTGTCGAAGGAGGAGGGGGGTCGGCACACGCCGTTTTTCAACGGTTATCGGCCGCAGTTTTATTTCCGCACGACCGATGTGACGGGGTCGGCGGAGTTGCCGGCGGGGACCGAGATGGTGATGCCGGGGGACAACGTGTCGATCACGGTGAGTCTGATTGCCCCGATTGCGATGGAAGAGGGCTTGCGCTTTGCCATCCGCGAGGGCGGTCGCACGGTCGGCGCCGGCGTCGTCACCAAGGTCATCGAATAGGAATGGGAGCAGACGTCCGGGAACGCGCGGTGTTCGGCCAAGGTAGAATTGCGGCTCGCTTCAGCTGCCGAGCCCCAAGTCCACAGGCCAATAGCTCAACTGGCAGAGCGTCGGTCTCCAAAACCGAAGGTTGGGGGTTCGATTCCCTCTTGGCCTGCCAAGCTTCCCCGGCGCGACCCGGGGAGTTCTCCGCTAGCAAGTACTGACGTCGGCACCTAGCCCATGGTCGATCACATCAAGATCGCGATCTCCGGCCTCCTGCTTCTCGCGGGGCTCGTCGGCTTCTACTACTTCTCGGCGCTGCCGCTGGCGCGGGTGGGCGCCGGTCTTGCCGCTCGTCGCGCGCGTCGGGATGGTGCTCGCCGGGATCGCCGCCGGCATCGCGGTGGGCTGGTTCTCGGCGCCGGGGCGCCAGTTCCTGGCGTTCGCCAAGGAATCGATCGCCGAGGTCAAGAAGATGGTCTGGCCGACTCGCAAGGAGTCGCTCCAGATCGCCGGCGCGGTGTTCGCGTTCGTGGTCCTGATGGCGCTGTTCCTCTGGATCGTGGACAAGGGCGTCGAGTTCGCGCTCTACGACCTCATTCTGGGATGGAGACGGTCGTGACGAAGCGCTGGTACGTGGTCCACGCCTACTCGGGCTTCGAGCGGTCGGTGCAGCGCGCGCTCGAGGACCGCATCCGTCGCGCCGACATGCAGGACAAGTTCGGCAAGATCCTCGTGCCCACCGAAGAGGTGGTCGAGATGAAGGGCGGGCAGAAGAACATCTCCGAGCGCAAGTTCTTCCCCGGCTACGTGCTGGTGGAGATGGAGATGGACGACGAGGCGTGGCACCTGGTGAAGAACACGGCGAAGGTGACCGGCTTCGTCGGCGGCGCGCACGGGCGCAAGCCCCCGCCGATCAGCGAGAAGGAGGTCGAAGCCATCCTGCACCAGATGCAGGAGGGCGTCGAGAAGCCCAAGCCCAAGGTGCTGTTCGAGGTGGGCGAGGCGGTGCGGGTGAAGGAAGGACCCTTTACGGACTTTCACGGCAATGTGGAGGACGTGAACTATGACAAGAGCAAGCTCAGGGTCTCGGTCACGATCTTTGGCCGCGCGACGCCGGTGGAACTGGAGTTCGGTCAGGTCGAGAAGGTCTGAAGGCGAGAGCGGCTGGCTGAACGGCCACGCGCCGGGCGAGGCGTTCAAGGCGCCGGGCGACGCAGAGGATTGGGACGAGGAACGGCTCGGGCTTCAGGAGCGGGTCTTTGACGAAGCGGCCTGACGGCCGCGGGGCGATGGCGCGGCCTGACGGCCGCATGAACGGGGAGGCCGCGCACGCGGCCGTTCGAACCCGCTAGGAGAGAGCGAAGTGGCAAAGAAAGTCGTCGGCTACATCAAGCTGCAGGTGCCGGCAGGCAAGGCAAACCCGAGCCCGCCGATCGGGCCCGCGCTGGGGCAGCGCGGCCTGAACATCATGGAGTTCTGCAAGGCGTTCAACGCCCAGACGCAAGGCGCTCGAGCCCGGCCTGCCGGTGCCGGTGGTGATCACCGCGTACCAGGACAAGAGCTTCACCTTCGTGGTGAAGACCCCGCCCGCGATCGTCCTGATCAAGAAGGCGGCCAAGATCGAGAAGCGGCAGCCCGCGCCCGCACACCGACAAGGTCGGCAAGATCACCCGTGCGCAGGCCGAGGAGATCGCGAAGGCGAAGATGCCCGACCTCACGGCGGCGGATCTCGATGCCGCGGTCCGCACGATCGCCGGCAGCGCGCGCAGCATGGGCGTGACCGTGGAGGGCCTCGAGAAATGAAACCGACCAAGCGCCAGAAGACGCTCGCCGGGCTCGTGCAGCCCGGCAAGCTCTACCCGCTCGCCGAGGCACTCGACCTCGTCAAGAAGGGGGCGACGGCGAAGTTCGACGAATCCGTGGACGTCGCGGTCAACCTCGGCATCGACGCCAAGAAATCGGACCAGGCGGTGCGCGGCTCGGTGGTGCTCCCCTCGGGCACCGGGAAGAAGGTCCGCGTCGCGGTGTTCACCCAGGGCGACAAGGCCGAAGCGGCGCGTGCCGCGGGCGCCGACCTGGTCGGGCTGGAGGACCTCGCCGAGAAGATCAAGGCCGGGCAGATGGACTTCGACGTGGCGATCGCGAGCCCCGATGCGATGCGGGTGGTCGGCCAGCTCGGCCAGATCCTCGGTCCGCGCGGCCTGATGCCCAACCCGAAGGTCGGGACGGTCACGCCGGACGTGGCGACGGCCGTGAAGAACGCGAAGGCCGGCCAGGTGCAGTACCGGGCCGACAAGGCGGGAATCGTCCAGTGCCCGATCGGCCGTGCGTCGTTCACCCAGGATGCGCTGAAGGCGAACCTGGTCGCGCTGATCGACGCGCTGAACAAGTCCCGCCCCGCGGGTGCGAAGGGCGTGTACCTGCGGAAGCTCGCGGTGTCGAGCACGATGGGTCCGGGGGTCCGGATCGACCTGACGAGCCTGAGCCAATAGCAGGGAACTTTTTGCTCTGAAAGCGTTCAGAGGACACCCCGAATTGCCGGCGCAGTACGCCAGCACCGACCGGAACGCACGGTCGGGGCAGGTGGCGCCGGCCGGGACGAAGACTTTGGGCTGTCGCGGTGCCCGTCCGGGCCGCGGCAGGTTGTCAAAGACCGTAGGAACCGCAAGGTTTAATGGGACGGCGAACGGGCCCGGGCAGGCGTGCCGGTCCCGGGAATCCCGACCTCCTACGCAGATGGCGTACCCCAATGCAGGCAGTGAAAACCGCGCGCAGTCCGGCGCGGAAGCTCCTGAGCGAAGGACGCCGTGGGTGCCGGAAGGGCGTTAGGCCCGGACGGCGTTTAACGATGGAGGAAGACCGTGGGTCTCAGCATGGAAGACAAGCAGGCGGTCGTCACGGAAGTCGCGGCGCAGGTCGCGAAAGCCCAGGCGATCGTGCTGGCCGAGTACCGTGGTCTGGAAGTGGGCCACATGACCGAGCTCCGCCGCAAGGCGCGCGGCTCGGGCGTGTACCTGCGCGTCCTCAAGAACACCCTGGCGCGCCGCGCCGTGAAGGACACGCCGTTCTCGCAGCTGGCCGACAGCATGACCGGTCCGCTGATCTACGGCATCTCGTCCGACCCGGTGGCGCCCGCCAAGGTGATGAACGAGTTCGCGAAGGGCAACGAGAAGTTCGTCATCCGCGCCGGTGCGATGCCGAACGCCGTGATCTCCGCCAAGGAGGTCGCGGCGCTCGCGTCGATGCCGTCGCGCGAGGAGCTGCTCTCGAAGCTCATGGGCACGATGCAGGCCCCGATCGCCCAGTTCGTCCGCACGCTGAACGAGGTGCCGTCGCGGTTCGTCCGCACGCTCGCCGCGGTTCACGCTGCGAAAGAGAAGGCGACCGCCTGACCGACCACGATTCGCAAGACCTTCTGACTCAGGAGCACACAAGCAATGGCTGTAGCACGCACTGACATTCTGGACGCTATCGCGAGCATGACCGTCCTCGAGCTCTCGCAGCTCATCAAGGAGATGGAGGACAAGTTCGGGGTTTCCGCCGCCGCCGCCGCGGTGGCGGTTGCCGCGCCGGCCGGCGCCGCCGCGCCGGCTGCCGAGGAGAAGACCGAGTTCACGGTCCTGCTCACCGCCGCCGGCGACAACAAGGTGAACGTCATCAAGGTCGTCCGTGCCGTAACCGGCCTCGGCCTCAAGGAGGCCAAGGACCTGGTCGACGGCGCGCCGAAGCCGGTCAAGGAGGGCATCTCCAAGGCCGATGCCGAGGCGCTGCTGAAGCAGATCGTCGAGGCCGGCGGCAAGGCGGAGCTGAAGTAACACGACACCAACCGAGTGTCCGTAACACGCGACTTTCGAGCGGGGGCCGGCGGCTTTGAGCCGCCGGCCTTTCGCGCTTTCCGGAGCATGGCAATCGGGCGAGGCGCCGGTAGAGAGGCTGGCCAAGGCGACCCGAGCGCGTTCGCGAGGTGTCGATGAGCGCCTTCGCTTCCGTCCTTTTCTTCAGGGCTCCTCACCCGGAGTATTCATGACTGCCGCGACCTACACGTCGACCGAGAAAAAACGCATCCGCAAGAGCTTCGCCAAGCGCCATGCGGTGCTGAACGTACCGTTCCTGCTCGCGACCCAGCTCGAGTCGTACACGCAGTTCCTGCAGGCGCAGGTGCCGCCGAACGAGCGGAAGAACGAAGGCCTGCAGGCCGCGTTCACCTCGATCTTTCCGATCTCGTCGCACAGCGGCAACGCGCGCCTCGAGTTCGTGAGCTTCGCGCTCGGCGAGCCGCCGTTCGACGTGAAGGAGTGCCAGCAGCGCGGGCTCACCTACGCGGCGCCGCTCCGCGCCAAGGTCCGGCTGACGATCATGGACAAGGAAGCGCCGAAGCCGACGTCAAGGAGGTGAAGGAGCAGGAGGTCTACATGGGCGAGATCCCGCTCATGACGAAGACCGGCTCGTTCATCATCAACGGCACCGAGCGCGTCATCGTGAGCCAGCTCCACCGCTCGCCGGGGGTGTTCTTCGAGCACGACCGCGGCAAGACCCACTCGAGCGGGAAGCTGCTCTTCTCGGCGCGGATCATCCCGTATCGCGGGTCGTGGCTCGACTTCGAGTTCGATCCGAAGGACTACGTCTACTTCCGCATCGACCGCCGCCGCAAGATGCCGGTCACGATCCTGCTCAAGGCGATCGGCATGACGCCGGAGCAGATCCTCGCGACGTTCTACGACTTCGACACGTTCCATCTCGGGCAGGCCGCGGCCGAGTTCGAGCTCGTCCCCGAGCGGCTGCGCGGCGAGGTGGCGCGGTTCGATTTCGTCGACAAGTCCGGCAAGACGATCGCGCAGCGGGACAAGCGGATCACCGTCAAGCACATCCGCGACATGGAGGCCGCGGGCCTCAAGCGCATCGCGGTGCCCGACGAGTTCGTTATCGGGCGCGCGCTCGCGCACAACGTCGTCGACAAGGAGTCGGGCGAGATCCTCGCCGCCGCGAACGAGGAGATCACCGACGAGGTGCTCGCGAAGCTGCGCGCGGCCAAGGTCGACCGCATCCAGACGATCTACACCAACGACCTCGACCAGGGCGCTTACGTCTCGCAGACGCTGCGGATCGACGAGACCGCCGACCAGTGGGCGGCGCGGGTTGCCATCTACCGCATGATGCGACCGGGCGAGCCGCCGACCGAGGACGCGGTCGAGACGCTGTTCAACGGCCTCTTCTACGCCGAGGAGCGCTACGACCTGTCGATGGTCGGGCGGATGAAGTTCAACCGGCGCGCCTATCCGGAGAAGCTCGACGAGCGTTCGCCGGGCTGGGTCCGGCGCTTCTACCAGCGCGTCGGACCGAAGGGCCAGGAAGGGCCGGCGACGCTCTCGAACGACGACCTGCTCGCCGTCGTCAGCATCATGGTCGAGCTGCGCAACGGCCGCGGCGACATCGACGACATCGACCACCTCGGCAACCGCCGGGTGCGGTCGGTCGGCGAGCTGGCCGAGAACCAGTTCCGGGCGGGGCTGGTGCGCGTCGAGCGCGCGGTGAAGGAGCGCCTCTCGCAGGCCGAGAGCGACAACCTGATGCCGCACGACCTGATCAACGCGAAGCCGATCAGCGCGGCGATCAAGGAGTTCTTCGGGTCCTCGCAGCTGAGCCAGTTCATGGACCAGACGAACCCGCTGTCGGAGATCACGCACAAGCGGCGCGTTTCGGCGCTCGGGCCGGGCGGCCTCACGCGCGAGCGCGCAGGCTTCGAGGTGCGCGACGTGCACCCGACGCACTACGGCCGGGTGTGCCCGATCGAGACGCCGGAAGGCCCGAACATCGGCCTCATCAACTCGCTCGCGCTGTACGCCCGCACCAACCGGTACGGCTTCCTCGAGACGCCCTACCGCCGGGTGGCGAACGGCAAGGTCACGAACGAGATCGAGTTCCTGTCCGCGATCGAGGAAGGCAACTACGTGATCGCGCAGGCGAACGCGAGCCTCGACAAGCAGGGCAAGCTCGTCGACTCGCTCGTCTCCTGCCGGTACAAGAACGAGTTCACGCTGCAGTCGCCGGAGCACGTGCAGTACATGGACGTCGCGCCGTCGCAGATCGTGTCGGTGGCCGCGTCGCTCATCCCGTTCCTCGAGCACGACGACGCGAACCGCGCGCTGATGGGCTCGAACATGCAGCGCCAGGCGGTGCCCTGCCTGCGGGCGGAGAAGCCGCTCGTCGGCACCGGCATCGAGCGCACCGTCGCGGTCGACTCCGGTACGGCGGTGATCGCGCTGCGGGGCGGCGTGGTCGACTATGTCGACGCGACCCGGGTCGTGGTGCGGGTGAACGACGAGGAGACCGCGGCCGGCGAAGTCGGGGTCGACATCTACAACCTCACCAAGTACACGCGCTCGAACCAGAACACCAACATCAACCAGCGCCCGATCGTGAAGGTCGGCGAGCGGATCTCGAAGGGCGACGTCGTCGCCGACGGCGCCTCGACCGACCTCGGCGAGCTCGCGCTCGGCCAGAACATGCTGGTCGCGTTCATGCCGTGGAACGGCTTCAACTTCGAGGACTCGATCCTGATCTCCGAGAAGGTGGTCGCCGACGACCGCTACACCTCGATCCACATCGAGGAGCTGACCGTCGTGGCGCGCGACACCAAGCTCGGGCCGGAAGAGATCACTCGCGACATCTCGAACCTCTCCGAGGGGCAGCTCGCGCGGCTCGACGAGTCGGGCATCGTGTACATCGGTGCCGAGGTCGAGGCGGGCGACGTCCTGGTCGGCAAGGTCACGCCGAAGGGCGAGACCCAGCTCACGCCGGAGGAGAAGCTGCTACGCGCGATCTTCGGCGAGAAGGCGTCCGACGTGAAGGACACCTCGCTCCGGGTGCCGTCGGGGATGTCGGGCTGCGTGATCGACGTGCAGGTCTTCACGCGCGAGGGCATCGAGCGCGACAAGCGCGCGCAGACGATCATCGACGACGAGCTGAAGCGCTACAAGAAGGACCTCGCCGACCAGATGCGGATCGTCGAGGCCGACGCGTTCGGCCGGATCGAGCGGCTGCTGATCGGCAAGGTCGCCGCCAAGGGACCGCACAAGCTCGCCAAGGGGACCAAGATCACCAAGGCTTACCTCGACGACGTCGAGCGCTACGGCTGGTTCGACATCAGCCTGGCCGACGAGGACCAGCAGGCGCAGTTCGAGGCGGTCAAGGAGTCGATCGAGCGCATCCGCGGCGAGTTCGACAAGATGTTCGAGGCGAAGAAGAAGAAGCTCACGCAGGGCGACGAACTGCCGCCGGGCGTGCAGAAGATGGTCAAGGTGTACCTCGCGGTGAAGCGCCGCGTGCAGCCCGGCGACAAGATGGCCGGACGGCACGGCAACAAGGGCGTGATCTCGAAGATCGTCCCGGTCGAGGACATGCCGTGCATGGCCGACGGCACCCCCGTGGACATCGTGCTGAACCCGCTCGGCGTGCCGTCGCGGATGAACGTCGGCCAGATCCTCGAGACGCACCTCGGCTGGGCGGCGAAGGGCATCGGGCTGCGGCTCGGCGAGATGCTCAAGCGCGAGGCCAAGGTCGCGGACGTTCGCAAGGTGCTCGAGCAGGTCTACAACGCGAGCGGCAAGCCCGAGGATCTTTCCGCATGTCGGACGACGAGATCGTGGGGATGGCGCGGAATCTCCGCGACGGCGTACCGTTCGCGACCCCGGTGTTCGACGGCGCCTCAGAGACCGAGATCAAGGCGATGCTCGACCTCGCCTATCCGGACGACGACGCGCGGACGAAGTCGCTGCAGCTCACGCCGACGAAGACGCAGGTGACGCTCTACGACGGGCGGACCGGCGATCGCGTTCGACCGCACGGTGACGGTCGGCCACATGCACATGCTGAAGCTCCATCACCTCGTCGACGACAAGATGCACGCGCGCTCGACCGGCCCGTACAGCCTCGTCACGCAGCAGCCGCTCGGCGGCAAGGCGCAGTTCGGCGGCCAGCGCTTCGGCGAGATGGAGGTCTGGGCGCTCGAGGCGTACGGCGCGAGCTACACGCTGCAGGAGATGCTCACGGTCAAGTCCGACGACATCCAGGGCCGGACCAAGGTCTACGAGAACATCGTCAAGGGCGACCACAAGATCGACGCCGGGATGCCGGAGTCGTTCAACGTGCTGGTGAAGGAGATCCGTTCGCTCGGGATCGACATCGACCTGGAGCGTTACTGAGAACTGTCGGGGCCGCGGTTTTTCGCGGCCCCGGTGAAGAGTTACTCCGAAGGAGTTGCCTCGTGAAAGCACTACTCGATCTGTTCAAGCAAGTCACGCAGGAAGAAGAGTTCGACGCCATCAAGATCGGACTCGCTTCCCCGGACAAGATCCGGTCGTGGTCGTACGGCGAGGTGAAGAAGCCGGAGACGATCAACTACCGGACCTTCAAGCCGGAGCGCGACGGGCTCTTCTGCGCCAAGATCTTCGGGCCGATCAAGGACTACGAGTGCCTGTGCGGCAAGTACAAGCGGCTCAAGCACCGCGGCGTGATCTGCGAGAAGTGCGGCGTCGAGGTGACGCTCGCCAAGGTGCGCCGCGAGCGCATGGGCCACATCGAGCTCGCGAGCCCGACCGCGCACATCTGGTTCCTGAAGAGCCTGCCGAGCCGCCTCGGCCTGGTGCTCGACATGACGCTGCGCGACATCGAGCGCGTGCTCTACTTCGAAGCCTACGTCGTCGTCGACGCCGGCCTCACGCCGCTCAAGCGCGCGCAGCTGCTGACCGAGGACGACTATCTCGCCAAGGTCGAGGAGTTCGGCGACGACTTCACCGCGATGATGGGCGCCGAGGGCATCCGCGAGCTGCTCCATTCGCTCGACATCCACCACGAGATCGACGAGCTGCGCAAGGAGCTCGAGGCGACCTCGTCGGACACCAAGATCAAGAAGATCGCCAAGCGCCT
Organism: uncultured beta proteobacterium; assembly: GCA_963762785.1. Lineage (GTDB taxonomy): Bacteria > Pseudomonadota > Gammaproteobacteria > Burkholderiales > SG8-39 > DATEDA01. Next base: position 23,101 of record CAVXND010000001.1, read on the forward strand.
GAAGGTGCTCGAGGCGTTCCAGAAGTCGGGCATCAAGCCCGACCACATGATCATGGAAGTGCTGCCGGTGCTGCCGCCCGAGCTGCGGCCGCTCGTGCCGCTCGACGGCGGCCGGTTCGCGACCTCCGACCTGAACGATCTCTACCGGCGCGTGATCAACCGCAACAACCGCCTCAAGCGGCTGCTCGAGCTGAAGGCGCCCGAGATCATCGTGCGCAACGAGAAGCGGATGCTGCAGGAGGCGGTCGACTCGCTGCTCGACAACGGCCGCCGCGGCAAGGCGATGACCGGCGCGAACAAGCGGCCGCTGAAGTCGCTCGCCGACATGATCAAGGGCAAGGGCGGGCGCTTCCGCCAGAACCTGCTCGGCAAGCGCGTCGACTACTCCGGCCGTTCGGTGATCGTGGTCGGCCCGCAGCTCAAGCTGCACCAGTGCGGCCTGCCGAAGAAGATGGCGCTCGAGCTCTTCAAGCCGTTCATCTTCCACAAGCTCGAGATGCAGGGCATCGCGACCACGATCAAGGCCGCGAAGCGCGAGGTCGAGGCCGAGACGCCGGTGGTGTGGGACATCCTCGACGAGGTGATCCGCGAGCACCCGGTGCTGCTCAACCGCGCGCCGACGCTGCACCGCCTCGGCATCCAGGCGTTCGAGCCGCAGCTCGTCGAGGGCAAGGCGATCCAGCTCCATCCGCTCGTCTGCGCGGCGTTCAACGCCGACTTCGACGGCGACCAGATGGCCGTGCACGTGCCGCTGTCGCTCGAGGCGCAGATGGAGGCGCGGACGCTGATGCTGTCCTCGAACAACATCCTCTCGCCCGCCAACGGCGACCCGATCATCGTCCCGTCGCAGGACATCGTGCTCGGGCTCTACTACGCCACCCGCGACCGCGTGAACGCGCGCGGCGAAGCGATGCTGTTCAGCGACGTCGCCGAGGTGAGCCGCGCGTACGAGTCGGGCAAGGTCGAGCTGCACGCGAAGATCACGGTCCGCATCCGCGAGTACAACTACGACGAGCACGGCGAGAAGGTCTCGAAGGTCACCCGCTACGAGACGACCGTGGGCCGGTCGCTGCTCTCGGAGATCCTGCCGCCGGGGCTCTCGTTCGAGCTGATCAACAAGCCGCTCAAGAAGAAGGAGATCTCGAAGCTCATCAACGCCGCGTTCCGGCGCTGCGGGCTGCGCGAGACGGTGATCTTCGCCGACCGGCTGATGAACGCCGGCTTCGGCATCGCCACGCGCGCCGGACTCTCGATCGCGGTCGACGACATGCTCGTCCCGCGGGTCAAGCACGACCTGATCGAGGAGGCGGAGAAGGAGGTCAAGGAGATCGAGAGCCAGTACACCTCGGGTCTCGTGACCGGCGGCGAGCGCTACAACAAGGTGGTCGACATCTGGGGCCGCGCCGGCGACCAGGTCGGCAAGGCGATGATGGAGCAGCTGTCCCACGAGGACGTCGTCGACCGCGCCGGAAAGAACGTCAAGCAGGAGTCGTTCAACTCGATCTACATGATGGCCGACTCCGGCGCGCGCGGCTCGGCGGCGCAGATCCGTCAGCTCGCCGGCATGCGCGGACTGATGGCGAAGCCCGACGGGTCGATCATCGAGAGCCCGATCAAGGCGAACTTCCGCGAAGGCCTGAACGTGCTGGAGTACTTCATCTCCACGCACGGCGCGCGCAAAGGCCTCGCCGACACCGCGCTCAAGACGGCGAACTCGGGGTACCTCACGCGGCGCCTGGTCGACGTGACGCAGGATCTCGTCGTGACCGAGGACGATTGCGGCACCACGAACGGCGTGGCGATGAAGGCGCTGGTCGAGGGCGGCGAGGTGATCGAGCCGTTGCGCGAGCGCATTCTCGGGACGCGTGACGACCTCGGAGGTGCTGCATCCCGAGACGCAGGACGTCCTCCTCCCGGCGGGCGCGCTGCTGAACGAGGAGGAGGTCGAGACGATCGAGCTGCTCGGCATCGACGAGGTGAAGGTGCGCACGCCGCTCACCTGCGACACGCGCTGGGGCCTGTGCAGCAAGTGTTACGGGCGCGACCTCGGGCGCGGGGACCTGGTGAACGTCGGCGAGGCCGTCGGCGTGATCGCTGCACAGTCGATCGGCGAACCGGGCACGCAGCTCACGATGCGAACGTTCCACATCGGCGGCGCCGCGTCACGGACGGCAGTGGCGAGCCAGGTCGAGGCGAAGTCGGCCGGCGTCGCGCGTTTCTCCGGCCAGATGCGGTACGTCACCAACGCCAAGAGCGAGCGCATCGCGATCTCCCGCACCGGCGAGGTGCTGGTCACCGACGACAACGGGCGCGAGCGCGAGCGGCACAAGGTGCCGTACGGCGCGACGCTCGTCGTCGGCGACGGCACGCCGGTGAAGCCGGGGCAGATGCTCGCGGTCTGGGAGCCGCACACGCGCCCGATCATCACCGAGTACGCGGGCACGGTGAAGTTCGAGAACGTCGAGGAAGGCGCCACCGTCGCGAAGCAGATCGACGAGGTCACCGGCCTCTCGACGCTGGTGGTCATCGATCCGAAGCGGCGCGGGACCGCCGCCAAGGGCCTGCGCCCGCAGGTGAAGCTCCTGAACGAGAGCGGCGACGAGGTGAAGATCCCCGGCACCGACCACGCGGTGAACATCACCTTCCAGGTCGGCTCGCTCATCACGGTGCGCGACGGCCAGCAGGTGGCGATCGGCGAGGTGCTCGCGCGCATCCCGCAGGAGACCTCGAAGACGCGCGACATCACCGGCGGTCTGCCGCGGGTGGCCGAGCTGTTCGAAGCGCGCTCGCCGAAGGACGCGGGCATGCTCGCGGAGGTCACCGGCACGGTGTCGTTCGGCAAGGACACCAAGGGCAAGCAGCGGCTCATCATCACCGACCTCGACGGCGAAGGAGCACGAGTTCCTGATCCCGAAGGACAAGCACGTCACCGTCCACGACGGCCAGGTGGTGAACAAGGGCGAGCTGATCGTCGACGGCGCGGTCGATTCGCACGACATCCTGCGTCTGCAGGGGGTCGAGGCGCTCGCGCGCTACGTCACCGACGAGGTGCAGGACGTGTACCGCCTGCAGGGGGTGCGCATCAACGACAAGCACATCGAGGTGATCGTGCGGCAGATGCTGCGCCGGGTGACGATCGAGGAGGCCGGCGACACCCGGTTCATCACCGGGGAACAGGTCGAGCGGGCCGACGTGCTCGAGGAGAACGAGAAGGTCTGGCCGAGGGCAAGCAGCCGGCGGTCTACAGCCACAACCTCCTCGGGATCACGAAGGCGTCGCTGTCGACCGACTCGTTCATCTCCGCCGCGTCGTTCCAGGAGACCACCCGCGTCCTCACCGAGGCCGCGATCATGGGCAAGAAGGACGACCTGCGCGGCCTCAAGGAGAACGTCATCGTCGGACGCCTCATCCCGGCAGGCACCGGCATCGCGTACCACAGCGCGCGCAAGACCGTGCCGGCCCAGGAGCTGTTCGAGGACCTGCCGGAAGGCGCTGCCGAGGCCGAGACGACCACCGAGCAGGCTTGACGCCTTGCCCCCGCGTCGGGGGCGCGAGCGCGGGAGTTCCGATCACGGGGCGGCCATTCGGCCGCCCCGCCTTCTTATGCCGTCGCCGAGCCGACCGATGATCCGCACCTTGCTCGTCGCAGCGGTTGGGCTGTCGCTGGCGGGGTGTGGGTTCACGCGCGGCACCGCGCCCGCCACGCCGCTGCACCGATCCCCTCCGAGCTGACCGGCACGGTCAGCTCCCGCGAACGCATCGCGCTCGCGCCCGACACGCAGCTCCGCGTGCGGCTGGAGGAGCTCTCGCGCGGCGAGGCGCCGCCGCAGTTCATCGCCGAGACCACGATCCCGCGGATCGGGCAGCCGCCGGTCCGGTTCCGCATCGCCCTCGACCCGCGGGTGATCGACCCGAAGCGCAGCTACACGCTGACCGCGCGCATCGAGCGGGACGAGCAGCTCCTCTTCATCAACGATCCGCCGGTGCGCGTGCTGACCGGCGGCAACCCGTCGCAGGTGGAAATCGTGGTGAGTCCGGCCGGCGGCCGGAGGTAGTCAGGAGCCGGCGGCGACGGCGGTACGCCGCGGGCGCTTGCGCGCGAGGGCCGCGACGCCGGCCGCGAACACCTCGGCGACCATCTCGGCGAACTCGGCGTACGACACGCCCTTGTCGGGCTTCAGCCAGGTGAACGTCCAGTTCATCATCCCGAACAGCATCATCGTCACCGGCTTCACGATCGGGAGGTTCTCGGGCAGGCCGTGCGCCGCGCGGATCGCCGCGGCGAACGCGTCGATCACGCGCCGCTGATTCCCGACGACGACGCCGGCGCTCGGCGTCGGGCAGGAATCGCAGGTCGTGGAGCAGCACCATGTGCCGCGCCTGCGAGGTCTGGTACTCCTCGAGGAAGAGCCGGATCAGCTCGGGCAGGCGCTTGCGCGGGATCCCGCACGCGGCGCCCGGCTTCCTCGACCAGGGCCACCAGCCGCTGCGTGTACTGCTCGGTCACGTCGTAGAGGAGCTGCTCTTTCGACGCGTAGTAGTGGTAGAGGAGCCCCTTCGACACGCCGCAGCGGCGGGCGATGTCGTTCATCGACGCGCTCGGGAAACCGAGCTCGGCAAACGCGTCCGCCGCAGCCTCCAGGATGAACTGCCGCTGGGCGTCGTAGGTGGCGGCGCGCGTTCGTGCCATCGTCGTCAGAACGGACCGCCCGCGCGCTCCGCACCCGTGCGCGGGCTGTTTCACGGCTCTTGCCGCTGTTCCGTCGAGCGCGGAGGTCACGGTCATCTCTCGTCGTAGCTCAGCACGACGCGCTCCGTGACGGGATGCGACTGGCAGCTCAGCACGAAGCCGCGCGCGACCTCGTGGTCGTCGAGCGCGAAGTTCTTGTCCATCCGCACCTCGCCCTCGACCACCTTGGCGCGGCAGGTGCAGCACACGCCGGCCTTGCACGCGAACGGCAGGTCCGCACCCGCGTGCAGCGCCATGTCGAGGATGCTCTCGCCATCGTAGCCGACCCGCACGTGGCGCTGCTTCCCGTCGGCGATCACGGTGACGCTCGCCGCCGGGCCCTCCGCGTCCTGCGCGACCGGCGCCCCGACGCGCGGCACGGGCGGGGCCGGCTGGCTCGGGCTCGCGAAGCGCTCGACGTGGATCCGTTCGGGCGCGAGCCCGTGCCGCGCGAGCGCGGCCGCGACCGCGTCGATCATCCCGGCCGGCCCGCAGACGAAGGCCTCGTCGATCCCGGCGACCGGGATCAGGGTGTCGAAGAGCACCGCGCACTTCGCCTCGTCGATGCGGCCGTTGAAGAGCTCGACCTCCTGGTGATCGCGCGACAGCACGTGGTACAGCGCGAAGCGGCCGAGGTAGCGGTCCTTGAGGTCTTCGAGCTCGTCGCAGAACATGATCGAGCGCACGAACCGGTTGCCGTACACGAGGGTGAACCGCGACCCGGGCTCGGCGTCGAGCGTGGTCTTGATCAGCGACAGCACCGGCGTGATCCCGCTGCCCGCGACGAACGCGACGTAGTGCTTGCGGTGCGCCGGATCGAGCGGGGTGAAGAAGCGGCCCTCGGGCGTCATCACGTCGAGCGCCGCCCCCGGCTCGAGCGCTTCGTTGGCGAAGCTCGAGAACCTGCCGCCGTCGACGCGCTTGACGGCGACGCTCAGCCTGCCTTCGTTGACGCCCGAGCAGATCGAGTAGGAGCGGCGGACTTCCTCGCCCGTCGAGCCGGGTGCGCAGCGTGAGGAACTGTCCCTGGGTGAAGCGATAGGCGTCCGCGAGCTCGGCCGGCACGTCGAAAGTGAGCACGACCGCGTACGGCGTTTCCTGCCGGACGCCGGCGAGCTTGAGCGGGTGGAAGCGGGGCGCCATCAGATCGGCTTGAAGTAGTCGAACGGCTCGCGGCACTCGCGGCAGCGGTAGAGCGCCTTGCACGCCGTCGACCCGAACTCGGCGAGCCGCTCGGTGTCGGTGGCGCCGCAATGCGGGCAGGCGACGGTCCGGGGTGCCGGTGCGGACGAAGCGCAGCGGAGCGGCCGCACCGTCGGCGCGCGCGCCGGGCGGCGCGATGCCGAAACGCGCGAGCTTCTCGCGGCCGGCGGCGGTCATCCAGTCGGTCGTCCACGCGGGCGCGAGCGAGGTTCGCACGGTCGCGTCGAAGCCGGCGTCGGCGAGGGCCCGCCGGATCGACGCTTCGATGACCTGCGTCGCGGGGCAACCCGAGTAGGTCGGCGTGACGGTCACCTCGAGCGCGCCGCCCTCGGCGCGGACCTCGCGCACGATGCCGAGGTCGACGACCGACACCACCGGGATCTCCGGATCGGCGACGCCTGCCAGGACCTCCCAGGCGCGCGCCGTCGCGGTGCTCGAGGGCGAGCTCACCAGGCCGCACCCGGATGCTGCCGGTGCAGGGACTGCATCTCGGTCAGCAGGTAGCCGAGATGCTCGCTGTGCAGCCCGAGCTTGCCGGTGCTCCGGAACGCGGTGTCGGGCGGCAGCCGGAGCGTCGCCTCGGCCACGACGGCAGTGACCGCGTCGAGCCAGCCCGGACGGAGCGTCGCGCTTTCCACGCCGATGCCGTGACGCGCGACCGCCTTCTCGACGGGATCGGTCTCGAACAGCTCGTGCGTGTACGGCCAGAGCGCGTCGATCGCTGCTTGCGCACGGGCGTGCGACTCGTCGGTGCCGTCGCCGAAGCGGATCGTCCAGTCGGCTGCGTGGCGCAGGTGATAGCGCGACTCCTTCAGCGACTTCGCGGCGATCGCGGCCAGTTCGCCGTCGGTCGGAGCGGGAGAGCGCGCGCCAGAGCTCGCACTGGTAGGCGCTGAAGAGGAGGTTGCGGACGACCGTGACTGCGTAGTCCCCGGACGCTGCATGGGCGGAGGCGACACCGCTCGACGGCAGCTCGGCGAGCGTCGCGTTACGGAACTCCGGAACATCGCGCAGGAACGCGAGCTGGTCCTCGTCGCGCCCCTTGCCCTCCGCCTTCCCGGCGTGGGTGAGGAGGAGCCGGGCCTGGCCGACGAGGTCGAGCGCGACGTTCGCCATCGCGATGTCCTCCTCGAGCACCGGCCCGTGGCCGCACCACTCGGCCAGCCGCTGGCCGAGGACGAGCGCGCTGTCGCCGAGGCGGAACAGGTACTCCACGTGCTCGCGGGAGCCGTGGCTCCCGGCAGTGTCGCTGGTCATCGTGTCCTCAATCTGCACGTCAGCACGCCGAACGCGGAACGTGCGCCGGAGCCGTCGAGCAGCCCCGGCGAGGGTGCGGAGCGCCGGGGCGGTCCATCACATGTGCTTCACTTCGTCCGGCAGCTCGTAGAACGTCGGGTGCCGGTAGATCTTGTCGGCCATCGGATCGAACATCTCGGCCTTCTCGTCCGGGTCGGACGCGGTGATCGCGCTCGAGGGGACCACCCAGATCGAAACGCCCTCCTGGCGCCGGGTGTACACGTCGCGCGCCATCCGGATCGCCTGCGGCGAGTCGGCCGCATGGAGGCTCCCGCAGTGCTTGTGCTCGAGCCCCTGCTTGGAGCGGATGAAGACTTCCCAGAGCGGCCACTCGTGCTGTGCCATCGCAGTTCTCCTCACGCCGCCTGCTTCGTTTCGCGGGCGCGCTGCTTCGCCGCGTAGGCGAGCGCGGCCTCGCGTACCCACCGGCCCTCCTCGTAGGCCCGCACGCGGGTCGCGAGCCGCTCGCGGTTGCAGGGCCCGTCGCCGTTCACCACCCGCCAGAACTCGTCCCATTCGATCGCGCCGAAGTCGTGATGGCCACGCTCGGCGTTCCACTTGAGCGCAGGATCGGGGAGCTTCACGCCGAGCAGCTCCGCCTGCGGCACGGTCGCGTCGACGAACTTCTGCCGCAGATCGTCGTTGGAGATCCGCTTGATGCCCCACTTCATGGCCTGCCCCGAATGCTGGGAGTCGCGATCGTGCGGCCCGAACATCATCAGCACCGGCCACCACCAGCGGTTCACCGCGTCCTGCACCATCGACCGCTGCGCCGGCGTCCCGCGCATCATCGCGAGCAACGCGTCGTAGCCCTGGCGCATGTGGAACGACTCCTCCTTGCAGACGCGGATCATCGCGCGCGCATACGGGCCGTAGGAGCACCGGCACAGCGGGATCTGGTTCATGATCGCCGCACCGTCGACGAGCCAGCCGATCACGCCGATGTCGGCCCAGGTGAGCGTCGGGTAGTTGAAGATCGACGAGTACTTCGCCTTGCCGCTGTGCAGGGCGTCGATCATCTGGTCGCGCGACACGCCGAGCGTCTCGGCGGCGGCATACAGGTAGAGGCCGTGGCCGCCCTCGTCCTGCACCTTGGCGAGCAGGATCGTCTTGCGCTTGAGCGACGGCGCGCGGCTGATCCAGTTGCCCTCGGGGAGCATCCCGACGATCTCGGAATGGGCGTGCTGCGAGATCTGCCGGACGAGCGTCTTCCGGTAGGGCTCGGGCATCCAGTCGCGAGGCTCGATCTTCTGGTCGGCGGCGAGCTTCGCGTCGAAGCGTGCATCTTCGGGCGATTGCGGACCCTGAGCGGTGTCGGGCTTCGGGTCCTTCCCGGGCAGGTCGATGGCCTGCGTGTACATAGCGCGCCTCCTCCAGAATCCGGAAGCGGATCCTCTCATAAGCCGACCGGTCGGTCAATCTTTGACCGATCCGCGCACAGGGGTGCGGAGCCCGGCGCTTACCGCTGCCCGATCTTGATGTCGCCGAAGATCCGGCTCGCCTCGCGCGGCGGGCAACGCCAGTACTGCTCGGGTGCGTGGACCTCACCGCCGAGCGTCGCGGCGGCGTGCCACGCCCAGCGCGGGTCATAGAGCATCCCGCGCGCGAGCGCGACCATGTCCGCATCACCCGACGCGACGATCGCTTCGGCCTGCTTGATGTCGGTGATCAGGCCGACACCGATGGTCGCGATCCCGGCCTCGGCGCGAATGCGGCCGGCAAACGGCACCTGATAGCCGGGTCCCAGAGGGATCTTCTGCTGCGGCGAGACTCCGCCGCTCGAGCAGTCGATCCAGTCGCAGCCGCGGCGCTTGAGCTCGATGGCATAGGCGACCGAGTCCGCGACGTCCCAGCCGCCCTCCATCCAGTCGGTGGCGGAGATCCGCACGCCGAGCGGCTTGCCGGCGGGCCACACTTCGCGCACGGCCTCGAACACCTCGAGCGGGTAGCGCAGCCGGTTCTCGCGCGATCCCCCGTACTCGTCCATGCGGCGGTTGGCGATCGGCGACAGGAATTCGTGCAGCAGGTAACCGTGCGCGCTGTGGAGCTCGATGGCGTCGAAGCCCAGCCGCAGTGCCCGGCGCGTCGAGTGCGACGAAGCCCTCGCGGATCCGCCGCATGCTGTCCCGGTCGAGCGCTTCCGGCGGGGCCTCTTCCGGCGTGATCGGCAGCGCCGAAGGCGCCACCGGGCGCCAGCCACCGCGGTCGAGCGGGATCAGCTGGCCGCCGCGCCAGGGGACCTCGCTCGAGGCCTTGCGGCCGGCGTGCGCGAGCTGGATCCCGAGCGCGATCGGCGAGTGCCTGCGGATCGCCGCCATGACTCGGCCCAGCGCGCGCTCGTTCTCGTCCGAGTACAGACCGAGGCAGCCCGGCGTGATGCGTCCGATCGCCTCGACCGCGGTCGCCTCGACGAACAGCATCGCGGCGCCGCCGAGGGCGAGATGACCGAGGTGGATCAGGTGCCAGTCGACGGCCGACCCGTCCTCCGCGGAGTACTGGCACATCGGCGAGACGAGGATCCGGTTTCGGAGCGTCGAGATCGCGTAGCCGGATCGGGCTGAAGAGCGCACTTGTCATGCTTGGGGTCATCCTCGGAGGCGGTAGGGCCGCGGGCGAGTATACCGGCGGGCCCCGTGACCGCCGGACGCATGTGTTGCGACCCACCCCGACGTTGACCCTCTCTGGAAAAAGCCTTTATAATCCCGCGGCTTTGAAACCCCGGGGCGGCGCCAGCCGTCCCGGTTTTTTCTGGCGCGGGGGGGATTCCAGCCCCTCGCCCGCCTCCGGCAGCGATGCCGGTCGACAGTGGACGCGCTGGGGACTCGTTTAATGGAATTCGTTAGATGCCGACAATCAGCCAGTTAGTGCGCAAGGGCCGCACGAGCCCGGTCACCAAGAGCAAGGTGCCGGCGCTCGCGGGTTCGCCGCAGAAGCGCGGCGTATGCACCCGCGTCTACACCACGACGCCGAAGAAGCCGAACTCGGCGCTGCGCAAGGTGGCCAAGGTCCGGCTCACGAACGGCTTCGAGGTCATCAGCTACATCGGCGGCGAGGGCCACAACCTGCAGGAGCACTCGGTCGTGCTGATCCGCGGCGGCCGCGTGAAGGACCTGCCCGGGGTGCGCTACCACATCGTGCGCGGGAGCCTCGACACGCAGGGCGTCAAGGATCGCAAGCAGGGGCGCTCGAAGTACGGCGCCAAGAGGCCGAAGGCCGCGTGAACGTCGACCGAACGAAAGGGAATCGCGATGCCTCGCCGCAGAGAAGTGCCGAAACGCGAGATCCTGCCGGATCCGAAGTTCAGCAACGTCGACGTCTCCAAGTTCGTGAACGTGCTGATGACGCGCGGCAAGAAGTCGGTCGCCGAGCGCATCGTGTACGGCGCGCTCGACGCGATCAAGTCGAAGTCGGGCAAGGACCCGATCGAGGTATTCAGCCAGGCGGTGCAGAACTCGAAGCCGATGGTCGAGGTGAAGAGCCGGCGGGTCGGCGGCGCCAACTACCAGGTGCCGGTCGAGGTGCGTCCGGTCCGTCGCGTCGCGCTCGCCATGCGCTGGCTGCGCGAGGCGGCGCAGAAGCGCGGCGAGAAATCGATGGGCCTGCGCCTCGCGAACGAGCTGATGGAGGCCGCGGAAGGCCGCGGCGGGGCGGTGAAGAAGCGCGAGGAAGTGCACCGCATGGCGGAGGCGAACAAGGCATTTGCGCATTACCGGTTCTGATCGACAGGGTTCGACGCGAGGCGCCCCCGGGGAACCCGCTCGCGGACGAACACGTATGGCACGCAAGACCCCAATCGAGAGGTATCGGAACATCGGCATCAGTGCGCACATCGATGCCGGCAAGACCACGACCACCGAGCGCATCCTCTTCTACACCGGCGTGTCGCACAAGATGGGCGAGGTGCACGACGGCGCCACGGTGATGGACTACATGGAGCAGGAGCGCGAGCGCGGGATCACGATCACCTCCGCGGCGACCACCTGCTTCTGGAAGGGGATGGAGAACAACTTCCCCGAGCACCGGGTCAACATCATCGACACGCCGGGCCACGTCGACTTCACGATCGAGGTCGAGCGCTCGATGCGCGTGCTCGACGGCGCCTGCATGGTCTACGACTCGGTCGGCGGCGTGCAGCCGCAGTCCGAGACGGTCTGGCGCCAGGCGAACAAGTACGGCGTGCCGCGGCTCGCGTTCGTCAACAAGATGGACCGGGTCGGGGCGAACTTCTTCCGCGTCTACGACCAGATGAAGACGCGGCTCAAGGGCAACCCGGTGGTGATCCAGGTGCCGATCGGCGCCGAGGACACGTTCGCGGGCATCGTCGATCTCGTCCGCATGAAGGCGATCTACTGGGACGAGTCGTCGCAGGGGATGAAGTTCGAGATCGAAGGACATCCCGGCCGAAGCTGAAGGCGCTCGCGGACGAGTGGCACGAGAAGATGGTCGAGGCCGCCGCCGAGGCCAACGAGGACTACATGCACAAGTACCTCGAGGGGCACAAGCTGTCGCTCGAGGAAATCAAGAAGGGCCTGCGCGCGCGCACGATCAAGGGCGAGATCGTCCCGATGCTGTGCGGCTCGGCGTTCAAGAACAAGGGCGTGCAGGCGATGCTCGACGCGGTGATCGACTACCTGCCGTCGCCGATCGACATCCCGCCGGTCAAGGGCATCAAGGAGAACGGCCAGCCCGACGAGCGCAAGCCGAGCGACGAGCGAGCCGTTCAGCGCGCTCGCGTTCAAGATCCTCACCGACCCCTACGTCGGCCAGCTCACGTTCTTCCGCGTCTACTCCGGCGTGCTCAACTCCGGCGACACGGTCTTCACGTCGCTCCGCGGACGCAAGGAGCGCATCGGCCGCGTCCTGCAGATGCACGCCAACCAGCGCGAGGAGATCAAGGAAGTCCGCGCCGGCGACATCGCCGCGGCGGTCGGCCTGAAGGACGTCACCACCGGCGAGACGCTGTGCGACCCGACGAAGGTGATCATCCTCGAGCGGATGGAGTTCCCCGACCCGGTGATCCACGTCGCGGTCGAGCCGAAGACCAAGGTCGACCAGGAGAAGATGGGCGTCGCGCTCGGTCGGCTCGCGCAGGAGGATCCGTCGTTCCGGGTGCGCACCGACGAGGAATCGGGCCAGACGATCATCTCGGGGATGGGCGAGCTGCACCTCGAGATCATCGTCGACCGCATGCGGCGCGAGTTCGGCGTCGAGGCGAACGTCGGGGCACCGCAGGTCGCCTACCGGGAGACGATCAAGCGCTCCTGCCCGGAGATCCAGGGCAAGTTCATCAAGCAGTCGGGCGGCCGCGGCCAGTACGGCGACGTCTGGCTCAAGGTCGAGCCGAACGAGGCCGGCAAGGGTTTCGAGTTCATCGACGCGATCAAGGGCGGTTCGGTGCCGCGCGAGTACATTCCGGCGGTCGAGAAGGGACTCAAGGAGACGCTGCCGGCCGGCGTCCTCGCCGGCTTCCCGGTCGTGGACGTGAAGGTCACGCTGTTCGACGGCTCGTACCACGAGGTCGACTCGAACGAGAACGCGTTCCGGATGGCCGCGTCGATGGCCTTCAAGGACGGGATGCGCCGCGCCCATCCGATCCTGCTCGAGCCGATGATGGCGGTCGAGGTCGAGACGCCCGAGGAGAAGATGGGCGACGTGATGGGCGACCTTTCCGCGCGGCGCGGGATGATCCAGGGCATGGAAGATCTCGGCGGCGGCAAGGCGATCCGCGCCGAGGTACCGCTCGCGGAGATGTTCGGCTACTCCACCACGCTGCGCTCGCTGACGCAGGGCCGCGCGACGTACACGATGGAGTTCAAGCACTACACCGAGGCACCCAAGCAGATCGCCGAGAGCATCATCAGCAAGCTCGCGGGCAAAGAAGAGAAAAAGTAGGAGAAACGATCATGAGCAAGAGCAAATTCGAGCGTACGAAGCCGCACGTGAACGTGGGGACGATTGGTCACGTGGATCACGGGAAGACGACGCTGACGGCGGCGATGACGCACATTTTGTCGAAGAAGTTCGGCGGCGAGGCGAAGAACTACGATCAGATCGACAACGCGCCGGAGGAGAAGGCGCGCGGGATCACGATCAACACGGCGCACGTGGAGTACCAGACGGCCAACCGGCACTACGCGCACGTGGACTGCCCGGGGCACGCCGACTACATCAAGAACATGATCACCGGTGCGGCGCAGATGGACGGGGCGATTCTGGTGGTGTCGGCGGCCGACGGGCCGATGCCGCAGACGCGCGAGCACATCCTGCTTGCGCGCCAGGTGGGGGTGCCGTTCATCGTGGTGTATCTGAACAAGGCCGACATGGTCGATGACAAGGAGCTCCTGGACCTGGTGGAGATGGAGGTGCGGGAGCTGCTGTCGAAGTACGAGTTTCCCGGGGACAAGACCCCGATCGTGATTGGCTCGGCGCTGAAGGCGCTGGAGGGGGACAAGTCGGAGCATGGGCGAGGGGTCGATCTTCAAGCTCGCCGAGGCGCTGGATAGCTACATTCCGCTGCCCAAGCGCGCGCTCGATCAGCCGTTTCTGATGCCGGTGGAGGACGTGTTCTCGATCTCGGGCCGGGGGACGGTGGTCACGGGCCGGGTGGAGCGGGGGATCGTGAAGGTGTCCGAGGAGATCGAGATCGTGGGGTTGAAGCCCACGCAGAAGACGGTGTGCACCGGGGTGGAGATGTTCCGGAAGCTCCTGGATGAGGGGCAGGCCGGGGACAACATCGGGGTGCTGCTGCGGGGCACCAAGCGCGAGGACGTGGAGCGCGGGCAGGTGCTGGCGAAGCCCGGTTCGATCACCCCGCACACGAAGTTTCAGGCCGAGGTGTACGTGCTGTCGAAGGAGGAGGGGGGTCGGCACACGCCGTTTTTCAACGGTTATCGGCCGCAGTTTTATTTCCGCACGACCGATGTGACGGGGTCGGCGGAGTTGCCGGCGGGGACCGAGATGGTGATGCCGGGGGACAACGTGTCGATCACGGTGAGTCTGATTGCCCCGATTGCGATGGAAGAGGGCTTGCGCTTTGCCATCCGCGAGGGCGGTCGCACCGTCGGCGCCGGCGTCGTCACCAAAGTGATCGAGTAGGAACATGGCCGTCCCAGGACAGAAAATTCGGATTCGCCTCAAGGCGTACGACTACAAGCTGATCGACCAGTCGGCGCTCGAGATCGTGGATACGGCGAAGCGGACGGGCGCGGTGGTCAAGGGCCCGGTGCCCCTGCCGACGCGCATCCAGCGGTTCGACATCCTGCGCTCGCCGCACGCGAACAAGACGTCGCGCGACCAGATGGAGATCCGCACCCACCAGCGGCTGATGGACATCATCGATCCCACCGACAAGACGGTGGACGCGCTGATGAAGCTGGATCTGCCCGCGGGCGTCGACGTAGAGATCAGGTTGTAGATACAAGTACGGGGCGGGCGTATGCCCGCCCCGGGGAACTTCTGCGGTAGCCCGGTTCGTAGGTTCCTGGCCAATAGCAGCCGGGACTCCGCGCGAAAGGCGCGGGGCAACAAGGAAAGGTAGAGACATGAGTCTTGGACTCGTCGGCCGCAAGGTCGGCATGAGCCGCGTCTTCACCGAGGACGGCGACAGCCTCCCGGTGACGGTGCTGGACGTCGCCGACAACCGCGTCACCCAGGTCAAGAAGCCCGACACCGACGGCTACACCGCCGTGCAGGTCACCTACGGCAAGCGGCGCGCGTCCCGCGTCGGCAAGCCGATGGCCGGCCATTTCGCGAAGGCGGGCGTCGAGGGCGGAACGATCCTCAGGGAGTTCCGCATCAGCGAGGCCGAGGCCGGGAATTTCCAGCCGGGCGCGAAGATCGGCGCGGACATCTTCGCGGTCGGTCAGATGGTGGACGTCTCCGGCACCTCGATCGGCAAGGGCTTCGCCGGAACGATCAAGCGCCATCACTTCGCGTCGGGCCGCGCGAGCCACGGCAACTCGATCTCGCACCGGACGCCCGGCTCGACCGGCCAGAACCAGAGCCCGGGCCGGGTGTTCCCCGGCAAGCGCATGGCCGGGCACCTCGGTGCGAAGGCGCGCACGGTGCAGAACCTCAAGATCGTGCGGATCGACGCCGAGCGGCAGCTGCTCCTCGTCCAGGGCGCGGTCCCGGGCTCCGCCGGCGGTCACATCGTCGTGAAACCCGCCGCGAAGACGCCGCGCAAAGCGGCGCCGGCGAAGAAATAGGGGGCGCGATGGAACTCAAGCTCATCAACGATCAGGGCAAGGGCGCCGCGACCGTGTCGGCGTCCGATGCCGCGTTCGGGCGCGACTTCAACGAGGCGCTCGTCCACCAGCTCGTCGTCGCCTACCAGGCGAATGCGCGGCTCGGCACGCGCGCGCAGAAGGCCCGCGGCGACCTCACCCGCTCGCACCGGAAGCCGTGGCGGCAGAAGGGTACCGGCCGCGCGCGCGCGGGCTTCAGCGGCAGCCCGCTCTGGCGCGGGGGCGGCAAGATCTTCCCGAGCTCGCCGGACGAGAACTTCAGCCAGAAGGTCAACCGCAAGATGTACCGGGCGGGCATGGCGTCGATCCTCTCCCAGCTCGCGCGCGACGGCAGGCTGTCGGTGGTCGAGGACTTCAAGGTCGACCAGCCGAAGACGAAGCTCCTCGCACAGAAGGTGAAGGCGCTCGGACTCGACCACGT
Source organism: uncultured beta proteobacterium (assembly GCA_963762785.1). Classification (GTDB taxonomy): domain Bacteria; phylum Pseudomonadota; class Gammaproteobacteria; order Burkholderiales; family SG8-39; genus DATEDA01. The sequence goes on from CAVXND010000001.1 coordinate 38,996, forward strand.
GGTGCTCATCACCGATGCGGTGGACGAGAACCTCGCCCTCTCGTCGCGCAACCTGCCGAACGTGCTGGTGCTGGAGGCGGGGCACGCCGACCCGGTGACGCTGGTGAGCTCGAAGAACGTGCTCGTCACGCGCAAGGCCGTGGCGAAGCTGGAGGAGCTGTTCGCATGACGCTTCAACCAGGAACGTCTCCTGACGGTGCTGCTCGCGCCCGTCGTTTCGGAGAAGAGCACGTTCGTCGGCGAGCGCGCGAACCAGTACGTGTTCCGCGTGGCGACCGATGCCACCAAGCCCGAGATCAAGGCGGCGGTCGAGCTCTTGTTCAGCACCAAGGACAAGAAGGTGGAAGTGACCGGCGTCCGGGTCGCGAACGTGAAGGGCAAGGAGAAGCGGTTCGGCCGCATGATGGGCCGCCGGCGCAACTGGAAGAAGGCGTACGTCAGCCTCGCGGCCGGTCAGGACATCAGCTTCCAGGCTACGGAGTAACCCATGGCTCTCGTCAAACTCAAACCGACCTCCGCCGGCCGCCGCCACTACGTCAAGGTGGTTACGCCCGAGCTGCACAAGGGCAAGCCGGTCGCGGGGCTGATCGAGCGCAAATCGCGGAAAGCCGGGCGCAACAACTACGGCCACATCACCACGCGCCATCACGGCGGCGGACACAAGCAGCACTACCGCGTCGTCGACTTCCGTCGCGACAAGGACGGGATTCCGGCCAAGGTCGAGCGGCTCGAGTACGACCCGAACCGCAGCGCGCATCTCGCGCTGCTCTGCTACGCCGACGGCGAGCGCCGCTACATCATCGCGCCGAAGGGCGTGGGCACCGGGGCGCAGCTCGCAAGCGGGCCCGAGGCGCAGATCAAGCCCGGCAACGCGCTGCCGCTCAGGAGCATTCCCGTCGGCACGACGGTCCACTGCGTCGAGCTGCAGCCCGGCAAGGGCGCGCAGCTGGCGCGCTCGGCCGGCGGCTCGGCGCAATTGCTCGCGCGCGAGGGCAGCTACGCGCAGGTGCGGATGCGTTCGGGCGAGATCCGCAAGGTGCACGTCGACTGCCGCGCGACGATCGGCGAGGTCGGCAACGAGGAGCATTCGCTCGAGAAGACCGGGAAAGCGGGCCGGGTCCGCTGGAAGGGCGTCCGGCCGACGGTGCGCGGCGTGGCGATGAATCCGGTCGACCACCCGCACGGCGGCGGCGAGGGCCGCACCGGCACCAAGCGCGACCCGGTGTCGCCGTGGGGCAAGCTCACCAAGGGCTATCGGACCCGGACCAACAAGCGCACGCGCGGCATGATCGTCACGAGCCGGCACAAGAAGTAAGCGAGGAGCACCGATATGGCGCGTTCAATCAAGAAGGGCCCGTTCGTCGACCACCATCTGATGAAGAAGGTCGACACGGCGCGCGGCGGCAGCGACAAGCGTCCGATCAAGACCTGGTCGCGCCGCTCGACGATCGTGCCCGACTTCGTCGGCTTCACGATCGCCGTGCACAACGGCAAGCAGCACATCCCGGTCTACGTCACCGAGAACATGGTCGGGCACAAGCTCGGCGAGTTCGCCCTGACGCGCACCTTCAAGGCGCACTCGGCGGACCGCAAGACCGCGGCGCCGGCTGCCGGGCCCGCGCCGACGCGGCTCCGGGCGCGCCGGCGGCGAAGAAGTAGGGAGCGACAGGCGATGGAAACCCAAGCGAAGCTCTACGGCGTGCGGCTCTCGGCGCAGAAGGGCCGGCTGGTCGCGGACATGATCCGCGGCCTGCCGGTCGAGAAGGCGCTCAACGTCCTCGCCTTCACGCCCAAGAAGGGCGCCCGCCTGATCAAGAAGGTGCTCGAGTCGGCGATCGCCAACGCCGAGCACAACGACGGCGCCGACATCGACGAGCTGAAGGTGAAGAGCGTGCTGGTGGAGCGCGGCACGGTGCTGAAGCGCTTCCATGCCCGCGCCAAGGGGCGCGGGTTCAAGATCATCAAGCCGACCTGCCACATCTTCGTGGTCGTCGGCGACGAGCCCGCGCCGAAGCGCGCCCGGGCGAAGAAGGCTAAGGAGCCCTCATGGGACAGAAGATCAATCCGATCGGCTTCCGGCTCGGCGTGAGCCGCGACTGGAATTCGCGCTGGTTCGCGAAGGGACGCGGCTTCTCGACGATGCTGAACGAGGACCTCAAGGTCCGCGACTTCCTGAAGCGCAAGCTCGCGCACGCTTCGGTGAGCAAGGTCGATCATCGAGCGCCCGGCCAAGGACGCGCGCATCACCATCTACAGCGCGCGGCCCGGCGTGGTGATCGGCAAGAAGGGCGAGGACATCGAGCTCCTGAAGGCCGAGCTTCGCCGTCTCCTCGGCGTGCAGATGGTGCACGTGAACATCGAGGAGATCCGCAAGCCCGAGACCGACGCGCAGCTCATCGCCGACTCGATCGCGCAGCAGCTCGAGAAGCGGATCATGTTCCGCCGCGCGATGAAGCGCGCGATGCAGAACGCGATGCGGCTCGGCGCGCAGGGCATCAAGATCATGAGCGCCGGACGGCTGAACGGGATCGAGATCGCGCGCACCGAGTGGTACCGGGAGGGGCGGGTGCCGCTGCACACGCTCCGCGCCGACATCGATTACGGGTTCGGCGAGGCGAAGACCACCTACGGGGTGATCGGGATCAAGGTCTGGGTCTACAAGGGCGAGGTGCTCTCCAAGCACGAGCAGCCTGCCGCCGCGCCGTCGGCGGAAGGCCAGGACGAAGCGCGGGATGCGCGGCGCGTGCGCCGCGCGCCGCCGCGGCCGGGCGCCCGGCCGGAAGGCGCCCCGGCGCCCGACGTGAGGGCGCGCCCGACCCGCGGCCGGCCGAAGAAGGCCGAAGGCGCGGAGGCGAAGGCTGGCGAAGGCGCGAAGCCGGAGGCGGCCCCAGCCGCCGAGGCGCCGAAGCCCGAGCCGAAGAAGCCACCGATGAAGCGCGTCGTGAAGAAGACAACTGGAGGCCCGGGCGATGCTTCAGCCAGCTAGGACCAAGTACCGGAAGCAGCAGAAGGGCCGCAACTACGGGGTTGCGACCCGCGGCAACAAGGTGTCCTTCGGCGAGTGGGGCCTCAAGGCGACCACCCGCGGCCGCCTCACCGCCCGCCAGATCGAGGCCGCGCGCCGGGCGATGACCCGGCACGTCAAACGCGGCGGCCGCGTCTGGATCCGGATCTTTCCGGACAAGCCGGTCAGCCAGAAGCCGGCCGAGGTGCGGATGGGCAACGGCAAGGGGAACCCGGAGTACTTCGTGGCCGAGATCCAGCCGGGCAAGGTGCTCTACGAGATGGACGGCGTCGACGAGGCGCTCGCCCGCCAGGCGTTTGCGCTCGCCGCGGCGAAGCTGCCGATCCGGACGACCTTCGTGCAACGGCAACCGGGGTGACGCGATGAAGACGAGTGAACTTCGCGGCAAGGACGCGGGCGCGCTGACGAAGGAGCTGCAGGACCTGCTCAAGGCGCAGTTCAGCCTGCGGATGCAGAAGGCCACCCAGCAGCTCACCAACACGAGCCAGCTGAAGAAGGTCCGGCGCGACATCGCGCGCGTGCGGACGATGATGGGCGAGAAGGCGAGGGCGAAATGACCGAGCAGACAGCGGCTGGAACGGCCGGGGGCCGGAAGGTCGCCCGGCAGCTCACCGGCCGGGTGGTGAGCGACAAGATGGACCGGACGGTCACGGTGCTGATCGAGCGCCGGGTGACGCACCCGCTCTACGGCAAGATCGTGACGCGCTCGAAGAAGTACCACGCGCACGACGAGACGAACGAGTGCAAGGAAGGCGACCTCGTGACGATCGAGGAGTGCCGGCCGATCTCCCGCACCAAGAACTGGCGGGTCGCGAAGCTGGTGGAGAAGGCGAAAACGGTCTGAGGGACTTGCGCCAATGGCGCGGAAGCTCTTATAATCTCACGCTTTTTCGCCCCGGCCTGGGGTCTCGAGTCAGGCGGGGTCCATGCCCGAACGGGCTCCAAGACTGACTGCTCGAGCGGCACTCGGCGGCCGCGAGCAGGAGAAGTTGGAGAAAAGAAAATGATTCAGATGCAGACGGTGCTGGACGTCGCCGACAACACCGGCGCGCGTTCGGTGATGTGTATCAAGGTCCTCGGCGGCTCGAAGCGCCGCTACGCGGGCATCGGCGACGTGATCAAGGTGAGCATCAAGGATGCCGCACCCCGCGGGCGCGTGAAGAAGGGCGAGATCTACCACGCGGTGGTCGTGCGCACTGCGCAGGGCGTGCGCCGGCCCGACGGCTCGCGCGTCCGGTTCGACTCGAACGCGGCGGTGCTGCTCAACCCGAAGCTCGAGCCGATCGGCACGCGGATCTTCGGCCCGGTGACGCGCGAGCTGCGCTCCGAGCGGTTCATGAAGATCGTGTCGCTCGCGCCCGAGGTGCTGTAAGCAGCGGAAGAGGCGGACGAGATATGGAAAAGATCAAGCGAGGCGACGACGTGATCGTCATCGCCGGGCGCGACAAGGGCAAGCGCGGCACGGTGCTGCGCCGGGTCGACGCCGGCCACTTCGTGGTGGAAGGCATCAACCGGGTCAAGAAGCACCAGCGCCCGAACCCGATGAAGGGCATCCAGGGCGGCATCATCGACAAGGAGATGCCGATCGACGTCTCGAACATCGCGCTCTTCAACCCGCAGACCAAGAAGGCCGACCGCGTGGGCGTCAAGACGATGCCCGACGGACGCCGGGTGCGGGTGTTCAAGTCGAACGGCGAGATGGTCGACGCGCAGTAAGCGCCGAGGAACGCAAACCATGACGCGCCTGCAGGAGCATTACAAGGAAAAGGTGGTGCCCGAGCTCACCGCAGAAGTTCGGGTACAAGAGCCCGATGGAAGTGCCGCGGATCCAGAAGATCACGGTCAACATCGGCGTCGGCAAGGCCACCCAGGACCGCAAGATCCTCGACAACGCCGTCGGCGACCTGACGAAGATCACCGGCCAGAAGCCGGTCCTCACCAAGGCGAAGAAGTCGATCGCGAACTTCAAGGTCCGCGCCGGCTACCCGATCGGCTGCATGGTGACGCTGCGCGGCCAGCGGATGTACGAGTTCCTCGACCGCCTGGTGTCGATCGCGATACCCCGCATCCGCGACTTCCGCGGCGTCTCGAACCGCTCGTTCGACGGCCGCGGCAACTACAGCCTCGGCGTCAAGGAACAGATCATCTTCCCGGAGATCGACTACGACAAGATCGACACGCTCCGGGGCATGAACATCAGCATCACCACCACCGCGAAGACCGACGACGAGGCGAAGGCGCTCCTCGCCGCGTTCCGGTTCCCGTTCAAGAACTGAAGGGTTCTCCATGGCGAAGCTCTCCACCGTCCTCCGCAACGAGAAGCGCCGCAAGCTCGTCGTCAAGTTCAAGGCGAAGCGCGCGGCCCTGATGGCGGTCATCAACGACGCAAGGCGCTGCCGACGAGGACCGCGCCGAGGCGCGGTCGAAGCTCGAGCGGCTGCCGCGCGACAGCTCGCCGGTGCGCGTGCGCAACCGCTGCTCGCTGACCGGCCGGCCGCGCGGCTATTTCCGCAAATTCGGGCTCGGGCGCAACAAGCTGCGCGACATCGCCATGCGCGGCGAGATCCCCGGTCTCGCCAAGGCGAGCTGGTAACCGGAGGCGCGCCATGAGCATGACCGACCCGATCGCCGACATGCTGACGCGCATCCGCAATGCGCAGATGGTCGGCAAGACCACGGTCGCGATCCCCTCGTCGAAGGTGAAGGGCGCGATCGCCAAGGTGCTGGCCGACGAGGGCTACATCGAGGGCTTCGTCGTGAAGCCGAACGACGGCAAGCCCGAGATCGAGATCGCGCTGAAGTACTACGCCGGCCACCCGGTGATCGAGCGCATCGAGCGCGTCAGCCGGCCGGGCCTGCGGGTCTACCGCGGCGCGCACGACATCCCGAAGGTGATGAACGGCCTCGGCGTCGCGATCGTCTCGACCCCGCGCGGCGTGATGACCGACCGCATGGCGCGCGCAAGCGGCGTCGGCGGCGAGGTCCTCTGCATCGTCGCGTAAAGGAAGACGAAGATGTCCCGCGTAGGAAAGCTCCCGGTCCCGGTGCCCAAGGGCGTCGAGATCAACGTCGCCGCGGCGAGCGTCTCGGTGAAGGGCCCGCTCGGCACGCTCACCCAGCCGCTCACCGCCGAACGTGCGCGTGAAGAAGGACGGCGACGACGCTCGTCGTCGAGACGGCGAACGACTCGAACGAGGCGAACGCGATGTCGGGGACGCTGCGCGCGATCCTCGCGAACATGATGACCGGCGTGACCAAGGGCTTCGAGCGGAAGCTGACGCTGGTCGGCGTCGGCTACCGCGCGCAGGCGCAGGGCGACAAGCTCAACCTCACGCTCGGCTTCTCGCACCCGGTCGTGCACCAGATGCCGAAGGGCGTGACGGTGCAGACGCCGACCCAGACCGAGATTCGTCATCAAGGGCACCGACAAGCATCTCGTCGGCCAGGTCGCCGCGACGGTCCGCGCGGTCCGCCCGCCCGAGCCGTACAAGGGCAAGGGCGTGCGCTACTCCGACGAGACCGTGATCATCAAGGAGACCAAGAAGAAGTAGGGAGGAGCGCGCCCATGACCGACAAACGTGAATCACGGCTCCGCCGGGCGGCGCAGACCCGGTTGCGGCAGCGCAGCCTCGGCGTGACGCGGCTCGCGGTGCACCGGACGAACCAGCACATCTACGCGCAGGTGATCTCCGGCGACGGCGCCAAGGTGCTCGCGGCCGCGTCGACCGCGGAGAAGGAAGTGCGCGCGCAGCTCGCCGAACGGCGGCAACAAGGCCGCCGCGGCGGCGGTCGGCAAGCGCATCGCCGAGAAGGCGAAGAAGCTGGGGATCGAGCGCGTCGCGTTCGACCGCGGCGGGTTCAGGTTCCACGGCCGGGTGAAGGCGCTGGCCGAAGCCGCTCGCGAGAGCGGGTTCAAGTTCTGAGGCGGGGAAGACGAATGGCGAGAATGCAGCCCAGGATGCAGACCTCCGACGAACGCTCGGACGGCCTGCGCGAGAAGATGGTGTCGGTGAACCGCGTCACCAAGGTGGTGAAGGGCGGCCGCGTGCTCGGCTTCGCCGCGCTCACGGTCGTCGGCGACGGCGACGGCGGCGTCGGCATGGGCAAGGGCAAGGCGCGCGAGGTGCCGGTGGCGGTGCAGAAGTCGCTCGAGGAGGCGCGGCGGAAGATGTTCCGCGTGAGCCTGAAGAACGGCACGCTGCAGCACGCGGTGATCGGGCGTCACGGCGCGTCGAAGGTGCTGATGCAGCCCGCCTCCGAAGGCACCGGGATCATCGCCGGCGGGCCGATGCGCGCGGTGTTCGACGTGGCCGGCGTCAAGGACATCCTCGCGAAGTGCACCGGGTCGACCAACCCCTACAACGTCGTGCGCGCGACGCTCGACGGCCTGCGCAAGATGCGCACGCCGGCGGAGATCGCCGCCAAGCGCGGCAAGAAGGTCGCGGACATCACCGGCTGAGGCTCGAGACGATGGCGGACAAGAAGAAGGTCAAGGTGACGCTAGTGAAGAGCCCGATCGCGTGCCGGGCGGAGCATCGGCAGACGGTGCGCGGGCTGGGCCTGCGGCGGCTGCGCCAGACGGTCGAGCTCGAGGACACGCCGGCGGTGCGCGGGATGATCACGCAGGTCGCCTATCTCGTCCGCGTGGAAGCATAAGGAACGAGCCATGCATCTCAACGACATCAAGCCCGCCCCCGGCTCGCGGCGCGCGCGCCGGCGCGTGGGGCGCGGCATCGGCTCCGGGTTCGGCAAGACCGCCGGCCGCGGCCACAAGGGTCAGAAGGCCCGCTCGGGCGGCTTCCACAAGGTGGGCTTCGAGGGCGGGCAGATGCCGCTCCAGCGGCGCCTGCCGAAGCGCGGCTTCGCCTCGCCGCTCCGCGACGCGACCGCCGAGGTGCGGCTTGTCCGACGTGGAGAAGATGAAGGCCGACACGATCGACCTCGCCGCGCTGAAGGAAGCGGGCGTCGTGCCGAAGGAGGCGTCGGGCGCGAAGCTGATCGTGTCGGGCAAGCTGACGCGCAAGGTCACGGTGAAGGGCATCGGCGCGAGCAAGGGCGCGCGCGCGGCGGTCGAGGCGGCGGGCGGCAGCCTCGTCGACATCAAGGAAAAGCCGAAGGCGCCGCCGAAGCCGCCGGTCGAGGTCAAGGAAGCCGCCGAAGGAAGAGCGAAGGCGAAGGCGAAGGCGAAAGGCGACGGCGGCGACAAGGCCGCGAAGCCGCCGCATCCCCGGACGCGAAGCCCGGCAAGGCGAAGGGCGGCGATCAGGCCAAGGGTGCAGAGAAGCCCAAGGGCGGCGGCGACAAGGGTGGCGAGAAGTCGAAGGGGAAGAAGGAGTAACGGGCACCAACCGTGGCAACAGCAGCCGCACAACTCGGCAAGACCGGCAAGTACGGGGATCTGAAGAAGCGCCTCTTCTTCCTCCTGATGGCGCTCGTCGTCTTCAGGATCGGCGCGCACATCCCCACGCCGGGCATCGACCCGAACGTGCTCGCCGACCTCTTCAAGACGAACCAGGGCGGGATCCTCGGCCTGCTCAACATGTTCTCGGGCGGGGCGCTGTCGCGCTTCTCGATCTTCGCGCTCGGGATCATGCCGTACATCTCGGCCTCGATCATCATGCAGCTGATGACCGCGGTGTCGCCGACGCTCGAGCAGCTCCGCAAGGAAGGCCCCGCGGGCCAGCGCCAGATCACCAAGTACACGCGCTACGGCACGGTCGTCCTCGCCACGTTCCAGGCGACGATGATCTCGATCGGCCTCGAGCAGCAGCAGGGCCTGGTCATCGACCCGGGCCTCCTGTTCCGCTTCACCACGGTGGCCACGCTCGTCACCGGCACGATGTTCCTGATGTGGCTCGGCGAGCAGATCACCGAGCGCGGTCTCGGCAACGGCATCTCCATCATCATCTTCGCCGGCATCGCCGCCGGACTGCCGCAGGCGATCGGCGGCACGCTCGAGCTCGTCCGCACCGGCGCGATGAACCCGCTCACCGCGCTCGTGATCGCGGTCGGCGTGGTGGCGATCACCTGGTTCGTGTGCTTCGTCGAGCGCGGCCAGCGGAAGATCCTGGTCAACTACGCCAAGCGCCAGGTGGGCAACAAGGTCTACGGCGGCCAGAGCTCGCACCTGCCGTTCAAGCTCAACATGGCGGGCGTGATCCCGCCGATCTTCGCCTCGTCGATCATCCTGTTCCCGTCCACCGCCGCGAGCTGGTTCGCCGCCGGCGAGGGGATGACGTGGCTGAAGGACGTCGCCTCGACGCTCGTGCCGGGCCAGCCGATCTACGTGCTGCTGTATGCGGCGGCGATCGTGTTCTTCTGCTTCTTCTACACGGCGCTCCAGTACAACCCGAAGGAGACCGCCGACAACCTGAAGAAGTCGGGCGCGTTCGTGCCGGGGATCCGGCCCGGCGAGCAGACGGCGAGGTACCTCGAGCGGATCCTGACGCGGCTCACGCTCGGCGGCGCGATCTACGTCGTGGCGATCTGCCTGCTGCCGGAGTTCCTGATCCTCAGGTGGAACGTGCCGTTCTACTTCGGCGGCACGAGCCTGCTGATCATCGTCGTGGTGACGATGGACTTCATGTCGCAGGTCCAGGCGTACATCATGACCCACCAGTACGAGAGCCTGCTGAAGAAGGCGAGCTTCAAGGGCGCGGGGTTTCCGACGAGGTGAACGCAGTCGAGCGGCCGAGCCCGCGCATGCCGAAAGACGACGTGATCCAGATGCAGGGAGAGATTCTCGACAACCTGCCGAACGCCACCTTCAAGGTGAAGCTCGAGAACGGACACGTCGTAGTCGGGCACGTCGCCGGCGAGATGCGGATGCACTACATCCGCATCCTCCCCGGGGACAGGGTGACGGTGGAGCTGACGCCGTACGATCTTTCGAGAGCGCGGATCGTTTTCCGCGCGCGATAGGCAAGGAGTAGCGCGATGAAAGTAGTCGCATCGGTGAAGAAGATGTGCCGCAACTGCAAGATCATCCGCCGCAACGGCGTGGTGCGGGTGATCTGCAAGGACCCGCGGCACAAGCAGCGCCAGGGCTAGGCTCCGGGGCGCGAACGCACAGACGAGGAACGTTATGGCCCGTATCGCAGGCGTCAACATCCCCAACCAGCAGCACGCGGAGATCGCGCTGACCGCGATCTTCGGCATCGGACGCGCGCGCGCGAAGCTCATCTGCGAGTCCGCGAACGTGAAGGGGACGACGAAGATGAAGGACCTCTCCGACAGCGAGGTCGACCGTCTGCGCGAGTACGTGGGCAAGCTGACGATCGAGGGCGACCTGCGGCGCGAGGTGTCGATGAACATCAAGCGCCTGATGGACCTCGGCTGCTACCGCGGCGTGCGGCACCGCAAGGGCCTGCCGGTCCGCGGCCAGCGCACGCGCACCAACGCGCGCACCCGCAAGGGCCCGCGCAAGCAGGCGATCGCGGCCAAGCCGCAAGCCGGCAAGGTCTGAACGAGGAAGGATGGCAATGGCACGACCGCAGACTCAAGCAGCGCAGCCGACCGCGGCGACGCGGGTACGCAAGAAGGTCAAGAAGAACGTGGCCGAGGGCATCGCGCACGTTCACGCGTCCTTCAACAACACGATCATCACCATCACCGACCGCCAGGGGAACGTGCTCTCCTGGGCGAGCTCGGGCGGCGCCGGCTTCAAGGGCTCGCGCAAGTCGACGCCGTTCGCGGCCCAGGTCGCGGCCGAGCGCGCCGGGCGCGGCGGCGCAGGAGTGCGGCGTGAAGAACCTCGAAGTGCGCATCAAGGGGCCCGGCCCCGGGCGCGAATCGGCGGTCCGCTCGCTCAACGCGATCGGCCTGAAGATCACCAGCATCGCGGACGTGACGCCCGTTCCGCACAACGGCTGCCGCGCGCCGAAGCGGCGCCGGATCTAGGAGATACACGATGCCGAAAGCAGTCTTTGGGGAGCACGAGGGGCTGTGGCCCCTCGTGTCGTGAACCGAAATGGCCCGAAATCTCGACTCGAAGTGCCGCCAGTGCCGCCGCGAGGGGGAGAAGCTCTTCCTCAAGGGCGAGAAGTGCTTTACCGACAAGTGCGCGATCGACCGGCGGAGCTACGCCCCCGGCCAGCACGGCCAGAAGTCGGGTGGCCGCCGGTCGGACTACGCGACGCAGCTGCGCGAGAAGCAGAAGGTCCGCCGCCTCTACGGCGTGCTCGAGCGCCAGTTCCGGAAGATCTACGCCGAGGCCGACCGCCGCAAGGGCATCACCGGCGACAACCTGCTCGCGCTGCTCGAGTCGCGGCTCGACACCGTCGTCCACCGCATGGGGTTCGGCGCGAGCCGCTCCGAGGCGCGCCAGGTCGTGCGCCACAACGCGATCCTCGTCAACGGCAAGCGGGTGAACATCCCGTCCTACGTCGTCAAGCCGGGCGACACGATCGAGGTCGCGGAGAAGGCGAAGGCGCACCTGCGCGTCAAGGCCGCGGCCGAAGCGGCGGAGTCGCGCGGCATCCCCGAGTGGCTGGAGGTCGACGCGAAGGGGCTCAAGGGCAAGTTCAAGGCGCTGCCGCAACGCACCGAGCTGCCGCAGAACATCAACGAGCACCTGGTGATCGAGCTCTATTCGAAGTAAGCGGGCAGCGCGGAACCGTAATCACGACGCACTATCAAGGTCAGGACAAACGCATGCAAAGCACTGGATTCCTCAAGCCGCGCATCATCGACGTGCAGCCGGTCGCGCCGTACCACGCCAAGGTCACGATGGAGCCGTTCGAGCGCGGCTACGGCCACACGCTCGGCAACGCGCTGCGGCGCGTGCTGCTGTCGTCGATGCCCGGCTTCGCGCCCACCGAGGTGCAGATCGCCGGCGTGCTGCACGAGTACTCGACGATCGAGGGCGTGCAGGAGGACGTGGTCGACATCCTGCTCAACCTCAAGGGCGTGGTGCTCAAGCTCCACTCCGGCAACGAGGCGACGCTGCGGCTCAACAAGCGCGGCGAAGGCCTGGTGACCGCCGGCGACATCGAGACCACCCACGACGTCGAGATCATCAACCCGGATCACGTGATCGCGCACCTGTCGCCCGGCGGCAAGGTCGAGATGACGATCCGGGTCGAGCGCGGCCGCGGCTACCAGCCGGGCAACCTGCGCGTGATCCCGGAGGAGTCGAAGGGCATCGGCAAGATCATCCTCGACGCCTCGTTCTCGCCGGTGAGGCGGGTGAGCTACCAGGTCGAGAGCGCCCGCGTCGAGCAGCGCACCGACCTCGACAAGCTGGTGATCGACATCGAGACGAACGGCGTGATCGAGCCCGAGGAGGCGATCAAGTACGCGGCGCGGATCCTCGTCGACCAGCTGAACGTGTTCGCCGACCTGCCGCGAGACGCCGGCGGGCACGATCGAGCCGCCGACCAAGGCGCCGCCGATCGATCCGATCCTGCTGCGGCCGGTCGACGACCTCGAGCTCACGGTGCGCTCGGCGAACTGCCTGAAGGCCGAGAACATCTACTACATCGGCGACCTCATCCAGCGCACCGAGACCGAGCTCCTCAAGACCCCGAACCTCGGCCGCAAGTCGCTGAACGAGATCAAGGAAGTGCTCGCCGCGCGCGGGCTCACGCTCGGCATGAAGCTCGAGAACTGGCCGCCCGCCGGCCTGGAGAAGATGGCGCCCTGAGGCGTCCGGAGAAGAAGCCATGCGCCACGGTCACGGACTGAGGAAGCTCAACCGCACGTCGACGCATCGCCTGGCGATGCTGCGGAACATGACGAACTCGCTGCTGCGGCACGAGATGATCAAGACGACGCTGCCCAAGGCGAAGGAGCTGCGCCGGGTGGTCGAGCCGATGATCACGCTCGGCAAGCAGTCGTCGGTCGCCAACCGGCGGCTCGCGTTCAATCGCCTGCGCGACCGCGACGTCGTCACCAAGCTCTTCGACGAGCTCGGGCCCCGCTACGCCAAGCGGAACGGCGGCTATCTCCGCATCCTCAAGGCGGGGTTCCGGCTCGGGGACAACGCGACGATGGCGCTCGTCGAGCTGATGGACCGGCCGGAGCCGGCGGCGGAGGGCACCGAGAAGGGCGAGAGCAAGAAGAAGAAGGCGAAGGACGAGAAGGCCGCCGAGGCGAAGAGCTGAGCGGACGGTTACGCTCGCGAGAAGGCCGGGCACGCCCGGCCTTTTTCGTGCCCCTGTTCAGACGAATCCGATCTTCCGTCTGGGCTTGTCCGGCGCGGGCTGTGGCGTGGCCGTGAGCCGGCGGATGGCCCGCACGATCTCGACGATCGTCCCATCCTGGTGATCGATGCGCTGCTCCAGCTCGGCGAGCTTCTTGTGTATCTGTGTATCTCCTTGCTCTGACTGATCACTTCGCGCATGCGCACGAATGCGCGTACGACGTAAACGGACATCTCTACGGCGCGCGCGGAGTTCAGCACGGTGGCGGCCATGATCGCACCGTGCTCGGTGAAG
>CAVXND010000002.1:0-8281 GCA_963762785.1 uncultured beta proteobacterium
CCAGATGTGCAGCCACCAGAACGCCGGCAGCGCGATCGGGTAGAAGAACAGGAATCCGAACACCCACGCCACGCGGTATCCGACCGGCATGCTGCGCGAGGCGAGCGCGATGATACGAGAAGATCAGGAGGATCACGAGCGCGTTCAGCGCGTGCAGGTGGATGACGAAGCTCTCGAGCGCCGGCACTTCCGTGCGGCTGCTGCCCGGCCCCGGCACGAGCGCGTAGTCGCCGCCCGAGAGTGCGATGAAGGCATAGACGACGCCCCAGACGGTCATCAAGCCGAGGATCAGCTTGACCGGGACGGGCATCGCGTAGCGGGCCCGAAGGGCTTGCTAGAGCCCCATCATCTTCATCGCACCGCGGAACAGCGCGCTCGACGGATCGCGGAGCTTCTCCAGGATCGAGAAGTGGTTGTCGTCGGGGCAGGGGAGGTCCTGCGCGAGCACCTTCTTCCAGTGCTGCCCGAACGCCTTGTTCTGCTCGACGAACGGCGGCAGCTCCTTGCCACCGGCGGCGAGATAGAGCGGCGCGTCGGTCGCCGGCGGCAGCGACATCGGGCTCCACTTCCAGGCCTGCGCCGCGGTCATGCGCACGTCGTCGTTCACCGACGGCACGTTGACGATGTCGCGCAGGTCGTAGACGCCGCTGATCGCGAGGCCGGCGCTCACCACCTTCTTCGGCAGGTCGCGCGCGAGGCTCGGCCACAGCGCCGCGAGCATCATCGCGGTCAGATGGCCGCCGGCCGAGTGGCCGGCGACGTGGACGCGGTTGTACGGCGCGCCGAAGTTCCCGCCGTTCCGCCAGAGCCAGGCGCTCGCCTGCAGCATCTGCCGGACGATCTCCTCGATCGTGACGCTCGGGCAGAGCGCGTAGTTCACCACCGCGACCGTGACGCCGTGCTTCACGAACTCGGCTGCGACGAACGAGTGGTCCTTCTTGTCGAGCGCGCGCCAATAGCCGCCGTGGATGAACATGAGGAGCGCCCGGCTGCGGCCCTGCGGCTGGAAGAGGTCCAGCTTCTCCATCGCGTGCGGGCCGTAGGGAACGTCGAGGTAGCAGCGGACGCTCCGCCGGACGCGCTCCGACTCCGCCGCCCAGCGTGCGAAGTACTGCGGGTGGTCGGGCACCGCGGCGCGGTTGTTGTACTGCGACTCCCAGTAGGCGGTGTCCTTGGCCATTTCCCCTCGCTCCCTCGATCCGCAAATCAATCCGGAATCACTGCGGTGACCTCGATCTCGACCTTCGCGCGGTCCTCGATCAGCGCCGACACCTCGACCGCGGTCATCGGCGGGAAGTGGCGGCCGACGATCTCGCGGTACGCGGCGCCGACTGCCTTGCCGGCGGCGAGGTACTCGGCCTTGCTCGTGACGTACCACGTCATGCGGACGATGTGCTCGGGCTTCGCGCCCGCCTCGGCGAGCACCGCGACGACGTTCGCGAGCGCCTGGCGCGTCTGGCCGGCGAAGTCGTCGGTCTGGAAGCGGCACTGGGCGTCCCAGCCGACCTGGCCGGCGACGGACACCGTCGTCCCGCGCGCGGCGACGCCGTTCGAGTAGCCGCGCGGTTGCGGCCAGCCGGGCGGTTGCAGGATCTTCATGGACGCGGGCCTTGTTCTAGTTCTCCGGACGCGAGCCCGGCGATTATGCCGTGAGGCGTTGGCGCCTGCACTCTAGGTCCACCGCGCGTCCTTGAAGAGCCGCACCAGCGTCGCCCGGAGCCACTGGTTCGCCGGGTCGTCGTGATAGCGCTCGTGCCAGAACTGCCGGATCTCGATGCGCGGCAGCTTGAGCGGGTGCGCGAGCAGCTTCACGTTCGCCGCCCGCCGCAGCTCGTGCGCGAGCGGCAGCGGCACGGTCGCGACCATGTCGCTCGCGCCGACGATCAGGGGCAGCGCGAGGAACTGCGGGACGCGCAGACCGATGCGTGGCGCGGGTTTGAGCCGCGCGAGCGCCTGCGCCACGACGTAGTGGCCGGTGCCTTCCGCGTCGGCGACGGCGTGCGTCGCCGCCATGAACTGCGCCCGCGTGACCCGGTCGCCGATCGTCGGATGGTCGCGGCGCGCCATGCACACGTACTCGGTGGCGAAGAGCCGCTGCTGGAACACGCCGGCCGTGAGGTCCGGGACGAACCCGACCGCGAGGTCCGCGTCGCCGCTTTCGAGCGCCCGCTGGGTCGCGGCGGCGGGCAGGTGAACCGTGCGGAACGAGACCCCCGGGGCGTCGCGCCGCGCGGTATCGAGCAGCCGCGGCAGGAAGACGATCTCGCCGATGTCGGTCACGATCAGCGTGAAGGTCCGCGTTTCGGCGCCCGGGTCGAACGCGCGCCGGCGCGCGAGCCCGGCGCCGAGCTGCGCGAGCGCCGCCGAGACCGTCCCGCCGAGCGCCTCGGCCGCCGGGGTCGGCATCATGCCCTCCGCGGTGCGCACGAACAGGCGATCGTGGAAGTGCTCGCGCAGCCGGCGGAGGCCGTTGCTGACCGCGGGCTGCGAGAGCCCGACCGCCTCCGCCGCGCGCGAGACGCTGCGATGCCGCAGGACGGCGTCGAAGAGGACGAGCAGGTTGAGGTCGACCGGCAGGTTATTCATGATCGGAATGAGGACTATTCTGCACCATGGCTTTACAAATAGTGGTCCCGGCCCTTTAATCGCGCAAGGGCGAGCGCTTCGCCCTGCCAGGAGGAGGTTCCAGCCGTGAACGCACCCGACAGCGTCGCCCCCCCGTTCGACTGGCCCGAGATCGGGCCGAGCCGGGTCCCGTATCCCGTCTACACCGACCCCGCGCTCTACCGCGAGGAGCTCGAGCGGTTCTTCTACCGCGGCCACTGGTGCTACGTCGGCCTCGAGGCGGAGATCCCCGAAACGGGCGACTTCAAGCGCACGCGGATCGGCGAGCGCAGCGTCATCATGGTGCGCGGCGCGGACGGCGCGATCAACGTCGTCGAGAACCGCTGCGCCCACCGCGGCGCGGAGTTCTGCCAGCAGGAGCACGGGCGGGTGAAGGACTTCATCTGCCCGTACCACCAGTGGAGCTACGACCTCGCCGGCAACCTCCAGGGCGTGCCGTTCCGCCGCGGCGTGCGGCGCGACGGCAAGGTGGAAGGCGGCATGCCGCCCGACTTCTCGCTCGAGGAGCGGAGCCTCGTGAAGCTGAAGGTCGAGGCGTTCAACGGCGTCGTGTTCGCCTCGTTCGACCACGGCGATGCCGCCGCTCGCCGAGTACTTCGGGCCCGAGGTGATGCCGTGGCTCGGGCGCGTGTTCAACGGCCGGAAGCTGCATGTCCTCGGCTACTCGCGCCAGCGCATCCCGGGCAACTGGAAGCTGATGCAGGAGAACATCAAGGACCCCTACCACCCGGGGCTGCTGCACACCTGGTTCGTCGTCTTCGGCCTGTGGCGCGCCGACCAGAAGTCGCAGCTCGTCATGGACGCGAAGAGCCGCCACGCGGTGATGATCTCGCGCAAGAACGAAGGCGGGAAAGGCGAGGTCACGCAGGGCGTGTCGAGCTTCAAGGAGAACATGAAGCTCCACGACGATCGCGTGCTCGACGTCGTCCCCGAGTACTGGTGGAACGGCCCGACGGTGACGATGCTGACGCTCTTCCCGAGCGTGATCATCCAGCAGCAGGTGAACTCGGTCTCGACCCGGCACATCGTGCCGCGCGGGCCGGGCGGGTTCGACTTCTACTGGACGCACTTCGGCTTCGAGGACGACTCGGCCGAGATGACGCGGCGGCGGCTGCGGCAGGCGAACCTCTTCGGGCCCGCGGGCTACGTGTCGGCGGACGACGGCGAGATGATCGAGATGCAGCAGCACGGTTTCGCGCGGCGCGACGACGGCACGACGATCAGCGAGCTCGGCGGCCGCGACATCGGCTCCTCCGACCACATGGTGACCGAGACGCTGATCCGCGGGATGTACCGCTACTACCGCGAAGTGATGGGGCTCTAGCCGATGGAACGCGACCCGCGCTTCGACGTCGCGCTCCGCCTCGAGGTCGAGGACCTCTACGCCCGCTACATCGCCTGCCTCGACCAGCGGCGCTACGACGAGTGGCCGGAGTTCTTCACCGAGGAATGCGTCTACAAGCTCCAGCCGCGCGAGAACTTCGATCGCGGGCTGCCGCTCTGCACGCTCGCCTTCGAGAGCAGGGGCATGCTGAAGGACCGCGTCTACGGCATCACGCAGACGCTCTTCCACCAGCCCTACTACCAGCGCCACCTCGTGAGCGGGCTCGCGATCGCCGCGGTCGAGGAGGGCGCGATCGCGGCCGAGGCGAACTACCTGGTGATCCGCACCCGCAAGAACGAGCCGTCCGAAGTCTTCAACTGCGGCCGGTACTTCGACCGCATCGTGCGCGAGGGCGGCGCGCTGAAGTTCCGCGAGAAGCTCGCCGTCTTCGACAGCGAGCTCATCCCGAACTCGATCATCTATCCGATCTGAGCCCGCCGGCGCGCGAGACCGACCCGCGTGGCCGAGCCGAGCTGGAGCCGGGACCTCTTCAAGATCGCCCCCGGGCCGCTGCCGCTCACGGTGGCGGCGCGGGTCGCCGCGGCGACCGGCATCCCGCTCCTCGCCGGCCTCGCGACCGGCCAGGTGGTCGCGGGCGTGATCGCGTCGGCGTGCGCGCTGCTCGCGACGATGGCGGACATCGGCACGACGCGCGGCGAGCGGGTCGGGAGCATGGCCGCAGCGGTGCTCGCCATGGTCGCCGGCGGGACGATCGGCGCGAAGCTGGGCGGGACGACCTACGCCGACGAGGCCATCGTGCTCGGCGCGGCGGCGGTCGCGGGCTGGGTCAGCGGCTCGCATCCGGCGATCGCCGCGGTCGCGCGGTTCGGCGCGATCGCGATCGCCACCGCCGCCGGCCTGCAGTTCGGCGATCCCGCGATCGCGCTGGCAGCGCTCGCCGGGGGTGCGTTCGCGATCGCGGTGACGTTCGTCGCATGGTGGATCACCGGCGCACCGGCCGCGGACAACGTGATGGACTGGCGCGCGGGCGTGCGCGCCGCGCTCGTGGGCGCGCACGCCGGGCCGCAGTTCGCGATCCTCTACGCCGCCGCGTGCGCGGTCGCGCTGTTCGCGGCGAGCCGGCTGGGCGTGGAGCGGCCCTACTGGGCGACGATCACCGTGATGATGGTGATGCGCCGCGAGGGGCTCGTGAGCCTGGAGCTCGTGATCCACTACATGGCCGGGACGCTCGCCGGGATCCTCGCCGCCGCGGCGATCGAGTGGGCGGTCCGGTCGCCGCCGGCCGTGGCGCTCGTCGCGACCGCGTTCGCGGCCGGCGCGCGCCTGGGGTTCGCGCTCAACCCGGGGCTCGGGTTCGCCGCGTTCACCGCGTTCTTCATGCTCGCGATCGACCTCGCGGTGCAGGGTGCCGGCACCGGGGCGCACCTCCTGTCCGCGCGCCTCTACGACGTGGCGGTGGGCTGCGCCATCGCGCTCGCGGGCACGCTCGCCACGCGCCTCGCGAGCCGCCCGGCGACCGCGAGCTGAGGATCACGCGCCGGGCCTGCCCGCGGCTATCATCCGCACTTCCGACCTCAAGGAGGGGGACGTCGCCATGACCGCACGAGCGTTCGCTCGATTCGTCGCGCTCGCCGCGGCCGCGATCTTCGCGGCCGCCGCTCACGCGCAGGACTACCCGACGAAGCCGATCCGGATCATCGTCGGCTACACGACCGGCGGCGGCAACGACCTCATCGCGCGCCTGCTCGCGCCGAAGATGTCCGAGTCCCTCGGCCAGCCGGTGATCATCGAGAACCGGCCCGGCGCGCAGTCGATCATCGCCGCCGAGCTCGTCGCCAAGGCGCCGCCCGACGGCTACACGCTGCTGATGGGGCCGACCGGTCCGATGGCGATGAACCCGGCGACGTACTCCAAGCTGCCGTACTCGCCGACGCGCGACTTCGCGCCGGTGTCGATGATCGGCTCGTTCCCGCTCTTCCTCTGCGTGAGCGCGTCGCTCCCGGTGCGGTCGGTGCAGGAGCTCGTGGAGTACGCGAAGGCGCGCCCGAACAACGTCAACTACGCTTCCAGCGCCGCGGCGTTCCAGCTCGCGACCGAGCTCTTCAAGCAGCGGACCGGCACGAACTTCGCGAACATCCCCTACAAGGGCAGCGGCGACTCGGCGACTGCAGTGATCTCCGGCCAGGTCACGATGACGATCGCCGATCCGCCGCCGATCACGGGCCACCTGAAGGGCGGCAGCCTGCGCGCGCTCGCCGTCACCGCACCGCAGCGTCACCCGGCCTATCCGGACGTGCCGACGATGGCCGAGGCGGGTGTTTCCGACGTGGACGTCAGCCTGTGGATGGGGCTCTTCGTTCCGGCCGGCACCCCGGCGCCCGTCGTGAAGCGGCTGAACGAGGAAGTGGCGCGCGCCGTCCGGCTGCCCGACGTGCGCGAGCGGCTGATCGCGCTCGGCGTCGATCCGGTGGGCGGCACGCCCGAGGAGCTCGCCCGCGTCCTCGCCCGCGACCTCGAGAAGTGGACCGCGGTCGCGAAGGCGGCGAATATCAAGAGCGACTAGCGCGAGCGGCGGGAGGAATGCACATGACAGGCACGGTACTCAGCCGGCGTCGGCTTCTGCAGGGGGCCGTGGCGGTGGCAACGGCGACGCTGACGCCGCGGGCGCTCTTCGCGCAGCAGGGCGCGCGCAATGCCGGAGCGCCGGGCCCGGCCTTGCCGACGCGCGGCGAACTCGTTATCCGCGGCGCCACAGTGCTTACCATGGATCCCGCCGTGCCCGACCTCGTCGCCGGCGACGTGCACGTACGCGACGGCACCATCGTCGCGGTCGCCCAGAAGATCGTGGCGCCGGGCGCACAGGTCATCGCCGGCGCCGACATGATCTGCATCCCCGGCTTCGTCGATACGCATTTCCACATGTGGACCTCCTCGTTCCGCCTGTTCGTGCGTGCGGACGTTCCCGCCCAGGGCTATTTCCCGGTGACCGCCCGCCTCGGTCCGCTGATGGGGCCCGAGGACAGCTATCGATCCGTCCGTCTCGGCGCCACCGACGCGCTCGCCGCCGGCATCACCACGGTGCACAACTGGGCGCACAACACGCGCAGTCCCGAACATGCCGACGCCGAACTGTCGGCCATGCGCGACATGGGCATCCGCGGACGGTTCGCGTACGGCACGCCCGTCGGCCTCGCCGACGACGCGCCGATGGACTTCGCCGGCGTCGCACGCGTCAGGAAGGACTGGACGCCCGACAAGGACAACCTGCTCACCCTCGGCATCAGCTCGCGCAATCTCGGCGCCTTGACCGTCGGCGGTGGAGCGGCGGCGTCCCGCGGCGTCTTGACCGTCGAGCAGATCAAGCGCGACTGGGACGGCGCCCGCGCCCTCGGCCTGCCGATCACCATGCACACGTCCGGCGCGAGCCCGATAATGGAGCTCGAGCGGGCCGGGCTGCTCGGGCCGGATGTGCAGCTCGTCCATCCGCTGCTGACCACAGCCGAGGAGCGGGCGATCCTGAAGGCGCGCGGCGTCAGCTACTCGACCTCGCCCCAGCTCGAGGCGCGTCGGGCGTCGCAGCTCGGCGTCATCCAGCTCGGCGAGCTGTTGGAAGCCGGCGTCAAGGTGAGCCTCTCGACCGACCACATCGCCTCCATCAGCTGCGATCCGTTCGCCTCGATGCGTATGCTGTTCGCGCTGCACTCTCACCGCATCGGCGCCCGGATGCCGCTCACGCTGAAACGCCTCTTGCAGCTCGCCACGATCGATGGCGCCGTCGATCTCGGCATCGCCAATCGCACCGGCTCGATCACGCCGGGCAAGCGCGCCGATCTCGTCCTGGTGCGCACCATCGACACGAACATGGCGCCCGCGGGCGATCCCTACGAGGCGATCGTATCGCTCGGGCTCCCGACAAACGTCGACACCGTGATCGTCGACGGCCGTGTCCTGCGTCGCGCCGGCAAGTTCACCGCGTTCGATCACGCGAGGATCGTCGCGGAGGCGCGCGAGGCGGCCGTTGCGCTGCGCGACAAGGCCAGGTGGCCGACCTGAGCGTCGGCCGGGAGGAGCAGTCCGTCGCTGATTGTCGCCACGGACGCGTGCTTTTCTGACTCGCCGGCGCAGTCTGACGGCTCATCGCGCCTGTTACTGCCGTAGACAAAGCGACGACGCTCATGCGCCATTGAAGGTGGGGCGCGACTAATATTCGGCTTCATGGCCAAGATCTTCCTCAGCTATCGACGCGACGACACTCAAGGCGAAGCCGGACACCTAATGGCCGAGCTGCGCCCTGCTACAGCAGAGGACGTT
>CAVXND010000003.1:0-140345 GCA_963762785.1 uncultured beta proteobacterium
TCGCGGCGATGCCGGCGTTCGAGGTCGTGCGCGACTGGGTGCTGTCGATCGGCGGCGGGCCGCTGGTTTCGCTCGCCGTGTCGACCAACATTCTCGCGGCGCTGACCGGTTCCGCATCGGGCGGCCTGACGATCGCGCTCGACGCGCTCGGCGGCACCTACCTGCAGCTCGCCGCGGAGCGCGGGATCGATCCGGCGCTGCTGCACCGGGTCGCGGTGATCGGCGCCGGCACGCTCGACAGCCTGCCGCACAACGGCGCGGTCGTCACGCTGCTCGCGGTCTGCGGATCGACGCACGGCAAGAGTTATTTCGATATCGTGATGGCCGGCATCGTCGGCCCGATCCTCGCGCTGGCGGCCGTGATCGTACTCGGCTCCGCGTTCGGGTCTTTCTAATCGCACGAAGGAGGATGTGAAATGCCGGATCGCTTCGGGTTGACCAGGTTGCTCGGCGCGGTCGCGCTGGCGTCTCTCGCCACCACCGCCTTGGCGCAGACCACCGTCAACTACGGCCGGATCACCGCCGTCAACCTGATCACTGAGCAGAACCGGGCGGCGCAAACCGGCGGCGCCGTCCTCGGCGGCGCGCTCGGCGCCGCCTCGGCCAGGAACCGGTCGGGCGGCACCGCGGCGCTGCGCGCCGGCGCCGGCGTTCTCGGCGGCCAGGCGATCGGCCGCGTCGCGACGCAACGGCAGGCGTTCGAGTACACGATCCTGATCGACGGCCGGTCGACCGTGACCATGGTCACCGACGAAGCCGGCCTGCGCGTGGGCGACTGCGTCGCGGTCGAGCGCGGCGCGTTCAACAACCTGCGGCTCGTCGACGACGCGCGCTGCAACCCGCCGCGAGCTTCGTCCGCACCGAAATCCGCGCCCCCGCCGCCGCCGGCCAAGGCGACGGCGGCCGACATCCGCCAGGCCGACGCCTGCATCCAGGCCAAGGACCGGTTGCTCGACGCCGAGACCGAGGAGGACTTCGAGCGCGCGTATCGCAGGGTGCGGCTGCTATGCTCTGATTGACCGGCGCGCGTTCCCGGCTCGATTGCCGTGCGCGGACGAGCCGGCGCGCCGTGCGCGGACACGGGGGTCCCGATGCACGCAGCGAGCTCACCGATGGGCAGGTTCGCGCGCGGCCTCGCGCTGATCGGCCTCGCCGCGTCGATCGCCGGGTGTGGCGCGCTTCTCCGCAATCCGGTACCGCCCGAGCTTACGGCCGAGGCCGTGATCCCCGACTTTCCGGCCGTCCGCGCCTGGGCCGGCCGGCCGAGCGCGGCGATGGAACGGGACCTCGAGCTGTCCTTTCAGCAGGAGTCGCCCACCGACTTCGTCCGCGGTGCTGACGGCGTCGTCCGCTACCCGCACCTCGCGTTGTCGGGCGGGGGCGCGAACGGTGCGTTCGGCGCGGGATTCCTGCAGGGCTGGACCGAGACCGGCCACCGCCCGGTGTTCAAGATCGTCACGGGCGTGTCTACCGGCGCGCTGATGGCGCCGTTCGCGTTTCTCGGGCCGACGTACGACGAGGCGCTGCGCGAGTTCTACACCACGACCGCGACGCGCGACATCTTCGCCATCGGGTCGCTGTTCTTCAGCCTGCTGCGCGGCGATTCGCTCGCCGACACCGGACCGCTCGCGTCGCTCATCGCGAGGCATGTCGACGACGTCCTGCTCGGCAACGTCGCCGCCGCGCACCGTGCCGGCCGGCGGCTCTACGTCGGGACGGTGGACCTGGACGCCCAGCAGTTCGTCGTCTGGAACATGGGAGCGATCGCCGTGAGCGGCCGGCCGGACGCGCTCGAGCTCTTCCGCAAGGTCGTGCTCGCTTCGGCGTCGATACCGATCGCCTTTCCGCCGGTGTTCTTCGACGTCGAGGCGGGCGGGCGGCGCTACGACGAGATGCACGTCGACGGCGCTGTCGCGGCCCACGTTTTCGTGAACGGCGGGGTGTTCCGGCCGTCCCTCATGCGCGAGCGCGCGGGGCTCGGCCCGGGCCGCGAGGACATCTACGTGATCCACAACGGCCAGCTGCGTGGCGACCCGAGGCCGACGCGGCGTTCGCTGCGCGGCATCGCGATGCGCGTGCTGGAGGCTTCGGGACGGTCGGCGGTGGTCGGCGATCTCTTCCGCATCTACGCTTTTGCGCTGCGCGAGCAGGGGGAGTTCCAGTGGATCACGATCCCGCAGGGCGTCGATCTCTCCGGCGCGGAGGTGTTCGACCCGGTGACGATGCGCGAGCTCTACGGCATCGGCTACAAGCAGGCGCTCGCCGGACCGGTCTGGTCCGTCGATCCTCCGGGAATGGGGTGGGAGCGCACCGTGCCGTGAACGGCGAGGTCGAAACCGGGGTCGCCATGGGCGAGCAATGCTCGATTGTTTGGTCGACCTGCCCGCCGGGATTGCAGGAGGAGCGCTCGCCCTGACCGGCGGGCCAAGAGGCAGAAATTGGTACAGCCATGCTCAAGCCGGTACTGAACGCCAGCCGCTATCTGGTGCTTGCCGCCGTGGTCGGCGCGATCCTCGGCGCGGCGGCGCTCTTCATCTACGGCCTGGTCGACGTCGTCGTGGTCATCGCGCGGACGATCGCGAGCGGCGAGATCTCGACGCTGGGCGCAAAGCAGCTGATGCTCTACTTCATCGAGGTCTTCGATCTCTTCCTGCTCGGCACCGTGATGCTGATCATGGGACTCTCGCTCTACGAGCTGTTCATGGACTCCGACCTGAAGCTGCCGGCGCGGCTCGAGATCCGCACCTTCGAGGATCTCAAGACCAACCTGGTCACCGTGGTCATCGCGGTCATGGCGGTGACGTTCCTCGGCCAGATCGTCTCCTGGAACGGCCAGACAGACGTCCTCGGCCTGGGCGTGGCGGTGGCGCTCGTGATCGCCGCGCTGAACGTCTACCTGTGGATCGTGAGGCGGGGGAAGAAGTAGCGGTCCGGGGATCGGGCCCGATCGCATGGGGCGTGGCGCACCCCTTTATGCCTCATCGGATGAGGCATAAAATGACCCGTTATGACCCAGCCCGTGTTCATCTGGCAGCGCCCGGACTGGCCGCGCTTCGCTGTGCAGGAGGCCGAGATCGCCGCGCCGCTAAAGGACGCGCGCCTGGCGCAGGGCCGGGTCACGGGCAAGGCGCAGGCGCTCGGCTTGCAGGCCGTCGGCAGCGCCGCCGGGGAGATCTGGGCCGCCGAGGCGCTCGCCACGGCATCGATCGAGGGCGAAAAGCTCGATCTTGACGCTGTCCGCTCGTCGGTTGCCCGGCGCCTTGGACTGCCGGCGCCGGCGAAGGCACGGCACGACCGCGACGTCGAGGGGTTGCTCGACATGATGCAGGACGCGGTAGCGCGGCATTCGGAACCCCTCACGAAGGCGCGTCTGTTCGCATGGCAGGCCGCGCTCTTTCCGACCGGGCGATCCGGCCTCGTGAAGATCCGGGCCGGAGGCTGGCGGACCGGAGCCGAGCCGATGCGGATCGTGAGCGGCCCGATCGGCCGGGAGAAGGTCCACTACGAGGCACCGCCCGCGCGCTCGGTGCCGCGCCTCATGGGCGAGTTCCTGCGCTGGTTTGCCGATTCGGCCGAGGACGGCACCGACGCGCTGGAGCTCGCGGCGATCGCGCATCTCTGGTTCGAGACGATCCACCCGTTCGAAGACGGCAACGGCCGCGTCGGCCGCGCCATCGTGGATCTGGTGCTCGCGCAGGGGTCCGGCATCTCCGTCCCGCTGTACCGGATGTCGTCGCGCCTGTCGGCGAACCGCAAGGAGTATTACCGGGAACTGGAGCTCGCGCAGCGGGGCACGCTCGACGCAACCCGGTGGGCCGCCTGGTTCGTCGGCGAGTTTCGCGCCGCCTGCCGCGAATCCGAGGAAACGATCGACCGCTCGCTCGCCAAGGCACGCTTCTGGGCTCGCCTGGCACACGCGTCCCTCTCCGATCGCCAGCGGAAGGTCGTCAACGTCCTGCTCGACGCCGGTCCCGGCGGCTTCGAGGGCGGGCTCTCTGCGGGCAAGTACCAGAATCTCACCTCGACTTCACGGCAGACCGCCTCGCGCGACCTCGCAGACCTCGTGGAGAAGGGCGTGCTGCGCGTGACGGGACAGCTCAAGGGCACGCGGTATCACGTTGCGGTGCCGGAATGGGGGTGAAGCCTGCGTCCGTCAGGGCGTCATCCCATTCAGCTCCGCCCAGCCGGTCCACATGATCTGGATGCCGATGCAGAGCAGCATGAACGCCATCAGCCGGATCATCACCAGCGTGCCGACCTCGCCCAGCTTTTCGAGCACCGCAGCCGCGTGCCTGAAGATGAGGTAGAGGACCAGCGCGACGAGCGCGGCACCCGCGGCGGCCACCGCCGCGCCCGCGACGTACTGCACGGGCGTCGTGGGGATCTGCGCGCCGAGGGCGATCGAGGCGGCGATGGTGCCCGGCCCCGTGGTCAGCGGAAAGGTCAGCGGGAAGAAGCTGCGGCGCGCGACCTCGGCGTCCGACAGCGCCGACGCCTCCTCGGCGGCCGCCGCGTGCACGTCGTCGTCCTCGGTGCGGTGGAGCAGGCGCCACGCCGCCGCGGCCACGAGCAGGCCGCCGCCTAGGCGCACGACCGGGAGCGAGATGCCGAAGATCGTCAGGACATAGGTGCCGATCAGCATCGACACGACGATCACGAACCAGCTGTTGATGGCGATCTGCCGGGCGAGCCGCGCGGCGAGCGCGCGATCGCCGCCGAACGTCGCCACGAAGATCGGCGCGGTGCTGAGCGGGTTGATGATCGGCAGCAGGGTCACCGGCACGAAAACCAGCGCCTTCAGGAAGGGGACGGCGATCAATTCCTCCACGGGACTCCCGCCGTCAGCCGCGCGCGAGCATCGCGGCACCGAACGCGATCGCCGACACGATCAGCGCGAGTCCCGCGACCGGCCACTGCCGCAGTACCCCGTCGGCCCGCACCAACGTCGCGCCGATCGCCACCGTCGCGCGGCGCACCGACGCGACGACGGCGTCGCCGGCGGGCAGCGGCGGGAGCCGAAGCCCGAGGGCGAGCGCAATCACGACGCCGCCGACGAGGACGAGGAGCGCCGAGCCGAACTCCTTGGGGTCGAGCGGGTTGGGCAGGGCGTCGAGCGGTGCCGGGCCGAGCGCCGCGAGCCCGAGCGCCAGCGAACAGATCGCAAGCGCCAGCGCCGCAATCTCCGCCAGGCGCGACACGGGCGCGCGCAGCTTGACCGGTTGCGCCGCGGGCGACAGCGCGTGGGCGAGCACCAGGACGACGTAGCTCGCGGTCAGCAACCCGCCCACGTCCAGCACGACTTCCCACCACCATTGCCCCGACGCGCCGGCCGCGTCGAGCAGCAGCTTCTTCGCGGCGAACGCGCCGCTCGGCGGCAGCCCCATCAGCGCCAGCCCGGCGAGCGCGAAGGTGAGCACGCTCACGGGCAGCGCGCGGCCGATTCCGGCGAACTCCGCGATGCGATCGTGGCCGAGAGACTTGTAGATCAGGCCGGCCGCCATGAACATCGCCGCCTTCGCCGTGGCGTGCGAGATCGCCTGCAGCATGCCGCCTGCCAACGCGCCGCCGCGCTCGAGCGCGGCCATGCCGGCGTCGAAGGCGAGCGGGAACATCAGGAAGAGGTACCCGATCTGCGCAACAGTCGAGTACGCCACCAGCAGCTTGAGCCGCTCCTGCCGCAGCGCGACCACGTTACCGACGAGGATCGCCGCCGCCCCGAAGGCCGCGAGCAGTTGCGCCGACGGCGCCGTCACCAGGCCGGGGAACACGTCGAACCAGATCCGCACGACCAGGAACCACGAGCCCTTGATCACCAGTCCCGACAGCACCGCGCTCGCAGCGGGCGGCGCGCCGGCGTGTGCCGGCGGCAGCCACAGGTGCAGCGGGAAGAGCGCGGTCTTCGCGAGCAGTCCCACGGTCATGAGCGCTGCCGCCGCAATCGCCGCGGGCTCGGGCCGGACCAGCTCGGCCAACAGCTGGATGTCCAGCGTGCCGTACGCGCCGTACACCAGCACGACGCCGAGGAGATAGAGGATCGAGCCGAGCAGCGCGTACAGCAGGTAGCGGAGCGCGGCGCGCAGTGTCTCGGCCTTGCCGTCGAGCGAAACGAGCGGCACGGCAGCGAAAGTCAGGAGCTCGAGCGCGACGTAGAGTGTGAAGAGATCGCCGCTCACGAACACGAGGTTCAGCGCGCCCCAGATGGCGAGCAGGAGCGTCCAGAAGATGAACGGCGCCCGTGCCTCTCTCACCCCGGCGGGCGTGCCGAAATCGGCGCGCGCGTACACGCCGATCCCGAGGATCACCACCGCGATCGCGGGGATCATGACGAGCGCCAGGCTGTCCGCGCGCAGCGCGACGCCGAGCGGCGGCGCCCAGCCGCCGAGGACGTAGGCCAGCGACTCGCCCGATTGCACCATCGCCGCGGCGATCGCGATCGCGACGCCGGCGCCCGCGAGGATCGTGACCGTCGCGACCCGCTGCGCGTTGCGTCCGCCGAGCGCGAACGCGGCGAGCACGCCGACGAACGGCACCATCACCGCCAGCACGAGCAGGAACCCGCCCGGCGTCGTCGTCATCTCGAGCGGCGTCTACGCATCGCGGGCAGCGTCCGGCCCGGCCGGCGCCGGCGCATCGGACGCGAGTGTGACCGAGTCCGCCTCGTCGGCAAGGCGGAGCAGCAGCGTGACCGCGAGCGCGGTCGCTGAAAACGCCACGACGATGCCGGTGATCAGCAGCGCCTGCGGCACCGGGTCGCCGCCCCACCCGAGCGCCCCCCCGCGGCGCGCGATCGCGCCGAACAGCAGGAACACCCCGCTGCCCACCACGTTGAACGCGAGGATCTTGCGCAGCGGCTGCGGGTTGACGATGAAGCCGTACACGCCGACGCCCACCAGCGCGGCCGCGCACAGCCCGAACAGCGCCGCCGCGCTCATCGGTCTTCCGGCCGCTCCGGCGCGCCGGCCATGATCAGGCCGAGCGTCAGCGCGAGCGAGGGCAGCAGCGCCCACTCGATCACCTTGATCAGCGGTTTCGCGAGGCCGTCCGGATACGCGAGGAACGCGCCGGCGGTCCACACGCCGGCGGTGCCGATCGCGATGAACACGACCGGGCCGGCGATCAGCGCGAACCGCACTGAGGTCCGGCTGACCGGCGGCGCGTCGGCAAGGCCTGCCATCATCGCGAGCAGCCACATCGCCGCGAGGATCGTGGCGCCCTGGAACTTGCCGCCGGGAAGGTCCGCGCCGATCCAGAAGATGTAGACCCCCACGATGATGCCGATCGGCGGCAAGAGCCGCGCGAGGTAGGCGAGGATCCCGTCCGGATCGGCGCGGTAGCGCGGCCCCGGGCGTCCGCCCCAGACGCGGTCGGGCGCGAGCGACCACACGCCGATCAGCGCGAACAGCAGCACGATCGCCTCCAGCAGCGTGTCGATCGCCCGGAAGGCAAGCAGCACCGCGGTAATCGGATTGCCCACGCCGGTCGCGGCGATGTTGGCGGCGACCTCGGGCACGAGCGTCTGCGCGGGCCCGGTCGGCGCCAGCACGACGATCGCGAGCGCCGCTGCCACGCCGCCGGCCACGATCGCCGCGGCGAGCCGCGTCGGCAGCCCGGGCCGCTCGGCGTTCGACGCCGCCTCGGTCCGGCGCAGCTTTGCCGCCGCGCGCATCAGCAGCACCCCGGTCAGCCCGCCGCCGATCGCCGCTTCGGTCAGCGCGACGTCGATGCCGCGCAGCGCCACCCAGGCGAGCGTGAGGAGCAGGCCGTAGGCGACGTAGCCGACGATCGCAGCGAAGGTGTCGCGCGCGACGATCGTCCAGATCGCCAGCCCCAGGACGAGGAGCGCGATGCCGGCGTTGAGCGCGTCGATCATGCGCGCGGTCCGGCGCGCCGCGCGGCGCGCGCGATCAGCTGGGACACGGCCGCTCCCACGAGCAGGGCGAGCAGCCAGATCGCGAAGAGCTTGAGGCCGGCGAGCAGCCCGTTCGCCTGCGGCAGGAGGCCGAGCACCACGAGGCCGAGGCCGAGGTTGTCGGCCTTGCTGAGCGCGTGCAGGTGGGTGAAGACGTCGGGGAAGCGCAGGAGGCCGACCGTCCCGGCGAGGAAGAAGAACGCGCCGGCGGCGACGGCGACGACGGTGAAGAGGTCGAGCGCGGCGCTCACAAGGCGTCGTCCGGTCCGGCCTCGCCGCTCGGCGGCGAGGCGGCGAATTTGACGAACGCCACCGTCGCGAACGCCGCCAGCAGCGCGAGCGCCAGCGACAGGTCGATCACCGAGTCCACGCCGGCCGCGGCGCCGAAAAGGAGCAATGCGGCGACGCCGCCGCTGCCGAGCAGCTGCGCGGCCATCATCCGGTCGGCGTCGGCCGGCCCGCGGAGGATGCGCACCAGTCCCAGCGCGACGGTCGCCAGCACGAAGCCCGACGTCGCGAACAGGAACTCAGCCATGGCCGCGTCCCGGCACGAGCGCGCGTCCATACGCGCGCTCGTCGTCGGCGAGCTGCTCCAGCACCGGCTGCCCGACGTCGAGGCAGTGATAGATGATCGTCTGCGCGTCCTCGCCGCAGGGCACCGTGCCCGGCAGGAGGCTCGTGATCGTCTCGAAGGCGTTGCGCGCCTGGCCGCGGGGCAGCTTCACCGGATACGCGACGAAATCCGGCTGCAACGGCACCCTCGGGTGGAACGCGCGGCGCGCGACGTCGACGCCGGCGACCACCGACTGCCACAGGAACCGCGGCAGGAGCGCAACGAGCACGGCGAATCGAATGCGTCCCGCTTCGGGCGGGAGGAGCCGGAGGCTCGTCCAGGTGGCGGCTGCAGCGGCGAAGGCGCCGACCGCCAGATCGACCGGGTCGAGGCCGATCAGCACGACCCAGAAGCGCGAGGAAGCCCGCGCCGCGCACGATCGCCGTGTGCATCGCCCCGCTCCTCAATCGCGCACCACTTGGACGTGCATTGCGCCCAACCGGTCGAAGAGCCGCGCCTCGCCGAGGATCGGCCACCAGTCGTAGAGGAGGATCTCCAGCGGCCGCCACAGCGCGACCCACGCGCCGATCACGACGCTCTCGTGGAGCAGGCGGCCGTACTCGTACTTGGTGTACCGCCCGGCCAGCTCCCCGACCGCGTCCCCGATGCAGGTTCGCGGCCGCGACGAACGCCACGCCGATCAGGAGGCTCCAGCCGCCGATGCGCAACAGCCGCCGGAGCTGCGCGCGCGTTGCGACCGCGCGCTCGGCGAAGTATTCCCGGACCGCCTGCGGGAGCGCGGCGAGGTCCTCGGGCGCGCCCGCGGCGCGGGACAGGCGCACGACGAGACCAAGCGGTGCGCGGCGACGTAGTTCGCGGGCGGAATCGACGATGAACTCCTCGGCCTTGGGATCGAGATCGCGTTCGCGGAACGGTGCCGGATCCATCGAGTTGAACAGCTGCCTGATCTCGCCGACGCGGACTTCGATTCGCGCACAGTCGGGCGGCATCCCGTCGTCCCGCGAGTCACGCTGCGCCGTCACGTCCACGCCGTCGTCCCCACCGTCGGATCGCCGGCGGAGCCTACCGCCCGGGACAGCGGAGCGTCAACAACCGCAGCTAGCGATCCCCTTTCACCGGCACGCGTTCCGCTCCCGACGGCTGCGCCCGCGCTTCGGTAGACTGGCATCGGCTGGCCAGATCGGATCCGGCAAGAGGGAGAAGGAACGATGGGACTCTTCGGCATCTTGCTCGGTCTCGCCCTGCTGATGTGGCTGGCCTACCGGGGGTGGAGCGTCCTGCTGGCCGCTCCGGTCGCCGCCCTGGTCGCGGCCGGGATCTCGGGCGAGCCGCTCCTCGCCCACTGGACCGAGACGTTCATGCGCGGCACGTCCCGCTTCGTCTTTCAGTGGTTCCCGATGTTCCTGCTCGGCGGGCTGTTCGGAAAGCTGATGGAAGACAGCCGCTCGATCAGCGCGATCGCCCGATTCCTGACCGAACGGCTCGGGACGAGCCGCACGATGCTCGCGGTCGTGCTCGCCTCGGCGGTGGTCACCTACGGTGGCGTCAGCGTCTTCGTCGCCTTCTTCGTTCTGGTCCCGATGGCAGAGGACATGTTCCGGAACGCGAATCTTCCGCGCCGGCTGATGCCGGCGGCCATCGGGCTGGGCGCGTTCACGTTCACGATGTCGGTCATGCCCGGTACGCCGTCGATCAACAACGCCATTCCGATGCCGTTCTTCGGCACCACGGCCTTCGCGGCGCCGGGCATCGGGCTCATCGCATCGGCCATCATCATGGTCCTTGGCATGTGGTGGCTGCTCCGGGCCGAAGCGAAGGCACGCCAGGCCGGCGAGGGCTACACGCCGCGTGCGGACCGGCCCGGCACGGCGGATTCGACGTCGGAGGTGGACGAGAAGTCGCGCGGCTACGCGACGGCAGCGGGCGACTTCGATCCGGCCGAGCTCACGCACGGCAAGCTCGCGGCGAGCGAGCCGACGTTCTTTTTCGCCGTACTGCCCCTGGCCGTGGTCATCGTCGTGAACTTCCTGATGTCGCTCGTCGTGCTTCCGCGCCTCGACTTCTCCTTCCTGAAGGACGAGGCCTGGGGTGGAATCACGTTCCAGGACGTGGCCGGGGTCTGGTCGGTGGTGCTGGCGCTCGCGGCGGGCTGCCTGACGGTCGTCATCGTCAACTGGCGGCGCCTGCCGGACGTGCGGCAGTCCCTGGACGCCGGCGCCATCGCGTCGGTCTTGCCGCTGCTGACGGTCAGCAGCCTCGTCGGCTTCGGCGCGGTGGTCGGCAGCGCTGCCCGCGTTCGCGACGGTCACCGATGCGGTCCTCTCGATTCAAGGGGGGCCGCTCGTCTCATTGACCATCGCCATGAACGCGCTCGCCGGGCTGACCGGCACGGCCTCCGGCGGCATGGCGATCGCGCTCAATGCGCTGGGCGACACATTCATGACGCTCGCTCGAGAGCACAACATCAACCCCGAGCTGTTGCACCGGATCACCACGATGAGCGCCGGCACGCTCGACGCCCTGCCGCACAATGGAACGGTGCTGATCCTGCTGAACCTCTGTGGGCTGACGCACAAGGAAAGCTATCTCGACATGGTGATGACGGTCATCGTCACGTGTCTCGTCGCGCTCGTCGCTGCGCTGATTCTGGGTTCCGTGTTCGGCTCCTTCTGAGCCCCGGGCGCGCGGCGGGCGCGTAACGAGGCCGAGCGGCGCGCGCGTCTACCGCCCGGCGCGCCGGAGCGTCAACTGACGGAGCGCTACCTGCCGTCTTTCGCCGGCGCGCGCTCCGCGCCCGACGGCCCCGGCGGCTCGCGCCCCGGCTGCGTGCGGGACTGGATGGCGATGATGACCGGCACGAGCACGGCGGCGACGATGCCGGCGGCGAAGCCGTTGTTGTACAGGTTGAGGCCGGCGTGGACCGGGCCGACGCTCAGCGCCGCGGACGAATGGATGAAACCGGCGACGACCCCCCAATGCCACCCGAAGCGCCCGGCGATCGGCCCGAGCGCCGTCCCGAACAGCGCGGCGAGCAGGATCGACGGATCGTCCGCGCTCCACGGTTTCGCCAGCGAACCCAGGAACACGCCGGCCATGATCGGGACGATGTTCCGCGGATGCTCGCCGAACGCCGCGAAGCCGACGACCGTGAAGATCGCTCCGATGACCGGCCCGTTCAGGTCGCCGCCGACGGCGAGGATGTAGGCCATCCCGATCGCGCCCGTGATCCCCATGTTGGCGAGCGTCGGGCCGAACCCGACGAGCGCGATGAAATCGCACGGCGACTGGCCCGACGTGTCCATCAGCTTCTTCATCCCGGCCGGGCAACCCCGGTCGAGATAGAACCCGACCCCGATCATCGAAACGAACACGACGGTGAGGAAGGTGGCGAGCAGGACGTTGTTGCCGGTCGTCCAGATGAAGACCGGGTCCGGCACGAAGCCGTACGACTTGTACAGGGCGACGATCAGCGTTCCCACGAGGCCCGCGGTGAAGCCCATGTTGTAGAGGCAGAATCCCATGTGGGCCTTGAAGAGCTGCGCCGCGGCGGGCGCGAGGACGAACCCGATGACGAGTCCGGTGACGACCGCGAGCGGCAGGCTCAACGCCAGCGGGATGGTCGTGCTGAACAGGATCTCCGAGAAGATCGGCGCGAGCGCGAGACCGAAGAACGCGGTGTTGATGTGCGTCGCGAAGGTTTCACCCTTGAACCAGGAATACAGCAGGACCCCGATCACGATGGGCCAGACGTTCAGGAGGTTTTTCCCGAACAGCGCGAAGCCGAGCGCCAGGAAGAGGCACGCGACCGCCGCGCCGGTCATCTTCGCGCCCACCTTGTAGTAGACGAAACAGGCGCATAGCGTCAGCAGCCCGGCGTTCACGCAGCCGGCGCCGATCCCGCCGATGCCGAAGTAGTCGGTGAGCAGGGTATCCCGCGTCGTGATGATGGCGACGAGGCCGCGGACGACGGCGGCGGGACCGTCGACGAGCGAACCCGAACACGACGAACGCCGCGGCGTACGACGGCGACGACGAGCAGGATGACGTTGTCCGAGACCTGCTTCGCCGGGTCGCGGTCCGCTGTCGTCGGTCATCTGCTCACACCTCGTTTCATCTGTGAACCGGCCGCCGCGAGTCAAACTTGACCGGGCTAGAGTCGCGGCGGTAGAGTGCTCGACCGCGCCAGCTCAAGCAGGGAGAAGACGAATGCAGCTCACACCGCGGGAATTCGACAAGCTCCTCATCTACATGCTGGCCGAGGTGGCGCTGAAGCGCAAGGCGAAGGGCATCAAGCTCAACTACCCGGAAGCCGTCGCCATCATCTCCGCGGCCGCGCTCGACGGCGCGCGCGCCGGCAAGACGATCGAGGAGGTGACGAAGGAGGCGCGCACCGCGCTCACCAAGGCCGACGTGATGGACGGCGTCGCCGACCTCATCCCGATGGTGCAGATCGAGGCGGTGTTCACCGACGGCAGCCGCCTCGTGACCGTGCACACGCCGATTCAATGAGCGATCCAGTGACCGCGGCGAGAGGAGCGTAACCATGGCGAGCGCCAAGTCACTACCCCAGCCTTGCCGCCGACGTCGATCCGGCCACGGCCGACGTGCCGGTGGGCGGCTACGTGTGCCGGAAGGAGCCGGTTTCGTTCCACGAGAAGCTGCCGGTGACCGCGCTCAAGGTGCGCAACACCGGCGACCGCCCGGTGCAGGTCGGCTCGCACTTCCATTTCTTCGAGGTCAACCGCGCGCTCGAGTTCGACCGCGCCGCGGCCTTCGGGCAGCACCTCAACATCCCGGCGTCCACGGCGCTGCGGTTCGAGCCGGGCGACGAGCGCGAGGTCAACCTGGTGCCCTACCTCGGCAAGCGCGCCGTGTACGGCTTCAACAACCTGGTCGACGGCGCCACGGCGGGCAAGACCGCCGACGCCGCGGAAGGCGAAGGCGGTGGCGCTCGCCGCGAAGCGCGGGTTCCGCTCGTCCGCCGCAAAGAAGACCGGCAAGCAGCTAGCCGCACTCCACCACGCGAGGCTCCACGATGGCAACGATTTCACGCAACGAGTACGTCGGCCTCTTCGGTCCCACCATCGGCGACCGCATCCGGCTCGGCGACACCGGCCTCTTCGTCGAGATCGAGCGCGACCTGCGCGGCGCGCCCGGCGACGAGATCGTCTTCGGCGGCGGCAAGAGCCTGCGCGAAGGCATGGGCATGGACAACCGGATCACCCGCGCGGGCGGCGCGCCCGACCTGGTGATCACCAACGTGACGATCATCGACGCGATGCTCGGCGTGGTGAAGGCGGACGTCGGCATCAAGGACGGCCGCATCTGCGGCATCGGCAAGGCCGGCAACCCGCAGACCATGGACGGGATCACGCCGGGCCTCGAGTGCGGTCTCGCCACCGACGCGATCTCCGGCTCGCACCTGATCCTGACCGCCGCCGGCATCGACACGCACATCCACTACATCTCGCCGCAGCAGGCGTACGCGGCGCTCTCCAACGGCACGACGACCCTGATCGGCGGCGGCACCGGCCCCTCGGACGGCTCCAACGCGACGACCGTCACGCCGGGGCCGGGCAACATCCGGATGATGCTGCGCGCCTTCGAAGGCTGGCCGATCAACGTCGGCATCCTCGGCAAGGGCCACGGGCACGGCAAGGCGGCGCTCGTCGAGCAGATCGAGGCCGGCGCGGTCGGCTTCAAGTGCCACGAGGACTGGGGCACCACCCCGGCGGTGCTGCGCTCCGCGCTCACGGTCGCCGACGAGATGGACGTGCAGGTGTGCATCCACACCGACACGCTGAACGAGTCCGGCTTCGTCGAGGACTCGATCGCCGCCTTCGAGGGCCGCGCCGTCCACTCGTTCCACACCGAGGGCTCCGGCGGCGGCCACGCGCCCGACATCATCAAGATCTCCGGCCTGCCCAACGTGCTGCCTTCCTCGACCAATCCCACGCTCCCCTACGGCATCAACTCGCAGGCGGAGCTCTACGACATGATCATGGTGTGCCACCACCTCAGCCCCGACATCCCGTCGGACGTGGCGTTCACCGAGAGCCGCATCCGCGCCGAGACGATCGCCGCCGAGAACGTGCTGCACGACCTCGGCGTGATCTCGATGATGTCGAGCGACTCGCAGGCGATGGGCCGCATCGGGGAGTGCTGGCTGCGCACCATCCAGACCGCCGACGCGATGAAGACCGGGCGCGGCAAGCTGCCGGAGGACGCGAAGGGCAACGACAACTTCCGCGTCCTGCGCTACGTGGCGAAGATCACGATCAACCCGGCGATCACGCACGGCATCTCGCACGTGCTCGGCTCGGTCGAGGTCGGCAAGATCGCCGACCTGGTGCTGTGGGAGCCGGCGTTCTTCGGCGCCAAGCCCAAGCTCGTGCTCAAGAACGGCGTCATCAGCTGGTCGGTGATGGGCGACCCGAACGCGTCGCTGCCGACGCCGCAGCCGGTCTACTACCGGCCGATGTTCGGGGCGTTCGGCAAGGCGCTGCCCGACACCTGCATCACCTTCGTCTCGGCCGCCGCGCACGCGGCGGGCATCAAGAAGAAGCTCGGCCTGGACCGGCAGGTGATGGCCGCGCGGAACATGCGCAAGATCGGCAAGCGCGACATGGTCCGCAATTCCGGCACGCCGAAGATCGAGGTCAGCCCGGAGACGTTCGCGGTCACCGTCGACGGCAAGCACGCCACGGTGAAGCCGCTGAAGACGGTCTCGCTGAACCAGAAGTACTTCTTCAGCTGACGGGCCGCCGGTGATCCTCGTCGAAGCCGTCCTCGGCAACGCCGGCGACCCGGAGTGGGCGGCGCGCCTCGCCGCCGCGGCGGTCGACGAGCTCGCGCTCGACCACTGGGAGGCGCAGAAGAACCGCTTCCGCAAGAAGACCGCGGGCGGCGTCGAGCTCGCCGTGTCGCTCGATCGCGGCACGTTCATGCGCGACGGCGACGTGCTGCTCTGGGACGCGAGGGCGCGCGCGCCGTCGTCGCGCGGATCAGCCTGCGCGACGTGATGATCATCCACCTGGACGGGATGGCGCAGGTCGCGCCCGAGATCGCGCTGCGCACCTGCGTCGAGCTCGGCCACGCGCTCGGCAACCAGCACTGGCCGGCGCTGGTGAAGGGCAACCGCGTGTACGTGCCGCTCACCGTCGACCGCAAGGTGATGGACTCGGTCATGAACACGCATCGCTTCGAGGGCATCCGCTACGAGTTCGTGCCGGGCGGCGAGATCGTGCCCTACCTCGCCCCGCACGAGTCGCGGCGGCTCTTCGGCGGCGCCGAGGGCCCGGTGCATTCGCACACCCACGAGCAGTACGTCGCGGTCGACGACGAGACGGGCGAGACCTACGGGCGTCCGCCGGTGCGCGCGCACTCGCATCCGCACCCGCATCCGCATCCGCGCACCGACACCGATCCGCACGAATGACCGCCGGCCGACGACGGCGGCGACGGCGCCGGCCGCCGCGGCGCGCCTCGCCCGCATGCTGCAGTTCGGGGATTCGATGTTCCCGATCGGCGGCTTCGCGTTCTCGGGCGGGCTCGAATCGGCGATCCAGAAGCGCGTGGTGACCGACGCGGACACGCTGCACGCGTTCGCGCGCACCGCGGTCGAGCAGGCCGCGGCGGGCGACGGCATCGCGGTCGTCTGGGCGCATCGCGCCGCGGCGGCGGGCGACGTCGCCGAGCTCGTGCGGATCGACGAGCGGGTGTACGCCCGCAAGCTCTCGAGCGAGACGCGGACGATGTCGGTGCGCATGGGCAAGAAGTTCGCCGAGATGGGCGCCGAGGTGACCGGCGCGCCGCTGCTGCGAGACGTGGCGCGAGCGCATCGACGCCGGCGACACGCCCGGCTGCTATCCGGTGGCGCTGGCGGTGAACTTCGCCGTGCAGGGCCTGCCGGCGCGCGACGCGTTCGTCGTGCACCAGTACGGCGTCGCGGCGATGATCCTGAGCGCGGCGCTGCGGCTGATGAAGATCAGCCACGTGGACACGCAGCGGATGCTCTACCGGCTCAACGCCGGCGCGGACGCCGCCTACGAGATCGCGGCCGCGGCGCGCCTCTCCGACATGGCGGGCTTCGCGCCGCTGACCGAGATCCTGGCGGCGGCCCACGTCAAGGCGCACGTGCGCCTGTTCATGAACTGAAACGGGACGCACGCGACGGTGAAGAAGAAGATCACGCGCATCGGCGTCGGCGGTCCGGTCGGGTCGGGCAAGACCGCGATCGTGGAGGCGATCACGCCGCGCCTGCTCGAGATGGGCATCAAGGTGCTGATCATCACCAACGACGTGGTGACGACCGAGGACGCGAAGCACGTCCAGCGGACGCTCAAGGGCATCCTGCTCGAGGAGCGCATCCTCGGCGTGGAGACCGGCGCCTGCCCGCACACCGCGGTGCGCGAGGACCCGAGCATGAACCTCGCCGCGGTCGAGGACATGGAGGCGCGCTTCCCCGACGGCGACGTGGTGCTGATCGAGAGCGGCGGGGACAACCTGACGCTGACCTTCTCCCCGGCGCTGGTCGACTTCTTCATCTACGTGATCGACGTCGCCGCCGGCGACAAGATCCCGCGCAAGAACGGCCCCGGGATCACGCAGTCGGACATCCTCGTCATCAACAAGACCGACCTCGCGCCGCACGTCGGCGCGAGCCTCGCGGTGATGGAGCACGACTCGCGCCTGATGCGCGGCGACAAGCCGTTCCTGTTCACCAACTGCAAGACCGGCGAGGGCATTCCGGCGCTGGTCGAGCTGATCCGCAGCGACCTCCTCTTCGACGTGAAGCTGCCCGCGAAGCAGCCTGCGTGATGCGCATCGCCGAGGGCGCGCCGACTCTCGCCCCGTGGGCCGCGGCCGAGACGCTCGGCCTGACGGCGGCGGAGCTGGCGGCGTTCCAGGACGAGCCGCCGCAGATGGCGAGCGGCGCGGTCGGGAAGACGGGTTTCCTCCGCCTCGGCTTCGAGCGCGCGCGGCGACCGCACGATCCTGGCGGACCTCGATCGCCGCGCGCCGTACATGGCGCAGCGCGCGCTGTACCCGGACCCGGCGATGCCCGACCAGGCCTGGCTCTTCATGATCACGACGTCGGGCTGCGTGCTGCAGGGGGACCGGCTCGCGCTCGAGGTCGCGCTGGCGCCGCGAGCGCGCGCGCACGTGACGACGCAGTCGGCGACCAAGGTCCACAGCATGGACGCCAACTACGCGGTGCAGACGCAGTCGATCACGCTCGCCGACGGCGCCTACCTCGAGTTCCTGCCCGAGCCGCTCATCCCGCACCGGCGCGCCCGCTTCCTGAGCGACACGCGGATCTCGATCGCCCCGACGGCGACGCTGCTCTACGCGGAGATCGTCCAGCCGGGGCGCAAGCACCATCATCCGGACGAGTCCTTCGGCGCCACGCTGCTCTCGCTGTCGGTCGAGGCGGCGCGTCCCGACGGGCGGACGCTCTTCACCGAGAAGCTCGTGATCGAGCCGGCGCGCCGTCCGGTGCGGCAGACCGGCGTGATGGATTCGTTCGACGTGCTCGGGAACGTCGTCCTGCTGACGCCGAAGGACAACGCCGATCGCATCCACGCGCGGATCGACGCCGAGGTGGACCTGGCGGACGGCGTGGCCTTCGGCGCGTGCCGGCTGCCGAACGACGCCGGCCTGATCTTCAAGGTGCTCGGCCGCGAGACCGCGCAGGTCAAGGCCAAGGTGCGCGAGTTCTGGGCGGTCGCGCGCGAGGAGGTCACCGGTACCGTCGATCCCACCGCCCTTTTTCTGGCGCTGATCCGGGAGGCGACGATGAAAGGACTGCTGGCGTGGTGGGAAGGCCTGTGCGCTTCGTCGAAGTTCCTGCGCTTCGTGGACCGTCAACCTGCGCGGCATCGGGCAGGTGATGTTCCAGGACAATCCGCTCAGCGGGCTCCTCTTCTTCGTCGCGATCGGCTGGGGGTCGTACGCCGCCGGCGTGCCGCAGGTGGCGATCGGCGGCCTCGTGGCGGTGCTGGCGGCGACGCTCATGGCGCAATGGCTGCGCGTCGACGAGGCCGCGCTCAACGCCGGCCTCTACGGCTTCAACGCCTACCTCGTCGGTCTCGCGCTCGCGACCTTCATGGCCCCCACGCCGCAGCTGTGGGTCTACGCCGTCCTCGGCGGCGCCGTGTCGGTGGTGGTCATGCTCGCCATCTCCAACGTGCTCAAGACCTGGAGCGTGTCCGCGCTCACGGCGCCGTTCGTCCTCACTGCCTGGCTGCTGCTGCTCGCGACCAACGTGTTCTCCGGGCTCGACGGCGGCGCGCTGCCGCCGGTCGGCGAGATCGTCCCGATCGATCCGGCCGCGGCGGATCCCCTGCGCGTCGGCGATTTCGTGCAGGGGATCTTCACGAGCATCACGCAGGTGTTCCTGAAAGGTCACGGTCCGGCCGCCGTGCTGCTGCTCGCCGGCCTGGCGGTGAACTCGGTCGCCGCCGCGGTGTTCGCCCTCGTGGGCGCGCTGGTGGGCGTGGTCACCGCGCATGCGCTCGGCGCGGAGAGCGACCTCGTCACCGCCGGCCTGCTCGGCTTCAACCCGGTGCTGACCGCGATCGCGCTCGGCGCGGTGTTCTACCGTCCCGGCGTGCGCGTCGTGGCGTACACGCTGCTCGCCACGGTGCTGTCGGTGATCGTGCAGGGGACGATGATGGCGTTCCTGACGCCGTTCGGCATTCCGACCCTGACCGCCGCGTTCGTCCTGGTGACGTGGCTCTTCCTGCTGCCGGGCCTGAAGTTCGAGTGAGGCCGGCGTGACGCTCGCCTCGATCCTCGCGCTCGGCTTCCTGCTCGGCATGCGGCACGCCACGGACGCCGACCATCTCGCCGCCGTCGCCACGCTCGCGACGCGCAGCCGGTCGGTCGCGCCACACCGTCGCGCAGGGGATCGCCTGGGGCACCGGCCACACGCTCACGCTGATGCTCTTCGGCGGCGCGGTGCTGGTGCTCGGCGTCGTCGTGCCGGCGCAGGCGGCGCAGGCGCTCGAGCTCGCGGTCGGCGTGATGCTCGTCGCGCTCGGCGCGGACGCGCTCTACCGGCTGCGGCGCGAGCGCGTCCACTTCCACGCGCATCGCCATGCGGACGGCGTCGCGCATTTCCACGCCCATTCGCACCGCGGCGAGGGCGCGCCGCACGATCCGGCACGTCACGAGCACCTGCACCCGCGGGGCTTTCCGGGCCGCGCCCTGCTCGTCGGCATGGTGCACGGCATGGCGGGCTCCGCGGCGCTGATCCTCCTCAGCCTCGAGGCGCTGCGCTCGCCCGCCTGGGGGTTCGCCTACATCGCGATCTTCGGCCTCGGCTCGATCCTCGGCATGGCGCTGCTCTCGGCGGCGATCGCCGTGCCGCTGCGGCTGACGTCGCGCCACCTGAAGCGGACCCACGACGGACTGTCCGCAGCGGTCGGCCTCGCGACCGTCCTGCTCGGCTGCTACATCGTGTACCGGATCGGCGTCGGCGACGGCGTCGTCGGGTAGCGCACCGGCGCTAGAGCGCGTCGTTGAGCGCGACGCCGAACCCGATGGTGCTCTGGTTCCAGTTGTAGTCGATCATGCTCTCGCCGTAGCCGGTGAAGCCCTGGACGTACGCGCGCAGGGGTCCGAGGAGGCGCGGCGACATCCACGTGAGCTCCGCGGCGCCCTTGCCCTTGCTCAGGTTGCCGCGGGCCATCAGCGAGAAGCTGTGGTCGCGCCACTTGTAGATCCCGGTCAGGCTGCCGTAGCCGTAGAAGTCGGTGATGTTCGGGATTGTCTTCCTTGTGTTGAACGCGATACCAGGCCTTGGCGAGCAGGGCGAAGTTCTCGCGTTCGAACCCGAACGTGGCGATGATGCGGTCCCAGCTCCGCGAGAGGGTGTCGGTCCGGCCGTTCGACTGGTGGTTGTAGCCGACGTTCAGGAGGTTCCACTGGAACCCGCCGCCGAGGTCGATCCCGGGCCGGTAGCTCACGAACAGCTCCGGCATGTAGTTGGTTTCCCGGAACGGGCGCGAGATGTCGGCGTTGTAGACCTGCCACTGGTTCTGCTGCGTGTACGCCGCCCAGACGCCCCACCGCCGGTCCTCGGTCGTCCACAGGCGCATCTTGAAGCTGAGCTGGAATTTCGCTTCCGTGTCGTCGATCGTTTCCGGCTTGCCGGCGGCCGCGAAGACCGCCGCGTAGGGCGCGGTGTTGACGTTGTCGGTCCAGCGCGCGAACAGCAGGTAGTTCTGGTTGTACATGTCG
The DNA here is from genome assembly GCA_963762785.1 of uncultured beta proteobacterium. Lineage (GTDB taxonomy): Bacteria > Pseudomonadota > Gammaproteobacteria > Burkholderiales > SG8-39 > DATEDA01. The sequence continues at coordinate 20,730 of CAVXND010000003.1, forward strand.
ATGACGTAACGGTCGGATCCCTGCTCGAATCCCCACGCGGCGTCGATCAGGGATGCGGGCGCGCGCAACGCACCGGCGGCCGGCGCGGGCTTCTCGGCGGCGGCAGCCGGCCGGTCCGCGGCCGGCGGCGCGTCGGGCGACCGCGGCGCAGGCGCGCGGCCGGCCGCGCGGTCGTAGCAGGCGAGCCGCTCGCTGTCGACGGAGATCGAGGCGCAATCGGCGATGGCCGCCGGTGCGGTCTGCGCGAACGCGGGGCCGGCAGCGCCGAGAACGGCGGCGATTGACACTGCGGCGCTGAGTCGATGCGTTGGGTTTGTCATGTCCGTCCTGTCAGAGTTCGTGTGCGTCGGTTTCCGATTGCAGAAGTGCCCGACCAAGCCGGCCGCGCGTCGATCAGGAGAAGAAATCCACTTTCGCGCTGGCGATGTCGTACATCGCCCCGACGATGTTGATCGCGCCCTTCGCCTTGAGGTCGCTCAGCACGGAACTGCCCTTGCGGATGTTCTCCATGGTGAGCTCCACGTTCCTGCGGGCTACCGCGTCCACGAAGGCGTCGTTCTTGGCCGAGCGGTCGCCCTGGTACGCGGTCGCTTTCACCGCCGGCTGGATCCTGGCGAGCAGGCCCGTGAGGTTCCCGAGCTGCACGTCGTCGATCGCGCCCTTGATCGCGCCGCACGCCGTGTGTCCCATCACCAGCACCACCTTGGCGCCGGCCGCCGCGCAAGCGAACTCCATGCTGCCGAGGATGTCGTCGTTGGCGACGTTCCCGGCCACGCGCGCGTTGAAGACGTCGCCGATGGCGAGATCCATGATCGTTTCCGCCGACGCGCGCGAGTCGATGCAGCTCAGGATCACCGCCGCGGGATACTGTCCCTTGGCGCTCGCCCGCTGCTGGGCGAGGAAGTCCTGCGTCGACTTCTTGCCGCTGCGGAAGCGCTCGTTGCCCCGCTTCATCATCGCGATGATCTCGTCGGGTGTCAGCTTGTCCCGCTGCGCTTTGGTGAGCGCGGCGGCGTAGGCGAGCCGGGCAAAAGGGCTGCGCTCAACAGCGCTGCCGCAGTCGCGATCCCTGCCGTTTTCAGGAAGCCGCGGCGGGTCGTGTGGCTGCAGCAACTTGCAATGACCGGGGTGATTTGCATGGTGATGCTCCTTGGGCGCGGCTTCTCGTGCGGGAAGCGCTCGAACAGCGGCCGGCGCAGCAGTCGAGGGTATCAGGGTGCGAGGTCTCGCGTGATCCCCGGTAACGAACCGGGCGTTACCGCGCGCGGCTAGAACCCCTTGCGGACGTTGAGCCAGTACTCCGTCGAGCTGTAGTTGAACCCGACCGAGTTGCTCTGGTCGCGGATGTAGAGGATCTCCGGCCGGAACGTCCAGCTGCGCGCGAACTCCCAGACGAGGCCGCCGCCGAACTCGTACAGGTTGTCCTTGCGTCGCAGGATGACGGTCTCGTCGAGCGAGTCGGGATGCGCAGTGGATCTCGGTCGGTGTTGAACGCGTCGCGCTCCCACCAGGCGAAGATGAATCCGGCCAGCCGGTCGGTGAAGGTGTAGTCCAGGTTGGCGGTGGCGCCGTAGATGGCGGAGTCGCCGTCGGGCCGGCTCGTCGCGTAGTTGTACCCGCCGTGCGCGGTGAGGGTGAAGCTCCCGCGGCCGCCGAACAGCGACCGGACCCAGCCGACGCTGGCGTCGGCGGTGGTGCGGCTGCGCTCGCGCAGCCGGCCGTCGGGGTATCTCCGCCGCCGGACCTCGGCGCCGAGCGTGAACTGGTTGTCCTCGTCGAACCGGTAGCGGTAGTTGGTGAAGATCGAGTAGTCGTTGCGGTAGTATGCGCCGTCGCCGCGATAGCTCACCCGGCCGCGGAAGCCGACCGCGAGGTTGTTCTCGCCGAACGCGCGGCTGCCGGCGAGCGCGCCAGCGCCAGTCGGAGTCGTTGCGGATGTCGTCGTTGTCGCTGGTAGCTGAAGCGGTAGTCGAGGCTGGCGTCGAGCGCGTAGTTGTCCGGGAGCGCGTAGTTCAGCCCGCCGCCCACGCGCGCGTTGTAGAACGTGTCGTTGCGCTCGCCGCCGATCGTGTCGGAAGTCGAGTTCACCCGGTAGCGGCCGATGCCGAGCTCGGCGTAGCCGAAGCTGGTCAGGCGCCTGCCCTCGTCGAGGTACTGCCGCGCCGCCTGGTCGTAGATCTCGACCTGCGTGAGCAGGTCGGGCGGCAGGTTGTCGAAGCGCAGCACCGTCTCGAACTCGATCTTCGCTTCGGCGTAGCTGCCCGAGCGCGAAGTACGCGCGGCCGAGCGCGAGGTGCGCGGCGACCGTGTCGGGCCGCGACGCGAGGCTGCGCTCGAAGAGCGCGAGCGCCTGGTCCGGCGCGCTTCGTGCCGAGCGCGGCGCGGCCGAGCAGGTAGTTGTACTGGGCGTCGTCCTTGCGCGCGTCCCGGAACGGCGCGAGGAGATCGTAGGCTTCCTGGTACTTGCCCTCGCGCACGAGCGTCTCGGCGCGGCCGAGGTCCGGCTGCTGGGCGAGCGCCGCGCTAGCGAAGAGCAGCGCAAGGCGACGACCAGCGCGCGCAGGCCGCGCTGGCCGAACCCGCCGACGCGCGCGCGACGCCGCGTGATCGATCGCTTCATTTTCGTTGTTCCCCTTTCGCGCGACGAACCGGCCTGCGGCGTCGGCAATTCGCATGTTCGTCGGCGCGTCGCGGTCGCTGCGGGAGAAGATCGCCGCGTCCGCGTCTGATAGTCTTCCAGCTTGACGCGCGGCCATTCTTCCAAAAGAATGCACCGCCGCGCAACTGCTGATTTCGCTCCGCATCCCGGACCGCAAGAAGCAAGAGCGAAGCGCGCCGTCCAGCGAGTGTTCACTGGTGAAACACCGCGATCCATTCGCATTGGCGCGCGGTTCCTGTCCGGACCGCGCGGTTTCAGCTGGTGAGACCACGACAACTCAAGAGCGCTCGAGCGCACGTTCGTCTCGCGCACAGAAGACAAAAAAGGGGGATCAACAATGAGTTCTTCGACGACCGACAAGCTGCCACTGGGAACCCTCACCGCGATGGTGGTGGGGGGCATGGTCGGCGCGGGGGTATTCTCGATACCGCGCAACTTCGCGATGGCCACCGGGGTCTACGGCGCGCTCATCGCGTGGACCATCGCCGGCGTGGGCATGCTGATGCTGGCCTTCGTGTTCCAGAAGCTGGCCAACCGCAAGCCGGACCTCGACGCCGGCGTCTACGCCTACGCGCGCGCCGGCTTCGGCCCGTACCTGGGCTTTGCCTCGGCCTTCGGCTACTGGGCCAGCGCCTGCGTCGGCAACGTCTCGTACTGGGTGCTGATCAAGTCGACGCTCGGCGCGGTGTTCCCGTTCTTCGGCGACGGCAACACGATCAGCGCGGTGCTGGTCTCGTCGGTCGGCATCTGGGCCTTCCACTTCCTGGTGCTGCGCGGCACCAAGGAAGCGGCGGCGATCAACAAGATCGTCACCATCGCCAAGGTCATCCCGCTGCTGCTGTTCCTGGTGCTGGTGATCTTCGCGTTCAAGCCCGACGTGTTCGCCGCCAACCTCTGGGGCGGCGGCGAGGACACAAGGGCTACGGCAACCTGTTCCAGCAGGTCAAGGCGACGATGCTGATCACGGTGTTCGTGTTCCTCGGCATCGAGGGCGCGAGCAACTATTCGCGCTTCGCGCAAGAAGCGCGAGGACGTCGGCACGGCCACCGTGGTGGGCTTCCTCGGCGTGCTGGCGCTGTTCGCGTCGGTGTCGATCCTGTCCTTCGGCATCCTGCCGCGCGCCGAGATCCAGCAGTTGAGCCAGCCCTCGGTGGGCGGCGTTCTCGCGGCGGCGGTCGGCCCCTGGGGGGCGATCTTCATCGGCGTGGGCGTGATCGTCTCGGTGCTCGGCGCCTACCTGGCCTGGACGCTGATGGCGTCCGAGGTGCTGTCGATCGCCGCGAAGAAAGGCGACATGCCGGCCTTCCTCGCCAAGGAGAACGCGACCAAGGTGCCGACGAACGCGCTGCTGATGAGCACGCTGCTGGTGCAGCTGGTGCTGGTCGGCGACGCTGTTCTCGGCCGACGCCTTCACTTTCGCGCTCTCGCTGTGCAGCCACCTGTCGCTGCTGCCCTATCTCCTGTCGCGCGGCGTTCCTGCTGAAGCTGGTGCTGACCCGCGAGACCTACCCTGCCAGCGACCGGGACTACAGCAAGGACATGATCATCGCCGTCCTCGCGGTGATCTACTCGGTGTTCCTGGTCTTCGCCGGCGGACTTGAAATTCCTGGTGCTCTCGTTCCTGATCTACGCGCCCGGAACGCTGCTCTACGTCAAGACGCGGCGCGAGCAGGGCAAGCAGGCTGTTCACGCCGGCGGAGTGGGTCGTCTTCGGCGTCGTCGTGGTCGGCGCGGTATACGCGCTGTACGGGCTGATCACGGGCTACATCACCATCTGAACCCAGGCTATCGGAGGACATCATGGCGGATGCCAAAGCAGGTCAAGTTCGGCGTGCACTCGGAAGTCGGCCAGCTGCGCAAGGTGATGGTCTGCGCGCCCGGACGCGCGCACCAGCGCCTGACGCCGAGCAACTGCGATCAACTGCTGTTCGACGACGTGCTGTGGGTCGAGAACGCCAAGCGCGACCACTTCGACTTCATCACCAAGATGCGCGACCGCGGCGTCGACGTGGTGGAGATGCACAACCTGCTGGCGGAGACGGTGGCCGTCCCCGAAGGCAAGAAATGGATCCTCGACAACCAGGTCGTGCCCAACCAGGTGGGACTGGGCTTCATCGACGAGCTGAAAAGCTACCTCGCCGGACTGGATAACCGCGACCTGGCCGAGACGCTGATCGGCGGGCTGTCGACCCACGACTTTCCGGAAGCGGCCGGCGGCAAGGCGCTCAAGATCGTCAAGGAGGCTGCGGGCGCCACCGAATACCTGCTGCCGCCGCTGCCGAACACGCTGTACACGCGCGACACCACCTGCTGGATCTACGGTGGCGTGACGCTCAACGCGCTGTACTGGCCGGCGCGGCAGGAGGAGACGATCCTGACGACGGCGATCTACAAGTTCCATCCCGACTTCGCCGGCAAGGTCAACGTCTGGTGGGGCGACCCGACCGAGGACCACGGCCTGGCGACGCTGGAAGGCGGCGACGTCATGCCGATCGGCAAGGGCATCGTGCTCATCGGCATGAGCGAGCGCACCTCGCGCCAGGCCATCAGCCAGCTCGCGGCGACGCTGTTCAAGAAAGGCGCGGCCGAGCGCGTGATCGTGGCCGCGATGCCGAAGATCCGCGCGGCGATGCACCTCGACACCGTGTTCACGTTCGCGGACCGCGACTGCGTCCTGCTCGCGCCGGACTTCATGAACCAGACTCGCACCTTCTCGTACCGCCCGAGCAGCCATCCGAGCGGCGTCGAGCTGCACGCCGAAAACAAGCCGTTCGTCGACGTGGTGAAGGAGGCGCTGGGGCTGAAGAAGCTGCGCGTCGTCGAAGCCGGCGGCAGCGACTACCAGCGCGAGCGCACGCAGTGGGACAGCGGCGCCAACCTGGTCTGCGCCTCGCCGGGCGTGGTCTACGCGTACGACCGCAACACGTACACGAACACGCTGCTGCGCAAGGAAGGCATCGAGGTGATCACGATCGTCGGCGCCGAGCTCGGCCGCGGACGCGGCGGCGGGCACTGCATGACCTGCCCGATCATCCGCGACGCGGTGGACTTCTAGCGCCGCGACGCGCATCCGCGCCGTCGCGGCGTCCGCCGGCAGGCGGGCGCCCGTTGCGTTTCCGGACGGCGATCTAGACTAGCGCCCGCTTCAACGCCTACCGACCCCGACCGTGTGACCAGGCCCGACCACGCCGCAGCCGCTCACGCTCACCGAAGCGATCATCCCGGTCGCCGGCCTGATCCTGCTCGTCGCGCTGTCGTTCTACCTGTTCGGCGACGCCGGTGCGCGGCGGGCCGAACCAGATCGCGCTGGTCGTCGCGACGATGATCGCGGTCTTCATCGGCTGGCGCCGCGGCCACACGCTCGATTCGCTCCGCGATGCGGCGGTCGCGAGCGTCGGCTCGGGCATCGGCGCGATCTTCATCCTCTTCGCGGTCGGATCGCTGATCGGCACCTGGGCGCTGAGCGGCACGCTGGTGGCGATGGTCTACTACGGGCTGCAGATCCTCAACCCGAACTACTTCTACGCTGACCGCCTGCGCGATCTGCGCCGTGGTCTCGTTCAGCATCGGCAGCTCCTGGACGACGGTCGGCACGATCGGCGTCGGCCTCATGGGGATCGCGGTGAACATGGACCTGAACCCGGCGATCACCGCCGGCGCGGTCATCTCCGGCGCCTACCTCGGCGACACGACCTCGCCGCTCTCGGACTCGGCCAACCTCGCCGCCGCCGCCGCCGGCGTCGACCTGTACCAGCACATTCGCGAGACGGCCCTCACCTCGGTGCTCGCCGTCGCGATCGCGCTCGCGCGTGTTCTGCGCTGCTCGGCCGGCCGGGCGACTTCGACGCGAGCGAGAAGATGCCGCGCGATCGAGAGCGCCTTCCACATCACGCCCATGGCTGTTCGTGCCGCTGGTCGTCGTCGTCGGGCTCGCGCTGCTGCGGTTTCCGCCGTTCACCGCGATCTTCATCGGCGCGCTCGTCGGCGGCGTGCTCGCCGCAGTCGTCGCGCCGGAGCGCGTGATCGCGCTCGGCGGCGCGGGCGAGGACATGCCGGACTGGCTCGCGGTCGTCAAGGGCGTGTGGCTGGCGCTGGCGAGCGGATACAAGTCGGACACCGGGTACGCGGCGATCGACGTGCTCGTCAGCCGGGGCGGCATGGAGAGCATGCTGAACACGATCTGGCTGGTGATCACCGCGCTCGCCTTCGGCGGCGTGGTGGAGAAGGCGGGCGTCCTCGAACGGCTGATCACGCCGGTGATCGAGGCGGCGAAGTCCGCCGGCGCGCTGGTCGCCTCGCTGGTCGGCGCGGTCTTCGCGACCAACGTCGTCACCGCCGACCAGTACATCGCGATCGTCCTGCCGGGGCGGATGTTCAAGGGCGCGTTCGAGAAGCGCGGCCTCGCGCCCGTCGTCCTGTCGCGCACCATCGCCGCTGCCGGAACCCCGACGTCGGCGCTGATCCCGTGGAACAGCTGCGGCGCGTACATGGCCGCGACGCTCGGGGTCGCCACGTTCAGCTATCTGCCGTACGCGATATTCAACTTCGCGAGCCCGCTGCTGGCGATCGCGATCGCGTATCTCGGCGTGCGGATGCTGCGCGGGCCGGCGGCACCCGGCGGCCGACGAGCGAAGCGGCCGCGGCGCGTCGCGAGTGACACGCCGAGGTTGCGCTGTCGGCGGCGCAGCAATGACAATCGGGCAGCAACGCGACAAACGGGAGTCAGGCCGTGTCTCACGATCTCTTCCGCGGGTCGAACGATCGCATTCATCCAGGGCCGCCGTCGTCGCGCTCGCAACGCTCGCGCTGCTCGCCGGCTGCAAGCGCGCCGCGGAGCCGCCGCCGCCGGAGGTCCGCCCGGTGCGCGTGATCAGCGTCGAGCAGCGCGCGGCCGGCGAGGTCGTCTCGCTCACCGGCAACGTCCAGGCGCAGACCGAGGTCAACTTCTCGTTCCGGATCGACGGCCGCATGATCGACCGCAGCGTCAACGTCGGCGACACGGTCAAGCCGGGGCAGGTCGCTCGCGCGGCTCGATCCCGTCGAACGAGGACGCGAGCCTCGCGTCGGCGCGGGCGCAGCTCGCCGCCGCGCGCGCGCAGGCGGTGGAGCAGCGGAACAACTACAACCGGCAGAAGGAGCTGCTCGCGCAGCGGTTCATCTCGCAGGCCGCGTTCGACCAGATCACGGCGAACCTCCAGAGCGCGGAGTCGCGCGGTGAAGTCCGCCCAGTCGCAGGTCGACCTCGCGTCGAACCGGCAGAGCTACACGCGCCTCGTCGCCGACGCCGGCGGCAACGTGACGAAGGTCGGCGCCGAGCCGGGCGAGGTCGTGCCGGCCGGCCGCATGGTCGTGCAGATCGCGCGCGCGGGCGGCCGCGACGCCGTCTTCAACGTGCCGGCGCAGATCAAGGACACCGCGCCCAAGAACCCGGAGATCACCGTCGCGCTGACCACCGACCCGAAAGTGTCCGCCCAGGGCCGCGTCCGCGAAGTGTCGCCGCGCGCCGATCCGGTGACCGGGACGTTCCAGGTGCGCGTCGGGCTGATCGACCCGCCCGCCGGCCTGCGGCTCGGCTCGACGGTGACCGGCAGCATGCGCATCGAGACCGCCTCCGCGATGGCGATCCCCGGCTCCGCGCTCGTCCGCCAGGGCGCGCAGTCCGCGGTGTGGATCGTGGATCCGAAGACCGAGACCGTCTCGATGCGCCCGATCGAGGTCGCGAGCCACGACGCGACGCGGGTCGTCGTCGCCGGCGGCCTCAATCCCGGCGACGTCGTCGTGATCGCCGGCGTCCAGGCCCTCCATCCCGGCCAGAAGGTGCGCCTGCTCGGAGCCGCGAAGTGATCGGCCCGAACCTGTCGGAATGGGCGATCAAGCGCCGGTCGCTCATCGTCTACTTCATGATCGCGGCGATCGTGGCCGGAACGATCTCGTTCCTCCGCCTCGGCCGCGCCGAGGACCCGATCTTCACCTTCCGCACGATGATCGTCTTCGCGGCCTGGCCCGGCGCCTCGATCGAGGAGACGCTGCTGCAGGTCACCGAGCGGATCGAGCGCAAGCTCCAGGAGACGCGGCATCTCGACCGGGTGCGCAGCTACACGACCGCCGGCGTCACCACCATGTTCGTCGACCTGAAGCAGTCGACGCCGCCGGGCGAGGTGCGCGGCATCTGGCAGCAGGTGCGCAACAACGTCGGCGACATCCGCGGCACCCTGCCGCAGGGCACGATCGGCCCCGGCTTCAACGACGATTTCGGCGACACCTACGGCATCATCTACGGGTTCTCCGCCGACGGGTTCACGCACCGCGAGCTGCGCAACTACGTCGAGGACGCGCGCTCGCGGCTGCTCGCGGTGCCCGACGTCTCGAAGATCGAGATCATCGGCGCGCAGGACGAGAACATCTTCCTCGAGTTCTCCACCGCGCGGCTCGCCGGCATCGGCCTCTCCTACTCCGCCCTGCTCGGGCAGCTGCAGGCGCAGAACCTCGTCCGGCCCGCCGGCGTCCTGCAGACCGGCGACGAGCGGATCTTCCTGCGCGTCTCGGGCGCCTTCGACTCGGAGGACGACATCAAGGCGGTCAACATCGTCGTCGGCGACCGCCTCGTGCCCCTGACCGACATCGCGCAGGTGCGCCGCGGCTTCTCGGATCCGCCGCTCCCGCTCTTCCACGTCAACGGCAAGGCGGCGATCGGGCTCGCGATCGCGATGCGCGACGGCGGCGACATCCTCGCGCTCGGCACGAACCTGAAGAACGAGATGGCCGACATCCGCGCGAACCTGCCGCTCGGCATCGACCCGTTCCTCGTCTCCGACCAGGCGGTCACCGTCGACCTCGCCATCAACGACTTCATGACCTCGCTGTGGCAGGCGATCCTGATCATCCTCGCGGCGAGCTTCGTGAGCCTCGGCGTCCGGCCCGGCTCGGTCGTCGCGCTCGCGATCCCGCTCACGCTGGCGATCGTGTTCGCGGTGATGGAGATCGCCGGCATCGACCTCCAGCGCATCTCGCTCGGCGCGCTGATCATCGCGCTGACGCTCCTGGTCGACGACGCGATGACCACCGTCGATGCGATGATCCGGCGCCTCGCCGCGGGGGACAGCAAGGAAGTCGCCGCGACCTTCGCGTACAAGACGCTCGCCGCGCCGATGCTCTCCGGCACGCTGATCACGATCGCCGGCTTCGTGCCGATCGGCTTCGCGCTCAGCTCGGCGGGCGAATACACGTTCTCGATCTTCGCGGTGGTGGCGATCGCGCTGGTCACGTCGTGGCTGGTGGCGGTCACCATGGCCCCGGTGATCGGCATCGCCATCCTCAAACCGCCCAAGGGGGCGGCCGCCGGCGAGCAGAAGCCCGGGCGCCTCATGGGGATCTACACCAGCTTCCTCACGGGCGCGATGCGCGCGAAGTGGCTGACGATCGCGGTGACGATCGCCGCGTTCGTCGCGGCGCTCTATCTGCTGCGGTTCGTCCCGGCGCAGTTCTTCCCCGCCTCCGACCGGCCCGAGCTCGTCGTCGACCTGTCCCTGCGGCAGAACGCCTCGATCTACGCCTCCGAGGACACCGCGAAGCGGCTCGAGGCGGCGCTCGCCAAGGACGAGGACATCGACCACTGGAGCACCTACGTCGGCCGCGGCGCGATCCGCTTCTACCTGCCGCTCAACGTGCAGCTCGCGAACCCGTTCTTCGCGCAGGTGGTGATCGTCACCAAGGGCTTCGAGGAGCGCAAGCGCGTCCATGACCGCCTGGAGAAGCTGCTCGCCGAGGAGTTTCCCGACGTGGTCGGGCGCGTCTCGCCGCTCGAGCTCGGGCCGCCCGTCGGCTGGCCGGTGCAGTACCGCGTGAGCGGACCGGACAAGGACGAGGTGACCCAGATCGCGCAGCGCCTGGCGCAGGTCGTCGCGGCGAATCCCGGAGCGCGGCACGTCAACTTCGACTGGATGGAGCCGGCGCGCCAGCTCAAGCTCAGGATCGACCAGGACCAGGCGCGGCAGATCGGCGTCAGCTCGGCGACGATCGCCGCGACGCTCAACGCGTCGATCGCCGGCTCGACCGTGACGCAGGTGCGCGACGACATCTATCTGGTGAACGTCGTGGCGCGCGCGCGTCGACGAGGAGCGCGCGGCCGTGTCGACCCTGCGCGCGCTGCAGGTGCCGATCCCCGGCGGACGCATGGTGCCGCTCAGCCAGTTCGCGAGCTTCGAGTTCGGGGAAGAGTACCCGCTCGTGTGGCGCCGCGACCGGGTGCCGACGCTCACCGTGCGCGCGGACACGATGCCGGGCGTGCTGCCGGACACCGTCGTCGACGCGCTCGAGGCGCCGATCGCCGAGCTCGCGAAGACCCTGCCGAAGGGCTACCGCATCGCCCTCGGCGGCATCGCCGAGGAAAGCGCGATCTCGCAGGCGTCGGTGTTCGCGGTGGTGCCGCTGATGATCCTGCTCATGGTCACCGTGCTGATGCTCCAGCTGCAGAGCTTCAAGGCCGTGTTCGTGGTGCTCGCCGTGCTGCCGCTCAGCATCATCGGCGTCGTGCTCGCGCTGCTCGTCTTCAACCGGCCGCTCGGCTTCGTCGCCATCCTCGGCATCCTGTCGCTGATCGGGATGGTGGCGAAGAACGCGGTGATCCTGGTGGTGCAGATCGAGACCGACCGCGCGGAAGGCAAGACCGTCTGGGACGCGGCGATCAGCGCGGCGAGCTCGCGGCTTCGCCCGCTGAGCCTCACTGCGTTCTCGACCGTGCTCGGCCTCATCCCGATCGCGCCGACGGTGTTCTGGGGGCCGATGGCGTTCGCGATCATGGGCGGCCTGCTGATCGGGACGCTGCTGATGCTCGTGTTCCTGCCGACGCTCTACATCACCGTGTTCGGCGGCAAGCGGGAGCGAGGCCGCGCCGGCGAAGCCGGCGACGGCCGCGGCGGGATAACCCGTTTCGAACCGGAAGGAGACGGCGATGAAGCTCGACACCAAACGGATCGCGACGACCGTCGCGTTCGTCGCATTGTTGCCGGCGGCCGGTGCGGCGCAGGCGCAGGACTCCCCGTGGCGGCCGTTCGTCTCGATCACCGGCGCCTACGAGGGCAAGGGCGATCTCGACCAGGGCGGCGACTTCAGCGCCTGGAGCACGCTCGTCCGCGCCGGGGCGACGAGGGACCTCGGCGGCGGCAACGGCGTCGGCGTGACCCTCAACTACGACTACACCGACTACTCCTTCTCGAACCCGGTTGCGTTCGGCGGCGTGGCACCCTGGAACATCGTGCAGCGCTACGGGGTGGCGGTGCCGCTCTCGTTCGGGCTGAGCGACGGCTGGAGCGTCGGCTTCGTGCCGTCGGTCGACTGGTTCCGGGAGAACGGCGCGAAGTCCGGCGATTCGATCGTCTGGGGCGGGATCGTCTCGGGGACCAAGCGGTTCGCCGACGGCAACCGCATCGGCCTCGGCGTCGGCGTGTACGACCGGATCGAGAAGACGGGCGTGTACCCGTTCCTCATCGTCGACTGGCGCCTCAGCGACCGCTGGCGCATCGATCAACCCGCTGGCCGCCGGTCCGACCGGGCCCGCCGGCCTCGAGCTCGACTACCTGCTCGGCGGCGGCTGGACCCTCGGCTTCGGCGGCGCATTTCGCAGCCAGCGCTTCCGCCTCAGCGAGAACGGCCCGGTGCCGAACGGCGTCGGCGAGGAACGCGGGTGCCGCTGTTCCTGCGCGCGACGTACGCGATTTCGGGCGACCAGATGGCGCTTCACCTCTATGCCGGCGCCATCGTGGCCGGCGAGCTGCGGGTCGACGATTCCTCCGGCAACCGGCTGCGCTCGGACGACTTCGATCCCGCGCCGTTCTTCGCTGCGACGTTCACCGCGCGCTTCTGAGGTGGCGGCGGCCGGATCCCCCAGCTCGTGATCAGGCGCAGCTTCCGGTCGATCGCGGGGACCTGGCTGGCGGGACTGCTCCTGCTGCTGCCGGTCGCGCTCACCGCGGCGGTGCTCGTCTGGGCGCTCAGCGTCGTCAACCGTTTCGTCGGGCCGGGCAGCTTCGTCGGCGGGCTGTTTTCGGCGGTGGGCTATTCCTTTTCCGACCATCCCGACGCCGCCTACGTCTTCGGTACGCTGGTGCTGATCGCGGCCGTCTATGTGCTCGGGCTGGTCGCGCAGCTCGGCCTGAAGGGGCCGCTCAAGCGACTCGCCGACGTGACCCTGCGGCACATCCCGCTGGTCGGGAGCCTCTACAGCCTCGCCGACCGCTTCGTCGGCCTGCTCGACCAGCAGCAGGAAGCGGACATCCGCGCCATGAGCCCGGTGTGGTGCTTCTTCGGCGGCAAGGGCGCGGCGGTCCTGGCGCTCGCGCCGAGCGCGCAGCCGATCGAGATCGACGGCCAGGGCTATCTCGCGGTGCTGGTGCCTACTGCGCCCGTGCCGTTCGGGGGCGCCCTGATCTACGTCCCGGCCGCGTGGGTGCGCCCGGCCGACATCGGGGTCGACAAGTTGACCGCGATCTACGTGTCGATGGGGATCACGCCGCCGCCGTCGCCGCGGTCGCCCGCCATCCAGAACCGCTGATCGCCGGCCTCGGGCGCCGCCGCTAGGACGGCCGCGCCTTCGCCGCTTCCCGCTCCACCCACGGCACCAGCTCGTCGAGCATGCGGCCGATCGCGACGTCGAACGCCGCGACGGCGGCCGCCGCGTTCTCCGTCGCGAGCGGCGCCTCCTGCTCGAGCGTGCGCCGGGCGAGCAGCGCGCGGCCGCCGCGGTCGGCGAGCTCGACCGTGATCCGGATGCGTGCGACGCCCGGTTGCCGGGCGTTGTCGTGGTAGATGTCGAGGATCGAGGCCGAGAGCACCAGGTCCCCGCGCGTACCCGAGGTCGTCGCGGCGATGCCGGCGAACGCGTTGCGCGCCAGCAGGCGCTCGAGCAGCAGCGCGTCGAAGCGCTTGCCCGGACGCTCGGTCCACGCGGCGAGCTGGTAGAAGGCGCGCGTGCCGGCGTCCTGCGCGAACACGATCCGCTGCGTGTCGTAGAACGTCGCGGTGGCGGTCGGCGCGACGAGCAGCGTCCGCGGCAGGACCTGCGTCGCGGGCGCGCTCCGGCCCGGGTCCTGCCAGACGAAGAACGTGGTGGGCGCCGTGTCGCCGCCGAAGAGCGACGCGCAGCCGCACACGGCCGCGCACGCGGCGAGCGCCGCGCTCCGGCGCAACCCCGCCGCGACGCTCACCGGAGCCGCTCGCCGGGCCCGAGCTGCCGTTCGGACGGCCCGAACAGCAGCGACCGGGGATCGCGCACCTGGTCGACCGTCCGCGCCAGGATCTCGGCGGTCGCGCGGATCTCGCGCGAGGTGGCGCCGAGCTCCAGCGTGCCCACCTCGATCGCCGAGTCGAGCCGCTGCGCGACGGCGACGGACTCGCGCTCGACTCGCTCGAGCGTGCGCGACGCGTCGCGCAGCGTGGCTTCCAGCTGGGCCGACCGCCGGCGTGGCGGCGCCCTGGACGCTGCGCACCTGCTCGGCGACGTCGCGGCTCGCCTTGCCCACGTCGGCGGCGGTGCGCGTCAGCGCGATGGTGAGGTCGTCCAGCTTGTCCATCCGCGCGTTCACCGTCGCGGTGATGTCGCGCACGGCTCGCGAGCGTCTGGGTGAACGCGATCCGGTTCTCGACCGACAGCACCTCGTTGAGGTTGTCCAGCGCGATCGAACCGGACTTCGCAATCCGGTTCGCCGCGTCGGCGATCTGGTCCAGGTCCGACTGGCCTTCCGGGATGATCGGAAACTCCTCGCCCTCGGGGACGGCGGTGAGCAGCGCCGGCGAGGCGCCCGCCGGCGGCGTCAAGGCAATGCGGGCGATGCCGGTGAGGAGGTTGCGCTGCACGATCGCCTCGGTCGCCGGCGTCACCGGCGTGAGCGACGAGACCCGTATCCTGACCCGGACGCGGTTCATCGTCCGCCGGTCGACGGCGTAGGCCTCGACCCTGCCGACGCTGACGCCGAGCATCGTCACGTCGGCGCCGACCTGCAGGCCGTCGAGCGACTGCCGCTGGAAGTAGATCGTGTACCAGTCGACCCCCTGGCGGCTGCCGGAGCTCTTCAGCCAGATCACCGCGCCGACCGCCGCGACGACGAGGGCGATGAGCATCGCGCCCACCAGCGTGTAGCGTGCCTCAGACTCCATCTTCGACCTCTCCGTCAGGGTTGATCATCCGGCGCACCGAGAAGTACGACTGCACCCAGTCGTCGTCGACCGCCATCACCTCGCGCACCGGCGCGTCGGCGAGCACCTTGCCGCGCGCGAGCACGATGACCCGGTCGACGATGCCGAGCAGGGTGTCGAGGTCGTGCGTGACCACGATCACCGTCAGGCCGAGATCGTCGCACAGGACGCGCAGCAGCCCGTCGAACGCGCGCGCGGTGATCGGGTCCAGGCCCGAGGTCGGCTCGTCGAGGAACAGCACCTCGGGCTCGAGGGCAAGCGCGCGGGCGATCGCCGCACGCTTGCGCATCCCGCCGGAGAGCTCGCTCGGCATCTTCGCCCCGGCGTCCGGCGGCAGCCCCGCCATGGCGATGCGGAGGCGCACGAGCGGGTCGAGGAGCCGCGGCGGAAGCTTCGCATGCTCCTTCAGCGGCGTCGCGACGTTGTCGGCGACGCTGAGCGAGGAGAAGAGCGCCCCGTCCTGGAACATCATCCCGAAGCGCGCGCGGAGGCGCGCGAGCGCTTCGGGCGAGGCCGTCCACACGTCGGTCCCGAGGAGCCGCACGGTTCCCGCCGTCGGGCGCAGCAGGCCGATGATCTCCCGCAGCAGGACCGACTTGCCGGTGCCGCTGCCGCCGATGATCGCGAGCACCTGGCCGCGCGCGACGGCGAAGGACACGCCGTCGTGGATCGTGCTCTTCCCGAAGCGCGTGACGATGCCCTCGACTTCGAGCACCGCGGGCTTCCGCTCGCGCTCGGTCGCGGCCGGCGGGCTCCCGGTCGCGGCGGCTGCCGAACCGTCCGGGGCCGCCGTCGTCACAGCCCGAGCTCCTGCAGCACGATCGCGAACGCCGCGTTGATCAGGATGACGGCGACGATGCACTGCACGACGGTGGAGGTGGTGCTGGTCCCGATCGCGCTCGTATCGCGGCGGACGTCCATGCCCATGCGGCAGCCGATGATCGCGATGACCAGCGCGAACACCGGCGCCTTCACGAGCCCGATGACGACGTGCCGCAGCGCGAGCGACGTGTGCAGCCGATCGATGAACGTCAGCGGGGTGATGTCGAGGATCGGTCCCGAGACGAGGATCGCGCCGCCGATCGACGCGACGTTGCCGACGAACGTGAGGAGCGGCATGGCGATCATCAGGGCGAGTACGCGCGGCACCACCAGCACCGCCACCGGCGAGAGGCCGAGCGTGCGGATCGCGTCGATCTCCTCGGTGAGCTTCATCGTGCCGAGCTGCGCGGTGAACGAGGCGCCGGACCGCCCGGCCATGATGATCGCCACCAGCATCGGCGCGAGCTCCCGGGTCATGCCGATCGCCACGCCGTCGACGACGAAGATGTTCGCGCCGTACTGGCTCGCCTGCATCCCCAGCAGGTAGGCGAACACCATGCCGATCAGCGCCGTCACCAGGACGATGACGGGGATGGCGTTCAGGCACACCTGCTCGAGCTGCACCGTGAGCTCCTTGAGCCGCAGGGTCGCCGGGTGCGCGAGCGCCTGCGCCAGCGCGACGATCGCGAGCCCGAGAAAGGTCACGTGCCCGCGCACCAGCGCCCAGACGTGCTCGGCGGTGCGGCCGATCCGCGCGAGCACGCCGTGCTTCGGCGCCGGCGGCGCGAGGCCGATCTCCGCCAGCCGCCCGCGCACGAGGTCGAGCACGCGCGCGTGGCTCGCCGAGAATCCCTCGAGCGCGACCTTGGCCGGATCGAGGCCCGCGTCGCGCAGGCGCATGGCGAGCAGCAGCGCCGCTGCCGTATCGAGCTCCGCCAGCCCTTCGCCGTCCAGGGTCGCCGTCGAGCGGAGCGGGGGCAGTGCGGCGAGCGCGCCGTCGAGCGCGACGAGGTGGGGCATGCGCCAGTCGCCGGCGATGCGCAGCACGTGCGAGCCGCCGACGGTGTCGAGCCGGCACGCAGCGCTTCCGGTGCCGGAACGCTCGAGAGGTCGAGGAGAATTCACGCTTGACTGTCGTCGTCGACGCTAGGACGTGTATCCCAAAGCGCTTTCGACCGTCAAGTCATTTGCAGACGCCTCGGCCGGGGGCCGCCCGGGCGAAACGCGCTCAATCGAGCGTCGTGCGGTAGCGCAGGAGCGCGATCGTCGCCGCGGCGAGCAGGAACGCCGCGATCGGCCAGAGCTCCGGCAGGATCTCCGCCGCCCCGTTCCCCTTGAGCAGGATCCCGCGCACGATCCGCAGGAAGTGCGTGAGCGGCAGGATCTCGCCGAGCCACTGCGCCCATTCCGGCATGCCGCGGAACGGGAACATGAAGCCCGAGAGCAGGATCGAGGGCAGGAAGAAGAAGATCGCCATCTGCATCGCCTGCAGCTGGTTCCCGGCGACGGTCGAGAACGTGAAGCCGACGCCGAGATTGGCGGCGATGAAGAGCACGCTCACCAGCGAGAGCAGCGTGAGGCTGCCGACCATCGGCACGTCGAACAGGAACTTCGCCGCCGCGAGGATCAGCGTCACCTGCACGTAGCCGACGATGATGAACGGCAGGATCTTGCCCGCCATCACCTCGATCGGCCGCACCGGCGTGGCGAGCAGGTTCTCCATCGTGCCGCGCTCGCGCTCGCGGGTGACCGAGAGCGAGGTCATGATCACCATCGTCATCGTCAGCACGACGCCGATCAGGCCGGGCACGATGTTGTACTGCGTGATCCCCTCCGGGTTGTAGCGCCGC
Organism: uncultured beta proteobacterium; assembly: GCA_963762785.1. Taxonomy (GTDB): domain Bacteria; phylum Pseudomonadota; class Gammaproteobacteria; order Burkholderiales; family SG8-39; genus DATEDA01. The sequence continues at coordinate 38,250 of CAVXND010000003.1, forward strand.
TGCACGCGCAGCTCGAACGGCGGCGGGCCGTTCTTGAGGTTCGCGAGCGCGCCGCGCAGATCGTGGTCGAGCGCCGTCTGGTTGAGGTTGAGGAGCGCGGTCAGCGCGTTCGACGTCGCCGCCGGGTCGGACGCGTCGCCCTCGACGAGCAGCACCGGCCGCTCGCCGCGCTGGAGCTTGCGCGAGAAGTCCTGCGGCACCGTCACCAGGAACTGGACCTGGCCGGTCTCGAGCAGCCGGCCGCCCTCGGCGTCCGAGCTGCACGACCTTCGTCACGCGGAAATAGCCCGAGTTCTCCATCGCGCGGATGAAGCTCCGCGAGAAGACGCTCGGGTCCGCATCGAGCACCGCGGTCGGCAGGTTCTTCGGGTCGCTGTTGATCGCGAAGCCGAACAGGATGAGCTGCATGATCGGCACGCCGACCATCATGGCGAAGGTGACGCGGTCGCGGCGCATCTGCACGAACTCCTTCGCCAGCACCGCGACGAAGCGCGTCCAGCTGAAGCCGTTCATTGCGCGCTCATTGCCGACATTGTCCTGCGCCTGCTGCATGAACTTGATGAACGCGTCCTCGAGCCCGGCCGCGCACTTCCCGCCAGCTCGTGCCCGGCCGGCCGCGGAACGGGGCGATGGCCGCGACCAGCGCTTCGGCGTCGGTGCCGCTGACGTGCAGCGCGTTCCCGAAGGCGGCGACCATCTCGACACCAGGACGCTTGCGCAGTTCGTCCGCGAGCGCGGTCGAGATCCTCGCCGATGACCTCCCAGGTGTGCAGGCCCGATTGCCGGACGACCTCGTCGGCGGTGCCCTGGGCGAGCAGCTTCCCGTAGGCGATGTAGGCGAGGCGGTGGCAGCGCTCCGCCTCGTCCATGTAGTGCGTGCTGACGAGCACGGTGATGCCCCGCGCGGCGAGCGCGTGGAGCTGGTCCCAGAATTCGCGGCGCGCCTTGGGGTCGACGCCGGCGGTCGGCTCGTCGAGCAGCAGCAGCTCGGGCTCGTGCAGGAGGCAGGCGGCGAGGGCGAGCCGCTGCTTCCACCCGCCCGAGAGCGCGCCGGCGAGCTGCTTCGCGCGCGCGCTCAGGCCCAGCTGCTCGAGTCCTTCCCGGACGCGGCGCTTGCGATCGCGCACGCCGTAGACGCGCGCGATGAAATCGAGGTTCTCCTCGATCGAGAGGTCCTCGTAGAGGCTGAAGCGCTGGGTCATGTAGCCGACGCGGCGCTTGATCGTCGGGCGCGCGGGTGCGCAGATCGAGGCCGAGGGTGGTCCCGCTGCCCTCGTCCGGCGTGAGCAGCCCGCAGAGCATGCGGATCGTCGTCGTCTTGCCGCTGCCGTTCGGTCCGAGGAAGCCGACGATGCGGCCGCGCGGCACCGCGAGGTCGATGTGGTCGACCACGGCGCGCTTGCCGTAGCGCTTGGTGAGGCCGCGGACTTCGATCGCCGGGGCGGCGTCGTTCACTGTCAGCAGTCACTTCGACCGGCTGGCCGGGATGGAGCTTCGGCGCGTCGGCGGCGCCGGGCCGCGCCTCGACCAGGAAGACGAGCTTCTCGCTGCCGCTCGCGGCTGTAGATCACCGGCGGCGTGAACTCGGCCTGCGGCGCGATGTACGTGACCTGCGCGGGGATCGGCCCGGCGCAGCCGTCGCAGGCGAGGGTGACCGGCTGCCCGCGGCTTGAGCGCACCGACCTGCGTCTCGGGCACGAAGAAGCGCACCTTGATGTTCCCGGGGGGCAGCAGGTTCACCACCGGCGCGCCCGCCGGCACCCACTCGCCCTGCACGAACAGCGTGTCCTGCACCAGCGCGTCATGCGGCGAGCGCTGCGCCTTCTGCGCGAGCCGCCAGTCGGCCTGCGCGAGCGTGGCGCGCGCGGCGGCGACCTCGGCTTCGGCGGCGCGGATCTCGTCGGGGCGGGCGGCGAGCCGCGCGGTGGCGAGCTGCGCGCGCATCTCCTCGACCTGCCCGCGGGCGCGCGCCGCCTGGTTGCGGGCGTCGTCGAGGCGCTCGCCCGAAACGTAGTTGGCGCGGTAGAGATCCTCCTGGCGCTTGAGGTTCGCTTCGGCGAGCTTGAGGTTCGCCTCCGCCTGGACGAGCTCGGCGCGCACCGCCTCGATCTCGCTCGGCCGCTTCGCCTTCTGCAGGTTCGCGAGCTGCGCCTGCGCGCGCGCGACGCGGTCGGCGGCCTCGCGCCGCTGCGCCGCCTCGTTGTCCTGCTCGAGCGCGAACAGCGGCTCGGCCGCTTTGACCTGGTCGCCGCGCTTCACCGCGAGCTTGGCGAGCTGCCCGGCGAACGGCGAGGCGACGCGGACGTACTCGCCCTCGGCGTAGCCCTGGAGGCGCTGCTGCGGCGGATCGCTGCAGCCGGCGACGACGGCGGCGGCGAGGAGAGCTGCGGCTGCGTGCTGCACCGTCGGGCGTCCGGCGCGCCGCATCGGCCGCTCTAGCGGTTCCGCTCCACGAACTGCTTCAGGGCGAGCCCGGTCGCGTCGAAGCTCCGCTTCACCGGGCCGTCGAGCACGCGGCGCACGAACGGCACCGCGAGGCCGCGGAAGCGCTTCTCGTGGATCAGGCGCGAGCGCGCGGCATCGAGCGCCTCGACGACGAAGCGCTGCTCGCCCACGAAGATGCCGGGGAAGCGCGCGAGCCACCGCAGCTCGCGCGGCGGGCGGAAGGTGACGATGCGCGGCCGCAGCCGCATTGCGCGCCCGCCGTCGGGCTGCACCAGCACCTCGAGCTCGGCGCGCCGCGCCGGCTCGCCGGCGACGCGCGGCATGAACGGGTTCCACTCCGGATAGCGCCGGAAATCGGTGAGCGCGTGCCAGACGCGCTCGGCCGGGGCGTCGATCTCGATCATCGCGAAGAGCTCGGCGAGGAGCATCAGGCGGTCCCTTCGATCATGTGCGGCGGGACCCGCGGCGCAGCCTGCGCGGCGGGTGCGGGACGCTTCGCCGGCGCGCGGGACGGGACCTTCACGCGGAACCACGCGGCGTAGAGCGCCGGCAGGAAGAGCAGCGTGAGCGCGGTGGCGACGACGAGGCCGCCCATGATCGCGACCGCCATCGGCCCGAAGAACGCGCTCCGCGTGAGCGGGATCATCGCGAGCACCGCCGCGGCCGACGTGAGCACGATCGGCCGGAAGCGCCGCACGGTCGCCTCGACCACCGCCTGCCAGGGCGCGTGCCCGGTGCGGATGTCCTGATCGATCTGGTCGACGAGAATCACGGAGTTGCGCATGATCATTCCGGAGAGGGCGATCGTACCCAACATGGCCACGAACCCGAACGGCTGGTTGAACAGAAGCATGAACGCCGTCACGCCGATCAGCCCGAGCGGGGCGGTCAGCACCACCATCGCCACGCGCGAGAAGCTCTGGAGCTGGATCATCAGCACCGTCAGGACCACCAGGATGAAGAGCGGGAACCCGGCCGCGACCGACTTCTGGCCGCGCGCGCTGTCCTCGACCGCGCCGCCGGTCTCGATCCGGTAGCCGGGCGGCAGGCTCGCCTTGATCGCGGCGAGGGCGGGCTCGATCTGCGCCGTGACCGCGGGCGCCTGGATGGCGCCGTACACGTTCGCGCGCACGGTGATGGTCGGCAGGCGGTTGCGGCGCCAGACGATGCCGTCCTCGAACCCGTAGGAGATCGTCGCGATCTGGCACAGCGGGACGGACTTGCCGGAGCGCGTCGGCAGCGCGAGGTCCTGGAGGTAGGAGAGCTTCGCGCGCTCGTCGACCGCGCCGCGCATCAGCACCTCGATCAGCTTGTCGCGCTCGCGGTAGTAGGTCACCGTCAGCCCGTTCAGCGAGGTGTTGAGGAACGTCGAGAGATCCTGCGACGACAGCCCGAGCAGGCGCACCTTCTCCTGGTCGATGTCGACCTTGATGACCTTCGCTTTCTCGTCCCAGTCGAAGTGCACGTTCGAGACGTGCCGGTTCTCGCGCATGCGCTCGGCGACGCGCTCGGCGTACCGCCGCACCGTCGGGATGTCCTCGCCCGACACGCGGAACTGCACCGGGTAGCCGACCGGCGGCCCGTTCTCGAGCCGGGCGATGTTCGCGCGCACGCCCTGGAAATCCCGCTCGAAGCGCTCGATGAACCGCGCGCGGAGCCGCTCGCGATCCTCGTTCCCCTTGGTGAGGATCACGAACTGCGCGAAGTTGGCGTGCGCGAGCTGCTGGTCGAGCGGCAGGTAGAAGCGCGGGGTGCCCTGGCCGACGTAGCTCACGTAGCTCTCGATCCCCGTTTCCTGGTCGAGCACCTGCTCGAAGCGCTTGACGACGCTTTCGGTCGCCGCGAACGACGAGCCCTGCGCGAGGCGCAGGTCGACGAGCAGCTCCGGCCGGCTGGAAGCGGGGAAGAACTGCTGCGGCACGAACCGGAACGCGAGGAGCGACGCCGCGAAGAGCGCGACCGTCGCGACCAGCACCGTCGTGCGGTGCGCGACGCACCAGTGGATGACGCGCCGCAGGCGGTTGTAGAAGGGCGTGCGGTAGATGGCGCCTTCGCCGTGCTCGCGGGGAGCGGCGGGGACGGGCGCGGAGCGACGGAGCAGGCGCCGGAACCACGACGGCTTCGCCGCCCCGTGCGCGAGATCCGGCAGGAGCTTGTAGCCGAGGTAGGGCACGAACACCACCGCCGCGACCCACGACACGGCGAGCGCGATCGCGGTCACCTGGAAGATCGAGCGCGTGTACTCGCCGGTGGTCGACGCCGCGGTCGCGATCGGCAGGAACCCGGCCACGGTGATCAGCGTCCCGGAGAGCATCGGCATCGCCGTGCTGGTGTAGGCGAAGCTCGCCGCGCGCAGGCGGTCCCAGCCCTGCTCCATCTTGGTCGCCATCATCTCGACCGCGATGATCGCGTCGTCGACGAGCAGGCCGAGCGAGAGGATGAGCGCACCGAGGGAGATCTTGTGGAGCCCGATGTCGCCGACCCGCATGAAGAGGAAGGTCGCCGCGAGGACGAGCGGAATCGTGAGCGCGACCACGATCCCGGTGCGCCACCCGAGCGACAGGAGGCTCACCGCGAGCACGATGATCACCGCCTCGGCGAGCGAGCGCACGAACTCGTTCACCGACCGCTGCACCGCCTGCGGCTGGCTCGTCACCTGCGCGAGCTCGAGGCCGACCGGGAGCTCCTTGCGGAGGCGTTCGACCTCGCGGTCGAGGTTCCCCCCGAGCTCGATGATGTCGCCGCCCTTGACCATCGCGACGCCGATGCCGAACGCCTCCCGGCCCTGGAAACGCATCTTCGGCTGCGGCGGGTCGGCATAGCCGCGCTGCACCCGCGCGATGTCGCCGAGGCGAAAGAGCCGCCCGTTGGCGCGGATGGTCGTCTCGCGGACCGCGTCGACCGAGTCGAAGTCGCCGGTGGTGCGGAGGTAGATCTTGTCGCTCGGCGTCTCGAACGCGCCGGCGGGGGCGATCGCGTTCTGGGTGGCGAGCGCGTTCACGATCGTCGCGGCGTCGACGCCGAGCGTCGCGAGCCGGGTGTTCGACAGCTCGATGTAGACCTTCTCGTCCTGCTCGCCGAAGAACTCGACCTTGGCGACGTCGGGGACGCGCAGCAGCTCGGACCGGATGCGGTCGGCGTACTTCTTGAGGTCGGCGTAGGAGAAGCCCTCGCCGGTGAGCGCGTAGACGTTGCCGTAGACGTCGCCGAACTCGTCGTTGAACGACGGACCGGTGATCCCGGCCGGCAGGGTGTTGCGGATGTCGCCGATCTTCTTGCGCACCTGGTACCAGGTGTCGGGCACCGCGGACGGCGGCGCCGAGTCCTTCATCCTGAAGAACACCAGGGATTCGCCGGGCTTCGAGTAGCTCTGGATGACGTCCACGTTCGGCGCCTCCTGCAGCTTCTTCTCGATCTTGTCGGTGATCTGCTCCTCGACCTGGCGCGCGGTCGCGCCCGGCCAGCCGGTCCGGATCACCATCACCTTGAAGGTGAACGGCGGGTCCTCCGACTGCCCGAGCTTGGTGTAGGAGAGGACGCCGAAGACGGCGAGGACCAGCATCGCGTAGAGCACCAGGCTGCGGTGCCCGAGCGCCCATTCGGAGAGGTTGAAGCGTGACATGGCGGTCTCTTCGGTTTCCCCCTCTCCCGGGTGGCGGGGGAGGGCTGGGATGAAGGGGTCGGGTCAGCCGCCCGGGCGCAGCGCGGCGTCGAGCGCCTGCTGCGAGCGCGGGCTCGCGAGCGTTTCGCTCATCACGCGCACCGTCTCGCCGGGAAGGAGCTTGTGCACGCCCGCGGTGACCACGACCTCGCCCGTGCGCAGGCCGTCGCGGACGGTGACGCCGTCCTCGCGGTAGGCGCCGATCGTGACCGGCCGCAGGTTGACCTGGCTCGTCTGCGGGTCGACGACCCAGACCGCCGGTTTGCCGTCCACCTGCGTGAGCGCGGTGAGCGGGAGCGTGATCACCTCGCCGCCGGCGCGGTCGCCGAGCGCGACGTTGGCCGTCATGCCGAGCTTCACCGCGGCGTCGGGCTCGAGGATCGTGATCTTGGCCGCGAATGTGCGCGTCGCCGGGTCGGCGTTCGGCGCGATCTCGCGGACGCGGCCGAGGTAGGGCTTGTCGTGCGCCGCCCACAGGGCGACGAGCACCTGGCTCGCGTCGCGCAGCTCGCCGAGCCGCGTCTCGGGCACGTTGATGGCGACCTCCTTCTCCTCCGGGCGCGCGAAGCGCATCACCGGCTGGCCGGCGGAGACGACCTGGCCCGCCTCGACGGTGACCGCGGTGATCACGCCGTCGGCTTCGGCGACCAGCGTCGTGTAGGAGGACTGGTTGCGCGCGACCTGGGCCTGGGCCCGGGCCTGCTCGAGGCGCGCCTTGGTGGTGTTGAAGGTCATCTCGCGGGTGTCGAGCACCGCCTGGCTCACGTACTGCTTCGCACGGAGCTCGCGATAGCGCTCGAGCTCCGCCTTCGCGAGTACGTGGTCGGCTTCGGCGGCGGCGAGCTGCTGGCGCGCCGACTCGACGCCGAGCTGGGCGTCCTGCGGATCGAGGCGCGCGAGCTGCTCGCCCTTCTTCACCGTCGCGCCGACGTCGACGAAGCGCGCGACGACCTTGCCGCCGACGCGGAACGCGAGGTCGTTCTCGTAGCGGGCGCGGACTTCGCCGGAGTAGACGTTCGCGCCCTCCGCGGGCTTCGCGCCGACGACCTGTGCGATCACCGTGCGGGGCGCGGGCGCCTGGGCCTCCTTCTTGCCGCAGCCGGCCAGGGCGGCCGCGAGGGCGGTCACAAGGGCGACGGCGAGGCTCGTTCGGAACGTGGACATGGCAAGCTCCGTGTGCTCAGCGTATCAATGACCGATGCCGCGCGCCATCAGCACCGCGGCGAGGGGTAACAGGGCGAGGAGGTGCAGCTCGACGAGGACGAGGCGCCGGGCGCCCCGGACCTCGGCGTCCGGCACCGAGTAGCCCGCGGCGTCGCGCGCGGCGCGGCGCCAGCGGACGAACGCGATCGTCGGCTTGATCGACACGATGCCGACGGCGAGGAAGAGCGCGAGCTTCGTCCAGAACGCCGGGTTGCCGGCGTAGAAATCGACGCCCTTCGCGCCGAAGAACACCCGGGCGAGCCCGGTCGCGAGCGCGAGGCCGGCGGCGTTGAAATACCAGACGTCGGTCCGCGACAGCGCGGCGACGTCGCGCGGGCCGAGGTCGCCGCGCAGCAGCATCGCCTCCGCCACGAGGAACCCCGCCACCGCCAGGATCGCGGCGAAGTGGAGGTAGGCGAGGGTCGCGTCGAGCATCATGGCGTCACCGCACGCGCACGCCGTCGAGGACGATGTCGATGCAGGTCGCGAGGTAGCGCTCGGGATCGAGGTCCTTCGGCACGCAGCACGCGAACGAGTGCCGCCACAGCACCTTGAGCACGAGCGGGCCGAGCAGCACCTGGCAGGCGTACTCGACGTCGAGCGGCCGGAACTCGCCGGAGGCGACGCCGCGCTCGAGCGCGCGGGCGAAGAGCCGCTTGCCGCGCACGATCACGTTGTCGTGGTAGTACTGCGCGATCTCCGGGAAGTTGCCCGCCTCCGAGATCATCAGCTTCGGGATGCCGCTCAGCGCGGTGTCGCCGAAGAGCCGCCACCAGCCCTTCACCAGCTCGCGCAGGAGGTCGGACGCGGTGCCGGTGAAGTTCTCGAAGATCTGCTCGCCCTCGGCGAGCACCGGGACGACGGCGCCCTGGATCACCGCCTTGAAGAGCTCCTCCTTGCTGTCGAAATAGAGGTAGAGCGTTCCTTTCGACACGCCGGCGCGCGCGGCGACGTCCTCGAGCCGGGTGGCGGCGAAGCCCTTCTCGACGAAGAGCTCGAGCGCGGCGGCGGTGAGCTCGCTCGGGCGGGCGTCTTTCCGGCGCTCGAAGCGCGGTTCGTTCTTCAGTGCTTGGTTGTTGTCCATGGGTTGGTTCTGACTGACTGGCCGGTAAGTTATAGATTACTGACTGGCCGGTCAACAAAGTTTTACTGATCCGTGCATAAGTCGAGCCGCCGAAGCCCAACGGTGTGAGTGCCCGCTACCATGCAATGCACCGGCGTGCGGAGGTCGAACTGGGCGCGATCGTCGACCATGACGGGCCTTCGCTAGATGCCCACCAGCGCGGCGCCGATGACGCCGGCCGAGTCGCCGAGCCGGTGCTTCACGATCGGCGTCTCGAGGGAATCGCTGAAGACGCGCCGCCGGACCTCCTCGACCCCGCGCGCGTACAGCTCGTCGATCTTCGAGAGCCCGCCGCCCAGGACGACCACGTCCGGGTCGAGGACCGCGATCAGGTTGGCGAGCGCCTGGCCGAAGCGCGCGAAGAAATCGTCCATCGCCGCCGTGGCGGCCGGGTCGCCAGCGCGCCAGGCTGCGACGATCTCATCCACCGGCTGCCGCGACCCGGAGCGTTCGGCGTAGCGGTTCTCGAGCCCCGAGCCGCTGATGAACGTCTCGACGCAGCCGCGGGCCCCGCAGTAACAGGCGGGCCCGGCCGGATCGATGACGGTGTGCCCCCACTCGCCGGCGATCGACTGCAGGCCGCCGTGCACCTTGCCGTCGATGACGATGCCCCCGCCGCAGCCGGTCCCCATGATCACGCCGAACACGACGCGGTGCCCCCGGCCGGCGCCGGCAAGCGCCTCGGCGAGCGCAAAGCAGTTCGCGTCGTTCTCGATCGCCAGGTCACGCCCCAGCCGGGTGCGCAGGTCGCGCGCCGACGGGCATCCCGTTCAGGCAGGTGGTGTTCGAGTTCTTGAGCAGGCCCGAGCGCCGGGAGACGGCCCCGGGGGTGCCGATCCCGAGCGTGTGCGGCGCGTTATCCGCCGCGCGGACGAGCCGGCGATAGAGCCGTTCGATCCCGGCGAGCACCGGCTCGTAGCCCGTCGCGTCCGTGGGGATGCGCTCGCGCAGTATCTCGCGCCCCTCGGCGTCGAGGATCACGCCCTCGGTCTTGGTACCGCCGAGGTCGATGCCGAAGCGCAAGGCCATGGAGCGCCCGTCAGCGCTCCGCGTCCTTCCCGAGCACCGCCGCCCGGAACCGGCTCCGGAGCGTCGGCCCGTCCCGCGGCGCGAGCTCGATCGACGTCGGATCCGGCGAGACCTTGATCGCGGCGAAGAACGGCCCCGGCGTCTCGTAGGCCGCGCGCGCCAGCCGCTCGAGCTCGCTCGGCGTGCCCACCGTCTCCGCGTGCGCGAAGCCGCACGAGCGGGCAACGCCCGCCAGATCCACGCCGCTCGCGGTGTGCGTGCGCTGCATCCCGGTCTCCGCGTAGAGGCCGTTGTCGATCACGACGACGGCGAGATTGGCGGGCCGCTGCACGCCCACCGTCGCCAGCGACCCGAGACCCATCAGCATCTCGCCGTCGCCGGTGATCACGACCACGCGGCGCTTGGGCTGGGCGAGCGCGAGGCCCAGGCCGACCATCGCCGCCCCGCCCATCGCCCCCCACAGATAGAAGGTGAGCGGCGAGTCGCCGGCCGCGAAAGAGTCATAGGTCGTCGAGCCCAGCCCGGTGACGACCAGCGCGTCCCCGCGGCCCTTGAGCAGCTGCGCCGTCGCCGCCCGGCGTTCGAGCATGGCGGCGCTCATGGCGTGGAAGCGGGGGACCCCTTCGCTTCCCCCGCCGGGCGGAACACCTTGGCGCCGATCGCGCGCTGGCCGATCAGCACCGCGACCATCCTTCCGGAGTCGAACGCGAGCACCGACCCGGCGCGCGCCGTCTCGACGATCCGTTCCGGCTCGTCGGCGCGCAGCACGATCGTCCCCATCGCCTCGAGCACCGCCGGCGTCGCCTGGCCCATCGTCACCTGCCACGGATTGAACTCGCCCCATTCGCCGCGCATCGTCACCAGCATCAGCAGCGGGACGCGGCATTCGGCGGCGAGCGACAGCATGTTGATGCAGTTCCCGACGCCGCTCGATTGCAGGAGCAGCACGCCGCGCTGGCCGCCGAGGTGCGCGCCGACGAGGAGCGCGACGCCTTCTTCCTCGGTCGTCAGCACGGTCGTCTTCAGCTCGGGGTTGGCGAGCGCGAGCTCGATCAGCCGCTTGTGCCCGGCGTCGGGCACGTAGGCGACCTGCTTGACGCCGGCGTCCAGCAGCGTGTCGTAGAGCGCGTCCGACCAGGTGCTCATTGGGCGATGCCTTTCGTGGGGCGCCGGATGTAGCGGCCGCGCGGCGGGCCGACGACGTTGCCCTTGTCGTAGATCAGCTCACCGCGGAGGAAAGTGCTCTTCACCCGGCCGGTCAGCTCCACCCCCTCGAACGGCGTGTAGCCCTGCTTCGACTCCGACTCGGCCGCGCGGACGACGAACGACTCGCGCGGGTCCACGAGCACGAGATCCGCGTCGTAGCCGGGCGCGATGTCGCCCTTCTGCAGGACGCCGTAGCGCCGCGCCGGGTTCCAGGCGAGGAGCTCCGCCATGTGGTTGTAGGACATGCCGCGCTTCGACCCCTCGCTCAGCACGCCGGAGAGCAGGTACTCGGTCCCGCCGAAGCCCGACTTGGCGAGCCAGATGTTCTGCGGGAACTTCGCGCTGTACTTCTGCTCGGTGGCGCAGCACGCGTGGTCGCTCACGATCCAGTCCACGTCCCGCTCGAGCACCGCCTGCCACAGCGCCTCCACGTCGGCGCGGGGGCGGATCGGCGGGTTCACCTTGGCGTAGACGCCGCACGCGCAGTCGGTATCGAGCAGGAGATGGCCGACGGTCACCTCGCGCTTGAAGCTGATGTGCGGGAAGAGATCCTGCATCATCAGCGCGGCGTCCATCGCCTTCTTCGACGAGAGGTGCAGCAGGTTGACGTTGAGGCAGTCGGTCTCGTAGGCGAGGTAGGCGGCGATCCAGACCGCGAGCCCCTCGGAGTGCGGGGGCCGCGCGGCGCTGTACGCCGCGAGCCCTTCGAGCTTGCCGTCGCGCTCGACGAGCTTCGTGTACGCGTTGAGGATGTCGGCGAACTCGCAGTGCAGGCTCACGCTGATGTACTCGGCGAGCTCCGGGTGCGCGACCATGAGGCGCCGCGCCGAGCGCATGATGAACTCGAAGTGGGCGACGTCGTAGCGGTCCTCCGGCCCGATCATCAGGAATTCGTTCTGCGCGTCCGACTTGCCGTGCAGCCCGTAGCCGCCGTAGAACATGAAGATCTTGTACGACGGCACCCCCCAGTCGTCGAGGAGGAGCCCCATCTCGTCGACATGGCGGCCCTCGATCGGCGCCATGTGGTAGGCGTAGTCGACCCAGAAGTTCCCCGCCGAGAGCCGCATCACTTCCGGCATGAACTCGCGGTACGAGCCGGTCCGGTTCAGGTAGTACTGGCCGGTCCGCATGTAGTTGAGGCTCGTCGTCACCCCGCCCGATCGCCGCGGCCTTGCTCTCGCTCGGGGCGTCCTTGTCGAGCTGCTGATAGATCCCCACGTGCATGTGGGCGTCGACGAGTCCGGGAAAGGCGAGCAGGCCCTTGCCGTCGAACACCTGCTTCGCCTCTTCGGGCCGGATGTCCGGTGCGAGGCGCGCGAACTTGCCGTCCTTGATCCCGATGTCGAGCAGATCGACGGCGTTGCGGTTCGGCCGTACGACGCGGGCGTTCTTGACGACGAGGTCGAGCGTGTGCGCCATTCAGGACTTCCTTCCGGTTAACCGGCGAGCCGCGCGGCGAGGGACGGCGCGGCGCGGGCGAGATCGTAGCCGGGACGGCCGCCCATGCGATCGAGCAGCCGCCAGGCGCCGCAGAGGTTCGACGAGAGCACCGGCACGCTGAACTCGCCTTCGGTGGCGACGATCGCATCCAGCGTCCGCGTCCCGGTCCCTGCGAGCACCACTGCCTCCGCGCCGGGCGCGTTCACCTTGCGCAAGCCGGCCAGGACTTCGGCGGTCGCCACGTCGTAGCCGGGGAACTCGCCCTCGATGCCGACGAGCTGCACGACGCGGATGCCGGCGCCCTGCCAGTAGGCCGCCGCGCGCGCGCGGAGCCAGTCGGGATACGGCGAGACGAGCGCGATCGCGCTCGCCCCCAGGACGCGGAGCGTATCCAGGACGGCGAGGGTGGGCAGCTCGATGAGCACGCCGGCGTCCCGGGCGAGCGAGTCCGCGAGCGCGCGATCCCGGGCTTCGCCGAGCCCGTAGCTCGGCCCGGTCACCCCGATGTAGAGCGCGTCGAGCTTGAGCGTGTCGAAGCTCCGGACCGCCGCCGCGTAGTACCGGGCGTACGCGTCGGCGCGGGCCCGCAGATCGCCGGTCAGCACCGGCAGCCGGGTCACGAACATCCCGAACTCGGGCGGCAGCAGGCGCCGCATCTCCGGCTCGACCGTGGGGTTGGCCGGCGGCACCACGACGCCGATGCGCTTCGGGGGATCGCTTGGTTTCAGCATGGGCCGCTAGGGCGTCAACAGGCCGCCGTTGATGTGCAGCGTCTGGCCGGTCATGTAGCGCGCCGCGGGTCCGAGAAGGAAGAGGATCGGGCCCACGATGTCCTCGGGCGTCGCGACCCGACCGAGCGGGATGGCCTTCACGTAGGTCTCGAGATCGACCTGCGAGGGCGCGCGCTCGTCGCTCCGGCCGGTGCCCCCGCGCAGGAACGCGGTGTCCACGGCGGTCGGCGCGATCGCGTTCACGCGCACCCGCGGCGCCGACTCGATCGCGAGCGAGCGGGTGAGCCCGAGCACGCCCGCCTTCGCGGCCGAGTAGGGGCCGAAGCCCGCCGTCGAGCGGATCGCGAGGCCGGAAGCGGTATTCACGATCGCGGGGGCGGCGCCCTTCGCGAGCAGCGGCAGCGCGGCCCGGCACGCGAGCCAGGTCGAGCGCAGGTTGCCGGCGATGACCTCTTCCCAGTCCTCCGCGCGCGTGTCCGCGAGCGGGATCCGGGGGCGCGCGAAGCCGGCGAGGTTCACCAGCCCGTCGAGCGCCGGCCACCGGCGCGCGATGTCGGCGAACGCGGCTGCGACCGCCTGCTCGTCGGTCGCATCGAGCGGGACCGCGAGCGCGCCGCGCGGCGGCGGGTGGCGCTCGATCGAGGCCGGCAGGTCGAGCACCGCGACCGCGAGGCCGTCGGCGAGCGCGGCCGCGACGAGCGCGCGGCCGATGCCGCCGCACCCGCCGGTGACGACGAGCCGCGCACCGGCCGGCGGGCCGAGGCGGGTAGGGGTGCCGACGGTGGGAGCGGTCATGCCGTGTGCGGAGTTCGGGGCGCCATTATCGATGAAACATCAAGCGTTTGGATCGTCGTAGCGCTTGCCGAGCGCGAGCATGTCGGCGGTGCCGAGCAACTGCTGCAGCTCGTCGAAGTCGATCATCCGGCCGCGGTACGGCGCGGTGGTGCCGTGTGCCTTGAGGCTCGCGAAGTACTCCGCGAACGCGAACGCGGCCGCGCGCGCCGTGCCGCCCGGGAAGATCGCGATCGAGAAGCCGAGCCGTTCGAGGTCGGCCACCGGCAGGACGGGCGTCTTGCCGCCCTCCACCATGTTGGCGAGGAGCGGGACTCGCGTTCCGAAGCGCGCGGTCGCGGCACGCATGTCCGCTTCCGATCGCAACGCCTCGACGAAGAGCACGTCGGCGCCCGCCGCCAGATAGCCTTCCGCGCGCTCGAGCGCGGGCGCGAGCCCCTCGACGGCCACGGCATCGGTGCGCGCGATGATCAGGGTGCCGGCGCTCGCGCGCGCGTCGACCGCGGCCTTCACCTTGCCCGCCATCTCCGCTGCGCTCACCAGCTGCTTCCCGTCGAGGTGACCGCAGCGCTTGGGCAGGCTCTGGTCCTCGAGCTGGATCGCCGCCGCGCCGGCGCGCTCCAGCCGCTTCACCGTGCGCTGCACGTTGAGCGCGTTGCCGAAGCCGGTGTCGGCGTCCACGATGACCGGCGTCGTCACGCGTTCCGCGATCCGCGAGAGCGTCTCCTCCAGCTCGGTTTCCGTCACCAGCCCGATGTCCGGGCGACCGAGGCGGGTGTACGCGACGCTCGCGCCCGGAGAGGTAGAGCGCCTCGAAGCCCGCGCGCTCGGCGAGCATCGCGGTGAAGGCGTCGTACACGCCCGGCGCGAGGACGATCCCCCGCGCGGCGAGCCGTTGCTTGAGAGTCATGCACGCTCCTTCGCGAGCCGTTTCTCCAGATGCGCGAGCAGGCCGCCGTCCTGCACGAGCGTCATGAGGTGCGGCGCAATCGGCTCGCACGCGAGCGAGTCGCCGGTAGTGAGGTTCTCGATCCGGCCGGCCGCGGCGTCGAAGCGGATCGCGTCGCCCGCGCGGATGCGCTTCGCCTCCGCGCAGGTGAGCGCGAGGAGGCCGACGTTGAAGCAGTTGCGGTAGAAGAGGCCGGCGAAGCTCTGCGCGATCACCGCGGCGACGCCGAGCGCTTTCAGCGCCGCCGGCGCCTGCTCGCGCGACGAGCCCATCCCGAAGTTCCGCCCGCCGACGACCACGTCCCCGAGCCGCACGCCCGGCGCGAAGGCAGGGTCGACCATCTCGAGGCAGTGCCTGGCGATCTCGTCGATCCCGAACTTCATGTACTTCCCCGGCGCGAGCACGTCGGTGTCGACGTCGTCGCCGTAGACCCAGGCTCGTCCGCTCACAGCAGCTCCCGCGGATCGGTGATCCGTCCGGTGACCGCCGCGGCGGCGACGGTGTACGGCGAGGCGAGGTAGACCTGCGGACGATGCGGCGCCCATGCGTCCCTTGAAGTTGCGCGCGGTCGAGGAGATCGCGACCTCGCCCTCGCCGAAGCGGAGCTCGCCGTAGCCGGCGCACGCACCGCAGGCGTTGGCGAGGAGCTGCCCCCCGGCGTCGAGCAGCGCGGCGAGCGTGCCCTCGGCGCGCGCCGTCTCCTGGTCCTTGAGGGACGCGGGCGCGACGAGCAGCCGCACGCCGCTCGCGACGCGCCGGCCGCGCAGCACGCGCGCGGCCATCCGCAGATCGGCGAGTTTCGCGCCGGTGCAGGCGCCGATGTACGCGGTGTCGATTCGCGTCTCGCCGTACGCGTCCACCGCGCGGCTGTTCGCCGGGCTGTGCGGCGCGGCGACCTGCGGGGCGAGCGCGCCGGCGTCGAAGCGGTGGTGCGCGGCGAGCGGCGCGCCGTCGTCGGTCTGCCAGGTCGCCGCATCGACCTCCGCGACGCCGGCAGCGGCCAGGAATTCGCGCGTCACGTCGTCGGGCGCGATCAGCCCTACCTGGCCGCCGAACTCGGCAGTCATGTTCGCGAGCGTCATCCGCTCCTGCATGCCGAGCCCGGCGATCGCAGCGCCGCCGTACTGCACCGCCTGGTATTGCCCGCCGTCCATGCCGAAGCGGCCGCAGAGGAAGAGCATCACGTCCTTCGCGGACACGCCGTCGCCAAAGGCGCCGTCCCACTCGAGCAGAATCGTCTGCGGCACCTTGAGCCAGATCTCGCCGGTCACCAGCACGCCGAGCATCTCGGTCGCGCCGATGCCGAACATGTAGGCGCCGAACGCGCCGCCGGTCGGCGAGTGGCTGTCGCCGCCGACGACGAACATCCCCGGCCGGAGATGGCCCTGCTCGGGCAGCACGACGTGGCAGATGCCGATGCCGTCGTAGAAGCGCTTCACACCGGCGTCCTTCACCCATTCGCGCGCGGTGGCGATTATTCTCTTCGAGTCGTCGTCGTTCGCCGGGAGGTAGTGGTCGGTGATCACCACTACCTTCTCGGGGTCCCAGACCTTCGCGCCCAGCTTCTCGAGCATCGGTTTCACGCGCCGCGGGCCGCCCGAGTCGTGCATCATCGCGAGGTCGACCTCGCAGGTCACGATCTCGCCGGGCGTGACGCTTTCGCGGCCCGCGGCGCGGGCGACGAGCTTCTGGGCGAGTGTCTGAGGCGTCATATCCCGGGGACGATTCTGCGGGCGCTAAATGTACTGTCAATGAGGCATCTTGTGCCGGGCGCCCGGGGCGGGCCCGCGGCGCGGGAGCGGCGTTGAAACGCCCCCCGCATTGGAGTACCTTCGAGGCATCGACGTGGGGGTCCTGGGCTGACAGCCCGGGTGAGAGAGTCCCTTCGAACCTGACGCGGGTAATCCCGCCGTAGGAAAGCGTCGGCAGTCCCCCCGCCTGCCTCCGCTTCTCCGCTTGCCCGAGGAGCGCACCCATGGTCGCAAATCCGAAGTTCACCGCCGCGCTCGCGCACGTCGACGACGCCGCGATCCAGCCGTTGCCGCATTCGCGGAAGATCTACGCGCGCGGCTCGCGCGCCGACATCCGCGTGCCGATGCGCGAAATCGCGCAGGCCGACACCCCTGCGAGCTTCGGCGCCGAGAAGAATCCGCCGATCTTCGTCTACGACACCTCGGGGCCGTACACCGACCCCGAGGTCCGGATCGACATCCGCCAGGGGCTCGCGCGCTCGCGCGGCAAGTGGATCGCCGAGCGCGGCGACACCGAGGAGCTCGGCGGGCCCACGTCGGCATACGGCCGCGAACGGCTCGACGATCCGAAGCTCGCCGAGATGCGCTTCGATCTGAAGCGCCGGCCGCGGCTGGCGAAGAAGGGGCTCGCCGTCACGCAGATGCACTACGCGCGCCGCGGCGTCGTCACGCCCGAGATGGAGTACATCGCGATCCGCGAGAACGTCCGGCGGAAGGAGTACCTCGACAGCCTGCGCGCCGCCGGCCCGACCGGCGCGAAGATGGCCGAGCTGATCGGCCGGCAGCACCGCGGCCAGTCGTTCGGCGCCGCCGCATTTTCCAGCGAGTCGGCCGAGATCACGCCCGAGTTCGTGCGCGACGAGGTGGCGCGCGGCCGCGCGATCATCCCGGCGAACGTGAACCATCCCGGAGAGCGAGCCGATGATCATCGGCCGCAACTTCCTCACCAAGATCAACGCCAACATCGGCAACTCGGCGGTGACCTCGGGCATCGCCGAGGAAGTGGACAAGATGACCTGGGCGATCCGCTGGGGCGCCGACACGGTCATGGACCTCTCGACCGGGCGGAACATCCACGAGACGCGCGAGTGGATCATCCGCAACTCGCCGGTGCCGATCGGCACGGTGCCGATCTACCAGGCGCTCGAGAAGGTGAACGGCCGGGCGGAAGCGCTCACCTGGGAGATCTACCGCGACACGCTGATCGAGCAGGCGGAGCAGGGCGTCGACTACTTCACCATCCACGCCGGGGTGCGCCTGCCCTACATCCCGCTCACCGCGAAGCGGATGACCGGCATCGTCTCGCGCGGCGGCTCGATCATGGCGAAGTGGTGCCTCGCGCACCACGAGGAGAGCTTCCTCTACACGCGCTTCGCCGAAATCTGCGAAATCATGCGCGCGTACGACGTCTCGTTCTCGCTCGGCGACGGCCTGCGTCCGGGCTCGATCTACGACGCAAACGACGAGGCGCAGCTCGCGGAGCTGCGCACGCTGGGCGAGCTCACGAAGGTCGCCTGGGAGCACGACTGCCAGGTGATGATCGAAGGCCCCGGCCACGTCCCGATGCAGCTCATCAAGGAGAACATGGAGCTCGAGCTCGCGCGATTGCCACGAAGCGCCGTTCTACACGCTCGGACCGCTCACGACCGACATCGCGCCCGGCTACGACCACATCACCAGCGCGATCGGCGCGGCGATGATCGGCTGGTACGGCACCGCGATGCTCTGCTACGTCACGCCGAAGGAGCACCTCGGCCTGCCGGACAAGAAGGACGTGAAGGACGGCATCATCGCGTACAAGATCGCCGCGCATGCCGCCGATCTCGCGAAGGGCCATCCCGGCGCGCAGATCCGCGACAACGCGCTGTCGAAGGCGCGGTTCGAGTTCCGCTGGGAGGACCAGTTCAACCTCGGCCTCGACCCGGACACGGCGAAGCAGTTCCACGACGAGACGCTGCCGCAGGAGGGCGCGAAGCTCGCGCACTTCTGCTCGATGTGCGGACCGCACTTCTGCTCGATGAAGATCACCCAGGACGTGCGCGATTACGCCGCGAAGATCGGCGTGAGCGAGTCGGACGCGCTGACGAAGGGGATGGCCGAGAAGGCGAAGGAGTTCGTCGAGCAGGGGGCGGAGATCTACCGCAAGGCCTGAGCAGCCGTCACGAGCGGTCGCTATAGTGTGAGCAGCCCGGGCGTGGACGCCCGGCGATTCGACGGCAACGGAGGTGGCTATGGGCATTCTCGAGGATCTTCTCGCCAGCGCGACGTCCCCCCAGGGGGGCATGGGTGGCATGGGTAGCAGGGGCGGGCAGCCCCGGCAGGCGCCGGCACCGGCTCAGGCGGGCGGCGGGGGCATGGGCGGCATCATGATGGCCCTGCTGCCGGTCGTGCTCGCCATGCTCGCGAACCGGGGCGGCGGCGGTACGCAGCAGGCCGGGATGAGCCGGGCGGCGGCGGGCTCGGCGACATCCTGGGCCAGGTTCTCGGCGGCGGCGGCGGCGGCGCGCCGCGCGGCGGCGGCGGGATGGGCGACATCCTCGGCCAGATCCTCGGCGGTGGGGGTGGCGCCGGCGGCGGGATGGGCGGCATGGGCGGGCTCGGCGGCCTGCTCGAGCAGTTCCAGCGGGTGGGCTACGGCGAGCAGGCGAGCTCCTGGGTCGGCACCGGCCAGAACCAGCCGATCCCGGCCGACGTGATCGGCCAGATCTTCGGCCAGGACGGTCTGGCGGCGATCGCCCGTCAGTCGGGCCTGTCGGAGCAGGACGCCTCGGCGGGCCTGTCGCAGCTCCTGCCCGAGGTCGTCGACCGGGTGACGCCGAACGGCCAGGTGCCCGACCTCGACATGCTGACCGCGAGCGTGGACGACCTCTCCCGGCGGTTCGGGATCGGCTGACCCTGCGCGCGGACGCAACGCGCATGCTGCCCGCGCTCTCGGCGCTCGAGACGCGGGTCCTCGGCGTGCTGGTCGAGAAGGAGCGGACGGTTCCCGACACCTATCCGCTCTCCCTCAACGCCCTGGCGCTCGGCTGCAACCAGAAGAACAACCGCGACCCGGTCATGCAGGCGACCGAGCGCGAGGTCCAGGCCGCCATCGACGCGCTCCGCCCGCTCTCGCTCGTCATCGAGTCGAGCGGCTCGCGGGTGATGCGGTACGCGCACAACGTCGGGCGCGTGCTTCACCTCGACGATGCCGGCGTCGCGCTCGTCGCTGCCCTCATGCTGCGCGGGCCGCAGACGCCCGGCGAGCTGCGGACCGGCACCGACCGCCTGCATCGCTTCCCCGATCTCGGCGCCATCGAAGCCGTACTGCAGGCGCTGGCCGCGCGCGCCGAAGTCGGCCGGCGGTCCGCTCGCCGTGCAGCTTCCCCGGCAAGCCGGCTCGCGCGAGCAGCGGCTGGGCGCATCTCCTTTCCGGGTCGGTCGAGGCGCCGCCGGCCGAGCCGGCGCGCGCCGCCGCGCTCCCGGCGGGCGAGACGTCGACGCGGCCGAGTTCGCCGCGCTCAAGGCGGAAGTGGCCGAGCTGCGCGCGATCGTCGAGCGGCTCGTGCGCAACCTGAGCTAGGGATTCGGCGCGCCCGCGCCCTGGGCGGGGTGCGACTCGTACCAGCCCTTGGTGCGGTTGACGACACGCACGACGAGCAGCATCACCGGCACCTCGATCAGCACCCCGACCACCGTCGCCAGCGCGGCGCCCGACTCGAATCCGAACAGGCTGATCGCGGCCGCGACCGCGAGCTCGAAGAAGTTCGACGCCCCGATGAGCGCCGAGGGCCCGGCGACGCAATGCGCCACGCCGAGGCGACGGTTGAGCAGATACGCAAGCCCCGAGTTTAAGAACACCTGGATCAGGATCGGCACCGCGAGGAGCGCAATCACGAACGGCTGCTCGAGGATCGCGCGCCCCTGGAACGCGAACAGCAGCACCAGGGTCGTGAGCAGCGCGGCGAGCGACCACGGCTGGATGCGCTGCAGCGTGACCCGATAGGCGGCCTCGCCGCGCGCGAGCAGCGCCTTCCGCCACGCTTGCGCGATCGCCAGCGGGATCACGATGTACATCACCACCGAGATGAACAGCGTCTGCCAGGGAATCGTGATCGACGCGACGCCGAGGAGGAGCGCGACGATCGGCGCGAACGCGACCACCATGATGGCGTCGTTCAGCGCCACCTGCGTGAGCGTGAAGTTCGGCTCGCCGTCGGACAGGTTGCTCCAGACGAAGACCATGGCGGTGCAGGGCGCGGCCGCGAGCAGGATGAGCCCGGCGATGTAGCTGTCGATCTGCTCGGCCGGGAGGTACGGCCGGAAGAGATGCCGGAGGAATAGCCAGGCGAGGAACGCCATCGAGAAGGGCTTGACCGCCCAGTTGACGAACAGGGTGACGCCCACGCCGCGCCAGTGCCGCCGCACCTCGTGCAATGCGCCGAAGTCGATCTTCAGCAGCATCGGGATGATCATCACCCAGATGAGCAGACCGACCGGGATGTTGACCTTCGCGATCTCCATCCGCCCGAGCGCCTGGACCGGCGTCGGGAAGATCTGGCCGAGCGCGACGCCTACCACGATGCACACCGCCACCCAGACGGTCAGCCAGCGCTCGAAGAATCCGAGCGCGGAGGCGGCCGGCTGGGCGGGCGCCGTCGCGGCCTCACCGGTGGTCGTCACGTCCTATTCGCCCTTTTCCCGCAGGCGCCCGATCTCGTCGAGCTTGTCCTTCAGAGCGAGACGATCGAGTTTCTCGAGCGGGAGGCTGACGAAGACGGAGAGGCGGTTCTGAAGCTGGTTGTATGCATTGAAGAACGCCTTGCGCTTCTCGTCATCGCTTCCCTGGACCGCCGCCGGATCCTTGATGCCCCAGTGCGCGCTTACCGGCTGACCCGGCCAGATCGGGCACACCTCTCCGGCGGCCTGGTCGCATACGGTGAAGACGAAATCGAGCGGCGGCGCATCGGGGCGCGCGAACTCCTCCCAGCCTTTGCTGCGCAAGCCCTCGGTGGGGAGCCGGTTGCGCGCCAGCAATTCGAGTGCGAATGGGTTCACCCTGCCCGACGGGTGGCTACCGGCGCTATGGGCCTCGAAGCGGCCACGGCCGAGCCGGTTCAGAAGCGCCTCGGCGAGCACGCTGCGCGCCGAGTTGTGGGTACAGAGGAACAGCACGTTGAGCGGGCGTTCGGCCACGACTGTCTCTTTGAATGGAGCTACCGCTTCCGGCCGACCCGACGCAGCGCGGATCGCGTCAACGCTTCGCGGCTTTCCGCGCGGGCGCGCAGGCCACGGGCTGCGGGCCGCACGGGTTGCCGCCGCAGCAGTCCTCGGTGAGGAACGCGACGAGCGAGTTCATCGCGTCGAAATCGGCGCTGTAGTAGATGAACCGGCCGTCCTGACGCGCGCGGAGGAGACCGGCATTCGAGAGCTGGGCGAGATGGAAGGAGAGCGTCGGCGCGGCGAGTTCCAGCTCGGCCGCGATCTCGCCCGCGGGGCGGCCCTGCGGCCCTGCCTGTACCAGGAGGCGGAACACCCCGAGCCGATGCTCGTGCGAGAGCGCAGAAAGAAGCCTTGTCGCCATTAACGTTTCCATGATTCAATAATCATTGAACTATCTGCGGTTGTCAACACTCTCAAGGCTAGAGGCCTCTCAGCGGGGGCGGCCGACGAAAATACTGAGGATTGCCCGGATGCTGGACGAAGCGGTACCTGCGGCTGCGGCTCGCCCCGCGTCGATCGACACGGGCAGCCCGTGCATCGGCGACGCTCCGAATGCAGAGGCCCTGAACGAGGCCTGCCGCTGCGAGGGCGTCGACCTCGCGACGTTGCGCGGCGAGGTGGAGGAGGGGCTCGAGGCCGATCGGCTCCCCGGTTCACTGGTCGAGACGCATCCTCACCTGTTCTCGGCGCTTCCCGTCTATATCCGCCGCGAGCACGCCGAGCGCATGGCGGCGGTGACGGCGGCGCTCGAGACGGTGGTCGCGCTCCCCGCGTATCGCGAGGCGGTGCTCGCGTACGCGCCGGAGATCGCGCGCCACGATCCGGGCGCGCGCGGAGTCTTCGCCGGGCTCGACTTCCATCTGTCCGCCGACGGACCGAAGCTCATCGAGATCAACACGAACGCCGGCGGCGCCCTGCTCGCCGCGATGCTCGCCGAAGCGCAGCGCGCCTGTTGCGACGAGGTGCGGTCCGTGATGCACGGCGGGCAGTCCCTCGCCGCGCTGGAGCGGCGGCTGTGGGCGATGTTCATCGCGGAATGGCGTGCGGCCGGACGCGCCGGCGCACCGCGGACGGTGGCGATCGTCGATGACGATCCGCCGGGCCAGTACCTGTACCCCGAGTTCCTGCTGTTCGCGCGCCTGTTCGAGCGGTTCGGGGTGCGCGCGTTCGTCGCCGACCCCGCCGCGCTCGAATACCGCGACGGCGTGCTGGTATCTCGATCGCGAGCCGGTCGATCTCGTCTACAACCGGCTCACCGACTTCGCGCTCGAGGCGCCGGGCCACGCCACGCTTCGAGCGGCCTACCTGAACGGTGCCGCGGTCGTCACGCCGCATCCCCGGGCACACGCCCTCTTCGCCGACAAGCGGAACCTCGTGCTCCTGGGCGACGAGGCGGCGCTCCGGAGCTTCGGGGCTCCGGCGCCGCGATCGGGACGCTCGCTGGGCGCAGTGCCCCGGACCGAGATCGTGCGCGCGGGCGACGCGGAGCGCCTATGGGCCGGTCGGAAGCGCCTCTTCTTCAAGCCGTATGCCGGCTACGGGAGCCGCGGCGCCTACCGCGGCGATAAGCTGACGCGGCGCGTGTTCGAGGAGATCGTCGCCGGCGGCTACGTCGCGCAGTCGCTCGTGCCACCGACCGAGCGCATCGCGGCGTACCGACGACGACGCACCGCTCAAGTTCGACGTGCGGAACTACGCCTATGCGGGAGAGGTGCAGCTCCTCGCAGCCCGGCTCTGGCGCGGTCAGACGACGAATTTCCGCTCTGCCGGCGGCGGGTTCGCACCGGTCTTCGTGCTTCCCTGACTGCGACCGCCGGCGGGGGGTAGAAAGGGAGAAGGACGGGTCACGCGTTGCTCGGGGAGCGACAGTTTTCCTGACTACGCACAACATCGAGGAGACCGATGCGCCTTGCCACCGCGTCGCCATAGTCAACTGGGGCCGCCCTGGCGGCGAATCGATACGCCGCGTGCGCCACGTCACTCCTCTCACCGCTGCGCGCGCCGCGGCAGCTCCAGGATCGCACGCAGGCCGCGCGGAACCCGATTCTCGAGCCGCAGCGCACCGCCGTGGCTCGCCGCGATGTCGCGTGCGATGGACAGCCCCAGCCCGACGCCGCCAGTCCCGCGGTTGCGTGACTCCTCCAGGCGCTCGAACGGCTCGACGACGCGTGTGAGATCGCTTTCGGGAATTCCCGGACCCTCGTCCTCGACGATGAGGCGGAGGGACCCCAGGCTGTCCTCGATTCGGACCGTCGCCTTGCCGCCGTAGGTCAGCGCGTTCTCGAGGAGGTTGGTCAAGGCGCGGCGCAACGCGAGCGGCCGGCCCTCGAAAGGCGACTCGGCTCGACCGAGGACTTCGATCGGGCGGCCCATCGACGCGAAGTCGTCGGCGAGACCCGCCGCCAGGCCGTTCACGTCGACGCGGTGGATCGGCTCCGCCTCCTTGAGCCCGCGCAGGTAGTCGAGCGTCACGTCCACGAGGCGTTGCATGTCGTCGAGGTCCGCCTGCAGCTTTCCTCGTAGCGCCTGGTCCTCGAGCATCTCCGAACGCAGCCGCAGGCGCGTGATCGGCGTGCGCAGGTCATGGGACATGGCCGATAGCGCCCGTGTGCGCTGGTCCACCATGCCACGCAGACGAGCCTGCATCTCGTTGAATGCACGCGCGGCCTCGCGCGCCTCGCGCGGTCCCTCTTCGGGGAGCGGGGGCCGCGCGAGGTCTTCGCCGAGGCTGCGCGCCGCATCGCCGAGGACGCGCAGGGGCCGTGTGATGCTCCTCACGGCGAAAAGCACGACCGCGGCAACGACCGAGAGCATGAGTCCCAGATAGAAGAGCAGGGACGAGGGCTCGCGCGGGATGCGCATGGGCGCGGCGCGGAAGCGCGCCCAAGTGCCATCCTTCAGGCGTACGTCGACCGTCAGGCCCCGTAGCGGCGGACCCCGTCCGCCCGGAGCGTCCGCCCGAAATTCGTATCCGCCGCCGAGCTGCTCGCCGAGCGCCCGGGCGAAGGGCGGCGGAACCCAGCCGGCCTCGGCGGGCGCGTTCGCCACACCGGTCTCGACGACGAGCTCTGCGTCGGACGCGGCACGCGCGTACGCCGCGCGTTCGCCCGCAGGCAGGCCGCTGAGCGCGTCGGCTTCCGCAACTACGCGGTTCGCGACGCGCGCGAAGTAGTCGTGCGCGAACGCCATCTCACCCGCCCCGCGATGGAGCCAGATGCTGCCAAGCTGGGCCGCGACCAGCCCGACCACCAGGATGAGCGTCACCTGGCCGAACAAGCTCGCAGGAAGCAGCCCGGTCGTCAGTCGCATGACGCGCGGCGCTCCACGACCGCGGCCAGCACGTAGCCTTGCCCGCGGACGGTCTTGATGAGCTGCGGCTCCTTCCCGTCGTCGCCGACGCGCTGCCGCAGCCGGCTCACCTGCACGTCGATGGCGCGATCGACCGGTTCGGCTTCGCGGCCGTGCAACGCGTCCATGATCTGGTCGCGGGTCAGCACGCGGTTCGGATGGTCGAGGAAGAGCCGGAGAAGGCGATACTCGCCGCCCGACAGCGGCGTTGCGAGCCCCTGCGGCGAGAGGAGGAGCCGCGTTGCGGTGTCCAGCGCCCAGCCGGCGAAGACGAGGCAGCGGGTTGGCTCGGGCTCGACATTCGGCGGGAGCATCCGCGTCCGACGCAGCACATTGCGGATTCGCGCCAGAAGCTCCCGCGGAACGAAGGGCTTGACCAGGTAGTCGTCGGCGCCCATTTCCAGACCCACGATCCGGTCGACGTCCTCCCCGCGCGCGGTGAGCATCAGGACGGGCACGCGCGCCGACTCCCGGTTTGCCCGCAGGTCGCGACACAAGGCGAGGCCATCGGCGCCAGGCAGCATGAGGTCGAGCACGATCAGGTCGGAGCGGTGCCGGGCGAGCCAAGCCCACATCGCCCGCCCGTCGGCCACCGCCTCGGCCGCGAAGCCATTCTTCGTGAGGTAGTCGACGAGGAGCGCGCGAATCTCCGGATCATCGTCGACGATGAGGATTCGATCGGGCGTGTCCACAGGCCCTTATATACGTGGCCGGGCGAGTCGTTCCGGCCGTTCCTTGTAACGCAGCGTAACGGCGGCGGGGACGTGACGTGGCGTTGCGAAAACGGCCGTCTGCCGAAACGTTGAGCTTACATCGCCACTGTTTAATGACACCCATCGGCTGCGGCAATGGCGCTGCGCCCTGGACCGGCCGTCTGGCCGGCGACACGGACACTGGCGAAGGAAAGGAAGCGGAAATGAGTACGTCGAACGGATCAAGGAAATGGAAGAAAGCGCTCGTTGGCGTGTCGGTGATTCGACGTGATGGGGCGGGATCACCCGCCCCGTCGGGCCGCCATCAAGTCATCTGGAGATCGAAATGAAACGTTCGAGCAAGATCGCACTCGGAATGGTTGCGTCGTTGGGGCTCGGTCTGGCGGTAGCCGTCACCTTCGCCCATCCCGGCGGGATGGGACCGGGGATGATGAGCGGCATGGGACCCGGCGGCATGGGCCCTGGAATGACGGGGGAAATGGGCCCACCGATGATGCGCGGAATGGGGCCGGGCATGATGCACGGGGCTGGACCCGCGGGCCCGGCCGATGCGCATGGCCCGACTGGCCGGAGGTGCGCAGCACGACGACGCGTTCGCGGCCGACATGCATCTCGTCCACGATCTGATCCTGAATCATGACCGGATCAAGCGCACGGTGACCAACCTGCCCGACGGCATCAAGACCGTCACCGAGTCGGACGACTCGCAGGTCGCGCAGGCCGTGAAGGCGCACGTCGCGAGCATGGAGAAGCGGCTCAACGAGGGACGGGAGTTCAACCTGTTCAGCCCGACGATTCCCGTGCTGTTCCAGAACAAGGACAAGATCAAGACGGTGATCGAGACGACCGACAAGGGCTCGATCATGACCCAGACCTCCAGCGACCCCGCAGTCGTCGCTGCGCTCCAGGCGCACGCGGCGGAAGTGAGCGAGCTCGTCCGGGACGGGAGGCTTGCGATGATGCGCAGCGCGCAGGCGGCCATGGGGCGTGGGCGCGCCGGCTTCGGCCCGAGCTTTGCGCCGCCTTCGGCCGCGCCCGCTCATTAACTCTGTCCGGGAACGCATTGGGGAGAGAATATCCGCCCGATGCGTCTCGTCGACGATCCACGGGATATGACACGATGATTCGAAGCGCCTTGCCCACATTCGCACTCGCTCTCCTCGGCTTCGCGGGACTTCTCGCAGCCGCGGCAGCCCAGTCCCCCGCCAGCCACCAGCACAGCTTCAGCGGGGCGGAGCAATGGGCGCACGTCCTCGACGATCCGACGCGCGACGCATGGCAGAAACCGCACGAAGTCATCCAGGCGCTCGCCCCCGGGCCCGCTGCCGTAATTGCCGACATCGGCGCGGGCACGGGCTACTTCGCGGTGCGGCTCGCGAACATGGTACCCAAGGGTCGCGTGTACGCAGTGGACGTCGAGCCCGACATGGTCAGGTACCTCGCCGAACGTGCAAAGCGCGAGCATCTCGCAAACGTCGTTGCGGTGGCCGGTGCGCCCGACGACGCGCGACTGCCCGAGAAAGCGGACCTGATCCTGATGGTGGACGTCTTTCACCACATCGAAGATCGCGCGAGCTATCTCCGCAAATTGCGCGCTTCGCTCAAGCCAGGCGGCCGCATCGCGATCATCGACTTCCGCGTGGACTCGCCGGAAGGTCCGCCGAGAGCGGCGCGCATCGCGCCCGAGAGCGTGATCGCCGAGCTCAAGGGCGCCGGCTACAGCCTCACGCAGGAGCATCGCTTCCTGCCCAATCAGTATTTCCTGGTCTTCCGGCCCGGGGCTTGATCGATCGGACCGGGGCTCGGTCGCCCTCGCTCGCGGCTACCCACGAGGGGAGGCGGGCGGCCTAGGGACGCGTATCCCCTTCGTGGCCGGTATGCGAACGGTACTGGGAGCCCGGGAAGGGGGCTCGTCCTTGCTCTATCGGCGCCTTCAGGACAGTGTCATCCGATCGCCAGTGTGCTGCGTTGTGAGAAATGCCAGTGCGCTGTCACAATCCTTCACAGTCGCCGCCACATTCGGCGCCTATAGTGAACGGGAACGAAAGGATCGCGCGCGCGGTCCGACCAAGAAGGACGAGACGGCGGGCGAGCGGACATGATCGACGACATCAACCTCCACGAGTGGGCCGAGTACAACGTGCCGGCCGAGTTGCGGGAGCGTACTGTCGTCCTGTCGCCGTTCGCGCGCCGGGTGCTCTCCCCGGCGGAGAGCGTCCGGGCCGCCGCGGCCGAGGGCGACCCGAAGCGCCGCCTTCCGACCCTGGGCACGCTGCTCCTCCCTGGGCTCGGCTTCGGGCCGATCGCCAAACCGTAGCGCCCCCGACTCCGGTCCCCGCCGGAGGCCCCATCCGCAAGGTCCTCGCCGCGGCGCTCGCGGGCGGGTGTCGTTTTCCCGGCAACCGCCCAACAGCCAGTTGGACTCGGCCGCTCGGTCGTGACCCAGAGACCGCGCCGCCCGCCTCGCCTGAGCTGACGAAGCTAGGCGGCTCGCTGCGCGGACGCCGGGAGCGCCGTCGCGGTCAGATAGGCCACGCAGGCGATCAAGCAGTGCCATGCGAAGTGCGTCCCGAGCGGCCAGGCCTCGCAGATCGTCTGATCGACGCTGCGGAGGACGATCGCGATGACGAACACGCCGGTGGCCGCCGCGAGTCTCGCGGCTCCCCCGTGCCGGCGCCGCCAGGCGTACGCGGCCAGCAGCGCGAGCGCGACGAGGGCCGGGAAGTAAGCGTACGAGCCGTTGAAGCTCCCCGGCGGGAACGGCGCGGTGAGTGCCCGGCTCGCCACCGCGAATACCCCCAGCCCGCCAAGCGCCCCCCACCAGGGGAGCCCCGCGATCCGCACGAGGAAGAGCCACAGGAACACATAGATGTACAGGGCGATCGCGCCCTGATCCAGCCACGCCGCCCAGACGGTGGCGAGCGTGTGGAAGAGAAAGCTCCCGGCGCCGATCAGCCCTATCAGCGTCGCGAGCACGCGGGCGTCGCGCGCATGCGGCGGTTGCGCGCCGACGGCCCGCCGCCAGACGACCGCCGCGGCGAGGAGGAACGCCGCGTTCGTGATTGCGTTCGCCGGTTCCGACCAGAACCCCGGGTCGGTGCGCTCGCAGTAGAGGTCGATCTGCCGCCAGAGGTCCATGGCGGCGGGATGGTAGCGCCCCCGGCCGGTAGAATGCCGGCCGCATGGACGTTGCACTCCTCTTCAAGGCCCTCGTGCTCGGCGTCGTCGAGGGCCTCACCGAGTTCCTCCCGGTCTCGAGCACCGGCCACCTGATCCTCGCCGCCGACCTCCTCGGCTTCGACGGCGAGAAGGCGAAGACCTTCAACCTCGCGATCCAGACCGGCGCGATGCTCGCGGTGGTGTGGGAGTACCGCGCGAAGTTCCTCGGCGTGGCGGCGGGCCTCGCCTCGGACCGCGCGTCGCAGCGCTTCGTCGCAAACCTGGTCGTTGCGTTCATCCCGGCCGCGGTCCTCGGGTTGCTGTTCGGCGGCCTGATCAAGGCGCATCTCTTCCGGCCGGTGCCGGTGGCGACCGCGTTCATCGTCGGCGCGTTCGTGATCCTCTGGGTGGAGCGGCGGTCGCGCCACGCGCGGATCGAGAGCGTCGACGACATGACCTGGCGCGATGCGCTGAAGGTGGGGTTCGCGCAGTGCTTCGCGCTCATCCCCGGCACGTCGCGCTCGGGCGCGACGATCATCGGCGCGATGCTGTTCGGCCTGTCGCGGAAGGCGGCGACCGAGTTCTCGTTCTTCCTCGCCGTACCGACCCTGGTCGCCGCCGGCGCGTACGATCTCTACAAGAATCGCGCCGCACTCTCCGGCGCCGACCTCGAGATGCTGGCGGTGGGGCTGGTCGCCGCCTTCGTGTCGGCGTTCGTCTGCGTCCGGTGGCTGATCCGCTACGTCGCCACCCACGACTTCAAGCCGTTCGCCTGGTACCGGATCGCGTTCGGCGTGATCGTCCTCCTGACCGCCTGGACCGGGCTCGTGAACTGGTCCGCCGGTTGACTCAGGAAGGGTGAATGACGCCTTTCCCCGCGGTCTGCGCGTCGAACAGCTTGTAGGCTTCCTCTGCCTGCTCGAGCCGCCAGTGATGGGTGAACAGGCGGTCGACGTCGATGCCGCGATCGGCGATGAACTGCGCGCACTCGGCCTGCCCGACGGTCGAAAACGTCCATGACCCGATCAGCGTCACCTGCCGGCGCAGCAGATCGGGGCTGACGTCGAGCGTCACGCTGTCGCCTTCGCCGACGTAGCAGACCTTGCCCCACGTGCGCACCGCGCGCACCGCCTGGGCCCGCGCCTGCGGCGAGGAGGACGCCTCGAGGCAGAGATGCGCGCCGCGGCCGTGGGTCAGCTCCTTGATCGCCGGCACGACCTCGGGCGTCGCCTTCGGGTTGATGAGCACGTCCGCGCCGAGCTCCTTCGCGCGGGCGAGGCGCTCGTCGCTCACGTCGAGCGCGATTACCCGCGCGCCCATCGCGGCGGCGAGCTGCGTCGCCGACAGGCCGACCGGCCCCTGGCCGAAGATCGCGATCGTGTGGTCGCCCTGCAGGCCGAGCCGGTGCAGCGCGCCCCAGGCGGTGCCGGTGCCGCAGGAGATCGCCGCGCCCGCCTCGAACGAGAGCGCGTCCGGCAGCGGCACCAGCGTCCGCGCCGGGCACTTCATGTACTTCGCGTGCGCGCCGTGGCCGGTCACGCCGTAGACCTCGGCGACGCCCTCGACGCAGAGCTGCATCCAGCCGGTCGAGCAATGCTCGCAGACGCCGCAGCCGCGGTAGTGATGCTGCATGACGCGCATGCCGACCTTCGCCTGGCGCTCCGACACGCCCGGCCCGATCGCGGCGACCACGCCGCAGGGCTCGTGCCCGGCGATGATCGGCCCGCTCGTCTTGCCCAGGCCGAGCGCGGCGGGACCACCGACGGCGCGGTAGAACTTGAGGTCGCTGCCGCACATGCCCGAGGCCTTGATCTCGAGCACGACCTCGCCGGGACCCGGCGTGGGATCGGGGAACTCGCGGATCTCGAGCTTGCGCTCGCCCGGAAAGACGACGCCTTTCATCTTCGATCCTCCTCCTCAGTAAGCCGCCACTGAACCGTCCGAGCGCGGGTCGGCGCCGCCTTCGAACGTGCCGTCCGGATGGCGGACGACGCACCCGGCGTGACCGACGATCTCGTCGTAGGGCTTGAACGATCTCCACGTCGTGGCCGCGGCGGCGCAGCTCGGCCACGACCTCCGGCGCGAAGCGCGACTCGAGCTTGAGCGTATCGCTCGTCTGGCCCCAGGTGCGGCCGAGGAGCCATCTCGGCGCCTCGATCGCCGCCTGCGGGCTCATGCCGTGCACGAGCGTGCGGCTGAACACCGCGCTCTGCGTCTGCGGCTGGCCGTCGCCGCCCATGTTGCCGTAGACCATCGTGCGGCCGTCCTGCGCGAGCGCCATCGCGGGATTGAGCGTGTGGAAGGGCTTGCGCCCCGGCTTGAGCGCGTTGAGCGCGCCCTCGCTCAGGCTGAACGAGCAGCCGCGGTTCTGCCAGCAGATGCCGCTCGACTTCAGCACGATGCCGGCGCCGAACTCGTGATAGACGCTCTGGATGAAGCTCACCGCGCGGCCGGCGCCGTCGACGACGCCCATCCAGATCGTGTCGGAGGGCGGCTTGCCCTGGCCCCACGGCGCCGCGCGGTCGCGCGCGACGCCGCCGGCGAGCTCGTCGAGCTTCGCCGGCGCGAGGAGCGACTGCGCGTCGACCTTCATGTACGCCGGATCGGTGATGTGCTGGTCGCGGATCTCGCGGAACGCCCGCTTGGTCGCCTCGACCGCGAGATGCACGAAGTCCGCGCCGACCGGGTCGAGCCCGGCGATCCCGAGCCGGTCGAGCTGGCCGAGGATCGCAAGCGAGATCGCGCCTTGCGTCGGCGGCGGCATGTTGAAGACTCTGCCGAGGGAATGCTCCAGCACGAGCGGCGTACGGCGCTGCGCCGTGTGCGCTTCGAGGTCGGTCAGCGTGATGGGTGATCCGGCCGCGGCGAGGTCCGGAGCGATCGAGCGCGCGAGCTCGCCGCGGTAGAAGTCGCCGAGCCCCGCGCGCGCGAGCTGCTCGAGCGTCGCGGCGAGCTTCGGCTGGAAGAAGAGCGCCCCGGTGGCCGGGACGTCGCCGCCGGGAAGGAACGCCTCGGCGAACCCCGGCTGCGGCTCGAGCTCCTTCCGCTTCATGGTGGTGTTCACGTGCTGGCTGCGCGTCACCGGGATCCCGGTCCTGCCGTAGTGGATCGCATCCGCGAGCAGGCGCGAGAGCGGCAGCTTGCCGCCGAGCTCGCGACTCATCTCGTACGCAAGCGCCCAGCCCGAGATCGTGCCGGCGACGGTGTTGGCCGCGATGCCGCCGCGGAACGGGATCGCGCCCTTGATGCCGCGCTCCGCGTACCAGCCGAATCGATGCCGCCTGCGCCGCCGCGCCGCAGGCGTCGATGCCCTGCGGCTCGCGCCCCGGCACGTGCACGAGCCAGAACGAGTCGCCGCCGATCGAGTTCATGTGCGGGTACACGACCGCGATCGTCGCGGCGGCGGCGATCATCGCCTCGACCGCGTTGCCGCCTTCGCGCAGGACCGCGAGCGCGGACTGGGAGGCGAGCGCGTGCGGCGCGACCGCCATGCCGCGCGTGCCTCGGGTGGGGTTCAGCATGTGGGCTCGTCAGGAGAAACGAGCCCGGATTCTACGCGAACGGCTCGTCGAGCAGCAGCATCTTCGGCTGGATCGCGAACGCGCGGGCGATGCCGACGCGCTGCTTCATCCCGCCGGAGAGCTCGGCCGGCTTCTTGTGCTCGGCCCCGGTCAGCCCGACCATGTCGATGAAGGTCTGGCTGTGCGAGCGGACCTTCTCGGCGTTCCACTCCGGCCAGCGCGAGCGCACCGCGAACGCGATGTTCTTCATCACCGAGAACCACGGCATGAGCGCGTGGCCCTGGAACACCACGCCGCGGTCGAGGCTCGGCCCGGCGATCTCGCGGTTGTCCATGATCGCGAGCCCCGAGGTGGGCTGCTCGAGCCCCGCCAGGACGTTGAGGATGGTCGTCTTGCCGCAGCCCGAGTGGCCGATGATGCAGACGAACTCGCCGCGCTCGATGCCGAAGTGGACGTCGTCGAACACGACGGCGTCGCGGCTTGCCACCCGAGCCGGCGAAGACCTTCTTCAGCCCCTGGACCTGCAGGAAGCTCATTCGACCTCATTCAACATAGGTGACGAGCCGCTGCAGCCGTCCGAACATGAAGTCGAGCAGCATCCCGACCACGCCGATCACCAGGATCGCGAAGATCACGTTGGTGAGGTTCAGGTTGTTCCACTCGTTCCAGACGAAGTAGCCGATGCCGGTGCCGCCGACCAGCATCTCCGCGGCGACGATCACCAGCCACGCGATGCCGATGGAGATCCGCATCCCGGTCAGGATGGTCGGGGCGGCGGCCGGGCAGAATCACCTGGAACGCCTTGCGGAGCGGTCTGACCTCGAGCGTCTTTGCCACCGCAAGCCAGTCGCGGCGCACGGCGCCGACGCCGTAGGCGGTGTTGATGAGCATCGGCCAGATGGAGCAGATGAAGATGACGAACACACCCGACACCGAGGAGTCCTTGATCGTGTAGAGCGCGATCGGCATCCAGGCGAGCGGCGAGATCGGCTTCAGCACCTGGATGAACGGGTTGAGCGCCCGGTGCAGCAGCGGCGACATCCCGATGAGGAAGCCGAGCGGGATCGCGACCAGCATCGCGAGCAAGTAGCCGGCGGCGACCCGGGCGAGCGAGTAGCCGAGCTGGATGCCGATGCCCTTGTCGTTCGCGCCGCGGTCGTAGAACGGCTCGCGCAGGTGCTTGAGCATCGTTTCGCCGAGCTGCGCCGGCGTGGGGAAGCCTTCGCGACTTCCGCGCGCCCTTGCCCATCAGCCTGGCGTACTCGTCGCTCGGCCGCCGACGCCTTTTCCTTCGGCAGCGTGGCGACGTGCCAGCACGCCGAGCAGGAACGCGAGGAAGAGGAGCGAGAGCAGTCCCGGCCTTCAGCGCATCGCGGAACGCCACGGGTCAGGCGGCCTTCCTGATCGTGAAGCTCGCGAGGTACTTGTCGGGCACGCGCGGGATCGAACTCCTTGCCCATCACCTTGAACTTCGCGTAACTCGTCGGCGGGCGCTTTCATGCTGGAGCTGGCTCATGTGCTTGCGCGCGTCGGTGGCGAGGAACACCTGCTCGGCGATCGCGCGGTAGTTGACGTCGCCCTTGACGTAGCCCCAGCGCTTCATCTGGGTGAGCATCCAGACCGCCATCGACTGCCACGGGAAGGGGTCGAAGTCGGCGCGGTCGGGCACGTTCTGCACGTTGCCGAGCCCGTCGGCGAACTTGCCCGTGAGCACCTGCTCGATCACGGTCTCGGGCTGGTTGAGATAGTTGCGGCGGCGCGATCACCTTGGCGACGAGCGAGCGGTGCTTCGGATCGCGGGCCATCTGCGCGGCGATCAGCACCGCGCGGTACAGCGCGGCGAACGTGTTCGGGTTCTCCCTGATGAACGCCATCCGATACGCCGAACGCGCAGCACGGGTGCCCGTCCCACAGGTCTTTCGACAGCATGTGGATGAAGCCGACCTCGTCGTACACCGCGCGCTGGTTGAACGGATCGGGGCCGAGAAAGCCGTCGATGTTGCCGGCCCGCAGGTTGGCGACCATCTCCGGCGGCGGCGTGACGCGGATCTGGATGTCGGTGTCCGGGTCGAGCCCGTGCTCCGCGACGTAGTAGCGGAGCAGGAAGTTGTGCATCGAGTAGTCGAACGGCACCGCGAACCGGAAACCTTTCCATTGCTTCGGGTCGCCGTTGTGCGGCGGTCCGCTCCGCGCGCGGCAATCAGCTCTGCACCCAGGGCAGCCCCGCGACCTTCCACCCGCCGACGGTCGCGCGGTGCCCGTTCGGATCCTTGTTGCCCTCGAACCCTTCGAGCACGTTCAGCGCGTGCGCGTAGCCGAGCTGCGCCGCGGCCATTGCGGCGTGATGCGAGCGGCCGCCGCTGCGGCAGATGAAGAGCACCGGATGGGTCTTGTCGGGCACCTTCGCCAGCAAATCGCGCTCGAAATCGGGGTTGCGCGCCCCGCCCGGCCAGCCGTTCCATTCGACCAGCACCGCGCCCGGCACCCGTCCGACCCACTCCCACTCCGCGCGGGTCCGCACGTCCACCAGCTTCGATCCCGGCTCGGCTTGCAGCAGAGCAGCTGCCTCCGCCGGCGTCAGTGCACCGGCGTAGGGCAGGCCCATCTGGACCGCGCGGCTGCGGGCCAGATCGAGAATTTGCTTCGGTGTCTCCATGGGTTGCGTATCGCGCGGCGGGAAGTCTCCCAAGTGTAACGGCGGACTCACCGCGCGGCGACCCGCAGACGAGTAGGGCAATCGTGAGCGATTAGCACTTGATTAGTGCAGAATAATGCTCGATGCACCAATAGCGTGCGAAACGAGCCAGTTCGATGGCCTCGGTTCCTTGCGGCACAGGGACCTACGGCCAGTGTGATCTATGGCACGTTTCTCGCACAGAGATTTTCGAACGTAGCCGAAGCTTCGTCTCGCTCAGGGATCGCGTCTAGCAAACACCGATAGGAGAACAACATGGCAATGACTGCCACCGAAGTCCTCAAGCTCGCCAAGGAAAAGGAGGTGAAGTTCGTCGACTTCCGTTTCACCGACACCCGCGGCAAGGAACAGCACGTATCCGTGCCGGCGAAGTACTTCACGATGGACAAGTTCGAGAAGGGCCACGCGTTCGACGGCTCGTCGATCGCCGGCTGGAAGGGGATCGAAGCCTCCGACATGCTGCTCATGCCGGACCCGTCGAGCGCGCGGCTCGACCCGTTCACCGACGAGCCGGTGCTCAACGTGAGCTGCGACGTCGTCGATCCCTCCGACATGAAGCCCTACGACCGCGACCCGCGGTCGATCGCGAAGAAGGCCGAGGCCTACCTCAAGTCGACCGGCATCGGCGACACCGCCTACTTCGGCCCGGAGCCCGAGTTCTTCATCTTCGACTCGGTGACCTGGCACATCGACATGTCCGGCTGCAGCGTGAAGATCAAGTCGGAAGAGGCGCCGTGGTCCTCGGGCGAGGACTACGAGGGCGGCAACATGGGCCACCGTGCGCCGGTCAAGGGCGGCTACTTCCCGGTGCCGCCGGCCGACACGCTCTTCGACATCCGCAACGCGATGTGCCTCGCGCTCGAGCAGCAGGGCGTCGAGGTCGAGGTGCACCACCACGAGGTGGCGGCGCCCGGCCAGTGCGAGATCGGCACCCGGTTCGCGCCGCTCGTGCAGCGCGCCGACTGGATGCAGATCCTCAAGTACACGGTCTGGATGACCGCGGCCTCCTACGGCAAGACCGCGACCTTCATGCCGAAGCCGGTCGTCGGCGACAACGGCTCGGGCATGCACGTGCACCAGTCGGTCTGGAAGGAAGGCAAGAACCTCTTCGCGGGCAACGGCTACGCCGGGCTGTCGGACTTCGCGCTGTTCTACATCGGCGGCATCATCAAGCACGCCAAGGCGCTGAATGCGATCACCAATCCGGGCACGAACTCGTACAAGCGCCTCGTCCCGGGCTTCGAGGCGCCGATCAACCTCGCCTACTCGGCACGCAACCGCTCGGCGGCCTGCCGCATCCCGTACGTCGACAGCGACAAGGCCCGCCGGGTCGAGGTGCGCTTCCCCGACCCGACGACGAACGCGTACCTTGCGTTCGCCGCGATGCTGATGGCCGGCCTCGACGGCGTGCAGAACAAGATCCACCCCGGCGATCCGCTCGACAAGGACCTGTACCACCTGCCGCCGGAAGAGGCGAAGAAGGTCCCGAACGTCTGCTCGTCGCTCGACATGGCGCTCGAGCACCTCGACAAGGACCGCGAGTTCCTGACCCGCGGCGGCGTATTCTCGAACGACATGCTCGACGCCTACGCGGCGCTCAAGATGGACGAGGTCACGCGCTTCCGCATGACCACGCATCCGCTCGAGTTCGACATGTACTACAGCTCGTAGGCGGAGCGGCCTGATGGCGGGACGGGGGCGCACGGGCCCCCGTCCTTTTTTGAGCCGCCGGACCGCCGGTCCAGCGCAAGCGGCGTGAAATAGGCCCCTGGAGGCCTAAAAAGTGTTTTGTAATCAGAGTGCTCTTGGCCTAGACTTGAAGGCCATCCTCGCTTCAGGCGGTTCCCATGGCACTCGCGACACGTTGGCTTGCCTGCACTGCATTGGCCGTCGCGGGCGGCGCGTACGCGCAGCAGCAGGGCACGGGCACGGTCTGGCGATGCACGGAGCAGGACCACCGTGCGCACTACACGAACATCAAGAAAGAGACCGAGGGCAAGCAGTGCATCGTCGTGACCCGGGAGGTCTCCGTGATCTCGGGCCCGCCCGCGCAGCAACGATCGGCCGCTGCCACGCCTACGCCCCCGAACTTCCCGCGGGTCGACAAGGACACGCAGAAGTCGCGCGACGACGGCCGCCGCCGGATCCTCGAGGACGAGCTCAACACCGAGCAGAAGGGCCTCTCCGACGCGCGATCGAAGCTTGCCGAGCAGGAAGGGGTGCGCAACGCGGACGAGAAGAACTATCAGCGCGTCATCGACCGCCTGAAGCCCTATCAGGATGCGGTCGAGCGGCACGAGCGGAACGTCTCCGCCCTCATGCGGGAGCTCGCGGCGCTGCGGTAAGGCCCCGCCGCCGTCGGGCGGCGCACCCCGGCCGGAGCGGCGGATGAACGCTCCGGCGTTCCCCGGTCTCGATCTGCTCGGCACGGCGGTCGTCGTGCTCGATGCGGAGCTCCGCGTCCTCTACGTGAACCCGCCGGCCGAGCACCTGCTCGAGGCCGCCGCGAGGCAGCTC
This sequence comes from uncultured beta proteobacterium, assembly GCA_963762785.1. Taxonomy (GTDB): domain Bacteria; phylum Pseudomonadota; class Gammaproteobacteria; order Burkholderiales; family SG8-39; genus DATEDA01. The sequence goes on from CAVXND010000003.1 coordinate 75,735, forward strand.
GCCGGCCAGCGCTTCCCGGATCTCTTCGTGCAGGTGCGGCAGTTCGACGCGAAGCTCCGCCACGCGATCGCGAAGAACTGGGGGTTCTGGGACCAGGCGATCGACCTCGAGCGCCCCGGCCTGCCCCCGCTGCACCTCAACTGCCTCGCGACGCCGGCCGAGCACGGTCGCGCGCGGCTCGTCCTGGAGCTGCGCTCGATCGACCAGCGGCTGCGCATCGAGCGCGAGGAGCGCAGCCTCACGCAGGCGGTCGCCAACCGCGAGCTGATCCGCAATCTCGCGCACGAGATCAAGAACCCGCTCGGGGGGCTCCGCGGCTCGGCCCAGCTCCTCGAGCGCGAGCTCGACCGGCCGGATCTGCGCGAGTACACGCAGGTCATCATCAAGGAGGCCGACCGGCTGCAGCTCCTGATGGACCGCCTCCTCACCCCGCACCGGCCGCCGCACATCGGCCCGGTGAACGTCCACGAGGTCTGCGAACGGGTGCGGAGCCTGATCCTCGCGGAGTTCCCGGCGGGCGTACGGATCGTGCGCGACTACGACACGAGCCTCCCCGAGATCGAGGGCGACCGCGAGCAGCTCATCCAGGCGGTGCTCAACATCGTCCGCAACGCCGCGCAGGCCTGCACGGGCGCCCGGGCGCGCGCCGCCGACCGCGCCGCCGAGATCGTCCTGCGGACGCGGATCGCCCGCTCGGTCACGATCGCGCGCCGCCGGCACCGCCTGGCACTGGAATTGCAAGTGATCGACAACGGCCCCGGGATTCCGGCCGAGCTGCGCGAGCGGGTGTTCCATCCCCTCGTGTCGGGCCGCGAGGGCGGGACGGGGCTGGGCCTCACGCTGGCGCAGACGTTCGTGCAGCACCACCACGGCTCGATCGAATGCGACAGCCAGCCGGGGCGGACGGTGTTCGGGATCGCGCTGCCGCTCACGCGCAAACCGCAAACGCAGGACTGATAGAACAGGTTGGTGTCCGATGAAGCCGGTATGGGTGATTGACGACGACCGCTCGATCCGCTGGGTGTTCGAGAAGGCGCTCACGCGCGAGGGGATCCCGTTCAAGACGTTCGGGCTCGCGCAGGACGCGCTGACCGCGCTCGAGAGCGACACGCCGCAGGTGCTGGTGTCCGACATCCGGATGCCGGGCACCTCGGGGCTCGAGGTGCTGCAGAACGTGAAGCAGAAGCATCCCGAGCTGCCGGTGATCATCATGACCGCCTATTCCGACCTCGAGTCGGCGGTGGCGGCCTTCCAGGGCGGGGCGTTCGAATACCTGCCGAAGCCCTTCGACGTCGACCAGGCGGTCGAGCTGATCCGCCGCGCGCTCGACGAGAGCCTGCACGAGGGCGCGACCGAGGAGGTCGAGACCGCCTCGCCCGAGATCCTCGGCCAGGCGCCGGCGATGCAGGAGGTGTTCCGCGCCATCGGGCGGCTCTCCACCTCGACCGCCACCGTGCTGATCACCGGCGAGTCGGGCACCGGCAAGGAACTGGTCGCGCGGGCGCTGCATCGGCACAGCCCGCGCGCCGCGAAGCCGTTCATCGCGATCAACACCGCCGCGATGCCGAAGGATCTGCTCGAGAGCGAGCTCTTCGGCCACGAGCGCGGCGCGTTCACCGGCGCCCAGGCGATGCGCCGCGGCCGGTTCGAGCAGGCCGAGGGCGGCACGCTGTTCCTCGACGAGATCGGCGACATGGCGCCCGACCTGCAGACGCGCCTCTTGCGCGTGCTGTCCGACGGCAATTTCTACCGCGTAGGCGGGCATCAGCCGCTCCGCGCGAACGTGCGCGTGATCGCAGCCACCCACCAGGACCTCGAGTCGCGGGTGCGCGAGGGGACGTTCCGCGAGGACCTCTACCACCGCCTCAACGTGATCCGGCTCCGGCTGCCGTCCCTGCGCGAGCGGCGCGAGGACGTGCCGTTGCTCGCCCGCCATTTTCTCGCCAAGAGCGCGCGGGACCTCGGCGTCGAGCCGAAACGCCTGTCGGAAGCGGCGATGAACTACCTCGTCGCGCAGGACTGGCAGGGCAACGTGCGCCAGCTCGAGAACCTCTCCCACTGGCTCACGGTAATGGCGCCGGGACAGACGGTCGACGTCGGCGATCTCCCGCCGGAGCTGCGCGAGGACGCGGCCGCGGGCGCCGAGGCGGACTGGACCGCGGCGCTCCAGCGCCACGTCGAGAAATCGCTGATGCGCGGCGAGTCGAACATCATGGACGTGCTCTCGCGCGAGTTCGAGAAGGTGTTGATCGCCCGTGCACTCGTGCACACCGGCGGGCGCCGCATCGAGGCGGCGAACCTGCTCGGCATCGGCCGCAACACCATCACCCGCAAGATCGCGGAGCTCAGGCTCGAGGACCGGGACGTTCCGGCGGATCCGCCGGTGGAGTAGAGCCGCGCGGCCTCCGGGCCGCGCGTAAAATCCGGCGCGTGAGCCCGCGCCGCAGGTCGGCGCGCTCGACCCCGGGAGCTCCGAATGAATCGTGCCTTTGCCTTCTCCTGCGCGGCGCTGCTGCTTGCTGCGCTCGCCGGCTCAGCTGCAGCGCAACAGAAGCCCGCGACGACCGCTGCCGCGGAGCCGAAGGGGGAGCTGCAGGTCGGCACCCGCCCCTGGAAGGGCGACTTCGAGGAGATGACGACCCAGCGCCGGGTGATCCGCGCGCTCGTGCCGTTCTCGAAGACCTTCTACTACGTAGAGCGCGGCCGCTCCCGCGGCATTTCGTACGATGTCCTCACACAGTTCGAGCAGGACCTGAACAAGAAGCTCAAGACCAAGAACGTCAAGGTACGGGTGCTGTACTTTCCCGTCGGCCGCGAGGAGCTGCTCCAGCGGCTCGTCGACGGCTACGGCGACGTGATCATCGCCGACCTCGTCGCGACGCCCGAGCGGCAGAAGATCGTGGACTTCTCCGAGCCGCTGTGGCGCGGCATCAAGGAGATCGTCGTCACCGGCCCCGGCGGGCCGGAGATCGCGACGCTGGACGACCTCGCCGGAAAGGAAGTGTTCGTCCGCAAGACCTCAAGCTACTTCGAGCATCTCCAGGCGCTCAACAAGCGCCTGGCGTCCGAGCGCAAGCCCGCGGTGAAGATCCGCGTCGCCGACGAGGATCTCGAGGCCGAGGACATCCTGGAGATGGTAAACGCCGGGCTGGTCGGCGCGACCGTCGTCGACCGGTACAAGGCGATCATGTGGTCGCGCGTCTTCAAGGACCTGAAAGTACGCGAGGGCGCGGTGCTCGCGGACGGCGGCGACCTCGGGTTCCTGATGCGCAAGGGCAGCCCGCAGCTCAAGGCGGCGCTCGACGATTTCGTGAAGCGGCACGCCGAGGGCACGATGTTCGGCAACTCGGTCGTCAACCGCTACGTCAAGGACCCGAAGTTCGTGAAGAACGCGGTCGGATCCGACGAGGTCCGCCGGTTCAACGACGTGGTCGGCCTCTTCCGCAAGTACGGCGACAAGTACGACGTCGATCACCTGCTCATGATCGCGCAGGGCTTCCAGGAGTCCGGGCTCGACCAGAACGCGAAGAGCCAGGTGGGCGCGATCGGGATCATGCAGATCATGCCCGCCACCGGGAAGGAGCTGAAGGTCGGCGACATCGGCCAGCTCGAGGCGAACGTCCACGGCGGCGTGAAGTACATGCGCTTCATGATCGACCAGTACTACGCCAAGGAGCCGATGACGCCGCTCAACAAGGGACTCTTCGCGTTCGCCTCGTACAACGCCGGCCCCGGCCGGGTGGCGGGGCTGCGGAAGGAGGCGGCCAAGCGCGGGCTCGACCCGAACAGGTGGTTCCACAACGTCGAGCTGGTCGCCGCGGAGAAGATCGGGTCGGAAACGGTCACCTACGTCAGCAACATCTACAAGTACTACACGGCCTACAAACTGCTCGAGGAGCAGGAGGGGAGTCGGCAGGCCGCGCGGGAGGCGGCCGGCGTCGGCAAGGCCGCGCCCAAGGCCGCGAAGTAGCCGCTGACGCCGGCCCGGGCCGCGCCTGGACGTTTCACAGTCCGGGAAGGTTTGTGCATTGCGGTGTGCATGTTGCACCGCATAAAATGACGTCCTCTCTCTCGTTCTCCGAGGACGCCCAATGAACGCACCCGCTCCGGCAGCGACGCTGCCCGCCGGCGTCGCAATCACCGGCCCGATCACCGCCGACTACGCCACCATCCTCACCCCGGAAGCGCTCGCGTTCGTCGCGAAGCTGCACCGCCAGTTCGAGGGCCGCCGGCAGGAGCTCCTCGCCCGCCGCCAGGCGCGGCAGAAGGAGTTCGACGCGGGCCGGCTGCCCGACTTTCTCCCCGAGACGAAGTCGATCCGCGAGTCGAAGTGGACGATCGCGAGCCAGCCGCAGGATCTCCTCGACCGTCGCGTCGAGATCACCGGCCCCACCGACCGCAAGATGGTCATCAACGCCCTTAACTGCGGCGCGTCGACCTTCATGGCCGACTTCGAGGACGCGAACTGCCCGACCTGGGCGAACATGATCGAGGGCCAGATCAACCTGCGTGACGCGGTCCGCCGCGCGATCACCCTCGAGCAGGGCGGCAAGCAGTACAAGCTCAACGACGAGACCGCGGTGCTGATCCCGCGCCCGCGCGGCTGGCACCTCGACGAGAAGCACGTCACGATCGACGGCGAGCCCGTCTCCGGCTCGATCTTCGACTTCGCGCTGCTCTTCTTCCACAACGCGAAGGAGCTCGTCAAGCGCGGCTCCGGGCCGTACTTCTACCTGCCGAAGATGGAGTCGCACCTCGAGGCGCGGCTCTGGAACGACATCTTCAAGGCGGCGCAGAGCGCCCTCGGCGTGCCGCAGGGCACGATCCGCGCGACTGCGCTCATCGAGACGGTGCTCGCGGCGTTCGAGATGGACGAGATCCTGTGGGAGCTGAAGGACCACTCGTCCGGCCTCAACATCGGGCGCTGGGACTACATCTTCTCGTGCATCAAGAAGTTCCGGTCGAACCCCGACTTCTGCCTCGCCGACCGCGCACAGGTCACGATGACCGCGCCGTTCATGCGCGCCTACGCGCTGGCCCTGGTGAAGACCTGCCACGCGCGCAACGCGCCGGCGATGGGCGGGATGGCGGCGCAGATCCCGATCAAGAACGACCCGGCCGCGAACGAGGCCGCGCTGGAGAAGGTGCGCCAGGACAAGCTGCGCGAGGTGACCGACGGCTGCGACGGCACCTGGGTCGCCCACCCGGCGCTCGTGCCGATCGCGAAGGCGGTTTTCGACGAGCACATGCCGACGCCGAACCAGTACGGCAGGCAGCGGCCGGACGTGAGCTACGCGGCGAAGGATCTCCTCGATTTCCGCCCGGAGAAGCCGATCACCGAGGCGGGGCTTCGCGCCAACATCAGCGTCGGCATCCAGTACCTCGGCGCCTGGCTGGCCGGCAACGGCTGCGTGCCGGTCTTCAACCTGATGGAAGACGCCGCCACGGCCGAGATCTCGCGCTCGCAGATCTGGCAGTGGATCCGCTCGCCGAAGGGCGTGCTCGACGACGGCCGCAAGGTCTCCACCGAGCTCTTCCGCAAGCTCCTCGCCGAGGAGCTGCCCAAGGTGAAGACCTACCTCGGGGACGAGGCGTGGAAAGCCGGGAAGTACGAACAGGGCGCGAAGCTCTTCGACGAGATCACGACCGGCGAGTACGTCGACTTCCTCACGCTGCCGGCGTACGAGCGGATCGACTGACCGGCCCGTAGCGCCGGCCGCCCCCTAGGGGCATACTCCGCGGCGGTTCGAACCCAAGCATCCGCCGGGGAGGGGGATGGTCGAATTCCAGCCGGAGGGCGTGCTGTTCGTACGCCCGTTCCTCGCGGTCACCACCGGGATCGTGGTGCTCTTCGTCGGCAAGGCACTCGCCCGGCGGGTTGCGCTGCTGCGCGAGTACAACATTCCGGAGCCGGTCACCGGCGGGCTGCTGTTCGCGGTGGCGTTCTGGCTCGTCTACCTCGTCTCCGGCTACCGGGTCACCTTCGAGCTGACGGCGCGCGACGTGCTCCTCGTCTACTTCTTCACGACCATCGGGATCAACGCACGCGTGAGCGACCTCAAGGCCGGCGGGCGGCCGCTCGTCCTTCTCCTCGGGGCGGTGGCGGTTTTCATGGTGCTGCAGAACGCTCTGGGCATCGCCGTCGCCGCCCTGGTCGGACGGCCTCTGGCGATGGGCGTGCTTGCCGGCAGCATCTCATTGCTCGGCGGGCACGGCACCGCCATCGCCTGGGCACCGGCCTTCGCGGAGCAGCACGGGATCACGAACGCACTCGAGATCGGCGTTCTCTCCGCCACGGTGGGGCTCGTCCTCGCGAGCGTCGCTGGCGGACCGCTTGCGCGCTTCCTCGTCCGCCGGTACCGGCTGGAGGGCCCGCCCGGCGAGGCGCCCGATGTCGGCGTGCACTACGGCGACGCCCAGCCCGGCATCGACTACTTCTCGTTCCTGCACGCGATCCTCGCGATCCACGTGTGCGGGGTCGTCGGCATCCTCGCCCACCAGTGGCTGGAAAGCGTCGGCTTGAGGTTGCCGCTCTTCGTGCCCTGCCTGCTTGCCGGCATCCTGTTCGCCAACCTGCTGCCGCGCATCGCGCCGCGCGTCCCCTGGCCGACCCGTAGCCCCGCGCTCGCGCTGATCGCCGAGGTGTCGCTCGGCGTGTTCCTCGCGATGTCGCTCATGAGCATGCAGCTCTGGGCGCTCGCCGATCTCGCCGGCCCGCTGCTCGCAGTGCTCAGCCTGCAGCTTGTCCTCGCGGTTCTGTTCGCGCTGCTCGTCGTCTTCCGCCTGCTCGGCCGCAACTACGACGCCGCCGTGATCAGCGCCGGCTTCATCGGTTTCGGGCTCGGCGCGACGCCGACCGCGATGGCGAACATGACCGCGGTCACGCAGCGGCACGGGGCCTCGCACGTCGCGTTCCTGGTCGTCCCGCTCGTCGGGGCGTTCTTCATCGATCTGCTGAACACGGTCGTCATCCGTCTCTTTCTGGCGGCGTTGTAGGCGGCGCGGGGCGGATCCCCACGCTCGCTGCAACCGGCGGGTAACATCGCCCCGGGACAGGGAGCCTTCGATGACCGAACTCAGTCGTGACCTCACCCGCACCGTCCTCGCGGTGCTCGCCATCGGCGGCCTGATCCTCGCGTCGGTCTGGATCCTTCGGCCGTTCCTCGCCCCGGTCATCTGGGCGACCATGATCGTCGTCTCGACCTGGCCGGTGATGCTCGCGGTGCAGGCCCGGCTCTGGAACAAGCGCTGGCTCGCGGTCACGGTGATGACGCTCGCGCTGCTGCTCGTCTTCGTCGCGCCGTTCTCGGCGGCGATCGGCACGATCGTGAAGCACGCCGACGAGGTCGCGGGCTGGGCGAAGGGCTTGCGCGGTCTCAAGGTGCCCGTCGCACCCGACTGGGTGGCGAAGACCCCGGTCGTCGGCGAGCAGGCCGCGGCGGTCTGGAACGAGTACGCGACGAAGGGGGTGGAGGACCTCGACGAGGTGATCGCCCCGTACGCCGGCCGCGGCGTGCGCTGGTTCGTGTCCGAGGTCGGCGGCTTCGGCCTCGTCAGCGTGCAGTTCCTGCTGACCGTGGTGATCGCGGCGATCATGTATGCGGTGGGCGAGTCGTGGGGCCGGTGGGTCCGGCGCTTCGGCCGGCGGCTCGCGGGCGAGCGCGGCGACAACGTCGTGCAACTCGCCGGTAAGGCGATCCGCGGCGTCGCCCTCGGCGTCGTCCTCACCGCGTTCATCCAGGCAATTCTCGGCGGAATCGGCCTCTGGGTTGCCGGCGTGCCGTTCGCGGCAGTGCTCACCGCCGTCATGTTCATGCTCGCCGTCGCGCAGATCGGCGCCGTGCCCGTCCTCGTGTGCGCGCTCGTGTGGCTCTGGTTCCAGGGGTCGACCGGCTGGTTCGTCGCGCTCCTCGTCTGGACGATCATCGTCGGCAGCATGGACAACGTGCTGCGGCCGATCCTGATCAAGAGGGGCGCCGACCTGCCGCTGCTCCTCATCTTCGCCGGCGTGATCGGCGGGCTCGTGTCGTTCGGGCTGCTCGGTCTCTTCGTCGGCCCGGTCGTGCTCGCGGTGGCCTACACGCTCCTCGACGACTGGGTGTCCGAGGCGCCGGACGGTCCGCCGCCGCAACCGCCGCCCGGGGGCACCGGCTGATGGCGCAAGTTCCGGGTGCGGAAGCGTTCGTCCGCATGCTGCAGCTGCACGGCGTGAACCACGTGTTCGGGCTTTGCGGCGACACCAGCCTGCCGCTCTACGACGCGCTCTACCGCCTCGACCACGGCATCCGGCACGTCCTGACCCGCGACGAGCGCTCGGCCGCGTACATGGCGGACGGCTACGCGCGCGTGTCGGGCCGCGTGGGCGTGTGCGAAGGGCCGAGCGGCGGCGGCGCGACCTACATCCTTCCGGGCGTGGTCGAGGCGAACGAGTCGTCGATCCCGGTGCTGTGCTTCACTTCCGACATCTCCGTCTCCGCGCGCGGGCGGTTCGCGCTCACGGAGCTCGACCAGGCGGCGCTCTTCCGCCCGCTCACGAAGTGGAACGCGGTGCTCGATGCCGCAGCGGACATTCCCCGCACGCTGCGGCGCGCCTTCTCCGAGCTCGCCACCGGGCGACCGGGGGCGGTGCACATCGGCTTGCCCTACGACGTGCAGCGGCAGCCGGTCGACGACGCCGAGCTCTGGGCCGACGCCTCGCTCGGCGAGTACCCGGCGCGGCGCTCCGTCGCCGATGCGGCGGCGGTCGCCGAGGCCGCGCGGCTGCTCGGCGGCGGCTGCGCGGCCGCTCTTCATCGTCGGCGGGGGCGCGGTGATCGCGGGCACCGAGCCCGAGCTTGCCGCCTGCGCGGAGGCGCTGGGCGCGCCGGTCGCGACGACGATCAGCGGCAAGGGGGCGATCGCCGAGGATCATCCGCTCGCCGTGGGCGTCGTCGGCTCGAACGGCGGGACGCTGCCGACGCGCGCCGTCGTCGCGCAAGCGGATCTTGTCGTGTTCGTCGGCTGCCGGGCGGGGTCGGTCACGACCGAACGCTGGCGCTTCCCGGCGCCGGGCAAGGTCACGGTGATCCACCTCGACGTCGACCCGCGCGTGATCGGCGCGAACTATCCGACCGCGGCTGCGCTGATCGGCGACGCCAAGCTCACGCTGGCGGCATTGCGCGACGCGCTCGCGCGGCAGCGCGGCGGCTGGGGGCGCGATGCCGCGGCGCAGGCGAAGGCGGAGAAACTCGCCGCGTTCGAGCCGCTCGCGCGCTCGGACGAGCGGCCGATCCGGCCGGAGCGCGTCGTCGCGACCCTGAACGCGGTGCTGCCGGACGACGCGATCGTCGTCGCCGATCCCGGGCACGCCGTGCCCGTACCTCTCGGCGTACTACCGGGTCGCGCGCACCGGCCGCCACTACTTCTCGAATCGCGCGCACGGCGCGCTCGGCTATTCGATGGCCGCCGCGGTCGGCGCGCACTTCGGGCGTCCGGGCGCGAAGGTGGTTGCGGTCATGGGCGACGGCAGCTTCGGCATGACGGTGGGCGAGCTCGAGACGATCGTCCGCCACCGCGTCCCGGTCGCGATGGTCGTGATCTCGAACGCGACCTACGGCTGGATCAAGGCCGGGCAGAAGACGGGATTCGGCGAGCGCTATTTCTCGGTCGATTTCGGCGCGACCGATCACGCCGCGGTGGCGTCGGCGTTCGGGGTGAAGAGCTGGCGGGTGGAAGATCCGGCGAAGCTGCGCGAAACGCTCGCGGCGGCGACCGCGCTGGGTGCGCCCGCGCTCGTGGACGTCGTCTGCCAGCCGCTCCAGGAGGCGCGGGCCCCCGTCAGCGAGTGGATAGCCTGAGCTCGACGAACCGCCGCAGCCGGCCCCGAACGGTCAGGAACACGAGCGTGTCGAGCACGCAGTAGAACGCCGCGACGGCGAACGGCGGATTGGTCGTCGCGAGCCCGAGCGCCGGCGCGCGCGGCGCCCACGCCCACGTCCCGAGCGTGGTGCCGATCAGCTCGAGCGTCAGCGTCACCAGGAACATCGTCGCGACGAGCGTGCGCAGGTCCGGCTTCAGGCGATAGACCAGCAGATAGACCGCGAAGAGGAACACGCTGAACTCGTCGCCGAGAAACCACGCCGCGCCGGCGGTCAGGACCGCATACGCCGCGGTCAGCCGGTCCGCTGCCGTCGGGGTTACTAGCCGGGCGAGCTGTAGGCCGATCAGAAGGACGAGGACGTGGCCCGGCGGGACGAAGTGCGGGATGTTGCCGAGGCGGTAGGTGTAGATACCCCATACGAGCGAGCAGAAGAGCTCGCCCGCGGTCGCCCAGGCGAGGACGGCGAAGAGCATCCGCCGCCGCAGTCCGGACGCGCGCGCGAGGACGACGAGGGCGAATGCCCAGACGCCGAAGCCCGCGGCGATTTGCCCCCACATGGGCCACAGCCGGTCGAGCGCGAACGCGACCGTGAGCACGGCCAGGCCTGCGGCCGCCTCTCGGCCGCTGCCCGCCAGGGCCGCGTCGCGATCGCTCCCGGTCACGGCATCGTCCAGCCGTGTCCGCATTTGCGGCATTTCACTCGCAGCCAGGGCTCCGGCTCGCTCTCGGGCGTCGCCGGGCTGCCGCCCGACTCGACGATGTCGAACTTCGCGTAGGCTTGGCACTGCTCGCACACCGAGCGGCCGCCGAAACGCTCCGCGGCGACCATGATCGTCCGGTACCGCAGCCAGGAGAACACGCCGACCAGCACGCCGCCGGTGATCCAGCCGAGCGTCACGAACAGCTTCAGCCCGCCGGCGCGAAAGTTCAGCTCCTCCAGCAGCGCGGCCACGACGATCATGCAGAGGAAGCAGGTGACGAGATAGGCGTGGCTCTCGATGAGCTGGCGCTCGTACCACTTCTTGAAGCCGCGCTTGCGGATGTTGTCGGCGAGTTCCAAGGCGGAAGCTCGAGCGATGGGGGTCACGCGGAGTGTACGCCCCGGATCGGCGGTCGGATGCGGCGTATGGCACGGCGCCCGGTCAGACGCCGAGCTCCGCCATCACCGGCGCGTGATCCGACGGCCGCTCGAGCCGGCGCGGCGCGAGGTCGATCTGCGCAGCCCGCGCACTTCGCGGCGAGGGCGGGGCCGACCAGGATGTGATCGATGCGCAGCCCCAGGTTGCGCTTGAAGGCGTTCAGCCGGTAGTCCCACCAGGTGTACGACTTTTCCGGCTGCTCGAAGAGGCGGAAGCTGTCCTTCAGACCGAGGTCGAGCAGGGCGCGGAACGCCGCGCGCTCCGGCTCGCTGCAGAGCACCTGTCCCGCCCAGAGCTTCGGGTCGTGCACGTCGCGGTCCTCCGGCGCCACGTTGTAGTCGCCGAGCACGACGAGGTTGGGGTGAGCGGCGAGCTCCGCGCGCAGCCAGTCGCGGAAGGCGCGCAGCCACTTGAGCTTGTACTCGTACTTGTCGCTGCCGACCGCCTGGCCGTTCGGGACGTACGCGCACACCACGCGCACGTCACCGACGTCGGCGGTCAGGACGCGCTTCTGCTCGTCCTCGAAGCCGGGGATTCCCGGCTGCACGGCGGCGAGCGGCGAGCGCGCGAGGATCGCGACGCCGTTATAGGTCTTCTGTCCCGAGAACGCGCACTGGTAGCCGGCCGCCTCGATCGCGGCCGCCGGAAAGTTGTGGTCCTCGAGCTTGAGTTCCTGGAGGCAGACGACGTCGGGCGAGTTCGCCGCGAGCCAGTCGAGGAGATGCGGGAGGCGGACCTTGAGGGAGTTGACGTTCCACGTCGCGATTTTCATCGCGCGAGTTTACGTCAGCCCCGGCGCGTCGCCGGGTTCGCGCCGCTACTTCGGCGCGTACGGCCCCTTCGGCTTCTCCGGCTCCGCCGCCGGCGCGGGCTCGGCCTTCGGCGCCTCGGCCTTTGCGGCGGGCGCCGCTGCGGCCTTCTGCGCCTGCGCCGAGAGCGGCGGCGCGCTGCGCGGATAACCGCCGGCATCGAGCGCGCTGTGCCACATCTCCGCCTCGAAGCCGCGCGTCGGGCTCCGGCCCACCATCATGACCGGAACGCCGTCGCTGCCGGTGGCTTTCTGCATCTCTTCTTTGCTCATGCCGCTCTCCGAGCCGACCGTGATCTCGCGGTAGGGCACGCCGCGCGCGGCGAGCAGCGCCTTGCCGTCCGCGCACGCCTGCCCGCAGTTCGGCGACGTGTAGACGACGACCGGAAAGTTCTTCGCCGCCTGCTGGACCGCGTAGGGCGCGGCCGGACCGGCGCTGGTCGAAGCCGGCGCCGTGGCGCGCTTCTGGACGCTCTTCGCCGCGGCGGGCGGCGGCGTGTCGGTGTATTGGACCTTGCCGTCCTTGTCGACCCAGCGGTACATCTGCGCGCCGGCGGTCGCGGCGACGAGCATCGCGGCCACGGCGATCGCGAGCCTTTTCATGACGAACCCCCTCGTCCCAGCGGCGGACATGACGTGGGCATGATAGCACCGCGCCTCGCGCCGACCGTCCGCGCCGCGCATGCGTGCGGCAAATTGCACGCCTACGCGGCCGTGGCCGGGGTGTCCGTCATCCCGTTGTGCCGCAGCAGCGCCTCCACGGTCGGGTCGCGGCCGCGGAACGCGCGGAACGACTCGATCGCCGGCCGGCTGCCGCCGACGGCGAGGATCTCGTCGCGGAACCGCTCGCCGGTCGCCGCGTCGAGCACGCCCCGCTCCTCGAACAGGCTGTACGCGTCGGCCGAAAGCACCTCGGCCCACTTGTAGCTGTAGTAGCCGGCGCTGTAGCCGCCGGCGAAGATGTGCGAGAAGGTGTTCGGGAAACGGTTGTAGGCCGGCGGCAGCGCGACCGCGACCTTGCGGCGCACTTCGTCGAGCACCTCGAGCGGGCTCTTGCCGCCCGCCGGGTCGAAGTCCGAGTGCAGATGCATGTCGAACAGCGCGTACTCGAGCTGCCGCACCGTCTGCAGGCCCGACTGGAAGTTCTTGGCCGCGAGCATCTTGTCGAAGAGCGCGCGCGGCAGCGGCGCGCCGGTGTCGACGTGCGCCGACATGTGCTGCACGACGTCCCACTCCCAGCAGAAGTTCTCCATGAACTGGCTCGGCAGCTCGACCGCGTCCCATTCGACGCCGCGGATCCCCGACACGCCGAGCGACTCGACCTTGGTCAGCAGGTGGTGCAGCCCGTGCCCGAACTCGTGGAAGAGCGTGAGCACGTCGTCGTGGGTGAGCAGCGCCGGCCTGCCGCCCACCGGCGCCGGGAAGTTGCACACGAGGTAGGCGACCGGCCGCTGCACGACCGGCTTGCGTGAGGCGGCGGGTCAGTCGCCTCGTCCATCCACGCCCCGCCGCGCTTCGTCGCGCGCGCGTACGGGTCGAGATAGAAGCGTCCGACGAGCTCGCCGGCGCGGTCGGTGATGCGGAAGAAGCGCACCGTGGGATCCCACGTCTCGGCCTCGTCCTCCTCGATGCGAATCCCGTACAGCGTCTCGACCAGCCGGAACATCCCGGCGAGGACCTTCGGCTCCGCGAAGTACTGCTTCACCTCCTGGTCGGAGAACGCGTAGCGCGCCTGGCGGAGGCGCTCGGAAACGAACGCGACGTCCCACGCCTCGACTCGCTCGAGCCCGAGCTCGGCGGCGGCGAAAGCGTTGAGCTCCGCCCAGTCGCGCTCGGCGTAGGGCCGCGCCCTGGCCGCCAGGTCCTCGAGGAAGTCGAGCACCTGCCGCGGCGTCTCGGCCATCTTCGGCACGAGCGAGACCTCGGCGAAGCTCGCGTAGCCGAGGAGCTGCGCCGCCTCCTGTCGCAGCGCGAGGATGCGCGCGATCAGCGGCGTGTTGTCCCAGGCGGCGATCGCGTCGGCGGTCTGCGCCTCGGCCGGCGGCTTCCCGGCCCGTTGATTCCCGTTGGTGCGCTGCTCGAACTCGGCCTTGGCCGCGAACGCTGCCGCGAACTCCGCGGAGGCGCGCGTCGCCGAGCCGCGGTACATGATCTCGCGCAGGCGCCGGTTCTCCGCGTACTGCATGACCGGCAGGTAGGACGGAATGTGCAGCAGGAACCTCCACCCGGTCCGGCCGTCCTTCTCCGCCGCGGCGCGCGCGGCTTCGAGCACGTCTTCGGGGATTCCCGCGAGCGCCGCGCGCTCCTCGACGTCCACCGCGAACGCGTTGGTGGAATCGAGCGCGTTCTCGGCGAACTTCGTCCCGAGCTTCGCCGACTCCTCCTGGATCTCGGCGTAGCGCTGCTTCCGCTCGGGCGAGAGCTCCGCCCCCGAGAGCCGGAAGTCGCGGATCTCGTTCTCGACGATCCTCGCCTGCGCGCGCGTGAGCCGCTCGAACTCCGGGCCGGCGCGCAGCGCCTTGTACTTCTCGAACAGGGCGAGGTTGTGCCCGAGCGCGGTCCAGTACTGGACGATCTTCGGCTGGTTCTCCTTGTACGCCTCGCGCAGCTCCGGCGAGTCGAGCACCGCGTGCAGGTGCCCGACGACGCCCCAGGCGCGCCCGAGTCGCTCGTTCGCGTCCTCGAGCGGCTGCGCGAACCCGGTCCACGTCGCCGGCGTCTCGGCCCGCGTGAGCTCGTCGATCAGCGCCCGGTTGTCGGCGAGCAGGTGGTCGATCGCGGGCGCGATGTGCTCCGGCTTCACCGCGGCGAAGCGCGGCAGGCCCGAGAAGTCGAGAAGCGGGTTCGCGTCCATCTGCATCGGAATCTCCTGGTGAGCGGCGTTCACGCTCCGGCGAGCGCGGCGACGCATGCGTCGGCTTCGGCGATCTTCGCGTAGGGCACTGCCAGCGCCGCCATGAAGGCGGCATGCACGTCGCGGGCGGGCAACGTCCGGCCGCCGAACTCCAGGGCGCGCGTGGCGCACGCGTCTTCGGCCACCGTGCACTTGAAGCCGTGGTCGAACGCGGCGCGCGTCGTCGCGTCGATGCACATGTGGCTCATCGCGCCGGCGATGACGACGTGGTCCGCGCCGGCGGCGCGCAGCCGCGGCTCGAGATCGGTCGCGCGAAACGCGTTCGGGAAGTTCTTCTCCACCACCGCTTCGCCGGCGCGCGGCGCGACGGCAGGGTGGATCTCCGCGCCCGCCGTCCCGGGCACGAAGAACGTCGCGCCCGGGCGGACCGAAAGGTGCCGGACGTGGACGATCGGCAGGCGCCGCTCGCGGAACGCGGCGAGCAGCCGCGCGGCGTTCGCCGCGGCCGCGTCCATGTTCTCGAGCGACATCTTCCCGCCCGGGAAGTAATCGTTCTGGATGTCGACGAGCACGAGTGCAGTGGTCATTGCGCGAACACCTCGGCGGCGCGGATCGTGTTGGCGAGCAGCATCGTGATCGTCATCGGGCCGACGCCGCCCGGCACGGGTGTCGCCAACGCGGCGACGCCGAGCAGGCTCTGGAAGTCGCAATCGCCCGCCAGCTTGCCGTCGGGGAGGCGGCTGATGCCGACGTCGATCACGGCAGCGCCCGGTTTGACCATGTTCCCGGTCACCAGTTTCGGCCGGCCCACGGCGACGGCGAGGATTTCCGCACGCACGGTGTGGGCAGCGAGGTCCGGGGTCTTGGAGTTGCAGATGGTGACGGTGGCACCCCGCTGCAAGAGGAGCAGGGCGAGCGGCTTGCCCACGATGTTGCTTGCCCCTACGACCACCGCGTGTTTGGCCCAGGGGTTCACGCCCTCGGCTTCGAGCATGGCGAGCACGCCGGCCGGGGTGCAAGGGACGAAGCGCGGCTCGCCGGCGGTGAGCCGGCCGACGTTCTCCGGGTGGAAGCAGTCCACGTCCTTGGCCGGTGCGACCGCCTCGAGGATCCGCGCCGATGCGATGTGTCCCGGGAGCGGCAGCTGCACCAGGATGCCGTGGATGGCCGGGTCGGCGTTCAGCTGTGCGACGCGGCCGAGCAGCTCCCCTTCGGTCGTCGACGCCGGCAGCGCGACGTGCGCCGAATGCAGGCCGACCTCCCCGCACGCCTTGATCTTGTTCCGGACGTAGACGCTGGACGCGGCGTGGTCGCCGACTTCGATCGCGGCCAGCCCGGGCCGGATGCCGCGCGCGGCGAGCCGCTGGACGCGGGCGGCGAGCTCGCCGCGCAGGCGTCTGGACAGCGCCGTGCCGTCGATAACGCGTGTGTTGAGGACCCGGGGTTCCACGGGGGACGCTGCTGCCTGGGGGAGGGAAGGGCGGGCGGGAAAGTGTAGCAGGGGCGGTCGGGGCTCCCGCGGCTTGAGCCCGGCGTGGCCTCTGTTGTATGATCCGGAACAATATCCCGTAATACGGAAATTGGCCGACGGCACCGTCGCAGGCGAAATTGCCTCGCCGACGAGCGGTGGATTAAGCTTCCCGACCAAACAAGAACACACCGTACGCCCCTCGCGCCCGCCAAGAGAAGGAGGTCCCTGCCATGGCCGCCGTTCCCGATTTCAACGCTGCGAACGATCCGGACACCCTCGAGACGCAGGAGTGGCTCGAGGCGCTGGAGACGGTGCTCGAGCGCGAGGGGCCGGAGCGCGCCCACTATCTGCTCGAAAAGCTGATCGACAAGGCACGGCGCTCGGGCGCGCACATTCCGTACAACCCGAACACCGCGTACATCAACACCATCCCGCCGCAGATGGAGGCGCGCTCGCCCGGCGACGCGGCGCTCGAGGAGCGCATCCGCTCCTACTGCCGCTGGAATGCGATGGTGATGGTCGCGAAGGCGAACAAGGTCGAAGGCGACCTCGGCGGCCACATCGCGAGCTTCGCCTCGCTCGGCACGCTGATCGGCATCGGGCAGCATCACTTCTGGCACGCGCCGACCGCCGAACACGGCGGCGACCTCATCTTCTTCCAGGGCCACTCGGCGCCGGGCGTGTACGCGCGCACGTTCCTCGAGGGACGGCTCACCGAGGAGCAGCTGCTCAACTTCCGGCGTGAGGTCGACGGCAAGGGCATCTCGTCCTATCCGCACCCGTGGCTGATGCCCGACTACTGGCAGTTCCCGACGGTGTCGATGGGGCTCGGGCCGATCCAGGCGATCTACCAGGCGCGGTACCTCAAGTACCTGCACGCGCGCGGGCTCGCCAACACCGGGAACCGCAAGGTCTGGGCGTTCCTCGGCGACGGCGAGACCGGCGAGCCGGAGTCGCTCGGCGCGATCGGCCTCGCGTCGCGCGAGAAGCTCGACAACCTGATCTTCGTCATCAACTGCAACCTGCAGCGGCTCGACGGCCCGGTGCACGGCAACGGCAAGATCATCCAGGAGCTCGAGGGCGAGTTCCGCGGCGCGGGCTGGAACGTGATCAAGCTCGTGTGGGGCTCGTACTGGGATCCGCTCCTCGCGCGCGACAAGGAGGACATCCTCCTGCAGATCATGGAGGAGACGGTCGACGGCGAATACCAGAACTTCAAGGCGAACGACGGCGCGTTCGTGCGCAAGCACTTCTTCGGCAAGCACCCGAAGCTGCTCGAGATGGTGTCGCGGATGACCGACGAGGACATCTGGCGCCTGAACCGCGGCGGCCACGACCCGCACAAGATCTACGCCGCCTACCACCGCGCGGTCAATCACAAGGATCAGCCGACGGTGATCCTCGCCAAGACCATCAAGGGCTACGGCATGGGCCGGATCGCGGAAGGCCGCATGACCGCGCACCAGCAGAAGAAGATGGACATGGACTCCATCCGCGAATTCCGCGACCGCTTCAACATCCCGGTCCCCGACGAAAAGATCGAGTCGCTGCCGTTCTACGTTCCGCCGGCCGACTCGCCGGAGATGAAGTACCTGCACGAGCGGCGCAAGGCGCTCGGCGGCTACCTGCCGCAGCGCCGCCGCAAGGTCGACGTCGTGCCGCAGGTGCCGCCGCTCGAGGCGTTCGAGCAGGTGCTGAAGGGCCAGGAGCGCGAGATCTCGACGACGATGGCGTTCGTGCGCGTGCTGACCGCGCTAGTGCGCGACAAGAACCTCGGCAAGAACGTGGTGCCGATCGTGCCCGACGAGGCGCGCACCTTCGGCATGGAGGGCATGTTCCGGCAGCTCGGCATCTACTCGTCCGAGGGCCAGAAGTACACGCCGCAGGACAAGGACCAGGTGATGTACTACCGCGAGGACAAGGCCGGGCAGATCCTCGAGGAGGGCATCAACGAGGCGGGCGCGTTCAGCTCGTGGATCGCCGCGGCGACGAGCTACAGCGTGTCTAACGTCATCACCGTGCCGTTCTACATCTTCTACTCGATGTTTGGCCTGCAGCGGATCGGCGACCTCGCGTGGGCCGCGGGCGACCAGCGCGCGCGCGGATTCCTGCTCGGCGGGACCGCCGGGCGCACCACGCTGAACGGCGAGGGGTTGCAGCACGAGGACGGCCACAGCCACATCCTGTCGGCGGTGATCCCGAACTGCATCTCCTACGATCCGACGTTCGCCTACGAGGTCGGCGTGATCATCCACGACGGCCTGCGGCGGATGGTGACGAACCAGGAGGACGTCTTCTACTACGTCACCGTGATGAACGAGAACTACCTGCATCCGGCGATGACCGAAGCGGCGGACAAGGACGTCCAGGCCGGGATCCTGAAGGGGATGTATCTCCTCAAGGAAGGCGTCCAAGGCAAGGCCAAAGGCGGCGCGGACAAGCCGCTCAGAGTGCAGCTGATGGGCTCGGGCACGATCCTGCGCGAAGTGATCGCCGGCGCGGAGCTGCTGGAGAAGGACTGGGGCGTCGCCGCCGACATCTGGAGCTGCCCGAGCTTCACCGAGCTGCGCCGCGAGGGCCTCGACGCCGACCGGTGGAACATGCTGCATCCGGCGGACAGGCCGCGGAAGTCGTACGTCGAGAGCCGCCTCGAAGGACGCGACGGGCCGGTGATCGCCTCCACCGACTACATGAAGTCGTTCGCTGACCAGATCCGGCAGTTCATGCCGAAGGGCAAAACCTACCGCGTGCTCGGCACCGACGGCTTCGGGCGGTCCGACACGCGCGAGAAGCTGCGCTACTTCTTCGAGGTCAACCGCTACTGGGTGGCGGTGGCCGCGCTGAAGGCGCTCGCCGACGAAGGCGCGGTCAAGCCCGCGGTGGTGGCCGATGCGATCAAGAAATACGGCATCGACCCCAACAAGCCGAATCCCGTAACCGTCTGACAAGGGAGAAGGGGGACGGGCGCCGGCCACGGCGCTTCCGGCCCCCGACCAGACCATGGGCGCCATGCAGGAAGTCTTCGTCCCCGACATCGGGGATTTCAAGAGCGTCGACGTGATCGAGATTCTGGTGAAGCCCGGCGACACGGTCGCGGTGGAACAGTCGCTCGTCACGCTCGAGTCGGACAAGGCCACGATGGAGATCCCGTCGCCGTCGGCGGGCGTGGTCAAGGAAGTGCGCGTCAAGGTCGGCGACAAGGTGTCGGAAGGCAGCGCGCTCCTCGTGCTCGAGGGGGGCGAGGCCGTGAAGGCCCCCGCAGCGAGCGCGCCCGCGCCGGCCAAGGCGCCGGCAGCGTCCGCTCCTGCCCCCGCCCCTGCCTCTGCTCCCGCCGCCTCCGCACCGGCGCTCGCCGCGGCGGGCGGCGGCACGCGGCAGGTGAACGTCCCCGACATCGGCGACTTCAAGAGCGTCGACGTGATCGAGATCCTGGTGAAGCCGGGCGACACCGTCGCCGTCGAGCAGTCGCTGGTGACGCTCGAGAGCGACAAGGCGACGATGGAGGTGCCTTCGCCGGCAGCGGGGAAGGTGAAGGAGATTCTGCTGAAGATCGGGGACAAGGTCGCCGAAGGCTCGGCGATCCTCGTGCTCGAAGCGGCGGGCGGTGCGCCCGAAAAAGCTGCCGCACCGGCGCCGGCACCATCGGCCGCGGCCCCGGCGCCCAAGGCAGAAGCGGAGGCGGCCCCCCGTCCGGCGCCGATCGCGACGGAAGCCGCGGCCGAGCCGGCCGGAGGCAAGCCGCACGCGAGCCCGTCGGTGCGCAAGTTCGCGCGCGAGCTCGGCGTTGATCTCGTGCGGGTGCGGGGCACCGGTCCCAAGAACCGCATCCTGCAAGCCGACGTGCAGGCGTTCGTGAAGGGCGCGATGGCACGCGGTCCGGCACCTGCGGCCGCGCCCGCGGCGGGCGGCGGCCTCGGCCTCGTGCCGTGGCCGCAGGTGGACTTCGCGAAGTTCGGCCCGGTCGAGACGGTGCAGCTCCCGCGGATCAAGAAGATCTCCGGTCCGGCCCTGCACCGCAACTGGGTCACGATCCCGCACGTCACCAACCACGACGACGCGGACATCACCGACCTCGAAGCGTTCCGCGTGCAGCTCAACAAGGAGAACGAGAAATCCGGCGTCAAGCTGACGATGCTCGCGTTCCTGATCAAGGCGTGCGTTGCCGCGCTGAAGAAGTTCCCGGACTTCAACAGCTCGCTCGCCGCCGACGGCGCGTCGATCGTCGTCAAGAAGTACTGGCACATCGGCTTCGCCGCCGACACCCCGGGCGGTCTCGTCGTGCCGGTGGTCAAGGACGCCGACCAGAAGGGCATCTTCGACATCGCCAAGGAGACCTCCGATCTCGCGAAGCTCGCGCGCGACGGCAAGCTGAAGCCCGGCGACATGCAGGGCGGCACGTTCTCGATCTCGAGCCTCGGCGGCATCGGCGGCACGTACTTCACGCCGATCATCAACGCGCCCGAGGTGGCGATTCTCGGCGTGTGCCGCTCGGCGACGCGCCCGGTGTGGGACGGGAAGCAGTTCGCGCCGCGCCTCGTCCTGCCGCTCTCGCTCTCCTGGGACCATCGCGTCATCGACGGCGCGTCGGCCGCGCGGTTCAACACGTATCTGGCGCAGCTCCTCGGCGATTTCCGCCGGGCGATGCTGTGAGGAGCGCCGCATGATCGAGGTCAAGGTCCCCGACATCGGCGACTTCAAGAGCGTCGACGTCATCGAGATCCTGGTGAAGCCCGGCGACACGGTCGCGCCGGAGCAGTCGCTGGTGACGCTGGAGTCCGACAAGGCGACGATGGAGATCCCGTCGCCGCTCGCCGGCACCGTGAAGAGCCTGGTGGTCAAGGTCGGCGACAAGGTGTCCGAGGGCTCGCCGATCCTCATGCTCGACGCGGCGGAGGCAAAGGCGCCGGCGGCCGCGAGCGCCCCGGCCGCGAAGGCGCCGCCCGCCGCGCCCCCGGCCGCCGCTCCGACCGCGGCTGCGCCCGCAGGGGCTGCCGGGACCGCAGCCGGGGGTGCCGACATCACCTGCGAGGTGGTGGTGCTCGGCTCGGGCCCCGGCGGCTACACCGCCGCGTTCCGCTCGGCCGACCTCGGCAAGAACACCGTCCTCGTCGAACGCTACGCGTCGCTCGGCGGCGTCTGCCTCAACGTCGGCTGCATTCCGTCGAA
Source organism: uncultured beta proteobacterium (assembly GCA_963762785.1). GTDB lineage: Bacteria > Pseudomonadota > Gammaproteobacteria > Burkholderiales > SG8-39 > DATEDA01. The sequence goes on from CAVXND010000003.1 coordinate 97,032, forward strand.
GGCGCTGCTGCACGCGGCCAAGGTGGTCACCGAGGTGGAGGAGATGAGCGACCACGGCATCGCGTTCGGCCCGCCGAAGTTCGACGTCGACAAGCTGCGCGGCTGGAAGGAGTCGGTCGTCGGCAAGCTCACCAAGGGTCTCGTGAGCCTCGCCAAGCAGCGCAAGGTGACGGTCGTGCAGGGCGTGGGCAAGTTCGAGTCGCCGAAGACGATGCTCGTGCAGACGCCCGAAGGCCAGAAGCGCATCGCGTTCGAGCACTGCATCATCGCCGCCGGCTCCTCGGTCGCCCGCATCCCGGGCTTCCCGTACGACGACCCGCGGCTCGTCGACTCCACCGGCGCGCTCGAGCTAGGCGGCATCCCGAAGCGGATGCTGGTGATCGGCGGCGGGATCATCGGGCTCGAGATGGCATGCGTCTACGACGCCATCGGCGCGAAGGTCTCCGTCGTCGAGCTGCTGGACGGTCTGATCCCCGGCGCCGACCGCGACATCGTCCGGCCGCTCGAGAACCGGATCAAGAAGCGCTACGAGGCGATCTACCTCAAGACCAAGGTGGCGAAGCTCGAAGCGAAGCCCGACGGGCTGCTCGCGACGTTCGAAGGCGCGAGCGCGCCGGCGCCGCAGCTCTACGACCGGGTCCTCCTCGCGGTCGGCCGGCGTCCGAACGGGCGCGAGCTCGCTGCGGAGAAGGCGGGGGTCGCGGTGAACGAGCGCGGCTACATCCCGGCGGACAAGCAGATGCGCACGAACGTGCCGCACATCTTCGCGATCGGCGACGTCTGCGGCGAGCCGATGCTCGCGCACAAGGCGACGCACGAGGCGAAGGTCGCGGCCGAGGTGATCGCCGGCCACAAGGTCGCGTTCGACGCGATGACCGTCCCGTCGGTCGCGTACACCGATCCGGAGGTCGCGTGGATGGGCCTCACCGAGACCGACGCCAAAGCGCGCGGCGTTCCCTACGAGAAGGCGAGCTTCCCCTGGGCGGCGAGCGGGCGGGCGATGTCGATCGGCCGCGAGGACGGGCTGACGAAGCTGCTCTACGAACCGGAGACCAAGCGGATCCTCGGCGCCGGCATCGTCGGCACGAATGCCGGCGAGCTGCTCGCGGAGACGGTGCTTGCGCTCGAGATGGGCGCGGACATGGAGGACATCGGGCTCACGATCCACCCGCACCCGACGCTCTCGGAGACGCCGTACTTCGCCGCCGAAATGGCGGTCGGGTCGATCACCGACCTCTACATCCCGAAGAAGAAAAAATAGCCCGGCTGGAGCGCGGATCGCCGTAGCGGCGATCCGCCTGACCGGCTACCAGCGGTAGCCGAAGGTCGTACCGAACGTGGTCGTGCTGCGGTCGAGGCCCTGGAGGCCCTCGGTGTCTCCGTACGCGCGGTCGAACCCCAGCGTCGTGGCGAAGTAGGCGGTACTGCGATCGAAGTTGTAGAGCCAGGAGAGCCGCAGGCCCGCACCGGGCTCGCCGGCGCGATAGCCGGAGCGCCAGAAGGCGTCCGAACCGTAGGCCGCGTAGTACGAGGCGAGCGGCGTCGAGGCACCGAGCGTGAGCCCGCCCGAGAGCGTGATCAGGTGCCGGGGGGTGACGTTGAAGCCGTAGCTCGCGCCCAGGTCGAGCCGCGCGCCGCCGGCCGCTTCGCCCAGACCCTGCCGCACCCCGGACGACAGCGCCCAGTTGTCGCGCCGGTAACCGACATACGCGCCGGCCTGTGCGGCTGCTCGCGGGATCGACCGGCGGCCCGACGCGCGGGGGTGGGGTGACCTCCCCGGGGAGGCTCGCCGGCGGGCGAAAACCCTGGTCGGGCAGGCGCACCCGGTCGGCGTTGAAGCCCTGGCCGCCGACGAAGACGCTGCTCGTCCAGCCGGCGTCGCCGGCGCGCAGGCCGACCGGGTTGGCGGCCGGCGGGATGCCCCTCACCTGCGCCGCAGCCGGCGCGACGATGCCGGCGCAGAGCGCGGCGACGATCAGGGCTTGGGCGCGCGACATCGAATGGCCGATGCTGAAATAACAGTGTCATTTTACGCCTCCCCGTGGCCGCCGGCGCAAGGCAGTTTGGCCCGGGCGCGGCGCGTAGAATCGGACCGTTGCGGAGACGAGACAGGCCATGACCCAGGATGAGCTCAAGGCGGCAGCGGGGCGCGCGGCGATCGCCCACCTCGTCCCGGACGCGATCGTCGGTGTCGGGTCCGGGACGACTGCCGACCGCTTCATCGACGAGCTCGCGCAGGTTAAGGCGCGCTTCCGCGGGACGGTCGCGAGCTCCGAGCGCTCCGCCGCGCGGCTGCGCGCCCACGGCGTCCCGGTCTTCGACCTCAACGACGTGGACGAGCTCCCGGTCTACGTCGACGGCGCCGACGAGATCGACGAGAGCCTCGCAATGGTCAAGGGGGGCGGCGGTGCGCTCACGCGCGAGAAGATCGTCGCCGCGGTCGCGCGCACGTTCGTCTGCATCGCCGACGAGTCGAAACTCGTCGCCGCGCTCGGGCGCTTCCCGCTGCCGGTGGAGGTGATCCCGATGGCGCGCGCCTACGTCGCGCGCGAGATCGCAAGACTCGGCGGCGAGCCGCGGCTGCGCACGGGCTTCACGACCGACAACGGCAACCTGATCCTCGACGTGGCGGGACTCGCGATCCCCGACCCGGTGGCGCTCGAGACGGCGCTCAACAACATCGTCGGCGTCGTGACCAACGGACTCTTCGCGCGGCGCGGGGCGGACGTGCTGCTGCTCAGCACGGCGTCGGGCGTGCGCACGCTGACGCGCCCGCCGCGCGCGACCCCCTGAAACCGGGCTGTCACAGGGTTGTCACAGTGATACCCTAGCCTGCACTGTCCTGGACGGGGTCCCGGAGACAATGAACATGTCCGAGCACACTTCAAAGCAGTTCGACGTCGAGCTGGAAGCGGTCCGTACCCGCGTCCTGCAGATGGGCGGCCTCGTCGAGGAGCAGATCCGCCGCGCCATCGACTCCCTCCACACCGGGAACATGGAGGAGATCGAACGCATCAAGGAGAACGACCACCGGGTGAACGCGATGGAGGTCGAGCTCGACGAGGCGTGCAGCCACATCATCGCGCGCCGCCAGCCGGCCGCGAGCGACCTCCGGCTGATCATCGCGGTCATCAAGACCATCACCGACCTCGAGCGCATCGGCGACGAGGCGGAGAAGATCGCCCGCATGGCGAAGCTCATCCACGAGGCCGACCGGATGCACATGCCGCGCATCGAGGTGCGGCACGTTTCCGGGCTCGCGCTCGCGATGCTGCGCAAGGCGCTCGACGCGTTCGCGCGGCTCGACGTGAAGGCGGCGCAGGAGGTGGTCCGCCAGGACGACGTGGTCGACAACGAGTTCCGCTCGATCCTGCGCCAGCTCATCACGTTCATGATGGAGGATCCGCGGACGATCAGCCGCTGCCTCGAGATCCTGTTCGTCGCCAAGGCGCTCGAGCGGATCGGCGACCACTCGAAGAACATGGCCGAGTACGTGGTCTACATGGTCGAAGGCCGCGACGTCCGGCATCTGCGCGCCGACGAGATCGCCCGCGCCGCGAATGAGGTAGGGTGGACCGGCCGGGCGCTTCGCACCCTCGCCCGGCCTGACTAAGGGCTCTTTCGCAAGCTCTCCATCAGGCTCATGAGCCAGAGCCGCGGCGCGAAGCGCTACTTCTTCTCCGGCACGTAGCCCGACGCCTCGTCGGCGCCGCCGCCGAAGAAGTACTTCTCGGTCTGCTCGAGCAGATACTTCCGGGCGCGCGGATCGGCGAGCTGCAGCCGGTTCTCGTTGATGAGCCGGGTCTGCTGGACCTGCCACGCCTGCCACGCCTCCTTCGACACGCCGTCGTAGATTCGCTTTCCGAGCTCGCCCGGAAGCGGCGGACGATCCAGGCCCTCGGCCTCGCGGCCGAGCTTCACGCAGTTCACCATCCGGGCCATTCGGGGTCTCCTATTTGAGCGGCTTGACGAGCACCTTCGACCGCCGCTGCCAGTTGTACAGCAGCTTCCGCTCCGACGGCAGCTCGTCGATGTTGGCCTCGCTGAAGCCACGCTCGACGAACCAGTGGGTCGCCCGCGTGGTCAGCACGAACAGCCGCTTCATCCCCGCGGCGCGCGCGCGCGCCGCGATCGCGTCCATGATCTTCTCGCCGTGGCCGGCCTCGCGGTAGTCGGGGTGCACGGCGAGGCACGCGAGCTCGCCCGCGCGCGCCTTGGGAAACGGGTAGAGCGCCGCGCAGCCGAGGATCAGCCGGTCGTGCTCGAGCACCGTGAACCGGGAGATCTCCTGCTCGAGCAGCTCCCGGCTGCGGCGCACCAGCGTGCCGTCCGCCTCGAGCGGCTCGATCAGCCGGAGGATCCCCCCGACGTCGTCGATCGTCGCCTCGCGCAGCCGCTCGAGCGAGTCGGCGGTGAGCATGCTCCCGGAGCCGGCGTGGGTGAAGAGCTCGATCAGCAGCGCCCCGTCGACGTCGCGCGGGACGACGTGCGCGCGCTCGACGCCCGAGCGCACCGCCGCCACCGCGCGCGCGAGCGCGGCCCGCGTCTCCCGCGAGAGGTGGCGGCCGTCGGCGAGCAGCTTCTCCGCGTCCCGCGCGGTGAGCTCCGGACGCAGCACGCCGTCGCGCGCCGTGACCGCCGCGTCGGACAGGAACACGAGCTTTGCCGCGCGCACGGCGCCCGCGGTCGCGACCGCCACGTCCTCCATCGCGAGGTTGAAGACCTCGCCCGTCGGCGAGTAGCCGATCGGGGACACGACGACGATGTTGCCCGCGTCGAGGCAGCCGGCGATCGCCTGCGCGTCGACCTTGCGCACGGCGCCGGTGTGCTGGTAGTCGACGCCGTCGTGTATCCCCATCGGCCGCGCGCTGATGAAGTTGCCCGAAACGGTGTTGATCGCGGCGCCCGCCATCGGCGTCGACGGCAGCCCGAGCGACAGCAGCGCGTCGATCTCGACCCGCAGCAGCCCGACCGCCTCCTTCACGCACTCGAGCGCGACCGGGTCGGTGACGCGGAGACCCTTGTGGTAGGTCGAGCGGGCTTTGCGCGTCTTCAGCTGGGCCTCGATCTGCGGGCGCGAGCCGTGGACGAGCACGAGCCGGATGCCGGCGCTGTGCAGCAGGTTGAGGTCGTGCGCGAGCGACACGAACCGCCCCTCGGCGACGAGCTCGCCGCCGAAGGCGATCACGAAGGTGCGGCCCCGGAACGCGTGGAAGTAGGGCGCGACCGAGCGGAACCAGGTGACAAAGTTGGCGTCGGGGCGCGCGGGCATCGAGTCGTCGGCGAAGGCTCGGAGGCGCGGATTCTAGTCGATCGGCAGCCGGGTCAACGCGGGCGTAGACTGAGGCGTTAGCAGGGTTCCAGAGAAGGAGGACCCCATGTTCCTGAAACACGTTCTTACCGCGATCGTTGTCGCCGCCGGCATCGGCGCCGCCAATGCGCAAAGCGCCTCCTCGCCCACCGCGGACTGGGCGACCTTCGGCCGGTTCCTGTCGCTCATCCAGCTCTTCGTCCAGTCAGCGTGTCCGCCGGGCACGGCCGCGGCGCAGAACTGCGATCCCAACGCCGCCCAGAAGGCGTTCGACGACATCGCGAACGGGCGCAACTCCGAGGCGAACGCGCTCATGCTCGACATCTTCGCCGGCGTCCCGGCGCCCGAGCGCGAGAAGATGCTCGCCATCGGCCGCACGATGGCGGCGATGAACCGCAAGCAGATGGCGGCCGAGGGACAGATCCCGAGCGAGTCGGCGGCGATTCAGGCCCGCAAGGACCTCGCCGCCATGGGGCTTTCCTATCACGACCGCAACCAGTTTCTGGACGCGGTGAATCGCCGGGACGCGATTGCGGTGCGCCTCTTCCTCGCGGGCCGCGGTGTGGACCCGGGCGCAAAGGACGCCTGGGGCAACTCCGCACTTGAGCTTGCCCGGCGGGGCGGCGACCCGGAGATCATCACGCTCCTCTCCTCGGCCGCGCCCAGGTAGCCGGGCCGGTCAGCAGTCGCCGTACAGCGCCTGAAGCGCGGCGAGCGCCGCGAGCGGCGCGGTCTCGGTCCGCAGGATCCGCGGGCCGAATCGCACCGCGGTGAAACCGCGGGCGGCCGCCAGGTCCCGTTCCTCGGGCGCGAGCCCGCCTTCCGGACCGATCAGTATCGTCACCGGCGTCCGCGGCGCGAGCGAGCGCAGGGTCGCCTCGCCGTCGGGGGCGAGCAGGATCCGGGTGCCGCCGCGGGCCGGCAGCGCGACGAACTCCGGCAGACCGGTGCTCGGTGCCACCGGGGGGATGAGATTGCGGCCGCACTGCTCGCATGCCGCGATCACCACGTTCTGCCAGTGCGTCTCGCGGCGCTCCCTGCGCTCGCGCGCGAGCCGGACGATCGAGCGCACGGTGGCCACCGGCTGGATCGATGCGATGCCGAGCTCGGTCGCCTTCTGCAGGACGAGATCCATCCGGTCGCCGGCGCAGATCCCCTGCGCGAGGTGCACCTCGAGCGGCGATTCGCGGTCGACGACCCGGCGTTCGCGGACCGCGGCGACCACGCCGCGTTTGCCGATCGCGACGAGCGTCGCGCTCGACTCGGCGCCGTCGCCGTTGAAGAGCACTACCTCGTCGCCGGCCTGCAGCCGCAGCGCGGCGACGTGACGCGCGGCGCGCTCCGCGAGCTCGACGCTCGCGCCGGGCGAGAGCACGGATTCGCAATGGAGCCGCGGCGGACGGGCGGGTGTGCGCTGCATGCTAAGATCGCTTCGCTCTTCTCCCGGAAATTCTCCCATGGCGACGCAAACCCAGGTGTGTGATTTCGGCCGCCCGGCCGTCGACTTCGACCTCCCGGGCACCGACGGCAAGCGCCACACGCTCGCTTCCGTTCGCGGCCCCAAGGGCCTCGTCGTGATGTTCCTCTGCAACCATTGTCCGTACGTCAAGGCGATCCGCGATCGGATCGTCCGCGACTGCAAGGAGCTCGCTGCGCACGGCATCGGCGCGGTCGCCATCATGGCGAACGACCCGGCCGACTATCCGGAGGACTCGTTCGAGAACATGCAGCGGGTGGCGCGCGAGCTCGGGTTCCCGTTTCCGTACGTGCTCGACGAGAGCCAGGAGATCGCGCGGGCGTACGACGCGGTGTGCACGCCGGAATTCTTCGGCTACAACGCCGATCTAGAGCTCCAGTACCACGGGCGGCTCGACGCTTCGAAGACGGCGCCGGTCGCCAACGCGCGCCGCGAGCTCCTTGAGGCGATGGTCGGCATCGCCCAAACCGGCAAAGGTCCGGCCGAGCAGACCGCGGCGCTCGGCTGCTCGATCAAGTGGAAGCGGAGCTGACCCGGGAGTCCCGAATGCCGCATGCGACCGTGAACGGCACGCAGCTCTACTACGAACGGGCCGGAGCCGGCGCGCCGCCGCTCGTCTTCGTCCACGGGTTCGGCTGCGCGCACGAGGACTGGCAGCCGCAGGTCGAGGCGTTCGGCGGGCGGCACATGGTCCTCAGCTGCGATCTCCGCGGCCACGGCGCGTCGCCCGGCGAGCCCGGGTCGTGCAACATCGAGACGTACGGTGCCGACGTGGCGGCGCTCCTGCGGGCGCTGAACCTGAGCGGCGCGGTGCTCGTCGGACACAGCATGGGGACGCGGGTGGTGCTGCAGGCGTGCCTCGATGCGCCCGACCGCGTTGCGGGCGTCGTGCTCGTCGACGGCAGCTTCCAGGCGGCGGCGGGCGAGCGCGCCGAGGCGGACGTACGCCAGGCGATTGCGTCCGCGGGCTTCGCGGCGTGGGCCGGCGGATTGTTCGAGCAGATGTTCTTCGCGCCGAGCGCGACCGCCGACCGGATCCGCGCGCGCGCCGGACGGCTGCCGGAAGCGGTCGGCGCGGCGCTCTTCCCGAGCATGGTGCGCTGGGACGCCCGGAACATGGCGGCCGCGCTCGGCCGCGTCGGCGTACCGCTGCTGGTGATCCAGAGCACGATGATGACGCCCGAGCGCAAGCGTGTCGCGCTCGCGCCCGGCGCGACGACCCCGTGGCTGGAGATGGTGCGGAGCCGCGCGCCCCAGGCGCAGATCGAGGTCGTACCCGGCGTCGCGCACTTCACGATGCTCGAGGCGCCGGACGCCGTGAACCGGCTCCTCGCCGACTTCGTCGCGAGAGCCGTTCCCGGACGCTAGGACCGGCTCACTTGCCGCTCCCCTGGCGCGGCGGCCTGCCGGCCGGGTCGCGCTCGTCCCGCCGCTCGTCCCGCCGCTGGTCCCTCGAATGGCGGGCATAGGTGAAGTGCTTGCGGCGGCCGAGCGCGAGCAGCAGCGCGTTGGCGAGCCACATCGCATCCTCCCGACGCAGCGTGACCCCGCCGCCGTGCAGCTTCGGGTCGCCGCCGAAGCTCGGATCGTTGATCGTGATGTCGACGGTGCCGAGCTCCGGGTCGCGCGACACCCGGATCGTCGCCTGCCCGAGCGGATAGCCGCCGAATACGCGCTCGTTGACTTTTGCCCAGACGAACACTCTCGAACTCCGTGTGTTGTTGGAAGGTCGGGCGATTGTAACCGCCGCACCGGCGCGTGCCGGATGCCGCCACCGCTGCGAATAGGGGCTACAGGAAGGTGGTGAACGGGCCCGCGCGAGTGCTTGCGCGCGGGCCCGTCTCCCGGTATAAAAATGCGACCCTGCGGAATCGGGCTGCCTTGCTTGGCGGCGAGACAGCAGCCCGCCGGCTTGCAGGGTCGCGGCGGAAATCGGCTCTAGGCTGCCGCCGGCAACGACTCCGGGCCCATCATCGCGTGCACCACGCGATCCATGAGCGCCTCGGAGACCTCGACGACCCGCGCCTTCTGCTGCCGGAGCAGCTCGGCGAAGGCCTTCGGCGCGAGCTTGCGCGCGCCGGAGGTGCTCGAGGTGAAGAGCAGGATCGTCTGCTTCGGGCTTACCCACGAGAGTTTCGCGCGCACCGCCGTGGTGCCGTCCATGAACTCGACCACCGCGCCGCGCTCGACCGCCATCGCGGTGTGAACGTAGTAGTCGTCCTGGGCGTCGGCCGGAGCCTCGGGCGGGTCGGGCTCGTCGACCGGCGCCTCCTCGACGCGCGCGACGTCGGCGGCGGTGGGGACCGCCGGGGTCTTCGCCTGCGCCTTGGCGGCGTTGATCGAGGCGGTGTGGGTCTGCATGAGCTGGTTGAAGAAGCCGTGCCGTGCATCGGCCGGCATCTCGATCGCGTTCATGCCGCGCAGCATGCTGCGCATGAGGGTGGGCAGCATCGAGGCGAGCTGCTGGATCTCGCCGGTCTTGAGCGGCGAGACGCTCCAGACCAGCGCGTCCACGGCGCCGAGCCGGTGGGTCCAGGAGTCGTCGCCGTCGCGCTCCTTCATGTACGCGTCGACCAGGGTCTTGGTCCACCACTGGTAGAGGAACTCGCGGACGAAGGGCGGGGTCTTGCGCGTCACGCGCCGCTTGATCTCGGCGAGCGCGGTCGCGTGCGCGATCTCGGCCTCTTCCTTGCGCTCGAGCTCGCTCGTGGTCGGCGCGAGCTCCTGCTGCCGCGTCTCGCGGTTCTCCGCGACCATCTGCTCGAGCGTGTCGAGCGCGGCGGTGAAGATCGCGAGGTCGTCGGTGAACTTGTGGACGATGTAGTCCACCATCGCGCGCAGCTCGAGGATGAACCGCGAGCCCTCCTCGGTCGCGATGTCCGGGTCGCCCGCCACCTCGGCGATGCGGTCGAGGAGCTGGCGCATCGGGTGCTGGCGCCGCGCGAAGAACGTGCGGTCGAGGATCGCCGCCTTGACCGCCACGATCTGCAGCCGCGAGATCTCGCCCTTGACCGTCTCCGGGACGTTCTTGTCGTCGAGGATGTAGTCGAACACCATCGTCACCAGCTCGATCGTGAGCTGGTCGAGCGGATGGCTCTGGGCGCGCACCTGGTCGCCGAGCGCCGACATGAAGTCGAACGCGCCGCCCTCGGCCGGCATCGCCGCCGACTGGAGCGCCGACAGCGAGGTCATCAGCGCGGGGCTCGCGGGCGTCTCGCTGAGCGCCGCTTCCATCGCGTAGCGCGACGGGTCGGCGAGCATGCGGGTCACCTGCGCGCGTGCGGCGCCGCCGTTCATCACGCCGGCGAGCAGCGCCGAGAGGTCGAGTCCGCCGCTCATCGCGAGCGGGTTCTGGCCGGCGGCGAGCTGGCCGAGGTTCATCAGCTGGCTCTGCGTCATCGCCGCCGCCGCGGCGGCGCCTTGCGTGCCGCCCATCAGCTGCGCGAGGTTCATCGCCTGGCTCGCCGCCAGCGCCGGATTGGCTGCGACGCCGATGTCGGCAGCGCGCTTCACCTGGTGCCGGATGCGCGGCAGGATGTGGTGCGAGATGAGGTTCTGGTTGACGTCGGCGTAGACGGTCGTGATGCCGGCCGCGACGTAGGGCTGGAACGCGTTCAGCAGCGAGCGCTTGACCGCGAAGGCGCCGGGGACCTTGGCGCAGGCCATCTTGAGGGCTTCGAAGACCGCCTCGGGACAGAGCGGGTTGGAGGTGTCGTCCTCCACCTGCTCGTTCGAGAGCAGGTGTCCGAAGCGCGCGCGGATGCCGAGCAGCTGCTCGGGATCGATGCGGTTCCGGGTCTTCCGCGCGAGGTCGTTGACGACCATTTCCTCTTCCATCGCGGCGTCGTCGACGAGCGTGAGCTCGCCCAGGCTCGGCTCGGCGCCCGGCAGGCTCGGGGGGCGCACGGCGATCCGGCGGTCGTAGATCTCGCTGAAGCAGCGGTCGAACGAGGAGGAGATCTCGCCGCGGTGAGCCTTCACCTGCGACATCGCTTCGAACAGCACCTGCTGCTCGGAGCGCGAGGTCGAGGCCTCGGCGGCGGCGAAGAGATCGTTCTCGACTTTATCGAGCGCCTCGGCGACGATGCGGCTCAGCTTCGAGCGCGCGAGGTCGCGGCACTGGCTGAGCAGCGCCCTGCTCTCGGTCGCCGGACGAGAGCCGGTAGAGACGGCCGGACCGGCCGGCCGCGCGGGCGTTCCCATGACAAACCCCTGCAAGAACCGCGCGGCCAGCGCGCGAAGCTGCCGATGAGCGACGCTCGCGGCCGCGGCGGATGCGCCGGGCGCGCTCGCCGACCGGCGGTGCGCGTGGTTGCAGTTCTTCTAAAACGAGCGTCTTCACCCGGAGGTGCCAGCAGGAGACGCGAAACCGCCGGCCCGGTGCTACCTGTGTTGTTATTTTTCGACGAGCTGACTATGCCATAGCGCTATGCCGTCGTCATGGCCGTTCGTGACCTAGTTCACGACCGTCCATCGGCACGATTGCTCAGCGGCGCGCAGGTTTCGACGCCGGTGTCGGAGGCATGACGCCTCGGCCGGGGCGCGGAAAGGCAGGTGACGGAGGATCGCCAGGATCAGCGCGTGCACGCCCAGGCAATGACCTGGCATTGCGGGTCGGTGCAGCGCCCGCGCGCTTTCACTTCCGCTTCGAGCGCATTGACGCCATCGGCGACCACCGGGCCGCCGGGGCCGTCGACGAGCACTCCGCAACCGCTCTTGAAGGCGATCGCCACGATGCATTGCGTCTCGCCGCAGCCGTTGATCGCGGCGATGCCGGCGTCGCGCGGCGTCGGGTGGTCGAAGCTGTAGCCGTAGGCGCCGGTGGCGCGGTTGTAGGCGATCGCGCCGTGGTACTCCGTCGACGGCACGGCGATACCGGGCACCACCACAACGGGCGCGGGGACGACGATCGGGCGGGCCGGCCGCGGGACGGTGGTCTGCGCCGCGGCAACAAGCGGCGCCGCGAGGAGCAGGGCCGGGATCAGGCGCGCGGCGCGCACGCTCACATGGTCGCGCGCCATGTCACGAAGGCGCCGCGAACACTATATCGTGGCGCGCCATGTCACGAAGGCGCCACGAACACTACATCGTCGCGCCCAGGGTCCACGGCGCGAACTCGTCGTCGCCGTAGCCCCAGAGTTCGCTCTTCGACTTCTCTCCCGAGGCGGTCCTGAGGATCAGCTCGAAGAAGCGCGCGCCCACCGCCTCGATCGACTCCTTGCCGTCGACGATCGTGCCGCAGTTGATGTCCATGTCGTCTTCCTGCTTGACGAAGAGCGGCGTGTTGGTGGCGAGCTTGAGCGAGGGCGACGGCTTGCAGCCGTAGGCCGAGCCGCGGCCGGTGGTAAAGCAGATCATGTTCGCGCCGCCGGCGACCTGGCCGGTCGCCGACACCGGGTCGTAGCCCGGCGTGTCCATGAAGACGAACCCTTTGGCGGTGACCGGCTCGGCGTACTCGTAGACGTCGACGAGATTCGTCGTGCCGCCCTTCGCGACCGCGCCGAGCGACTTCTCGAGAATCGTCGTCAGGCCGCCGGCCTTGTTCCCCGGGGAGGGGTTGTTGTTCATCTCGTTGCCCATCCGGGCGGTGTGTTCCTCCCACCAGCGGATGCGACGGATGAGCTTCTCGCCGACCTCGCGCGACGCCGCGCGGCGGGTGAGCAGGTGCTCGGCGCCGTAGATCTCGGGCGTTTCCGAGAGGATCGCGCTCCCGCCGTGGCGGACGAGGAGGTCGACCGCCGCGCCGAGCGCCGGGTTCGCGCTGATCCCCGAGTAGCCGTCCGACCCGCCGCACTGGAGCCCGAGCGTCAGGTGGCTTGCCGGCACCGTCTCGCGGGCGACCTTGTTCGCGTCCGGCAGCAGCGCCTTGATCCGCGCGACGCCTTCCTCGACCGCCTTCCGCGTGCCGCCCTTGTCCTGGATCGTGTAGGCGTGGAGGTGGTCGGTGCGCTTGAGGCCCTGCGCGGCGAGGAGGTGGTTGATCTGGTTCGACTCGCAGCCGAGGCCGACGAGCAGCACCGAGTGGAAGTTGGCGTGCCGGATGTAGCCGGCGGTGGTCCGGCGCAGGATGTCGATCGCCTCGCCCTCGGAGGCCATCCCGCAGCCGGTCTTGTGCGTGAGCGCGACCACGCCGTCGACGTTCGGGAAGTCGTCGAGCCGGTTCTCGAACTGCCGCGCGATCAGCTTCGCGACCGTCGCCGAGCAGTTCACGCTGGTGATGATGCCGATGTAGTTGCGCGTCGCGACGCGACCGTCCGGACGCACGATGCCCTGGAAGGCCGCCGCCGGGATCACGGGCTGCGTCGGCTTCGCGTCCGCGCAGAACGCGTAGTCGCGCTCGAAGTTCCCCATCGCGATGTTGTGGACGTGGACGTGGTCGCCGGCTTTGATGTCGCGCGTCGCGAACCCGATGATCTGGTTGTAGCGGCGCACCGGCGCACCCGCCGCGACGTCCTTCACCGCGATCTTGTGCCCGGGCGGCACCCGCACCGCCGTGCGCACGTTCTCGCGCAGCAGCATCGTCCCTTCGGGGATGTCGATCCGCGCGATGACCACGTCGTCGGCGGGGTTGAGGCGGATGACGATGTCGGCGGCTTGCAGCATGGCGTGTCCTCCTGATGCCGCGGATTCTAGCCCTTGCGTGCCTCCGCTTCCCGGAGCTTCGCGAGCCCGGCCGCGAGGGCGGCCTGCATCAGCAGGACGTCGATGCTGTAGGCGAGCGCGCGGAACCCCTTGGCACGGTAGTCCCGCGCCCAGGCGTCGTCGGCGGCCATGAAGCCGGGCGTCTTGCCGTGGCGCTTGCAGGCCGCGAGAAGGTCGTCCACCGCCTTCAGGTAGCGCGGATGCTCGAACTGTGCCGGGATGCCGAGGAAATTGGTCAGGTCGAAGTGCCCGAGCCAGACGACGTCGACGCCGGGGACGGCGGCGATCGCATCGACGTTCTCGATCCCGACCGCGGTTTCGACCAGGCAGATCACCAGCGTCCGCTCGTTCGCCGCGGCGATCTTGTCGGTCACGCTGCCCGGCAGGTAGTCGTCGTGCGGGGCGACCCCGAACGCCGCGCCGCGCCGGCCGAGCGGGGGATAGCGCGTGAACGAGACGATCCGCTCGGCCTGCTCGCGCGTCTCGACCATCGGCACCATGATTCCCAGCGCGCCCGCGTCGAGCATTCGGGCGACGAAGTGGTACTCGGTCGCCGGCACGCGGACGAAGGCGGGGAGGCCGATCCCGCGACAGGACGCGAACTGCGCCTTCATCGTCTCGACGTCGGCGCCGCTGTGCTCCATGTCGTAGAGGATGAAGTCCGCGCCGGCCGCCTTGACGATCTGCGCCAGGCTGGGCGTGAAGAACTCGAACGCCATCGTGCCGAAGGCGGCGTGGCCCGCAGCGAACTTCGCTTTAACCGGATTGGATTGCACGGCGAGATCTCCCCTTCAAGTTGACTCGCGCGGCGCGAGCTCCGCCGCCTGCCGCAGCGCTTCGAGCATGCTCCGCTCGTCGGCCTTGCCGGTGCCGGCGATGTCGAAGGCCGTGCCATGGTCGACCGAGGTGCGGACCACCGGCAGCCCGGCGGTGACGTTGACCCCGGTGTCGAAGGCGACCGCCTTCACCGGCGCGTGTCCCTGGTCGTGGTACATCGCGACGATGAGGTCGAAGTCGCCCTTGCGCGCGCGGTAGAACAGCGTATCGGCGGGGAGCGGACCTTCGACCAGCCAGCCGTGCGCGCGGCACGCGCGGATCGCGGGCACGATCTTGGTCTCCTCCTCGCCGCGCCCGAAGAGCCCGCCTTCGCCCGCGTGCGGATTGATGCCGCAGACCGCAATGCGCGGCTCGGCCGTCCCGGCGCGCTGGAGGAGATCGCGCCCGCGCGCGATCGTGCGCTCGACGAGGCCCGCATCGATCCGCTCGACCGCGTCGAGCAGGCCGATGTGCGTCGTGACGTGGATGACGCGCATCCCCGGCGCCATCAGCATGAGCGACACCTCCGCCGTGCCGGTTAGATGCGCGAGCATCTCGGTATGTCCGGGGAAGCGATGGCCCGCCGCGTTCAGGGCTTCCTTGTTGATCGGCGCGGTGCAGAGCGCGTCGACCTCGCCGGCGACTGCGAGCGCCACGGCGCGCTCGATGAACCGGTACGCCGCCTCGCCGCACGCGGTCGAGAGCGCTCCGAACGGCGCGTCCTCGGGCACGAGCGCGAGGTCGATGCAGTCGACGGTACCCGGCTCGAATCCCGCCTCGTCGGGCACCCGGATCGCCCTCACAGCGAGCCGCGACCCGACGATCCCGCCGGCGCGTGCGAGCCGCCTGGCATCGCCGACGACGAGCGGGCGGCAGAGCGCGTAGACCTCCGCATGGGCGAGGGCCTTCATGATCACCTCCGGGCCGACGCCGGCGGCGTCTCCCATCGTGATCGCGATGCGTGGCCCGCTCATTGGACTACCCTCGCGCGTCCCGCGCTCGGGGGGTTCGCCCTTGGGGCGGCCCGGCGGGCTCACGTCACCCCTCGAGCGGCGCGCCGGCGCGGGCGAGCAGCCGCGCGAGCAGATCCGGTCCCCCGAACCCGCCCGACTTGGACACGAGCTCCACGCCGTCCCAGCGCCCGCCGCAGACGCGCGCCGCGGGCAGCCCGGGGGCGATTTCGCCCGTCACCTCGAACGCATCCGCGTCGACCGCGTCGGCGAGGCCGCGGAGCGTCTCGCCGCCAGAGACGAAGAGGCCCTCGGGCCGGTCGAGCCGCGGCGCGAGCTCGGCCAGGATCGCCGCCAGGCGGCGCGACGCCTCGGCGTCGAACATGTAGTCGGGAAGGAGGAACGTCACCAGCGCCGCGCCGCGTGCGGCGATGCAGCCGCGGACCTCCTCGACCTCCGCCGCACCCTCGCGCACGGCGATCCAGAGCTCCGGATGCGCGTCCTCGACCCGGCCGAGCTGCGCGCGCGTGACCGGATGGCCGGAGCCGACGATCGCGAGGAACGGCACGCCGGGAACCGGTTCGACCGGCGGCGCGGCGCCGGCGAGCGCGCGGGCGAGCCCCGCCGAGCCGCACCAGAGGATCGGCGGGACGAGCCGCTTTCCGGCGGTGACGATCGCGGACAGATCCTGGTCGGTTTCCGCGTCGCAAAGGAAGAGACCGGTCCCGTCGATCCCGTCGGGCCGTGCGGCGAGCGTCACCTCGAGGCCCAGCTCCGCGAGCTCACGCGGGAAATCCGGGCGCACCGGCTGCCAGCCGCCGTCGAGCTCCCGCACGTGCTGGACGCCGCGGCGGGTGACGCGCCCCTGGGCCGGGAACGCGGGGGCGATCACGGCGCTCGCAAACCCGCCGAGCGAGAACGCGCGCTCGAGCTCGAGCGCGGGATGGCCGCGGAGCTGGCTGTCGAGTTTGCGGAACGCGATCGACGACTCGGCGAAAAAGCGGGCCAGCCGCCACATCTCCGCGGCGACGCGCGGCGCGTCCACCTCGCGTGTCGCGGTGTCGAACGCGAGGCACGCGGCCGGCGCGTGCCAGTCGTCCTCGCGGAAGCGAACCGTGACCGGCCCGCAGGCGCCGGCGAACTGCGCTGCGGTGTCGAGGGCGCCGGTGAGGTCGTCGGCGAGGAGGCGGAGGCGGCTCATTGCGGTGCCGTCCCGATCCGGTCAGTCGAGGACCGCTGCCTGCGGTGCAGCGACCGAGCGGACCTGGAACCTGCCGTCGTCGCGGTACAGCCAGGTCTCGGCGAGCTCGAGCCGGCCGCCCCGCAGCAACTCGCGCGGCGGCGCGGGCAGCGGCGCCGCCGCGCGCACGCTCTTCGCCGCCGCGGCAGCGAGCGCGGTGTCGCGGGTGCGCAGCGTCTTGACGTCGACCACGGCGCCGCGGGAATCGATCGTGAGCTGCAGCACGATCACCGCGCGCAGGAAATGCGGCGGCACGCCTTCGAACGTGCTCGGCGCGTTCGCCTGCAGGATGGCATGTGCGACGGCGCGCTTGTAGCGGTCGAGCGGCGAAAGTTGCGGCTCGGGCTTTGCGGGCGCAGCCTGCGGCGGGACCGCGGGCGGCGCGGGCGCGACCGACGGCGCCTCGGGCGGCGTCGTCGGCGCGCCGCACGCGGCGAGGAGGAGCGCGGCCAGCGCCGCCGCGCGGCGCGTCAGGCCTTGGCCGGCAGCGGATGCCCGGGCATCAGCTCGTAGGGATGCACCCAGCCCGGTTGCGACTTGATTCGGTCCAGCCATGCGCCGATGTTCGCATATTCGTCCCAGCTCACGCCGAACTCGTCGGGCCAGTAGAGGTAGCCGCACATCGAGAGGTCGGCGATCGTCAGCCTGGCGCCGATCGCGTAGTGCTGGCGGGCGAGATGCAGGTTGAGGATGCCGAGCGCGCTCTTGACCCGGCCGCGCAGGAACTCGGTGACCGGGGTCTCGCCGGTCTTGGCGAACTGGAGCATGTAGCGCAAGGTCGCGATGTAGCTCGTGAGCTTGTGGTTGTCCCACAGGATCCAGCGCATGACCTCGCGGCGCTCGTCTCCGTTCGTCCAGCCGAAGCTTCCCGACGCCGCGGCGAGGAAGTCGAGGATCACGCCCGACTGCGAGAGGCGCTTGCCCCCGAACTCGAGCACCGGCACCTCCCCCATCTCGTTGACGTGCGCGCGGTACTCCGGCGTGCGGGTCTCGCCGTTGAAGAAGTCGACGAAGCGCGGCGCCCAGTCGGCGTTGCACAGGTTGAGCATCAGCGCCGCCTTGTAGGCGTTGCCGGACTGGGCGAAGCAGTAGAGGGTGTACTCGGCCATCGGGCGACTTCCTCAGTGGTTGTCCTTGGGCACGGCCGCCCCGCTCCTCCCGACGAGGAAATCGAGGTCGGCACCCTTGTTCGCCTGCATCACGTGGTCGACGTAGAGCTTGTTGTAGCCGCGCGCCAGGTGCTGCGGCGGGCCCTGCCACTCGGCCTTGCGGCGCGCGAGCTCGGCGTCCGGGATCTCGACGTGCAGGCGGCGCTGCTCGACGTCGAGCTCGATCATGTCGCCGTTGCGGATGAAAGCGAGCGGGCCGCCGGCCGCGGCTTCGGGCGAGCTGTGCAGTACGACCGTCCCGTACGCGGTGCCGCTCATCCGCGCGTCCGAGATGCGGACCATGTCGGTAATGCCTTTCCGCAGGATCTTCGGCGGCAGCGGCATGTTGCCGGCCTCCGCCATGCCGGGATAGCCCTTCGGTCCGCAGTTCTTGAGCACCATGATGCAGTGCTCGTCGATGTCGAGGTTCTCGTCGTCGATCCGCTTGTGGAAGTCGGTGATGTCCTCGAACACGACCGCGCGGCCGCGGTGCTTGAGCAACGCGGGGGTCGCCGCCGAGGGCTTGATCACCGCGCCGTCGGGGGCGAGGTTGCCCTTCAGCACCGCGATACCGGCGGCGGGCTTGAACGGCTTGTCGTATGCGTAGATCACCTCGCGGTTGTAGCAGGGCGCGTCCTGGTTGTTCTCCCAGATCGTCTTGCCGTTCACCGTGAGCGCGTTCTTGTGGAGCACGCCGGCAGCCCCGAGCTCGCGCAGCACTGCCGGCAGCCCGCCCGCATAGCAGAAGTCCTCCATGAGGTAGTGGCCGGAGGGCTGCAGGTTGACGAGACAGGGGAGGCGGCTGCCGATGCGGTCGAAGTCCTCGAGCTCGAGCTTGACGCCGATGCGGCCGGCGATCGCGGTCAGGTGGATCACCGCGTTGGTCGAACCGCCGACCGCGGCGAGCGCCATGATCGCGTTCTCGAACGCCTCGCGCGTGAGGATCTTCGACATGCGCAGATCCTCCTTCACCATGTCGACGATGCGGCGGCCGGCCATGCGCGCGATCACGTTGCGCCGCCCGTCCACCGCCGGAAACGCGGCGTTGCCGGGCAGCCCCATGCCGATCGCTTCGACCATCGACGCCATCGTCGAGGCGGTGCCCATCGTCATGCAGTGGCCGTGCGAGCGGTGCATGCACGATTCGGCCTCGAAGAAGTCCTCGAGCGGCATCTTGCCCGCGCGGACCTCCTCGCTCATCTGCCAGGTGCCGGTGCCCGAGCCGATGTCCTGGCCGCGCCACTTGCCGGACAGCATCGGCCCGCCGGACACGCCGATCGCCGGCACGTCGGCGCTCGCCGCGCCCATCAGCAGCGCCGGCGTCGTCTTGTCGCAGCCGAAGAGGAGCACCACGCCGTCGATCGGGTTGGCGCGGATCGACTCTTCGACGTCCATGCTGGCGAGGTTGCGAAAGAGCATCGCCGTCGGCCGCAGCATCGTCTCGCCGAGCGACATCACCGGGAACTCGAGCGGGAAGCCGCCGGCGTCGAGCACCCCCTGCTTCACGTAGTCCGCGAGGGTGCGGAAGTGCGAGTTGCACGGCGTCAGCTCGGAGAACGTGTTGCAGATCCCGATCACCGGGCGGCCGTCGAACTGGTCGTGCGGGATGCCGCGGTTCTTGATCCAGCTGCGGTAGATGAAGCCGTCGCGGTCGGTGCGGCCAAACCATTCGGCGGAGCGGAGCTTGGGTTTTCTGTCGTCGGACATCGTCGGCCTCCGGGGTAGCGCGCCGAGTATAGTGCGCTCCTCCCGCGACCACCATCCGCCGCCGATGATCGCCGTCGACTGGGGAACGTCCAGCTTTCGCGCCTACCGCCTCGACGAGGGTGGCGCGATTCTCGCGCGGCGCGAATCCCCGCGCGGCATCGCCGGGGTTCCGGCGGGGCGGTTCCCGCAGGTGCTCGGCGAGGAGATCGGCGGCTGGCTCGCCGGCAGCCGCGAGACGGTCGTGCTCTGCGGCATGGTCGGGAGCCGCCAGGGCTGGGTGGAGGTTCCGTACTGCGAATGCCCCGCGGGTGCGCCGGAGATCGCCGCGCGCCTCCACCCGGTCGAGCTCGAAGGGGCGGCGGCGTACATCGTCCCCGGCGTGACCGGCTTCGACACCGCCGGTGTGCGCGAGGTGATGCGCGGCGAGGAGACGCAGGTCCTCGGCGCGCTCGAGGCGCTGCCCGAGGAAGCGGCGGTCTGTCTCCCCGGAACGCACAGCAAGTGGGTGCGGGTGCGGCGCTCCCGGATCGTCGGCTTCAGCACTCACTTCACCGGCGAGACGTTCGCCGTGCTCAAGGCGCACAGCCTGCTCGGGCGGATGCTCGAGGATGGCGCACCCGACGAGGCGGCCTTCCTCGCCGGCGTCGCGCGCTCGGCCGAACCCGAAGGCTTGCTGCACCACCTCTTCGGCGTGCGCGCGAAGGCGCTTTTCGGCGAACTCTCCCGCGCGGGCGGCGCCGAGTACCTGTCCGGGCTGCTGATCGGCCACGAGCTGCGCAACGCGCTCGCCGCCGTGCACGCTGCGCCGGTGTTCCTGCTTGGCGCGCCCGGCCTCGTTGCCCGCTACGCGCTCGCGCTCCGCGCCCTGGGCGCGGAGCCGCGTGCGCTCGACCCGGAAAGCGCGGTCAACGGGATGAGGCTGCTCGCGCGTGCCCGGCGCCTGGCGGGGGACTGACGCGGGTACACTCGGCCGCCCAGCACGAGAGGCGGCGCGGTCGGTCGGGCCTGGCGACGTGCGGCGCAAACGAAAGGAGCTCAGCATGAAAGCGGCATACGCAGGTGCAACCCTCGCCCTCGCCCTCGCGGCGGGACCGGCGATCGCCCAGAACGTGAAGATCACGCCGGTCGGCTCGCACCCCGGCGAGCTCTGCGCGAACGACCGCGCGACGATTTTCGAGGACCCGACCGGCGTGCGCATCCTCTACGACACCGGCCAGACCGTTACCGGGGCGGACGACCCGCGACTCGGCGTCGTCCACGTCGTGCTGCTCAGCCACGCACACGGCGACCACATCGGCGACCAGAAGCTGAAGGCGCTGGGCGCCGGCGAGTGCGCGAACTCGGAGCGGATTCCCGCCGGTCCGCACTCCACGACCGCGGAAGTCGCGGCGGCGAAGAACGCGGCGATCGCGATGACCAGCGACATGGGCACGTTCATCAGCCGCAAGGTGGAGAACATCCGCGGCAAGCCGGTCGCCCTTTGTCCGCAAACCGCCGGCGTCACCGCGGTCCCGGTCGCGGCGCCGTGCCGCTCCAACACGCATCTCGGCGGCGCGTTCGCCGCGCGGGCGCCGAACGCGGCGCAGGGCGTCGAGATCACGGTCGTGTTCGCCTCGCACGCGAACAACGTGCCGCTCTCCCTCCTGTCCGAGGCGCAGCGCGCCGCGCTCGGGCCGGACGCGCTCGGCCTGGTGCTCGGGCCGCCGACCGGATACGTCGTGAAGTTCACCAACGGACTGGTCGCGTACCTCTCCGGCGACACCGGCATCCATACCGAGATGAAAACGGTGGTCAACGAGTTCCACAAGGCGAACCTCGCCCTCATCAACCTCGGCCCGAGCGCGGTGACGGTGATGTCGGCCGCCTACGCGATGAACGAGCTCGTCCGGCCGGCGTCGGTGATCCTCACGCACCCGAACGAGGCGGTGACCGAGGGCGGGAAGCTGCGGCCCGCCTCCCGCGCGGCCGCGCTCGTCAAGCAGCTGAAGCCCGCCTCGCACCTCGCGATCAGCGGGCGGACGATGGAGTTCGACGGCAGCGGACGGTGCGTCGCCGGCTGCTGAACGGGCGCGATCGCCCGCCTCGGCGAGAATCCGCCGGCAGCCCGCGCGCGGCGCGGATCAGCCGGTCGCGGTCGACGCCCGCACCGTTCCGCGATTCGACGTCTGCTCGCCGGGAAACCGCATGCGATAGGTCTGGAGATAGGCCGACCGCGAGATGTCGAGGTGGTGCGCGCAAAGCTCGACGAGCCGCTTGCGGTCGCCGTCCCGGATCGCCTTGATCATCGCGCGGTGCTCGCGCTGGGCGTTGCGGAAGTACTCCGGCTTGATGATGGCGTACGACCAGACGACGTGCGTCTTCCGGCGGAAGTCCTCGATCGCGACGGCGAGGTGAGGGTTGCCGCACGCGAGGAAGAGCGCGTCGTGGAACGCGAAGTTGGCCCGGAACGCCGCCTTGGCGTCGCCGGCCGCGACGGCGTCGTCGTGCGTGCGCTGCGCGGCCTCGATCGCGACGAGGCTGCGCCGGTCGAGCGGGAGCGGGATCTGGGCGGCGGCGGCGCGCTCCAGGATCTCGCGCACCGCGTAGATCTGGTTCACGTCCTCGGGCGTGAGCTGGCGCACCGAGGCGCCGCGGTTGCGCTTCCGCTCGATGAGGCCGGCCCGTTCGAGCTCCCCGAACGCCTCGCGCACCACGTGGCGCTTGGTGTCGAACCGCTCGGCGAGCTCCTCCTCGACGAGGCGTACGCCAGGCGGGAGCCGCCCGAGGACGATGTCCTCCTGCAACCCGGCGATCACCTTCTCGAGCTGCAGGTCGGTCACTGCGGCACCTCGTTCCGCAGCGGCTCGCCGCGATGGAAGCGCTCGATGTTGGCGAAAATGGCCCGCATCTTGGTGGCGAGCGCGTCGCGCGTCCCGGCCGATATGTGCGGCGTGAGGACGACGTTGCGGAGTCCCGCCAGCGCGTGGCCGGCCGGCAGCGGTTCGGTCTCGAAGACGTCGAGCCCGGCGCCGGCGAGCCGCCCTTCCGCCAGCGCCTCGACGAGCGCCGCTTCGTCGACGAGGCCGCCGCGCGCGGTATTGATGAGATACGCGCCCTGCTTCATCCGCGCGAGCGCGGCGCGGTCGATCAGGTTCCGGGTTGCGGGCGTGAGCGGGACGTGGACGGTGACGATGTCCGCGACCCGGAGCAGCTCGTCCAGCGCGGCAGCGCGGAGGCCGAGGGCGGCCTCTTCGGCCGACCCGAGCCGCACTGCGGGATCGTAGTAGACGCCGGTGGTCTCGAACGGGCGCAACCGCTCGGCCGTGGCGCGCGCGATCCGGCCCATTCCGACGTAGCCGATGGTCATGCCGGCGAGCTCGCGCGAGGCGGGCCGCAGCGCGTTGATGTGGAAGCGCCCCGCCCGCAGCTCGCTGTCGGCGAACGGCAGGAGCTTCACGACCGCGAGCATCAGCAGCACCGTGTGCTCGGCGACGCCGGTCGTCGTCCCCTCGGGGGTGAACGCGACCGGAATGTCGCGTGCTTTCAGCGCGGCGAGATCCAGCGTGTCCTGGTACCCCACGCCCTGGTGGTGGACGAGTCGCAGGCGTCCGGCGGCGTCGATGACGTCGCGGCGCAGCGGATACGAAGCGGCGATCACCACCTCGCAGTCCGCGATCCTGCGCTTGCGCTCGGCGTCGTCGTTCGTCTCGAGCGTGACGAGCTCGAATCCCGCCGGCACCGCGGCGCGGATGATGTCGTAGACCTCGCGCGTCGCGTGCGAGAGATACAGCACTTTGGGGAGAACTGCGGCCATCCCACTCAGTCCAGGTAGCGGACGCCTTTCTCCTCCAGCGTCTGTGCGAGCCACGGACCGCTGGTCGCGCCCTTGCGGACCAGCTCGTCCATCTTCGCCTCCTTGGCTTTCACCTCCGCGAGCGCGTCGGCCACCGCCGCGAGCGCTTCGCGTGCGACCACGACGATGCCGTCCTGGTCGCCGACCACGAGATCGCCCGGGTTCACCGTCACTCCGCCGATGGCGACGGGGAGACCGATCTCGCCCGGCCCGTCCTTGTACGGCGAGTTCGGCGAGAGCCCGCGCGCGAAGATCGGGATGCCGACGGCGTTCAGGCCGTCGACGTCACGCGCCATGCCGTCGGTGATCAGCGCGGCCACGCCTTTGTTCTTCGCCATGCCGACGAGGATGTCGCCGACGACGCTCGCTTCCTCGTAGGCGTCGGCGGCGACGACCATCACGTCGCCCGGTCGCGCGTGCTCGATCGCGGCGTAGGGCGTCAGGTTGTCGCGGGCGCGGCTGTGCACGGTGAGCGCCACGCCGCAGAAACGCACCGCGCGCGTGAGCGGGCGGATCCGGTAGTCGAGCGCGCCGCGGCGGCCGTTCGCGTCGACGACCCAGCCGGTCGGAACGTCGCGGAAGCGCGCGACGAGCGCTTCCGGCGGGCGCGGGAAGTTCCGGCGCACGGTGAGGGCGGGGGGATTGGCAGCCATTGGTGCTTCTCCTCGGAGGACGGATCAGGACGGCGCGCCGAGGCGGCGCGTGGTGACCGGGTCGAACAGGTGGGCGGCGGCGAGATCGAACGCGAGCGGCAGGCGGTCGCCGACTCGCGCCGTGGCGACGCGCCCGACGCGGGCGAGCACGTCCTGCCCGACGCCCGGCACGCGGGTGCGAACGATCGTCTCGGCGCCGAGCGGCTCGACCGCCACCACCTCGGCGTGAAGATGCGCCGCACTGCCGCCGTCGAGCCGGACGTCCTCAGGGCGGATGCCCAGGACGAGCTCGCCGCCCGGCGCGGCCCGCGCGCGCGCGGTCAGCGCGCCGTCCAGCGCGATGTGCGCTTCCCCGACGACGAGTGCCTTGCCCTCGCCGGCGAGCCGCGCCGGCAGCAGGTTCGTCGGCGGGCTGCCGAGGAAGCTCGCGACGAACATGTCGGCCGGGTCGCGGTACACGTCGAGGGGCCGCCCGATCTGCGCCACCTTGCCGCCGTTCATGATGCAGATGCGGTCGCCCATGGTCATCGCCTCGACCTGGTCGTGGGTGACGTAGATCATCGTCGCGCCGAGACGGTGGTGCAGCTTCACCAGCTCGCCGCGCATGCCGACGCGGAGCGCCGCGTCGAGGTTGGAGAGCGGCTCGTCGAACAGGAACACCTTGGGGTCGCGCACGATCGCGCGGCCGAGGGCCACCCGCTGACGCTGCCCGCCGGAGAGCGCGTGCGGCTTGCGGTCGAGGAGCTCGGCGAGGCCGAGCGTCGCCGCGGCGTCGCGTACCCGGCGCTCGATCTCCGCGCCGGGGATCGACCGGCGCCGCAGGCCGAACGCGAGGTTGTCGAACACGCTCATGTGCGGGTAGAGCGCGTACGACTGGAACACCATCGCGATGTCGCGATCCTTCGCCGGCACGTCGTTCACGCGCCGGCCGTCGATCGAGAGCTCGCCGGAAGTGATCGCCTCGAGGCCGGCGATCATCCGCAGGGTGGTGGACTTGCCGCAGCCCGACGGCCCGAGCAGGATCATGAACTCGCCGTGCTCCACGTCGAGCGTCACCGCGTCCACCGCGAGCGCGTGGCCTGCGGCGTAGCGCTTGGAGAGGCGATCGAGGGCGACGGCGGCCATCGTCAACCGTCATTCCGGCGAACGCCGAAATCCAGGCAACCGTCATTCCGGCGAACGCCGGAATCCAGAGGCGGCCGTACTGGATCCCGGCGTACGCCGGGATGACCGTGCACGCGGAACGCTGCGCGTTCGCTTTGCACGGTCACTTCACCGCTCCGGCGGTCATCCCCTGGATCAGCTTCTCGGAGAAGAACGCGTAGATGAGCACCACCGGAATGATCGCGATGATCAGGCCGGTCGCGATCATCCCGACGTCCTCGAGCTGGTCGCCCATGAAGCGCTGGATGCCGAGCGGCAGGGTGCGCTTCGCGTCGTCGGTGATCAGCACCACCGCGTAGAGGAACTCGTTCCAGAGCAGGATCGTGTTCAGGATCACCGTCGTCGCGATCGCGGGCAGCGCGATCGGCAGGCTGACCTTCCAGAAGATCTGCCACTCGGAGTAGCCGTCCATCCGCGCGGCGTCGAAGAGATCGCCCGGGATCCGCGCGAAGAAGCTCTCGAGGATGTACACGGTGAGCGGCAGCTGGATCGCGACGTACACTGCGATTAGACCCGGAAGCGAGTTGTACAGGCCGTACTGCACCAGGATCTGGAAGAGGGCGATGATCGTGATCTGCGGCGGGAAGATGATCGCCGAGAAGATCACGAAGTAGAGCAGGCGGTTCGCGCGGAAGCGGTAGCGCGCGAAGCAGTGCGCCGCCATCGCGCCGGTCACGGTGAGGAGGGCGACCGCGCACAGCACCACGATCAGGCTGTTGCTGAAGTAGACGTTGTAGTTCGAGTTGAACCAGGCGGCGGGGAACTTCTCCCAGTGCCACACCGTCGGCCAGGCGTAGTGGTCGAGCGAGATCTCGGTGGTGGTGCGCACCGACATCGTCGCCACCCACAGGAAGGGGCCGGCGGCGAACGCGGTATAGAGCGCGAGCAGGCCGAGGACGAGCCAGCGGACCGCGGCGTTCACCTCAGTACTCCAGCCGCTCGCGCTGGCGGAAGAGCCACGTCAGCCCGAGCACCGCGGTCAGCACGATCGCGAACCACACGGTGGCGATCGTCGACGGATACCCGAGGTCGAAGGTCGTCCACTCGAACGCGCGCTTGTAGAGGTAGGTCGACACCGTCTCGGTCGACCACAGCGGCCCGCCCTTGGTGGTGATCCAGACGAGGTCGAAGATCTTCATCTTGCCGATGAACGACAGCACCAGCAGGTTGAGGATCGTCGGCTTGACGAGCGGGATGATTACGAACCAGAGCTTTCCCGCCCAGCCGCAGTTGTCGAGCTCGGCCGCCTCGATCACCTCCGCCGGGAGCGAGTGCAGCGCGGCGAGCAGCACCACCATGTTGAAGCCGGCCCACATCCAGGTGGTGATGAAGATCAGCGCCGGCAGCGCGACCTTCGGGTCGCCGAGCCACGCGCGCGCGAGGCCCTCGAGCCCGAGCGCGCGGAGCAGGGCGTTGGCGGCGCCCCAGTCGTAGTTGTAGATCCACACCCAGATGATCCCGACCACGATGTACGACATCAGCACCGGCGTGAACCAGGCGATGCGGAAGAACCGCATCCCCGGGATACGCGAGTAGAGCGCGACCGCGAGCAGCAGCGCGATCGTGATTTCCGCGAGCGGCGAGGCGCACGCCCACAGGATGGTGTTGCGGACCGCGCGCCAGAAGAGCTCGTCGCGGACGAGCTCCGCATAGTTCGCGAAGCCCACCAGCTCGTCGCCCTTGCGCGGCAGGACCTTGTGGAAGCTGTTGTAGAACGTGCGCAGGACCGGGTACGCGGTGAGCGCGACATACACTGTGAACGCCGGCAGCAGGAACGCGCCGATCGCGCCCCACGGCTGGCGCTCGAGCCCGGCCCGCACGCGGCTCACCGCCCCGGGGTCGCAGTCCGCCTTCGCGTCGCGGTCACTTATAGGCCGCGTTCATCTGCTTCACGACCTCGTCGACGCCGATCGTGCCGGCCGGGAAGGCGTTGTTGATCACCTGCGTGAACACTTCCTTCGGCTTGCCCTGCATGACCTGGATCGGAATGCCGAAGTAGTACTTGGCGCCGGCGCTGGTCGCGGCGAGGTCCTTGAAATATCCGGCGTGCGGGCCGCTGATCTTCGAGTGGTCGGCCTTGATGCCGGTCTGGACGAGCACGTTCTCGAGCCAGCGGTTCGCCATCTCGGGCGTCGCGAGCGAGTTCAGGAACGCCAGCACGAGCTTGGGCTGCTTCGTTGCGGCGTTGCCGACGTAGCTCCCGCCGACCGCGATCGTGCGGCACTCGTTGCACGCGGCGCCGGGGATCGCCGGGAACTTCATGATGCCGAGCGGGAAGTTGACCGGCTGCCCGCCCTTGTCCGGCGGGTTGAAGGCGCGCGAGGTGTACCAGCTGCCGTTCAGGAACGTCGCCGCGCCCGGGTTGGTGTGGAAGTAGCCGTGCGCTTCGCCGAGCTTCAGGCTGGTGAAGGTGGTCGGCAGCAGGCCGGCGTCCACCCAGGTCTTCACGAGGCGCAGCGTGTCGACGACGCGCGGGTCGCTCCACGACAGCTTGCCCTTCAGCAGGTTGTCGTAGTCCTGGGTCCCGAGCTTCTTCAGCAGCGCCTCGTGGGTGAGGTGCGCGCCGGGGTACGGTCGGTCGCCGACGCCGAGCGCCATCGGCGTCATGTTCTTTCCGCGCGCCTTCTTCGCCAGCTCGAGGAACGCCTGCGAGTCGAGTTGCAGGCTGGCCGGCACGGCCACGCCGAGCTCGCCGAGCGTCTTGCGGTTGAAGAACACCTCGACCGTCCACGCCTCGAGCGGTACGCCGTACGGCTTGCCCTTGTACGACCACGCTTCCTTCGCCCACGGCTCGATCGCTGCCCAGTTGAGCGGCGAGAGGTCGAGCAGGAGGCCGTTCTCCATGTACTCGAACTGGTCGGGCTCGGCGTAGAAGAAGTCCGGCGCGGTGCCGGCGCGGAGCGCGGTCTTGAGCGCGGCGTAGAGCGCGGTCTTCTCGTACCAGGACGCCTCGATCTTCACGCCCGGGTTGGCGGCCTCGAACCGCTTGATCGCATCCTCGACGAAGTCGCGCTTGATCTGCTCCGCAGCCCAGTGGCTCCACATCGTGACCTTGGTCTGCGCGGCGGCGCTGGCTGCGAACGCGAGCGCGGCGACTGCGAACAGCAGGCGTAGCTTGAGCATGTCTTCTCCTCCTTGTTGATCAGTCGACCTTCGCGCCCGAGTCGCGGACGATCCTCGCCCACTTCTCCATTTCGGCGCGCTGGAACCGTGCGAGCTCCTCCGGCGTGCTGCCGACGACGTCGACGCCCACTGCCAGCAGTCGCTCCTTCACGTCGGGCTGGGCGAGCACGCGCTGCATGTCGGCGGCGATCTTCGTCGTGATCTCCTTCGGCGTCGCGGCCGGGGCGAAGAACGCGAACCACGTCGCGAGATCGAAACCGGCGAGGCCGCTCTCGGCCATGGTCGGCAGCTCGGGCGCGAGCGCCGAGCGCTTCGCCGTGCTGACCGCGATCGCGCGGACCTTGCCGCTCTTCACGTGCGGCATGGCGGTCGGGAGGTTGTCGAACATGATGTTCGTCTGGCCGCCGAGGAAATCGGCGAGCGCCGGCCCGGCGCCCTTGTAGGGGATGTGGACGACGAAGGTCCCGGTCATCGACTTCAGCAGCTCCATCGTGAGGTGCTGGGAGGTGCCGTTGCCGCCGGAGGCGTAGGTCAGCTTGCCCGGGTTCGCGCGCAGATACGCGATCAGGCCGGAGACGTCGGTCACGCCCAGCGACGGCTGGACCATCAGCGCGAGCGGCGTCGACCCCGCGAGCGTGAGCGGCGCGAAATCACGCACCGGGTCGTAAGGGAGCTTGGCGAAGAGGGCAGGGTTCGCGGCGTGCGTGGTCTGCGTCGCAATCGCGAGCGTGTAACCGTCGGGCGGCGCCTTTGCGACAGCTTCAAGGCCGATGGCCCCGCTCGCCCCGGGGCGATTCTCGACCACGACGCTCTGGCCCCAGAGCTCGGTGAGCTTCTGCGCCATGAGCCGCGCGAGCTGGTCGGTCGCGCCGCCGGGCGCGAACGGGTTGATGATGCGGACCGGTTTGTTAGGGTAGCTCTGAGCGGCGGCGCCGAAGGCCAGGGCGGCGAGTACGAGCGCGACGACGGCGCGGACGATGGCCTGCATGAACTCCTCCCGGGGCGATGCGGCCGTCTGGGCGGCGCTTCGAACGTGCGGCGATTGTCCCGGCGCGCTGCAGGATTGTCAACAATATTGGCAGCAATGAGCGGGAGCCGGTATAGAATCGGCCCGGCCAAGCGAGGAGGGTCGGCACGATGAAAAGACCGCTGGCGGCCTCGGAAGCGGTGCGAGCCGTCGAGCTTCAGATCCTGGCGGGCGGCGCCATCGCCGGCCCGATGAGCGAGCTCGCTCCGCGATTCGAGCAGGCGTCCGGCCACCGGCTCGTGCTCCGCTTCGGCACCACCCCGGAGCTGATCAGGCTTGTCACCACCGGCGGCCCGTTCGACCTTGGCGTCACCCCCCGGGACGTATTCAAGGACGCTGACGCGCGGGCCCTGTTCGTGCCCGGGCCGACCACCGACGTCGCCCGCGTCGGACTCGGCGTCGCGGTCCGCGCCGGCGCTGCCAGGCCCGACATCGGCACGCCGGAAGCGCTGAAGCGGACGCTCCTCGAGGCGCGATCCGTCGCCACGATCCCGGCCAGCGCGGGCGGCACCGCCGCGCTGCGGGCGTTCGAGTTTCTCGGCATAGCCGAGGCGCTGAAGGCCAAGACCCGGGCACAGACCGGGCCGGCACAGCTCGTCGAGGCCGTGGCGAAGGGTGAGGCCGAGCTCGGGGTGTTTCTCCAGAACGTGCTGACCGCCCCCGGGCTGGACGTGGTCGGCCCGTTCCCCGCCGAGCTGCAGCAGGAAGTGGTGTTCACCGCGGCCGTGGCCGCGAATGCGAGGGAACCGGACGCCGCCCGGCGGTTCATCGCTTACCTGACCGCTCCCGGCGCCAAGGCGGTGTTCAAGGCGAAGGGGATGGACCCGAGCTGAAGTACCCGACGGAAGGAGCAAGACATGCGGACCGCACTGGCAGGCGCAACCCTCGCCCGCGCGTTAGCGGCGACGCCCGGCAGCGAGCACGCGCCCGCCGGAAAGCTCCGCCAGGAATGATTGCAGCGGTAGCACGCGGATCGGTCCGTCCCGGAGCGGCGCGTCGCCGAGGTAGACCCCGTAGCAGGCGGTGAGGACGCCGGCGCCATGGAGATCCGCGAGCGTGCGGCCGTGCTCCGGGCGCCAGCGTGGGCTCGCCTTCACCTCGATTCCGACTGCGAGCTTGCCGCGGCGCCACACGAAATCGACTTCCGCCCCCGATGGCGTCCGGTAGTACGAGAGCTCGCCGCCGCCGCCCGCGTACGCGACCTGGGCCCGCAGCTCGTGGAAGATCAGCGTCTCGAGCAGCGCGCCCCGTTCGGCGCTTTCGACCGGCTCGCGCAGGCGCCGCGCGAGCGCGCGTACGACGCCGGTATCGAAGAGATAGAACTTCGGATGGCTCGCCTCCTTGACCTTCGCTCGCGGGCGCCACGCCGGCAGCCATGCGCCGATCAGCGTGTCCGTCAGGACGTCGAAATACCCCTGGACAGTCGGCCGCGCCACCGCGGCGTCGCGAGCGAGCGCCGCGACGCTGGTCACCTGGGCGTTCGCGAGCGCCGCGACCTCCAGGAAGCGCGTGAACGACTCGAGGCTGCGCACGAGCGCCTCCGCGCGGATCTCCTGGGCGAGGTAGGTCTCCACGTACGCTTCGAGCAGATCGATACGGGCGGCATGGGCGCGCTCGCTCCGTACCAGCGGCAGTCCGCCGAATCGCAGCAGGTCGTCGACCGGCGGCGCGGTGCCCAGCTCGGTCGCCGTGAGCGGCAACATGCGCCGCGTCACGACTCGTCCGGCGAGCAGGTTTACGTCGCCGCGCCGCAGCCTGCGCGCCGACGAGCCGGTGAGCGCGAAGCGCCAGCGCCGCGGCGCGGCGGCGAGCGCGTCGTGGACCTCGTTCAGGAGCCCCGGGAGCTTCTGCACCTCGTCAACGACTACCCAGGAGCCTCGCGGCAGCGCTTCGATCTCGCGGCGCAGCGTCCCGGGGTCGCGCATCAGGCGTAGCAGCTCGCGGTCGAGGAGCAGGTTGTACCAGAGCGCGCCCGGCAGCTGCGCGCGCAGCCACGTGGTCTTGCCCGTGCCGCGGGGGCCGAGGAGCAAGAAGGAACGCGGGGGAAGGGGCAGCCGGCGTGTAAACATCGCCGGCATTATGACGGTAAATATGCTGGCTAGCTATACACTTTCCCGGCCGCCGATCACCCGCCCAGGGCAGCTCCGTCGGCATCGTCGGATGCCGACGGCGGGTTGCACGCGGGGCAGTTGTCGGCTCCCGGCGTGACGGCCGCTCGAACCCGAGCTGGACGCGGTCCCCGGTTCGTCAGCGTTTATCTCGGAACTGAGATAATGGCGCGCCATGCCGGCGAGCCGAAATGCGGTGGAGGAACCCCGGAATCTCGCGCTGCGATCGCAGCTGATGCGCCGCATCGGTGAGCTCGCAGTGTCAGGCGGACTGACGCAGGCCGAGGCGGCGGCCCGCCTCGGGATGACGCAGCCGCGCCTGAACGCGCTGCTGCGGGGCAGGATCGAGCAGTTCAGCCTGGACGCATTGGTGAACGTCGCGACGCGGGCCGGGCTGCACGTCGCCCTCGGAGTCGGCAAGGCGCCGGCCGCGAATGCGGCGATCCCGGACCAGGCGTCCGGACGAAGCGGATCGAGCGGCCGTAGTGCAACCCATCCTGCCTCGACGAATCTCTCGATCGTGGCGGAGCTCGTGGCGATACCGCTCTTTGCATCGCTCACGCCGGCGGAGTTGCGGGAAGCGGCCCGGCTCTTCACCGTTCGTTCCTATCCCAAGGATGCAATCGTCGCGACGGAGGGTGACCGCCTGGACGTGTTCAACGTCATCCTGTCGGGAAGAATCCAGTGGCTCTGGCGCGACGAAGCGGGCCACCAGTGGAAGCGCAGCGTCGAAGGCCCGGGCGGCCACTTCGCCGACGTGGCGCTGGGCGGTGAGCCGATCCTCATGTCGGTGATCGCGTTCGAGGACCTGCGCGTCGCCTCGATCCCGATGGCCGAGTTCAGACAACTGCTGCCGCGTCACCCGCAGCTTGCCGTCGCGCTGCTCATGGACGTCGTAGCCCGCCTGCGCCGCCTCCTCGAAGCCGCGAGGAGCCTGAGAATGGAGGACGTGTATGCGCGCGTGGTGAAACTGCTGCTCGCGCGCGCCGTGGAGGCCGACGGCAAGCTGGTCACCGAGCGCTTGACGCACGCGGAAATCGGTCACCAGGTCGGCGCCACGCGCGAAATGGTCGGCCGGGTACTGCGCGATCTTGCGCGCGGCGGCTACATCAAGGCGGACCGCGGGCG
Organism: uncultured beta proteobacterium; assembly: GCA_963762785.1. GTDB lineage: Bacteria > Pseudomonadota > Gammaproteobacteria > Burkholderiales > SG8-39 > DATEDA01. Next base: position 129,358 of record CAVXND010000003.1, read on the forward strand.
GATGACCGTCCTCCGCAAACTGCCGAAGCGGTGGTAGGGAATTTGTTCCCTTGCGCGGCCCCGTCGGGGGCGCGTAGCGTGAGCAGGCAGTGCGCACGAGAAGGGTCCGCTCATGGAGGAAAAGCGAATGAACGCGCTCCCACGAACGCTGTTTGCCTTTCTTCTCGGGCTTGCGATTGCTGCCCCTTCCGGTGCACAGGACGGACCGGTCCGGATCCTCACCGGCTTTTCGCCCGGCAGCACGTCCGACGTCATGGCACGGCAGATCCAGAACCGGATGAAGGACGCGCTCGGCACGCCGGTGATCGTCGAGAACAAACCGGGCGCCAACGGCTTCATCGCGGCGGAGGCCTTGAGGAACGCCGCGCCGGATGGCAGGACCCTGATGATTTCGCCGATCGCCGTGATAGTGCTCGCACCGCTTACGCACACGAACCTCAGGTTCGACCCGACCAGGGACTTCGCGCCGGTCTCGCTCGCGGCCAACTTCCAGTTCGCGTTCGCCGTCGGGCCGGGGTCGCCTGCGAAGACGCTGCACGAGTACATCGCGTGGGTTCGTGCGAATCCGGCGAAGTCGACGTACGGCACGCCTCTGGCCGGCGGCCCGGCGCATTTCTTCGGCGTGATGCTCGCCCGCGCGACGGGCGTGGACCTCGCAATGGTCCCGTACAAGGGTGGCGCACCGCTCTTGACCGACCTCGTCGGCGGGCAGGTGCCTGCGGGGATCACCCTTACTTCCGACTTTATCAAGCAGCACGAGTCGGGCAAGGTGCGCATGCTCGGGCTTTTCGGGGCGCAGCGCTCACCTGCCGCGCCGAATGTCCCCACGTTCAAGGAGCTGGGATTCGCGGCGCTCGAGGGCATGGGCTGGCACGCATTTCACACGACCGCCAGAACGCCCCGGCCGACGATCGATCGCCTCTCCAATGCGATCGCGTCGGCAATCAAGGATCCCGAAGTGAGCGAGCGGTGGCTCGCACTCGGCCTGGAACCGGTAGGCAGCACGCCGGACGAGCTTGCGAAGCGCGTGGCCGAGGACACGGCCAGGTGGGCGCCGATCGTGAAGGCGTCGGGATTCCGCGCCGACGAGTAGCCCCAATCTCGAACCCGGCCAGACGCCCGGTTCAGCGCGGCTCAGCGGGCAGCGGGTGAAGGTCGGTGCTCTTCCCCGCCTTCATCACCTGACCGGGCACCTCGTGCCCGACGAGCGCCGGCAAGCCGCGCGCGGCGCGGATCAGCCGGTCGAGATCGATGCCGGTGTCGTGGCCCATGCTCTCGAGCATGTGCACGAGGTCTTCGGTGCAGATGTTGCCCGTCGCACCGGGCGCGAACGGGCAGCCGCCGAGGCCGCCGAGCGACGACTCGTAGTGCGTGATGCCTGCGTCCAGGCCCGCGACGACGTTCGCCAGTCCCATCCCGCGGGTGTTGTGGAGATGCAGCGCAAGCTCCACACGGGGCAGGCGCTTCGCCACCTCGCGCGAGATGTCCAGCACCTGCTTCGGGTTCCCCATGCCGACGGTGTCGGCGAGTGCGATCCCGCTGATGCCGAGGTCGGCGAGCCGTTGCGCGAAGGCGAAGATCCGCTCCGGCTTCTGGAAGCCCTCGAACGGACAGCCGAACGTCGTCGCCATGCCGCACGCCGTGCCGACGCCGGTGCCACGGACGGCCTGCATGATCTCGGCGAAGCCCGTGAACGACTGGTCGGTCGACCGGCGCACGTTCGCCCGGTTGTGGCTCTCCGAGACCGAGATCACCATGACGATCTCGTCGACCTTCGCGGCGAGGGCGCGTTCCGCGCCGCGCGGGTTCGCAACCAGCGCGACGTACTTCACCTTCGGGTTGCGCTTGATTCCAGCCATTACGGCGTCGGCGTCGGCGAGCGCTGGCACGGCCTTGGGCGAGACGAACGAAGTGACCTCGATCTTGTGGAGCCCGGTTTCCGAGAGCGCGTCGACGACCGCAATCTTCGCTTCGGTCGGGATGAACGTCGGCTCGATCTGGAAGCCGTCGCGGGTGACAACCTCGTGGACGTAGAGGCGCGTCATGGCTAGTAGGTGGCGCGGCCGCCGGAGATGTCGAATACGCCTCCGGTCGAGAACGAGCAGTCGGCGGAGGCGAGCCAGCACACGAGCGAAGCGACCTCCTCGACCAGCACGAAGCGGTTCATCGGGATCTTCGACAGCATGTAGTCGATGTGCTGCTGCGTCATCTGGTCGAAGATCGCGGTCTTCGCCGCGGCGGGGGTCACGCAGTTCACCAGCACGCCGGCCTGCGCGAGCTCCTTGCCGAGGGACTTCGTGAGGGAGATGACGCCGGCCTTCGATGCCGAGTACGCGACCGCGTTCGGATTGCCTTCTTTACCGGCGATCGACGCGATGTTCACGATGCGGCCGTACTTCTGCTTCACCATGTGCGGCGCGACCGACCGGCAGCAGAGGAACTGGCTCGTGAGGTTGACCTTGAGCACCCGGTCCCATTCCTCGACCGGATAGTCGACCGTCGGCACGTTCAGGCCGGCGACGCCGGCGTTGTTGACCAGCACGTCGATCTTACCGAGGTCCTTGATGGCATCGTCGACCGCTTTCGTGACGACCGGCGCTTCTGTGACGTCCACCACGGCGCCGCTCACCGGGCCCGGCAGCGACGAAACCGCCTGGTCGAGGGTCTTGCGGTCGCGGTCCCAGATTCGCACCGTCGCGCCCGAGTCGAGCAGGCGCTTCACGATCGCGAAACCGATGCCGGCGGCGCCGCCGGTGACGATGGCCGTACGGCCCTTGAAGTCGAGCTGATTCATTGGGCGATCCCCTGCGGCGAAGGCGGGCAGTATAGCGCCGGGCTAGGGGAGCAGAACGCTTGCGCCGATCGTCCGCCGCGCTTCGAGATCGCGGTGGGCGCGGGCCGCCTCCGCGAGCGGATACCGCTGCCCGATCTCCACCCTCAGCACACCGCGCGTGACGAGATCGAACACGTTCCCGGCCATCTCGCGCAGCACCGCCGGGTCGGCGGTGTAGTGGAACAGCACCGGACGCGAGAACGTCGCCGACTTCGCCGAGAGCACCGTGAGCGGCGGCGGCTCCGGGTTTCCGGACGACTGGCCGTAGCTCACCAGGTGCCCCGGCGTCGCCAGTGCCTCGAGCGAGCCCACGAGCGTGTCCTTGCCCACCGCGTCGTAGACCACGTTCGCGCCGCGGCCGCCGGTGATCTCGCGGGTGCGGGCGACGAAGTCGTCCTGCGTCGTGACGATCGGATGGTCGCAACCCGCGGCGCGCGCCGCGCGTGCCTTGGCTTCGGTCGAGACGGTCCCGATCACCGTCGCCCCGAGATGCTTCGCCCACTGGCAGAGGAGCAGGCCGACGCCGCCGGCGGCGGAGTGCACGAGCACGGAATCGCCGCGCTGCACGCGGTAGACCCGCGTGAGGAGGTACTCGGCGCTCATGCCCTTGAGCATCAGCGCGGCGGCGACGTCGTCGCCGATACCGTCGGGCAGCACCACGAGTTGTTCCGCCTTCAGCGTCCGGTACTGCGCGTACGCCCCGACCGGCGGGCAGGCGTAGGCGACGCGGTCGCCGGGGAGAATGCCGGTGACCCCTTCGCCGACGTCGATCACCTCGCCCGCGGCCTCCATGCCCGGCACGCCGGGCGGAGAGAGCAGGGGATAGATCCCAGTGCGCACGTAGACGTCGATGTAGTTGACGCCGATCGCCGTCTGCCGCAGCCGCGCTTCGCCCGGGCCGGGAGGTTGGGTTTCGATCTCGCGCAACTTTAGCTCGTCGGCCCCGCCGTGCCGGTCGATGACGATCGCGCTGCCGCGGATCGCACCACGGGCCGAGCGCCGCGTCGCCGGCCCGGCTTCCGTACGCCGCTGCTGCAAGTAGGTGCGCAGGCCCTCGAAGCCGGCCTCGTAGACGCCCTTGCCGACGAGCTCGGCGAATTCGCGCTCGCGGCCGCGCGGAACGTCGAAGGTCGACTGCCAGTGCCAGAAGGTGCGATTGCCGTCGGTGACGCGCTTCAGCTGCACCGTCGCGACGTAGCGCTGCATCGGCAGCGTCGCGTCGAGGATGCAGTAGGTCGAGACGTGGTCCTCGTCGGAGAGCGCGAGGAGCTGCTCGCGGATGTGGTTGCCGTCCCTGAGCGTGAAGTTGCGCACGCACCCGACCTGGTCGGCCGGCTCGCCGCCCTCGATCGCCGATTCGCCGACGATCGGGTGCCAGGCGGTGTGGCTGTTGAAGTCGCGCAGCACCGCCCACACGCGCTCGATCGGCGCGTCGATCACCGCGGAGCGGGTGACCTTGATCAACGGACCAGCGCTTTGAGCGAGTTGAACGCGGCCTGGAAGACGCCCTGCCCGATACTCTGCGCGAGCGCCTGCTCGCGCTCGGGCGCGCAATCGAACTCGGCCGACCACTCGGCGAAGGTGCGGTTGCCGTCCGTGACCGGCGTGAGCTTGAGCGTCGCCACGTAGTTCTCGACGCCCATCGGACTCTCCAGGATCGAGTAGGTGCACTGGAAGTCGTAGTCCGAGAGCGTGAGGAGCTGCTCGCGGATCGTGCCGCCGTCCTTGAGCCGGAAGTTGCGGACACAGCCGACCTTGTCGGCCGGCATCCCGCCCTCGATCCGCGATTCGGCCACGAACGGCGTCCACTTCGGCAGGCCGTTGAAGTCGCGGATCTGCGCCCAGACGGCGTCCGCTGGCGCGTCGAGGATGCTGGAGGTGTAGACCTTGATCATTGGATCCCCGGTTGTCGCCCCGGCGGACGCCGGGGCCCAGTACGGCTTGGCCTCTGGACCCCGGCGTCCGCCGGGATGACGGGTCGGCTATTCGCGCCCGGTCCCGCTTGCCGGCACGTCGGCCAGCGCCGGCGCGGCGCCGCCCTGGCGCTCGAGCAGCCCGCGCGCGAGCTTGCCGACGTCGCCGCCCTCGATCCCGATCTCGCGCAGCAGCTGGTCGACGAGCGGCGCCTGCGCCCGGAACCGCAGCGCGGAGTTCACGACGCTGTCGGCGAACCCGCCGCCGTTGCCGTCGAAGCCCTCCGACCGGCCGCCCCCGCCGCCGCCCAGGCCGTCGACCTGCAGGATCTTGATGCCTTCGATCCGCTCCAGCGGCCGCCCCGACTCGCGGATGATCGCCTCGAGGTTGTCGATGAGCTTGAGTCGCATCGCGGACATCCGCGCCTCCGGCGTCAGGATGTTCGCAGCCTGGTTCATCAGGCGCGCGCCTTCAGCCTCCACCTCGTGCGTGATCCGCGCCGCCAGCGCGCGGATCTTCTCGGAATCGGCTGCGGCCTCGGCTTCGGCGCGCACCGCGGCGCCGCGGTCCGCGGAGGCCGCGTTCTCGGCCTGCGCCGAGACCTTGAGCCGCAGCGCCTCGCGCTCGGCCTCCTGCGACGCGTTGATGAGCTCGATGCGCTTGCGCCGCTCGGCCACCTCGGTCTCGCGCGCGGTGAACACGCGCTCCTCCTCGGTCGCGGCGAGCGCCCGCGCCTTGTCGGCGGCGGCCTGCGCTTCGGATTGCGCCTTCGACTGCTGGGCCACGGCGATCGCGCGGTGCTGGTCCGCCATCTCGACGTGCTGCCGGCGCTCGATCTCCAGCGACTGGATCTCGCGCTCGCGCCCGATCCGCTCCTCTTCGATCGCGCGCTCGGAGGTGATGCGGGCGCGGTCGATCGCCTCGCGAGAGGAAATCTGCGCGCGCTCGGCCTCCTGCTCCTTCTGCGCGCGCTCGCGCGCCACTTCGGCGCGCTGCCCGGCGCGCGTCACTTCGAGCTCGCGCTCCTGCTCGAGCCGCGCGTATTCGAGGTCGCGGTCGATGTCGAGCGCCTGGCGCTCGGTCTCCAGGTTCTTGTTGCGGATCTGGATCATCGTGTCCTGCTCGATGTCGTTCCGCACCTTCTTGCGGCGCTCGATCTGCTCGGTGAGCTGCGTCAGGCCCTCGGCGTCGAACGCGTTCGACGGGTTGAAGAACTCCATCGCCGTCTGGTCGAGCTGGGTGAGCGACACCGTCTCGAGCTCGAGGCCGTTCTGCAAGAGGTCGGCCGCCACCACGTGGCGCACGCGCTTCACGTACTCGCCGCGCTTCTCGTGCATCTCCTCCATCGTCATCTCGGCGGCGACGGTGCGGAGCGCGTCGACGAACTTGCCCTCGACCAGCTCGCCGAGCGCCTCGGGCTGCATCGTGCGCTGGCCGAGCGTCTGCGCGGCGGAGGCGATCGAATCGACCGCCGCCTGCACCCGCACGTAGAACTCCGCCTGCACGTCGACGCGCATCCGGTCCTTGGTGATCAGCGCCCGGTCGCGGCCGCGCGCCACCTCCAGCCGGAGCGTGTTCATGTTCACCGGAATCACCTCGTGGACGATCGGCAGCACGAAGGCGCCGCCGTTCATCACCACTTTCTGTCCGCCGAGGCCGGTGCGCACGAACGCCCGCTCCTTCGACGAGCGGAGATACAGCCAGTGCAGCAGCCAGACGACGATCGCGACGACGATCGCGACGACGATCAAGCCCAGGATGAAGGTTCCGAATTGGGCGCCGGTCATGGTGGTCTCCTCCGTACTTCGTTCGCTTTATCGCCTGATGGCCTTGAACTTGCGGGTGGTCTCGGTCAGCGCCACCTCGGTCGGCAGCCGCTCCATGCTGGACGCGCCGTAGAAGCCGTGGCAGTCCGCGCACGCTTTCAGGATGTAGGCCGCGTCCTCGGGACGCGCGATCGGCCCGCCGTGGCAGAGCACGATCACCTCCGGGTTCGCCTTCAGCGCCGCGGCCGCCCAGCGGTTGATCGACTCGACGCAGTCGTCGAGCTTCACCGCGGTTTCGGCGCCGACCGCGCCGCCGGTGGTGAGCCCCAGGTGGCAGACGACGATGTCCGCCCCGGCGCGCGCCATGTCGGTCGTGTTCTGCTCCGAGAAGACGTATGGCGTCGTCAGCAGATCGAGCGCGCGCGCCGCGCGGATCACGTCGACCTCGAGGCCGTAGCCCATGCCGGTTTCCTCGAGCTGGGCGCGGATGACGCCGTCGAAGAGGCCGACCGTCGGGAAGTTCTGCACGCCGGAGAAACCGAGGTCGGCGAGGCGCCGCAGGAAGTGGTCGGTGATCATGAACGGGTCGGTGCCGTTGACGCCGGCGAGCACCGGCGTTTTTTTCACCACCGGCAGCACCTCGCGCGCCATGTCGACGACGATCTCGTTCGCGTTGCCGTAGGCCATCAGGCCGGCGAGCGAGCCGCGGCCGGCCATCCGGTAGCGCCCGGAGTTGTAGATCACGATGAGGTCGATGCCGCCGGCCTCCTCGCATTTCGCCGAAAGGCCGGTGCCGGCGCCGCCGCCGATGATCGGCTCGCGGCGCGCGATCATGCCGCGGAACTTCTCGAGGATCTCCCGGCGCGCGATTCTCGGCATGACGTCAGACCCTCAGCGCGCGGACGCCCGCGCGGGCGTCGGCGATCTCGTTGAACGCGGCGACCAGCGCGTCGGCGAACGCCGGGTCGTTCACGTGGTGCGGCAGCCGCACGAGCCGCCGGTTCGCGCCGGAGCGGAAGCTCCCGGCGATGGCGTCGAACAGCGCCTTGTCCGCAGCGGGATCCCAGAACGGCTTGTCGGGCGCGTCCAGGCCGGACACGCCGCCCTCGGGAATCAGGAACCGGACCGGGCCTTCCATGCGGTTCAGCTTGTCGACGATAAACTGCCCGATCCGCGCGGCCTCCTCGGGCGTGGTCCGCATCAGCGTGACGTTCTGGTTGTGCCGGTGGAGCTTCCGGCCGCGGAAGCGCTCGGGCACGGTGTCCATCGCCCAGAAGTTGACCATGTCGGCCGCGCCGACCGATCCGACGTAGGGGATCCGATTGCGGATCATCGCGTCCATCCGCGCCGGTCCCGCCGAAAGCACGCCGCCGACGATCTCGTCGGTGATCTCGGTGGTGGTGACGTCGATCACGCCGGCGAGCAGGCCCGAGTCGACGAGCTTCTCCATCGACTGGCCGCCGGTGCCGGTGGCGTGAAACACCAGGCAGTCGTAGCGCTCCTCGAGCTGCTTGGTGACCGCCTGCACGCAGGCCGTGGTGAGCCCGAACATCGTCAGCCCGATCGCGGGCTTCGACTCCGATTGCGTACCGTCGCCGCGGCCGTACGCGATCATGCCGGCGAGCGCGTGCGCGGCGTTCGCGAGCACGCGCTCCGAGATGCGGTTGATGCCCGACACGTCGGTCACCGAGTACATCATGCAGATGTCGGACGGCCCGACGTACGGCCGCACGTCCCCCGAGGCGACGGTCGACACCATCACCTTCGGCACGCCGATCGGCAGCCGCCGCATCGCCTGCGTCGCGAGCGCGGTGCCGCCCGAGCCGCCGGCCGAGACGAGCCCGCCGAGGTCGCGGCGCCGCGCGACGAAGTGCTCGAACGCGAGCGCCATCTCGGTCACCGCGGTGCCGCGGTCGCCGGTGAACACTGCGCGCTCGCCGCGCGGATGGTGGCGTGCGACCTCGCGCGGATGCACCATCGCGGGCGAGGGCTTGCCCGAGGTCGCGAGGTCGACGGTGACGGTGCGCAGGCCCAGCTTCTCCAGGCAGCTGCGCAGGTAGAAGAGCTCGCGGCCCTTGGTGTCGAACGTGCCGGCGACGTAGGCCGCCCGGCCGGTCGTCGCCGCGACCGGGAACTCGAGCACGCGCGCGTCGCGGCCGCTCTCCTGGAGCGCGGTTGCGGCGTCGGTGAGCGATGGGGACTCGGCGGTCGTCGCGGCGCGGCCCTCGATCAGCGCATCGCGCGGGCGCGTTTGCGGGTCGGCGGCGTTCCAGCGCGTGAAGCCGCGCACCATGCGCTCGGCCGCGGGCGCGTTAGCGGTGACTGCCGGCGCCTCGTCGGCGGAGCGGCGGACGGTGAGGATGTGCACCTCGCCGGCATCGGGCTCCGGCACCGCCGTGTCGGGTGGCGGTGCCTCGCCGTTCCCCTCCTCGTCGGCGACTCGCACGCCGAGCAGCCGCTGCTGGAGCTCCGTGTCGGCGGCGAGCTCGGAGGCCGGCATCGAGCGCGCGATGCGCCCGTTCACCATCACGTCCACGGTGTCGGCGACCTCGATCGCCACGCCGAGGTTCTGCTCGATCAGGAGCACGGAGATCTCGCCGTCCGCGGCGAGACGCTTCAGCATGTCCGCGACCTGGCGGACGATCACCGGGGCGAGTCCCTCGGTGGGCTCGTCCATCACCAGAAGGCGTGGATTGAAAAGCAGCGCCCGGGCGATCGCGAGCATCTGCTGCTCGCCGCCGGAGAGCTCCGCGCCGCCATTGCCCTTGCGTTCGGCGAGCCGCGGGAAGGTCTGATAGGCGCGCTCGACGGTCCAGGGGCCGCGGTGGCCTCTGGCGGCGAGGCGCAGGTGCTCGTCGACCGACAGCGACGGCCAGACTCGCCGCCCTTGAGGCACGTAGCCGACGCCACGATCGTTGATCGCGTTGGGTGTGAGGCCGAGGATCTCCTCGCCGGCGAGCCGCACGCTGCCACTCGCGGTGCCGGCGGACTGAACGAGGCCGGTGACGGTGTTGCAGAGCGTCGTCTTGCCCATCCCGTTGCGGCCGACGACTGCGAGCACCCCGTGATCGAGCGTGAGGGAGACGCTTTGCAGCGCGTGCGCGCGGCCGTAGTAGACGTCCAGGTTCGCGATCTCGAGGATCGGTCCCGAACTGCGCTGCGGGCGGTCGCGCGAGAACCAGGCCATCAGTCGTCACGACACGAGGGGCCACACCCCCTCGTGCTCCCCAAAGTCAGCGCTGCCTTCGGCATCGGTCCGCGCATCAGTGCGTGATGCCCATGTAGATCGACTGCACCTCGGCGTCGCCCTCGATCTCCGCCGGCGTGCCTTCCTTCAATACGCGGCCGTTGTGCAGGACGGTCACGCGCTCGACCACGCGCAGCGCGATCTCGAGGTCGTGCTCGATCAGGATGAAGCCCATGTGCGCCGGCAGTGCCGTGAGCAGCGCCACGAGCTCGCGGCGCTCGGCCGGCGAGAGGCCCGCCGCCGGCTCGTCGAAAAGGATCAGGCGCGGCGCGCCGGCGAGCGCCATGCCGATCTCGAGCTGGCGCTGCTGCCCGTGCGCGAGCGCGGACACCGGTTGCTCGGCGACGTGCGTGAGACGCACGCGCTCGAGGAGATCGTTTGCCGCAGCGCGCGTCGTGCTCGAGCGGCGCGGGCGGAGCATGCTGAAACGGCCGCGCGCGACACCGCGCACGGCGAGAAAGAGATTGTCCCGGACCGTGAGGTCGCGGAACAGAAGCGACGATTGGTAGGTTCGTCGCAGACCCATCCGGATCCGCTCGTAGGGCGGCATGCCGGTCACGTCGTCGTTGAAGAACCGCACCCGCCCCGCGTTCGCCGGATAGTCGCCGGTGATGACGTTGAAGAGCGTCGTCTTGCCCGCGCCGTTCGCGCCGATCACCGCCCGGCGCTCGCCGGCGGCGACCGACAGCGAAACGTCGTCGATCGCCGTCAGCGCGCCGAACCGCCGGGTGACGCCCTCGAGGACGAGGGCGTCGCCGGAGGCGAGCGGCGTTACAGCCGTCGCGCGGAGGTTGGAAACGGTTGCCATTGCGTGTGAGGCTGCCCCGACCCTCCCCCGCCATGGGGGAGGGCGGGAGCGGGCGCGCTACGGGCAGTTCGGCTCGTCACGCGAACCGATCTTGAACTCCTCCTTCTTCATCCCGAGCATCTGGTCGACGTTGTCGACCTTCCGCAGGACCTTGTTGTAGAGCTCGCCCTTCGAGTCCTTCGCGACCTCGGTGACGAAGCTGGTGCCGATCGCCTGGCGGTTCGCGTCGAGCCGCACCTCGCCGGTGGGCGTCTTGAGGACCAGCTTCGACAGCGCGTCGCGATACTTCTTCTGGCCGTCGGAGAGATCGCCGTTCACCGCGGCGAGGCCTTCCAGCGCGGCCTTCATGTTGACGTAGTAAACGAACGCGAAGAGCGACGGGCTCGGATAGCCGCCGTCCTTGACCGGATAGGCCTTCTG
>CAVXND010000004.1:0-13075 GCA_963762785.1 uncultured beta proteobacterium
CTCGAGGTCGCCGCCCGCGTAGTCGTCGGGCGGCGAGAGCTGCACCGTCATGCTGAGCTTGCGTGCGCTGGTGCGGCCGGGGCCGAGATCCATGTGCCAGTCGAAGCGCTCGCCCGGACCGTAGACGGTGTACTGCAGCGCGTCGGCGAACCCGATCAGCTCGAAGCCGAAGTCGCGGTTCGCCTCGAGGAACGCGAGCCCGAGGCGGTGGAAGATCCACGCCGCATCGGCGTCCGGCTCGATCCAGCTGATGCGGCCGACGCGGTAGCGGTTCTCGCCCTTCTCGACCCCGGCGTCGACCGCCGCGAGCGACTCGCCGAGCGCCACGATGCGCTCGCACTCCTCGGCGCTGAACACCTTGCGGCGGGGCCGGATCGCGCACGCGGCGGGATTCGCGGCGAGCGGCTTCGAGTGGCCGAACGGGCCTTCGCCCGGCGCCCACTTGAGCTTGACGTTCCCGGACTCGTCCGCCGCGAGCTTCGTCGGCAGCAGGTAGAGAAACGGCTGGAGGTCGGCGGACACTCGAATAGTGTCGCCTGCCGCCGCCCCGGCCGCAACGGCAGGATTCCTCGCCGCGCAGCGTAGAATCCATCCGACCGCACCCCCTCGCGGCGTTTCGACCAGGAGGACCGAGGAAAATGAACCGTACCCTGATGCTCGCGCTGACGGCGGCCGCCGCCGTCCTCGCCGCCGCGCCGGCCGCGGCGCAGAACTACCCGGCGAAGCCGGTCAAGTTCATCACGCCGTATCCGCCCGGCGGGACCACCGACATCCTCGCGCGGATCGTCGGCACCAAGCTCCAGCAGTCGCTCGGCCAGCCGTTCCTGGTCGAGTCGAAGGCCGGCGCGGGCGGGAACGTCGGCACCGACTTCGTCGCGAAGGCGCCGCCCGACGGTTACACGATCCTGATGGCGGCGAGCGGCCCGCTCTCGATCAACGTGACGCTGTTCAAGAGCCTGCCGTACAGCCCCGAGAAGGACCTCGCGCCGGTGATCCTCGTGGCCTCCGTGCCGCTGGTGCTCGTCGTCCACGATTCGTTCCCGGCCAAGAACGTGAAGGAGCTCCTCGCGCTCCTGAAAGCGAAGCCCGACGGCTACAGCTACGCCTCGGCGGGCAACGGGACGCCGCAGCACCTCTCGGCCGAGCTCTTCAAGCAGATGACCGGTACGAAGATGGTGCACGTTCCCTACAAGGGGAGCGGGCCGGCGATCAACGACCTCGTCGGCGGCCAGGTCCCGATCGCCTTCGAGAGCCTCATCCCGATCCTCCCGCAGCTGAAGGGCGGCAAGGTGCGGGCGCTCGCGGTGACCTCGCTCAAGCGCTCGGCGCTGCTGCCCGACGTGCCGACGCTCGACGAGGCCGGCGTCAAGGGCTACGAGTCGATCGCGTGGTACGGGGTCGTCGCCCCGGCCAAGACGCCCAAGCCGATCGTCGACAAGCTGAACGCCGAGATGACGAAGGCGCTGCAGGACCCGGATGTCAAGCAACGGCTCGCCGAGATGGGGTCGGCCGAGGTGTACGGCTCGCCGGAGAAGTTCGGCGCGCTGATCAAGTCCGAGATCGCCAAGTGGGCCCCGGTGGTGAAAGCGTCGGGCGCCACAGTCGACTGAGCGCGTAAGCCCGGGGGGCCTGCGCGGCCCCCGTCCACCAAGCCGGCGATCCTGTTCTAGAGCGCGCGCGGTTCGCCGGGCGGCGGCGCCTGGCGCCCCGGCGCCCGGGCGCAGCCGAAGATGCGCTCGGTCTCGCGCGGGTCGAGCGGCGGACAGAAGAAATTCCCCTGCACGTCGTCGCAGCCGTGGGCGCTCAGGAAGCCGAGTTGCGCGTCGGTCTCGACGCCCTCGGCGACCACGCGCAGCCCGAGGCTGCGCGCGAGCGAGACGATCGCCCGCGTGATCGCGGTGTCGTCCGCGCTCGTCGGGATGCCGCGCACGAACGAGCGGTCGATCTTCAGCTTGTCGATCGGAAACCGCTTGAGGTAGGCGAGGCTCGAATACCCGGTGCCGAAGTCGTCGACCGAGAGCTGGATCCCCATCGCCGACAGCTCCTCGAGCGTGGCGGAGGTCGCGTCCGACTGCTGCATCACCGCGCTCTCGGTGATCTCCAGCTCGAGGAGGGTCGGGTCGAGGCGGGTCTCGTCGAGGATCGAGCGCAGGGTGGTCACGAACGACCGCTCGCGGAACACGCGCGCCGAGAGATTCACCGCGACCGGCACCGGCGCGATGCCCGCCGCCTGCCAGCGGCGGCTCTGCACGCACGCTTCGTGCAGCGTCCACTCGCCGAGCGGCTGCGCGAGCCCGCATTCCTCGGCGATGCCGATGAAGCCGCCCGGCATGACGAGGCCGCGCTCCGGGTGGTGCCAGCGCACGAGGCCCTCGACCGCCCGCACCACCTGCCGCGCGAGGTCGACCTGCGGCTGGTAGTGCAGGACCAGCTCGTCGCGCCGGATCGCGAGCCGCAGGTCGTTCTCGATCGCGAGCCGGCGGTTCGCCGCGTGGTTCATCGTCGCGGCGAAGAACTGGAAGCCGTTCCGCCCGCTGTCCTTCACGTGGTACATCGCGACGTCGGCGTTCTTCATCAGCACGTCGGCGTCGCGGCCGTCGTCGGGGTAGAGGGTGATGCCGGCGCTCGCCGAGAGGTGGAGCTCGCGGCCCTCGACGACGTACGGCGGCCCGAGCTCGCGCAGCAGGTTCTGCGCGACCGTCGCGGCATCGGCCGGATCGCGCACCTCCTGCAGGACGACGACGAACTCGTCGCCGCCGAGCCGCGCCACGGTGTCGCCGGCGCGCAGCGTCCGCGTCAGCCGCGCCGCCACCTCCTTCAGGATCTGGTCGCCGACGTAGTGGCCGAGCGAGTCGTTGATGTTCTTGAACCGGTCGAGGTCGAGGAACATCAGCGCCACGCGGGTGCGGTGGCGGCTCGCGTACACGAGCGCCTGGCGCAGGCGGTCGGCGAGCAGGTTGCGGTTGGGGAGGCTGGTCAGGCTGTCGTAGTGCGCGAGCCGCATGAGCTGGGCTTCCGCGCCGCGCCGCTGCGAGGCCTCGAGGGCGAGCGCGATCATGGTCGCGATGCCGGAGGCGAAGTCGATCTCCTCCGGCTGCCACGCGCGCGTGCCGCGCGTCACCTCGCCGCACACCATCCCCACCACGTGCCCGTCGAGCCAGACCGGCGCGTCGAGCGTCGCAGCGATGCCGAGGGGCCGCAGGTAGACGGGCGCGAGCGACCGCGTCGCCGGATGGCTCGCCGCGTCCTCCGCCGCGACGATCTCGTTCGCCACGATCGCGCCGAAGTACGCCGGGTGGTCGGCGGCCTCGAGCGTGTCGGCGGCCGGCGCCGGGTCCACCGCGCCGTCGGCCCGGTGCACGAGCTCGCAGCGGATCGCGCTCCCGTCGGCGACCATCCGCCAGTAGCTCGCGCGGTCGAGGCGCAGCGTCGTACAGGCGACCTCCAGCATCTCCTTCAGCGCCTCGTCGAGGTCGGAGCGGTCGCGCCGGGCGAGCGCGAGGAGCTGGTTGCGGTGATAGAGGAGGCGCTCCCCGCGCACCCGCAGCTGCTCCTCGGCGAGGCGCCGGTCCTCGATCTCGCTCTCGAGCTCGACGTTCTTTTCCGCGAGGTCGTGCGTACGCTCGGCGACCCGCTGCTCGAGCTGGTCGCGGGCGCGGACGAGCGCCTCCTGCGCCGCGTGCTGCGCGGTGACGTCCTGCACGATCCAGATCAGCCCCTGGGAGATGTCGGCCGGGTCGATCGCACGGCCGGAGACGTGGCAGAGGATCGGCGTGCCGTCGCGGCGGAGGTGCGGCACCTCGGCCTCGTAGGTGCCGCCGCTCTCGATCACCGGGCGGGCGTCGGCGCCGAAGCGCTCGAAGGCGTCGTCGCTGGGATAGAGCAGCGCCGTGCTGCGGCCGACGAGCTCGCCGGGCGCGTACCCGAAGAGCTCCTCGAGCTTGCGGTTGCAGCGGAGCAGCATGCGGTTGCGCGAGTAGGCGATGCCGACGGTCGCGGTGTCGAGGATCGTCGAGAGCTCGCGCAGCAGCCGGTTCAGCGACTCGGCGGCGCGCCGGCTCTCGGTGATGTCCTCGATGATCCAGATCGTGCCGTCGCCGGTTGCGCGCGGGTTCACCGCCTTCGCGGCGAGCCGGGCCCAGAACCGCGTCCCGTCCTTGCGCCGCAGCTCGAGCTCGGTCAGGAACGCCTCGCCGCGGGCGAGCACCGGGCCCGCTTCGGCGCCGAGCGCGGCGTAGGCCCGCTCGTCCGGGTAGAAGACGAGCCCCGGCTGGCCGACGAGCTCGCCCGGCTCCCAGCCGAAGAGCTCCTCGGCCTTGCGGTTGACGCGGAGCACCGTCCGGTCGCGGGTGAACGCGATGCCGACCGAGGCGTTGTCGAGCAGCGCGCGCTGGTCGAGCAGCACGCGGGCGAGCTCCTCCTGCGCCCGGCGGCGGCCGGTGACGTCGCGCAGGGTCCAGATCGACTGCACCGGCTCGCCGGGCGCGCTGAACGGCTGGCCGTCGATCTCGCACCAGAAGGCGGCGCCGTCGCGGCGGCTGACCTCCAGCTCGGCGTGCCAGGGCTCGCCGCCCGGGGGCTCGGTCCCGTCGATCGCGGCGACGAGCACCGTCGTCGGCTGGCCGACGAGGTCGCGCTCCGGGTAGCCGAACATCCGCGCGCAGGCCGCGTTCACGCGCATGACCCGGCCGCTGCGCGAGAAGAGGATGCCGACCTGGGCGTGGTCGAGGATGAGCCGCTGCTCGTCGAGCACCGCGGTCAGCCGCTGCTCGATCGCGGCCATCGCGGTGACGTCGGTGATCGTGATGACGGCGAGCGTGCGTTCGCCGCCGGTGGCGCGGGCGGTCAGCAGCACCGCGACCGAGCGGCCGTCGCGGCGCACGAGCGTCCAGTGGCTCGGCATCGGCAGCGCGTCGGGCTCGAGCGCGGCCTTGAGGGCGCGCCGCGCCAGCGGCTGGGCGGGCTTGGGGAAGGCGTGGAAGAAGGGGTGGCCGGCGAGCTCGTCCTCGCGGCGGCCGAGGAGCTCGCAATAGGCCCGGTTCGCGCGGAGGATCAGCCCGGACTCGTCGGTCACGAGCATGCCGGTCCCGGCAAGCTCGAACGCGTCGACTTCGGGGCGCGCCGCCGCCAGCGTCTCCCCTTTCATGCGGCGGATTATAGGGGCCGGTTCGCCTGTACCCCCGGGCCGACCGCGCCCGATGTGGAAATCTGCCTCCAGTCGGGAAATCTCGATCGCGCGAGCCGGGTTTGATAAGATTCGCCGCCTCGGTGGCCAATGCGTGGCCACTCGCGCCGGCGGCCCGCCGCCCGCGCCTCTCACCCCGAAGGAGCACACGTTGAGTACCGCGAAATTCCCCGCCGCCGGCCGCTTGGCCGTCGCATTGTTCGCCGCCGCAGCGCTCGCCACGGCGGCCCACGGGCAGGCCGAGAAGAAGGACGGCGGCTTCCAGCCCCAGGTCGGCCAGGCCGGCAAGGACGTCATCTGGGTGCCGACGCCCGACGACCTGGTCGAGCGGATGCTGCGCATGGCGCAGACGACCCCGAACGACTTCGTCGTCGACCTCGGCTCGGGCGACGGCCGCACGGTCATCGCGGCGGCGAAGAGGTTCGGCGCGCGCTCGATGGGCATCGAGTACAACCCCGACATGGTCGATCTCTCCACGCGCAACGCCGCGCGGGAAGGGGTGACCGCCAAGGCGAAGTTCGTCCGCGGCGACATCTTCGAGACCGACTTCACCCAGGCCACCGTCGTCACGATGTACCTGCTGCCCGGCCTGAACGTGAAGCTCCGGCCGCGGATCCTCGACATGAAGCCGGGCACGCGGGTCGTCTCGCACCAGTTCAACATGGAGGACTGGCAGCCCGACGAGACGACCAACCTCGACGGCCGCCGCGCGTACTTCTGGCTGGTGCCGGCGAAGGTGCAGGGCAACTGGCGCGTCCAGTCCGGGGCGGACGCCTGGGACCTCGCGCTCGAGCAGAAGTACCAGGTGCTCGAGGGCTCGGTGAAGTTCGGCGCGATCAACGCCGGCCTGCGCGACACGCGGCTGCAGGGCGAGCGGATCAACTTCGCCTTCGTCGACCAGGCGGGCGTCAAGCGCGAGTTCACCGGCCGGGTGAACGGCAACGCGATGGAAGGCACGGTGAAGCCCGACAACGGTCCGGAGGCGCGCTGGACCGCCGCGAAGCGCTGAGCCGCCGCTGACGATGCGCGTGCGCGGAGGCCGACGCTGGCTCGCCGCGGCGCTGGCGGCGGTCGCCGTCGCTTCGGCGGCCGGCTGCGCCTACCTCGACACCAAGCAGCGCGAGTGGATCTTCCGCGCGCAGCGGGACATCCACTCGACGCCGGCGAGCTACGGGCTCGCGTTCGAGGAGGTCTGGCTGACGGTGGCCGGGGACGCGCGACGGGGCGCGCGAGCGCGTCCACGGGTGGTGGATCCCCGGCCCGGACGCGCACGCGCCGACGCTCCTCTACCTCCACGGCGCGCGCCGGAACCTCTCCGACAACCTGTTCCGCATCCAGCGCCTGCAGCGCATGGGCTTCGCGGTGCTCGCGATCGACTACCGCGGCTTCGGCCGCAGCGACGGCGAGCTGCCGTCGGAGGCCCAGGCGTACGACGACGCCCAGGCCGCCTGGCAGCACCTGCGCCTGCTCGAGCCCGACCCGCGCCGGCGCTTCGCCTACGGCCACTCGCTCGGCGGCGCGGTCGCGATCGAGCTCGCGACCCGCAACGACGACGTCGCCGGGCTGATCGTGGAGTCGACCTTCACCTCGATGGCCGACATGGCCGAGAAGATGGGCTACGGCAACTTCCCGATCGGACTGGTGCTCACCCAGCGGTTCGACTCGCTCGCCAAGGTCCGCGGCGGTGAAGGCGCCGGTGCTGTTCGTACACGGCACGTCCGACCGGTTCGTGCCGGCCGAGATGAGCGAGCGACTCTATGCCGCCGCGCCCGAGCCGAAGCGGCTGCTGCTCGTCGAGAGCGGGAACCACAGCAACGTCGCGACGATGGCGTTCGAGAGAGTACCAGGCGGCGGTGCGCGACTTCCTCGTGCTGGTGCGGGACGGGCCGCCGCGCGCCCGCGCGTCGGCGGGCCGGGGCGGCTGACCGCGTCCTCCGACCTCCCTTTCCTCGCCTCCGACCGCGTTCACGCGGCGCTCGACTGGCGCGCGCTCGTCGACGCGCTCCGCGAAGCGTTCCGTGTCGGCGCGAACGCGCCGGTGCGCTCGAGCTACCCGGTCACGGAGCGCCGGCGACCGGCTGCTCCTGATGCCGGCGTGGGCGGCCGGCAGCCTCGGCGTCAAGATCGTCACCGTCTTTCCCGGCCAACCGCGCCCGCGGACTCGCCAGCGTGTCGGCGCTCTACCTGCTGCTGGACGGCGCGACCGGGCACCCGCTCGCGCTGATCGACGGCGAGGCGCTGACGCTGCGGCGCACGGCGGCGGCGTCGGCGCTCGCGGCGACGTACCTCGCCCGGCCGGATTCGAGACGGCTGCTCGTCGTCGGCACCGGCGCGCTCGCGCCGTACATGGCCGCCGCGCACTGCGCCGTGCGCGCCGATGGAGCGCGTGCTCGTCTGGGGCCGCTCGGCCGCGCACGCGCGAGCGACCGCGGCGCGGCTCGTGGCGGAAGGACTGCCGGCGGAGGCCTGCGGCGATCTCGCGGCGGGACTCGCGCTCGCCGACATCGTCACCTGCGCGACGACCGCCCGGGAGCCGATCGTCCGCGGCGCGCTCGTGCGACCCGGCACCCACGTCGATCTCGTCGGCGCGTTCACGCCGGAGATGCGCGAGAGCGACGACGCGCTGGTGCAGCGCGCCGAGGTGTTCGTCGACACCTTCGCCGGGGCGCTGAAGGAGGCGGGCGATCTCGTGCAGCCGATCGGCTGCGGGCGCGATCGCGCGCGAGCACGTCCGCGCCGAGCTCGCCGATCTGGTGCACGGGCGCCACCCGGGCCGCGGCGCGGCCGAGGCGGTGACGCTCTTCAAGTCGGTGGGCACCGCGCTGGAGGATCTGTGCGCGGCGCGGCTCGTGTACGACCGGGCGCCGCGCTAGCAGCTCGCCGGCGGTCCTGCGGCTTCCCGCGCGCACTCGGCGAAGAGCCGGGCTGCCGCGTTGAGCGTCCGGTTCTTCAACGTGATGATCGCGAGCGGCCTCGAGGTCGTCGGCAGGTCGATCGGCAGGCTCTTCAGGTTGTGGTTCTCGGCCTGGAACTGCAGGACGACGCGCGGGGCCATCGATAGAAAGCGCCCGGTTGCGAGCAGCGCACTGCGCACCGGCAGCGTGGATGTGACGACCGTTCGGGGGGCGCCGAGCCCGCTCGCGCGAAACGCCTCGAAGACCACGGCGCCGTACGGCGCGTCCGGCGGCGGCAGGGTCCACGGCTCGCTCATCACGTCGGCCAGCGCCAGCCGGCGACGCCGGGTCAACGGATTCCGCGCGCCCGCCACCACGACGTGCGGGTCGTGGAAGAGGACCTCGGTGCTCATCTGCTCGTTGACGATCGGCTCGATCACGTGCACGACCAGCAGATCGATCTGGCGCTCACTCAGCGCGCGGTAGGCCGTCGCCGTGTCGGTGGCCAGCACCTGGAACGTCAAGCGGGGGTAGCGCCTGGACAGCCGGTCGATCACGCTGGAGACGAATCCCGCGGCGACCGCGATCGACGCTCCGAGTCGCAGTTCCCCGGTGGTCGGGTCGGCCAGCGACTCGATGTCCCTGACGCCCTGCATGAGCTCGTCGAAGACGGCGAGGCCGCGCTTGACGAGCGCGCGGCCGTAAGCGGTCGGCTCGATGCCCCGCGGGCTGCGATCGAGCAGCGTGACGCCGAGGGCGGCCTCGAGGTCGGCAACCGCTCTCGAGACGGCGGGTTGCGAAGTCGCAAGGCGCTTGGCTGCCTTGCCCATGCTGCCGGCCTGGACCACCGACATGAGCACGCGCAGGTCGTGCAGGCTGATGCGACGCTCGATGCGTTCGGCCTTGTCCACGAGCTACCTCCATATCGGAATCGATATGAGCTCATCGAACAATAGCATTACCCTGTGCGGCCCGGTTTCCGTATCGTGACCCGATCGAAGCCTGTCACCGCCAGGGTGGACCATGATCCGATATGTCCTGACCCCCGCCATCGCAGTCGTGCTCGCGGCGAGCGCGGCCGGCTCTGGAATCGCCTCGGCACAAGGCTGGCCCACCCGCCCGGTGACCATGGTGGTGCCGTTCGGAACCGGCAGCGGAATCGACGTTCTGGGACGCGTCCTCGCGCCGCCGCTCGCGGAAGCGCTCGGTCAGCAGGTCGTGGTCGAGAATGTCGTCGGTGCGGGCGGGATGACCGGGACCGCTCGCGTGGCGCGAGCGGTCCCCGACGGCTACCAGTTCGTGCTCGGAAACGTTGGCACGCATGCGGTCAACCAGTCCCTCTACCCCAAGCCCCTGTACGACGCCGGCAGCGATTTCACCCCGGTGGTTCTGATCGCCGAAACACCGCAGGCGCTGATCGCGCGCGCGGACCTCCCCGCCGGCAATCTGCAGGAGTTCATCGCCTATGCGAGAGCGAACCACGCGAAGATGCAGTACGGCTCGCCCGGAGTCGGCTCCGCAGCCCATCTTGGTTGCGTCCTGCTCAACGCCGCGATCGGCGTCGAAGTGACGCACGTCCCGTACCGCAGCGGCGGGGCTGCGATGCAGGACCTGATCGCCGGCCGGCTCGACTACCAGTGCCCGCTGCTGGCAATCGCGATTCCCCAGATCGACGCGAAGAAGGTGAAGGCGCTCGCCACGCTGACCCGCAACCACTCGACGATCGTGCCGGGCCTCGCCTCGGCGCGTGAACAGGGGCTGACCGATTTCGAGGTGTCGACGTGGAACGCCTTCTTTCTGCCGAAGGGTGCGTCGCCGGCGATCGTGCGGAAGCTCCACGACGCGACCGTCACGGCGATCGGCTCGTCCGCGGTGCAGGAACGCCTGAAGCAGATCGGCGCCGAGCTGGTGCCGCCCGAGCGGCGCGCGCCGGACTATCTGCAGCAGTTCGTCGCGAGCGAGATCAGCAAGTGGGCGGCCGCGATCAAGATTGCCGGAGTGACCGCGGAATGAGCCGTCCGGCGGCCCGGTTGCTTCTTCTTCCCTGCCACCGTTGCGGTCAACTCACGCCGCGAGCCAGATGATCGCGAGCGCGACGACGAACGCCGCGATGAAAGCGTACGTCGGTGTCAGCCACACGCCCTGTGCAGTCGCCATCGCCCCTCCCTCCGTCGCGACCGGCGCGGGCGCCGGCCCCGCCAGCTTCGCGTTGAACCGCTGAAAGAACTCGTCGGCCATCTTCCTCGCCACGCCGTCGATCAGCCGCGAGCCGACCTGCGCGAGCTTGCCGCCGACCTGCGCGTTCGCGAGGTAGCTTGAGCCGCGTGCCCGTGCCCTCGGGTGCGAGACCGACCTGCGCGCCGCCCTTGCCGAACCCGGCCGCGCCGCCGGAGCCCTCGAACGCGAGCTTGTACGACGTCGGCGGGTTGATGTCCGAGAGCAGCAGCTTGCCGTTGAACTTCGCCTTCACCGGTCCCACGGCCGCGGTGATCACCACCTTGTACTCGGTGTCGGACACGCGCTCGATCGACTCGCAGCCCGGGATCGACGCCTTCAGCACCTCGGGGTCGTTGAGCCCCGCCCACACGCGCGCTTGCGGCACCGGAATCAGCTGCTCGCCCGACATCTCCATCTTGTTTTCCCCATTCGCGGTCGAAGTACGTATTCTGCCGCAAAGGAGGCCCGCCGCATCAGCTCGCGTAGGCGGGCAGGCTCGCGAGGAAGCGCTCGAGCTCGGCGCGGGTGATCACCCCGTCGCGGTTGATGTCGATGTCGTCGAAGCGCGGCCCGAGAAAGAGGTCCCCGCTCACCTGCGCGCGCGTGACGACGCCGTCCCGCTCGTACACGGCGAACGCGGCGCGGTAGTTGTCGGCGACCCGTTTGATGATACTCGGGCGGCACCTGGGCGAACGCCGTTCCCGCCGCGAGCGCGGCGGCGATCACGATGGTTCTCATCGGCTCCTCCTTGGCTTCCACCGCGCATCTGATGAGACCGGCGGGCTGCGGTCAGGTTCCTGGCGGCGGAAAGTTCCGTCCGCCGGCCGACCAGGCCGCGGTCGCGTCGCCTTCGCCGACCACGCGCGCGAAGCCGGAACCCATCGCCACGAGCGCGGCCTCGTGCGCGGCGTCGTCGAGGTCGCCGCAGGCCTCGCGCACGACGAACACCTTGAAGTCGCGCTGCCCGAGGTCGCGGACCGTGCTCTCGACGGCGAGCGACGTGGTCACGCCGCCGATGACGACGGTGTCGATCCCCGCCGCCCGGAGCCAGTCCTCGAGGTGGGTGCCGAGGAGCGCGGAGAACCGGGTCCGGTCGAAGACCGGCTCGTCCTCGTCGCGATCCGCGCCGGGCGCGAGATCGGCGTCGGGGGTGCCCGCGCGCAGCGCGCGGATGCGGGCGAGGTCCGGCCTGAGCTCGCCGACGAGGAGGCCGCCGTCGGCGTAGTCGGGCCGGAACACCATCCGCGTCCACGCGACCGGCACGCCGGCCTTGCGCGCGGCATCGGCCAGCCGGTGGCTGACGTACACCGCGCGCCGCAGCCGCCCGATGTCGCGGCCGTGCTCGGCCATCGATCCGCGGTCGTCGCAGAACGCGCGCTGCAGGTCGACGAGCAGCAACGCGCAGGCGTTGCGCGCGAGCTTCATGATCCGGCGGGCCTGGTCGGGTCGAGTCGCGCTAGGCGGCGGCCCGGGTGGCGTCGGGCCGGCGCGCCGGCACGGCGGCGAGCGCCTTCCCGAGCGCGACCAGGCTGTCGATGTTGTGCGCCGGCAGGAACTCGTCGACGTGCGGCAGCATCACCCGCACGCCGAGCGGGCGCGGCTCGAACCCTTCGTAGCGGAGCAGCGGGTTCAGCCAGATGAGCTTGCGGCAGCTCTTGTGCAGTCGCTCCATCTCCACCCCCAGGTCCTTGCCGAGGTCGCGGTCGAGGCCGTCGGTGATCAGCAGCACGACCGCGTTCTGGCCGAGCACGCGGCGCGACCAGCGCAGGTTGAACTCCTTGATGCTCGTCCCGATGCGCGTGCCGCCCGACCAGTCGGCGACCGCGGCCGCGACGCCCGACAGCGCCACGTCCACGTCGCGATGCCGGAGGTGGCGGGTGATGTTCGTGAGCCGCGTGCCGAAGACGAAGGTGTGCACCCGGTCGCGGTCGTTGGTGATCGCGTGCAGGAAGTGCAGGAACATCCGCGAGTAGCGGCTCATCGACCCGGAGATGTCGCACAGCACGACGAGCGGCGGATGGCGCACGTCGGACGAGCGGTGCTTCAGCGGGATGATGTCGGCGCCGGCGCGGAGCGACGCGCGGAGGGACGCCCGCATGTCGACCAGCCGTCCGCGCGGGTCGGGGACGAGGCGGCGCGTCCGCACCTCGGGGATCGGGAGGCGCAGGCCCGCGATCAGCCGCTTCGCCTGCGCGAGCTCCTCCTTGGTCATGGTCTCGAAGTCGGCGCGCTGCAGCACCTCGCGCTCGGACATCGTGAACGCCGCGTCGAGCTCGATCTTCTGCGGCGCGTCCTCCGCCTCCGCCCCCGGCTTCTGCTGCGGCAGGAGCGCCTCGGCGAGGCGGCTCGGCAGGTCCGGCTCCTCGTCGGGGGTCCGGCCCTGCACCTGCGGCAGGAAGAGCGCCATCACGCGCTCGAGCAGCTTCGGGTCGCGCCAGAAGATGTGGAACGCCTGGTCGTACAGCTCGAACTGCTCGCGCCGGTCGAGGAAGAGCGACGCGAGCGTCCAGTAGAAGTCGTCGCGCCGCTCGACGCCGGCGATCTCGAGCGCCTTCAGCGCGTCGATGACCTTGTCCGGCCCGACGGGCAACCCCGCGCCGCGCAGGACGCGCGCGAAGTGCATGACGTTCTCGGCGAGCTTGCCGGCGCCGCCCGGACGGGGGACGTGGACCTGGGCCATGGCGGCGCGATTATCGC
Organism: uncultured beta proteobacterium; assembly: GCA_963762785.1. Taxonomy (GTDB): domain Bacteria; phylum Pseudomonadota; class Gammaproteobacteria; order Burkholderiales; family SG8-39; genus DATEDA01. The sequence goes on from CAVXND010000004.1 coordinate 12,994, forward strand.
ACCGCGCGCTTGGCGCGGTCCCGGGCGCTGTGCGACAGTAGCGGCCCTGTTCGAAACGGAGAGTGCGAGTGGCCAAGGACAT
>CAVXND010000005.1:0-89904 GCA_963762785.1 uncultured beta proteobacterium
TTCGTCGGCAACACCCACGCCGCCGAGCGCGAGCGCGGCTCGGCGACGATCTTTCCCGCCTACGTGGGGCACCGCGTATCGCCCGTCGAGCGCGGCACGCGGCGCTCGCTCGTCGCCTGGGCCTACGGGCCGACGTTTCGATAGTGAGAATCGCCGCCCGGCTCAGCTCCCGCCGATCGTCATGCCCTCGACGAGGATCGAGCCGCAGGTGCGCGAGCCGCGCGTGAGCACGTCGCCGCCGACGGCGGCGATGTTGCGGAACATCTCGCGCAGGTTCGCGGCGACGGTGATCTCCTCCACCGGGTAGCGGATCTCGCCGCGCTCGACCCAGTAGCCGGATGCGCCGCGGGAGTAGTCGCCGGTCACCTGGTTCACGCCCTGCCCCATCAGCTCGGTGACCAGCAGGCCGGTGCCGAGCGCCTTCAGCATCCCGGCGAAATCGCGCTCGCCCGGCTTGAGGATCAGGTTGTAGTTGCCGCCGGCGTTGCCGGTCGTCTGCATCCCGAGCTTGCGCGCCGAGTACACGCCGAGAAAGTACCCCTGGACCACGCCGTCCTTCACGACGTCGCGCGGTGACGCTCGCCACGCCGTCGTCGTCGAAGCAGGCGCTCGCGTGGCCGCGCCGGAGATGCGGCTCCTCGCGCAGGTTGATGATCGGCGAGAACACCTGCGTCCCGAGGCTGTCGACGAGGAACGAGCTCTTGCGATAGAGGCTGCCGCCGCTCACCGCGGAGACGAAGTGCGCGAGCAGGCCGTTCGCGACCGGGGCTTCGAACAGCACGCGGCCCTTCCGCTTGCCGAGCTTGCGGCTGCGCAGCCGCGCGAGCGCGCGCCGGCCGGCGTAGTCCCCGATCGCCTCCGGCGTGGCGAGGTCGGCGGCGGCGCGCTGCGACGAATACCAGTCGTCGCGCTGCATCGCGTCGCCCTCGGCCGCGATGACCGCGCACGAGATGTAGTGGCGGGAGCTCGCGAACCCGTCGAGGAAGCCGGCGGTGTTGCCGGCGATGAACTGCGACTGCTGGGTCGAGACGCTCGCGCCCTCGGAGTTGACGATGCGCGGATCGAGCCGGAAGGCGGCCGCCTCGCACGCCTTCGCCATCGCGATCGCCTGCTCCACCGGCAGGTCCCACGGGTGGAAGAGGTCGAGGTCGCGGCTCGAGCGCGAGATGAGCGCCGGGTCGGCGAGGCCCGCCGCCTCGTCGGCGGCGGTGAAGCGCGCGATGGAGAGCGCCGCGGCGATGGTGTCGCGGATCGCCTTCGGCGCGAGGTCGGAGGAGCTCGCGTAGCCGCGCTGCTTGCCGATGTAGACGCTGACGCCGAGGCCCTTGTCGCGGTTGTACTCGATCGTCTCGACCTCGTCCTTCCGGACGGTCACGGTCTGCCCGTAGCCCTCCGAGACGTCGGCCTCGGCCTCGGTCGCGCCCTGCTCGCGCGCGATCCGCAGCACGTCGGCGACCATCTCGCGGAGCGTGTCGAGTGAATAGGTGAAGCGCGCGTCGGGCATCGGCGGGAGCGGGCGGTGGGGTAAAGGGGCGGGCTATTATACGGGCCCGCCACCGCCGCCCCGACGATGCAGGACGAGCGCCCGAGCAAGACGCAACGGAAGAAGGAGGTTCAGGCGCTGCAGACGCTCGGCGAGCGCCTCGTCGACCTCAATGCCGACCAGCTCGCGGCGGTGCCGCTTCCGGACGAGCCTGCGCGACGCGGTGCTCGAGGCGAAGCGGATCCGCAGCCGCGAAGGCCGCCGCCGCCAGCTGCAGTACATCGGCAAGCTCATGCGGGAGATCGATCCCGCACCGATCCGCGCGCAGCTCGAGCGCTGGGACGGCCAGTCGCGCGAAGCGACCGCCGCGCATCACCGCGTCGAGCGCTGGCGGCTGCGCCTCCTCGAGGACGACGACGCACTCACCGAGTTCGCGCGCGAGCATCCGCACGCCGACCTGCAGCGGCTGCGTACGTCCGTGCGCGAGGCGCGCAAGGAGCGGCTCGCCGGCGGCGAGCCGCGGCACTTCCGCGATCTCTTCCGGCTGATCCGCGACGCCGAATCCGCGAGCGGCGCCGAGCCGCCGTTATAATCCCCGCGCCATGAACGTTCCGGATCGCCCGCTCAAAGTCGGCCTCGTATCGGTCAGCGACCGCGCGTCGGGCGGCGTGTACAAGGACGAGGGCATTCCCGCGCTCAAGGAGTGGCTGGGGCGCGCGCTCGCGAGCGAGTGGACGTGCGTCGAGCGGCTCATCCCGGACGAGCGGCAGCAGATCGAAGTGACGCTCGCGCAGCTCGTCGACGCCGAAGGCTGCGACCTCGTGCTGACGACCGGCGGCACCGGGCCGGCGCCGCGCGACGTGACGCCCGAGGCGACGCTCGCGGTCGGCGAGCGGGTGATGCCGGGCTTCGGCGAGCAGATGCGGCAGGTGAGCCTCGCGTTCGTGCCGACGGCGATCCTCTCGCGCCAGGTCGCGGTGATCCGCAGGCAGGCGCTGATCATCAACCTGCCCGGTCAGCCGAAGGCGATCCGGGAGACGCTCGAGGGCGCGAAGAACGCCGCCGGCGAGACGGTGGCGCAGGGCATCTTCGCCGCCGTGCCCTACTGCATCGACCTCATCGGCGGCCCGTACATCGAGACCCACGACGCGGTCGTGAAGGCCTTCCGGCCGAAGTCGGCGCTGCGTCCGAAGCGATGATGGCCGAGCTCCTCGACGCGATCCAGCTCGAGACGGGCCGCGACCCGGAGCGGAGCGTCATCTGGCTGCACGGCCTCGGCGCCGACGGCCGCGACTTCGTGCCGATCGTGGGCGAGCTCGACCTTCCGCCCGAGCCGATCCGGTTCGTCTTCCCGCACGCGCCGGTGCAGCCGGTGACGATCAACAACGGGATGTCGATGCGCGCGTGGTACGACATCGTGGCCGACGACCTCGCCCGGCGCGAGGACGAGCGCGGCGTGCGCGCCTCCCAGGGCCTCGTCGAGGCGCTCGTCGCCCGCGAACGCGAGCGGGGCGTGCCGGCCGCGCGGATCGTTCTCGCCGGCTTTTCGCAGGGCGGCGCGATCTCGCTGCAGACCGGGCTGCGCCACCCGGAGCGGCTGGCGGGGATCATGGCGCTCTCGACCTACGTGCCGATCGCCGCCACGCTCGAGGCGGAGCGCAACGCCGCGAACGGCGACGTGCCGATCTTCATGGCGCACGGCACCCAGGACCCGATCATCCCGCTCGCGCACGCGCGGCGCTCACGGGAGCTCCTCGAGCGGCTCGGTTATCCGGTGGAGTGGCACGAGTACGCGATGCCGCACTCGGTGTCGCCGCAGGAGATCGACGATATCGGCGCCTGGCTGCGCCGCGTCCTCGGCTGAGTCAAAGAAAAAGGGGGCAGCGCCCCCTCGTCGATTCCCCGCGCGTCCGGCTCAGGCCGCGTCGCGCACCATGTGCCGGCAGCGCAGCAGCTCGTAGTCGTGTCGTCGCTCGGCGACCCCAAGCGGCAGCAGCATCGTGCGCAGGCCGTTGTAGTCGAACATGAAGCTCTGTCCGGGGGCGTGTACACCGGGCGGGAGCAGCACCTGCACCTCGCCGCCGAGCTGATGCGCATCGAGGATGATCCCGATCTCGGTGCCGAGCGTGGTCGTGTTGCCCATCTGGACGTGGAGCTGGACCGGGACGGCCGAGCGCGCGAGCGTCTGGATCCCGACCGCGGCCTGGGTGACCGACGGGCGCGACAGACGGCGGATCACGCCGATCGAGCCAGTTGTCCCCGCCTTCCGGCTGCATGGCGATCAGGCAGCCGATCCGCAGCCAGTCGCCGCGCACCTGCGGCACCAGCGCGCCGAACCCGCCGACGCTGACGTTCTCGACGATCCAGCTCTCGAAGTTCGAGCCGTCGAAGCTGAGCGAGGTGGACTTGCCCGGCGCCAGGACCTCCTGGATGCCGTCGAAGCCCCAGGCGATCGTGAGCCGCGACTTCACGCGGTGACGGGCGTGCCGCCGCTCGGGAAGCTTGGGCGACCAGCACTGCTCCAGGTGCTCGAGCACGCCGATCGCGGTGTCCGGCGAGCAGGTGCCGCCAAGTGTGAGCGTGGCGGGCACGTCGCGCGTGTTGCGGATGTGCTGCACCATCGCGTCGATCTCGCCGAACGCGCGACCGGCGCCGAAGAACCGGACGGTCGGTCCCGGCTGCGGCGTGCGCGCGAGGCGGGCCGGGCCCGCAGCCTGCGCGAGGTCGATCCAGTACGGCGTCTCGGGCTGATGCTGCGACACGAACAGGAATCCGGGCGAGAGCTGGGTGATCACCCGCTCCGCGATCTCGAGCTCGGGCGGCAGCAGGCTGTCCGGCGAGCACGCGCTGAACATCACCGCGCGCAGGAACTCGAGCTCGGGCGTCGACTCCGGGCCGAGCCCGGGGTACGGCACGACCTTCGCCCGCGCGAGCTTCTTCGACTCGAGCAGCGCGTAGGTGCGCGACATCATCGTCCAGAGCCGCTCGTCGACCGGGCCGTAGCGGCACTGCAGCCACTTGAGCTGTTGCGCAAGCGCACGCAGCCCGCGCGCGCCGAGCAGCGCCAGCGAGCCTTTCAGGGCGTCGCCGCCCTTGGCGCCGGTCGCGTAAGCGTCGATGCAGGTGATGTAGCCGAGCGCCGCTTCGCTCCAGAACGCGTGGATCGCCTTCCAGAGCCGCTGCTCGTCGCGCTTGCCCTGCCGCGCGGCGGCGAGGTATTCGCGGCTGAGCTTGCGCGCATGCGCCTGGCCCGCCTCGTCGAAGAGCTGCACGAGCTGCGCGCGATGCTCGGGCTTGAAGTCCGTTTCGTTCCGGACCGACTCGAACCAGTGCGCGATCTCCTCGAGCGACGCGAACGCCTCGCCGGCGGGGAACGCCGCCGCGATGCGCTTCGCTTCCTTCAGGTCCGCCAGCGGGTGGCCGGACTGGGTGCCGCCGAAGATGCCGAGCATTGCTTCCCCCTCGCGGGGCTCCTGTGCATCGAAAATGGTTCGTCCGGACCTCTCAAAGCAATCCCCAAGCCAGTGGGGCGAATAGCGTGAACTACGTCGCACGGGCGGGGCCGGGAGCGCGAACTTCTGCCGCTGGAGCGTGCCGGCGAGGCGTGCGATCGGCAGCGTCGTCGCAAGGTCGACACGCCGGGCGGCGCGTGAGGAATTTCCGGAACCGGGGCGCACCAGGCCGGGAGGGCCAAGCTCGACAAAGTCAGATCAGTTGACGATTGTTTTCAGCACGACTCGGCCTGATTCGCATAAGGTACGGGTCAGGCGGATAGCTCAAGGCGGGAGAGCGTCGGCGCAGTAACTTACCGAAGGTTGAAGGTTCGAGTCCTTCTTCGCCTACCACTTCCATCCACGCAGTCGGATCCAGCTTGCTGGCCCCGCTGCCGTCTAGCTGAACTCTTCCCGGTCGTCACGCGCGCTCCAGTCGCGCGGACCGGAGGTGCTCTTTCAGCACTTTCCGAGCCGTAGAGGCCCAGTGCCACAAGAAGGGCCGCTACGGCACGCGAGGTGCGTGCGTAGGTGGCGAAGCGCCCGCTACCGCATTTGCGAGAGGTCCATTACGGCCGATCTGCTGCCCGAGGCGCTACCCGGAGCGGGGTGAAGGCGACCCCGCGCGGGCAACGATTTGATTTGATGGTGCTGCTGGCAGGAATCGAACCTGCGACCTCATGATTACGAATCAAGCGCTCTACCAACTGAGCTACAGCAGCGTCTTCTGGCAATCCTTTCTGGCAGCGGCGCGCGGGCGCCAGACCCGAGCTTACGCCGGACGGGTGCGGATGATGACGTCGACGCCGTCGGCGACCGTGCCGGGCGGCACCGGCGGCAGGTCCGCGATCCGGACCGCTTCCGCCGGGATGTCGGTGAGCTGCCCGGTCACGACGTCGTAGAAGTGGTGATGCGGCGTGGTGTTCGGATCGTAGAACACGCGCGTCGGATCCACCACCAGCTCGCGGACGAGCTTCTTCTCGAGGAAGAGACGGAGCGTGTTGTACACCGTCGCCTTCGACGTCTCGGCATGGCGCGCGTTCACCCCGGCGAGGATCTGCTCCGCGGAGAGGTGCTGCTTGCGCTCGAAGAGCACGTGCGCGATCTCGATCCGCTGGTGCGTCGGCGCAATGCCGTGCGACCGCAGGAGATCGGCGAGTGCTTCGCGCGTAATGCCCTGAAATTCCATCGCTTTAAATGGTACCGCAAGGACCGGTCGCTGTCTAACCGGCCAGCCCCCGGGGCATCGGGAACACCACGTTCTCCTCGACCCCCTCGAGCTGGCGGACGCTCTTCGCGCCGAGGGCCCTCAGCCGGGCGAGGACCTCCTCCACGAGCACCTCCGGGGCCGACGCGCCGGCGGTCACCCCGACCCGGGGCCTGCCCTCGAGCCACGCCGGGTCGAGCTCGGAGGCGTTGTCCACCATGTAGGCCGGCACCTGGAGCTGCTCGGCGACCTCGCGCAGGCGGTTCGAGTTCGAGCTGTTCGGCGAGCCGACCACGATCACCACGTCGCAGCGCGGCGCCATGAACTTGACCGCGTCCTGGCGGTTCTGCGTCGCGTAGCAGATGTCGTCCTTCTTCGGACCCACGATCGCGGGAAAGCGCCGGCGGAGCGCCTCGACAATCGTCGCGGCGTCGTCGACCGACAGCGTCGTCTGCGTCACGTAGGCGAGCCGATCCGGGTCGCGGACCGCGAGGCCGGCCACGTCGTCGACCGTCTCGACGAGGTACATGCCTTGCTCGGCCTGTCCCATCGTTCCCTCGGACTCGGGGTGGCCGCGGTGGCCGATCATCACCACCTCGCGCCCCGTTTTCAGCATCTTCGCCACCTCGACGTGCACCTTGGTGACGAGCGGGCAGGTCGCGTCGAACACCTTCAGTCCGCGCGCCTCCGCGTCGGCCTGCACCGACTTCGACACGCCGTGCGCGGAAAAGATGACGGTGCTTCCCGGCGGGACCTGGTCGAGCTCCTCGACGAACACCGCGCCCTTCTTCCTGAGGTCGTCGACGACGAACTTGTTGTGCACGATCTCGTGGCGCACGTAGATCGGCGCGCCGTGGCGCTCGAGCGCGCGCTCGACGATGCCGATCGCGCGTTCGACGCCGGCGCAGAAGCCGCGGGGGTTGGCGAGGAGGACGTCCATGGAACGGTACGGGCAACCAGGGCGCGATTCTACCCCGCTGCCTCCCCCTTCCTGCCGCGCAGCCCGTCCAGGATCAGCAGGCCGGCGCCGATCGTGATCGCGGAGTCGGCGACGTTGAACGCCGGAAAGTGCCAGCCGCCGGCGTGCAGCAGCACGAAGTCGACGACGTGTCCGAGCTGGATGCGGTCCCACAGGTTCCCGATCGCGCCGCCGAGGACGAGCGCGAGTCCGGCGCAGAACAGCCGCTCGCCGGGATGGCGCAGCAGAAGCCACCCGATCAACGCGATCGCGGCGACCGCGACCACGATGAAGAAGGTTCGCTGCCAGCCGCCCGCGCCGGCGAGGAAGCTGAACGCGGCGCCGGTGTTGAAGACGAGCACGAGGTCGGCGAACGGGATGACCGGAATCCGCTCACCCGGCGCGAGCGACGCCTGGACGAGCGCCTTCGTCGCCTGGTCGGCGGCCACGACGACGGCCGCGACCGCGAGCCACGGCGCGAGCTGCCGCAGCCGGGTCAAGCGAACCGCCGCGTTTCGCCCGCGCCGGTGAGGTTCGAGACGCAGCGTCCGCAGAGCGACGGATGCGCGCCGTCGGCGCCGACGTCGGCGCGGTAGTGCCAGCAGCGGTCGCACTTTGGATGCGGGCTCGGCGTCGCGACGATCGCGTCGGTTCCCTCCCGTACCGCCGCCTCCGACGTGATCATCACGAAGCGCAGCTCGTCGCCGAGGGCGGCGAGCGCCGCGTAGCGCGGGCCTGCGGCCGCGACCTCGACGTGGGCCGCGAGCGAGGCGCCGATCTTCCCCGCCGCGCGCAGGGTCTCGAGCTCCTTCTGCACCTCGGCCCGCGCGGCCCGGGTCTCTCCCCAGCGCTCGAGGAGCGCCGGCGCGTCCGGCACCTGCGGAAACGCGTGCCACGTGTGAAAGAAGATGCTGTCGTCCGCGCTTTTTCCCGCGAGTCCGGTGACGACCTGCCACGCCTCCTCGGCGGTGAACGAGAGGATCGGCGCCATCAGCCGCAGCAGGCTGTGGGTGATGTGATGGAGCGCGTTCTGCGCGGAGCGCCGCGCGGCCGAGTCCTTGCGGGTGGTGTAGAGCCGGTCCTTCAGGACGTCGAGATAGAACGCGCCGAGATCCTCCGAGCAGAACGTCTGCAGCTTCTGCACGACGTAGTGGAATTCGTAGCGCTCGTAGTGCCCCGCGAGCTCCGCCTGGAACGCCGCCGCGAGCGCGACGGCATAGCGGTCGAGCTCGACCCAGTCGCCGACCGGCATGGCGTGCTGCGCCGGATCGAAGTCCGACAGGTTGGAAAGCAGGAACCGCAGCGTGTTGCGGATGCGCCGATAGGACTCGACCACGCGCTTCAGGATCTCGTTCGAGAGCGACAGCTCGCCCGAGTAATCGGTGGCGCCGATCCAGAGGCGCAGAACGTCCGCCCCGAGCGTGTCGGACACCTGCTGCGGGGCGATCACGTTGCCGAGCGACTTCGACATCTTCCGGCCGCTGCCGTCGACGACGAAGCCGTGCGTGAGCAGCCCCTTGTACGGCGGCGCGCCGTTCAGCATGCACGACACGAGCAGCGACGAGTGGAACCACCCGCGATGCTGGTCGGAGCCCTCGAGATAGAGGTCGGCGGGGAACTCCGTCTCGGCGTAGTGCGAACCGATGTGCCGCTTGTGTCCTTCCGGGCCGCCCATCACCGTCTGATGCGTCGAGCCGGAATCGAACCAGACGTCGAGCGTGTCCTTGACCTTCACGTACTCGCCGGCGTCGGGGCCGAGCAGCTCGGCCGGCTCGATGCGCTGCCACGCCTCGATCCCGTCGCGCCCGACGCGCTGCGCGACCTGCTCGAGCAGCTCGAGCGAACGCGGGTGCAGCGCGCCCGTCTCCTTGTGGATGAAGAACGGCATCGGCACGCCCCACTGCCGCTGGCGCGAAAGCGTCCAGTCGGGGCGGTTCGCGATCATGCCGTGCAGCCGCGCCTTGCCCCAGCCCGGGAAGAACTCGGTCGCCTCGACGCCGCGCAGCGCGGTTGCGCGCAGCGTCTCCCGCGGCTTCCGGCCGGCGAACCCCGGCACCTCGTCCATACCCGCGAACCACTGCGTCGTCGCGCGGAGGATCACCGGCGTCTTGTGCCGCCAGCAGTGCATGTAGCTGTGCACGTACGGTTGCTCGTGGAAAAGCGCACCTACCTCGCGGAGCTTCGCGACGATCTTCGGGTTCGCGTCCCAGATCGACAGCCCGCCGAAGAACGGCAGGCTCGCCGCGTAGCGTCCGTCGGCCTGGACCGGGTTGAGCATGTCGTCGTCGTGCATGCCGTAGCGGCGGCACGACTCGAAGTCCTCGACGCCATAGGCCGGCGCGCTATGGACGATGCCGGTGCCCGTGTCGAGCGTGACGTAGTCGCCGAGATAGACCGGCGAGGGACGGTCGTAGAACGGGTGCCGGAACGGGAGCCCTTCGAGCGCCGCGCCCTTCACCGACGCGACCGTCGTGCCGGCGAGGCCGAAGCGGGCGAGGCACGCCTCCTGGAGGTCGGCCGCGAGCACGAGGTAGCCGCGCGGCGTGTCGACGAGGTTGTAGATGTGCTCGGGATGGACGTTCAGCGCCTGGTTGGCGGGGATCGTCCACGGCGTCGTCGTCCAGATCACCGCGAACCCGGGCTTGTCGTCGAGGCGCTGGAGTCCGAACGCGCGCGCGAGCTTGTGCACGTCGCCGAACGGGAAGCCGACGTCGATCGCCGGGTCCTTGCGGTCCTCGTACTCGACCTCGGCCTCGGCGAGCGCCGAGCCGCAGTCGAAGCACCAGTTCACCGGCTTCAGCCCGCGGTAGAGATAACCCGCTTCCAGGAGCCGCCCGAGGGTCCGGATCTCGTCGGCCTCGTTCCCGTACGCCATCGTGGTGTAGGGCTCGTCCCAGTCGCCGAGCACCCCCAGCCGCTGGAAGTCCGTCTTCTGGCGCGCGATCTGCTCGGTCGCGTACGCGCGCGACAGGCGCTGGGTCTGCTCCGCCGGGAGGTTCCGGCCGTGCTGCTTCTCGATCTGCACCTCGATCGGCATGCCGTGGCAGTCCCAGCCGGGGACGTACGGGGCGTCGAACCCGGCGAGCGTCCGCGACTTGACGATCATGTCCTTGAGGACCTTGTTGACCGCGTGGCCGATGTGGATGTCGCCGTTCGCGTACGGCGGGCCGTCGTGGAGCACGAAGCGCGGCCGCCCCTTCGCCACCGCGCGGAGGCGGCGGTAGAGGCCGGTCTCCTGCCAGGTCTTCACCCACGCGGGCTCGCGCTTCGCGAGGTCGCCGCGCATCGGGAACGGCGTGTCGAGCAGGTTCAGCGTGTGCTTGTAATCGGCCATGTGATCAGTGGGTCGTGAGCAGCGCGCGCGCGGCGTCGCAGTCGCGCGCGATCTGCGCCTTCAGCGTGCCGAGATCGGCGTAGCGCTCTTCGTCGCGGATCTTCGCCAGGAACTCGACCGTCACGTGGGCGCCGTAGAGGTCGCCGTCGAAGTCGAAGAGATGCACCTCGAGGACCGGCCGGCCGTCGGCGTGCACCGTCGGCCGCACCCCGAGGCTCGCGACGCCGTCGCGCGGGGCGGCGCCGATGCCCGCGCCGGGGCCGGCGCCCCCGCCGGGGCCGGCGCCTGCCCCCGTCCCATGGACCCGCACGGCGAAGATCCCGCCGAGCGGCGGCCGGTTGTGCTTGAGCTGGACGTTCGCGGTCGCATAGCCGAGCGCCCGGCCGAGCTTTTCGCCGTGCACGACCCTGCCGCTGATGCTGTAGGCCCGCCCGAGCAGCTCCGCGGCGCGCTTCAGGTCGCCGCGCGCGAGCGCATCGCGGACCGCCGAGCTCGAGACGCGCGTGCCGCCGTTGGTGACGGTCGGCATGGCCTCGAGCTCGAAGCCGCGCCGGCCGGCCGCCGCCGCGAGCGACGCGAAGTCGCCGGCGCGCTTCGCCCCGTAGCGGAAATCCTCGCCGACCAGGACCCAGCGCGCGGCGAGCAGGCCGACGAGCGCGCGCTCGACGAACGCTTCCGGCGCGAGCGCGGCGAACGCGCGCGAGAAGCGCTGCACGTGCACGTGGTCGACGCCGTGCGCCGCCAGCAGCTCGAGCTTCTCGCGCAGCGAGGTGAGCCGCGTCGGCGCCGCGGCGGGCGTGAAGAGCTCCCGTGGGTGGGGCTCGAAGGTGAGCACGCTCGCCGTCAGGCCGCGGTCCCGCGCGACCGCGATCACGCGCGCGAGCATGGCCTGGTGACCGCGGTGCACGCCGTCGAAGTTGCCGATCGTGACCGCGGCCGGGCGCAAGGCCTGCGGCGCGAGACCGCGCGTGACGAGCAGCTTCGACGCCGCGGCGCGCGTTACCAGCATGGAACGGAGGGGCTCCCGAAAAGCGTTGAATTTTAGCGGGTTTAGCCCCTGCCAAGAAGGATGTCGCGGTGCACAGCACCGGCGTCCGGCGAGGCCGCGGGCGCCGCGCCCCGGCGACGTCGGCTAGCGCGTCACTGCAGCCGCGCCGAGGCCGCGCGCAGGTCCACCACCTTCGCGTGCACCTCCGTCGCGTCGGCCGCGTCCGGCCGCCGCCGCAGGTAGTTCTGCAGGTCGGCGACCGCCGGCCGGAAGCACTCGAGCCCGGCGTAGACGAGCCCGCGGTCGCGCAGCTCCTCGGCCGACTCCGGCACCACGAGCAGCATCCGCTGCATCACCGCGAGCGCCTGCTCGAGCTTGGCGCTCTTGAGGTAGATCGCCTTCAGGTTCCGCAGCACGCGCGCCACGATCTCGCGCGGGCTCGCCGGCTCGAGCCAGCGCTCGAGGTCCGCGCGGCGCGCCTCGGCCTCGGGAAGCACCCGGCCGAGGCGGGTGCGGAGCTCGCTCTCCGCGCACGGCTCGCCGCCGGTGAACGGATCGAGGATCAGCGTGCCGCGGGCAAGACGGAGCTTGACCAGGAAGTGGCCCGGGAACGACACGCCCTGCAGCGCAATTCCGAGCCGCCGGCCGACTTCGAGATACACGATCGACAGCGTGATCGGGATGCCGGTACGCCGCTCGAGCACCTCGTTGAGGTAGCTGTTGCGCGGATCGTAGTAGGTGTCCACGTCGCCGGCGAAGCGGAGCTCGGCGAAGAGGTGCTGGTTGAGCGCCGCGACCTTCTGATCGGGGGCGGCATCCGCGGCGAGACGTCCGCGGACGGTCGAGGCGATCGCGTCGAGCCGGGCGATGCCGCTCGCGACGTCGAGCCCCGGGTACTCGTCCTGGGCGATGAGCAGGCACGCTTCAGCGAGGCCGAACTGCTCGCGGGTGACGAGCTCGGCGAAACGTTCGAGGCTGGCGGTCACTGGCGGACGAAGTCGCGGGCGCGAAAACCGAGCGCCCACAGCAAGCCAAAATACACCACCGCGCCGAGCATCACCAGCCCCGTGAGCGCGGCCACGCGCAGGCGCCAGTCGGCCGCGGTCCACCAGTCCGCCGGGCCCATCGCGAGCGCGAGCGCGAGCGCCATCAGCGCCACCGCCGCCGCCACCTTCGCGAGAAACGCTCCCCAGCCCGGCCGCGGGCGATAGATCTCCCGCGTGCGCAGGCCGCGGTACAGCAGCGCGGCGTTGAGACAGGCGCCGAGCGCGATCGCGAGCGCGAGGCCGGCGTGCGCGAGCGGACCGACGAGCGCGACGTTCATGAGCTGGGTCGCGACGACCGCGACGAACGCGATCTTGACCGGCGTGCGGATGTTCTGCTGGCCGTAGAACCCCGGCGCGAGGATCTTGACGAGGATCAGGCCGAGCAGGCCGGCGCTATAGGCGACGAGCGCCTGCCGGGTCATGGCGAGGTCCTCGGGACCGAACCGGCCGTGAACAAAGAGCGTCGCGATAAGCGGCGTGGCGAGGACCGCGAGCGCGGCTGCGGCGGGGATCGCGAGGAGGCAGGTCAGGCGCAGGCCCCAGTCGAGCAGGCTCGAGTACTCCTCCTTCGCGCCTTCGGCAAAGGCCTTGGAGAGGCTCGGCAGCAGCACCGTGCCGAGCGCCACGCCCAGGAGGCCGGTCGGGAACTCCATCAGGCGGTCGGCGTAGTAGAGCCAGGAAACGCTCCCGGTCCGCAGGTGGGACGCGAAGATCGTGTTCAGCAGCAGGTTGATCTGGCCGGCCGAGACACCGACGATCGCAGGGCCCATCAGCAGCAGGATCCGCCGCACGCCCGGATCGCCGAGCGCGAGGCTGGGGCGCGGCAGCATGCCGATCCGGGCGAGCGCCGGGACCTGCAGCGCGAGCTGGAGCACCCCGCCGGCGAGCACCGCCCAGGCGAGGACGAGCACCGGCGGATCGAAATAGCGCGTGCCGAAGAGCGCGGCGACGATGAACGCCACGTTCAGGAGCGTCGGCGTGAACGCCGGGACCGCGAACCGGCTCCAGGTATTCAGGACGCCGGCCGCCAGCGAGACGAGCGAGATGAAGAGGATGTACGGAAAGGTGATCCGCAGCATCGTCACCGTCAGGTCGAACTTCTCGGGGCTCGCCGCGAATCCCGGCGCGGTGACGTAGACGATGAACGTGGCGGCCGCGACGCCGAGCGCCGTCGCGACGACGAGCGCCAGCACGAGCGTGGTCGCAACGCGGTCGACGAGGCGCTTCGTCTCCTCCGCGCCGTTCCGCGACCGGTACTCGGCGAGGATCGGCACGAACGCCTGCGAGAAGGCGCCCTCCGCGAACAGGCGCCGGAGCAGGTTCGGAATCCGGAATGCCACGAAGAACGCGTCGGTGGCGAGCCCGGCGCCGAACACCGCCGCGATCACCGCGTCGCGGACGAAGCCGAGGATGCGGGAGATCAGCGTCATCCCGCTCACCGTCGCCAGGGCGCGGAGGAGATTCACGTGGAGGCGCCGCGGGGGGTGTTCACGTCGGAGCAGGCGTTCATCGAGCGCGGCGATTATACGGGCGCCCCGCCATAAGCCTTTGTATTCTCTTGCGCCCGGCCGCCTTTGCGCCTACAATCCGCGCCTTTTCCGAGAGCCGGTCCCGAAGAATGGCCAACACTGCACAAGCCCGCAAGCGCGCGCGCCAGTCCGAGAAGCAGCGCAAGCACAACGCCAGCCTGCGCTCCGCCTTCCGCAGCGCGATCCGCAAGGTCCGCAAGGCGATCGAGACCGGCGACAAGGCCGGCGCGACGCGCCTCCTGAGCGAGGCGACGAGCGCAATCGACCGGATCGCCGACAAGAAGGTGATCCACAAGAACACCGCCGGACGCAACAAGAGCCGCCTCGCGGCGCGCATCAAGGCCCTCGCCTGAACGCTTCCGCAGGGCCCGTACCTCCCCGCCCGCCGCAGCACCTCGCCTCGAGCCCGTCGAAGGGCCGCCTCTGAACCCGCCCGACCGCCCTCCCTCCCGCCCCTCCGGGCGGCTGCGGCGGCCGTTTGCCGCGCGGGCGCGCTAGCCGCCGCAACCGCTTCCGGATGCGCAAGCCCGTCAGCCGCGTGCTCGTCATCAACGACGAGCCGCTGGTATTGCGCGAGTTCGTGAAGGGCCTGAACGCCGCCGCGCGCTCGCTCGACAACCCGCTCGGCCTCACCTTCACCGGCGTCACCACCGCGCGCGAGGCGCTCGAGGCGCTGGAGAAGGACGGCGACGTGCAGGCGGTGGTGGTCGACGACAAGCTCTACAACCTGAACGGCAAGAACTCGAAGCGGCTGCAGATGTCCGCGCTCGAGCTGGTGCAGCGGATCACCCGCTTCCGGCCCGAGGTCGACGTGTACATCCTGGTCGCGCAGGAGCACGAGGACGAGGTCGTCGACACGCTGTTCGCCGAGTCGGTCGACGGGTACTTCTACCGCGAGGAGCGCGACTACCGCGGCATGTACCGCATCCTGAACGCCCAGATCCAGGAGCGCTCGCGCACGCCCTTCTACGACCAGCTCAAGAACTACGTCTGGATGGCGAAGGACTCCTGGCACACGCCCGGCCACTCCTCCGGCGAGTCGTTACGGGGCAGCCCGTGGATCAACGACTTCTACGACTTCATGGGCGAGCACATCTTCGACGCCGACCTCTCGGTGTCGGTGCCGATGCTCGACTCGCTGATGGAGCCCCGCGGCGTGATCGCCGAGGCGCAGGCGATGGCGGCGAAGGCGTTCGGCGCGCGCCAGACGTTCTTCGCCACCAACGGCACCTCGACCGCGAACAAGGTCATCTTCCAGACCATCCTCGCCCCGGGCGAGAAGCTGCTGCTCGACCGCAACTGCCACAAGTCGGTCCACCACGGGGTGGTGCTGTCGGGCGCGCGCCCGGTCTACCTCAACTCCTCGGTCAACCGCACCTACGGCATCTACGGGCCGGTGCCGAAAAAGACGATCCTGGCGGCGATGGCGGAGCACCCGGACGCCGAGGCCCTGATCCTGACCTCGTGCACCTACGACGGCTTCCGCTACGACCTGAAGCCGGTCATCGAGGCGGCCCACGCGCAGAACATCCGGGTCATCATCGACGAGGCCTGGTACGGCTTCGCGCGCTTCCACCCCGCCTTCCGGCCGACGGCGATCGAGGCCGGCGCGGACTACGCGACGCAGTCGACGCACAAGGTCATGAGCGCCTTCTCGCAGGCGAGCATGATCCACGTCAACGACCCGGCGTTCAACGAGCACCTCTTCCGCGAGAACTTCAACATGCACACGTCGACGTCGCCGCAGTACGCGATGATCGCGAGCCTCGACGTGGCGCGGAAGCAGATGGTGATGGAGGGCTACAAGCTCCTCTCGCGCACGCTCGCGCTCGCGCAGGAGCTGCGGAGCCAGATCAGCACCACCGGGGTCTTCCGGGTGCTCGATCTCGACGAGCTGCTGCCCGACGAGGTGAAGCACGACGGCGTCACGCTCGACCCGACCAAGGTGACGGTGGACATCTCGACCTGCGGCTACACGGTCGAGGACCTGCAGCGGGAGCTCTTCACCCGCTTCAACATCCAGGTCGAGAAGTCGACCTTCAACACGCTCAGCCTGCTGCTCACGATCGGCACGACGCGCAGCAAGGTCTCCCGCCTCTACGACGCGCTGATGCGGATCGCGCGCGAGGGCCGCGCCCCGCGGCGCCTCTACCAGGCCTCGGACATCCCCGAGTTCACCGCGCTCAGGTTCCTGCCGCGCGACGCGTACTACTGCGGCGGCGAGCCGCTGCCGATCCTCGACGACAAGGACAACGTCAACAAGGCGCTCGTCGACCGGGTGTGCGCCGACCAGATCACGCCCTACCCGCCCGGCATCCCGGTGCTCGTTCCCGGCCAGATCGTCACGCGCGAGGTGCTCGACTACCTCGCCGGCCTCCTCCGGTCGCAGAAGCGGATGGAGCTGCACGGGATCGTTCACGACGGCTACATCCCGTGCCTGCGGGTCGTGAAGTCGTCCGAGGAGCGCGGGCTCAAGCGGCTCGCCTAGTTCGTACGACGCGAGGGGCCAGGGAAGGGCGGCGGGACCCTTCCCTTCCACCGATTCCCCTCGCGCTCCCCAAAAGTTGGGGGACAGCCGCTGCCTTCGGCCTCGGCTTTCCCCAAGCGTGGTTCACGCCCGTCGCCCAATTTCTAGGCAAATTGCCTAAAAATTGCGCACTCGGCAGTGGCAAAGCTCCACCAAATGAGGACTTTGCGTTGTCCGGCTGAGGCAAACCTGATATACCCCACCGTAATCGGCTGTCGAGAAACGCTTCCCGCGCGCAAGCGCTGAACGGAAGGGTCGGTAGACAGCCCCTGAATTCGGGGATCGGGAGGGGGCATGGCAGCGGTTCTAAGCACCGTCAAGTACGGGTTCCGGATCAAGACGCGCACCGGAATGGTCGTCGACAACCTCACGATCCACGGCCGCGACGAGGCCGACGCGGAGCGGAAGCTCCGCCAGATGTACCTCCACTGCCACGTCCTCGAATGCCGCGCGGCCGGCGGCACGCCGAAGCCGGACGCCATGAGCTACGAGGACGTGCTCGCGCTCGTCTCGAAGTAGGCGTCGGCAGTCCCCCGGCGACCCCGCCCGGGGCGCGCCTCAAACCTCCAGAAAGCCGGTCGCCAGCAGCTCTTCGAGCAGCTGCTCGTAGTCGCGCGCCCCGCGGCTCTTGGCGTCGTGCGCGAAGATGTCCTTGCGGTGATACGGGCTCTCGGCGAGGCCTACGCTCTCGGCGATCCGCGTCTCGCACAGCTCGGGCCCGAAGCGTTCCCGCAGCGAAGCCTCGATCTCGTGCGCCATCTTGCGCCGCGTGTCGAACCGGGTGAGGAGGTAGCGCCGCTCCACCCGCTTCTTCAGCACGTGCTCGAGCGCCTTCAGCGTGCCCTCCAGCGCGAGCGCCCCCTTCATCGCGAGGAAGTCCGCCGAGATCGGGACGAGCACCCGGTCGGCGGCGAACACGCCGGAGAGCGACAGGACGCCGAGCATCGGGCAGCAATCGATGAACACCGCACGCGGCGCCGCCGCCCCGGCGTAGTCGTCGAGCCCGCCCTTCAGCCGGGTGAGGACGTTCGGCCCGCGTCCGAACATCGAATCGATCTTCATCAGCTCGGCGTGCCCGGGCACGAGCTCGCCGCGGCCCTCGGCGGAGCGCGAGGCCCACCGGGCGCACGAGGCTCGCGAGCGGCTTCGATTCGCTGAAGTGGGCGAACACGCTGTCGGC
This sequence comes from uncultured beta proteobacterium, assembly GCA_963762785.1. Classification (GTDB taxonomy): domain Bacteria; phylum Pseudomonadota; class Gammaproteobacteria; order Burkholderiales; family SG8-39; genus DATEDA01. The sequence goes on from CAVXND010000005.1 coordinate 17,744, forward strand.
CGCGCCGTCGGCCGGGGCGAGGATCTGCGAGAGGTGCGCCTGGGCGTCCAGGTCGAGCAGCAGCGGGGAAAGCCGCCGGCGCGCGAGGGCGGCCGCGAGATTGAGCGCCGTGGTCGTCTTCCCGACCCCGCCCTTCTGGTTGAACACCGCGAGACGAGTCATCGATGGTCGCCAGATGCGAGGGGCGCACACGCCCCTCGCGCTCCCCGAAGTCGGAGGACCGCTGCCTACGGCAGCGGCCCGCTCCTCGGCGCATTCTAAGGGCCGGGACGCTGTGCTAACATCTTCAGCACGTTACGGCGGCGCAAGCCGCCGTTTTGCATTCGGGACCTGCCGCCATGTCCAGCCACGTCATGCCGACCTACGCGCGTCTGCCGGTCGCCTTCGTGCGCGGCGAAGGCGCGTGGCTGTGGGACGAAGCGGGCCGGAAGTATCTCGACGCGCTCGCCGGAATCGCCGTCTCCGGGCTCGGGCACGGCCATCCGCGCCTCGTCCGCGCCATCGCGGACCAGGCGGCGAAGGTCATCCACACCTCGAACCTCTACGAGATCCCGGCCCAGACCGCGCTCGCCGACCGGATCTGCGGGCTCGCGGGCATGGACGAGGTGTTCTTCTGCAACTCCGGGTCGGAGGCGAACGAGACCGCGATCAAGCTCGCGCGCCTCTACGGCCACCAGAACGGCGTGCAGAGCGCGGGCGTGATCGTCATGGAGCACGCCTGGCACGGCCGCACGCTCGCGACGCTGTCCGCGACCGGCAGCCGCAAGGCCCAGGCCGGCTTCGAGCCGCTCGTCCCCGGGTTCGTCCGCGTGCCCTACAACGACGAGCACGCCGTCCGCCAGGCGGGCGACGCCAACCGGAACATCGTCGCCGTGCTCGTGGAGGTGCTGCAGGGCGAAGGCGGCATCTACGTCGCCGATCCCGACTACGTGCGCTTCCTCCGCCGGATCTGCGACGAGCGGAACTGGCTGCTGATGATCGACGAGGTGCAGAGCGGGCTCGGCCGCACCGGCAAGTGGTTCGCCTTCCAGCACGCCGGCATCGCCCCCGACGTCATCACGCTCGCGAAGGGCATCGCGTCGGGCGTGCCGCTCGGCGCCTGCGTCGCCGCCCGCCGCGCCGCCGGCGTCTTCAAGCCGGGCACGCACGGCTCCACCTTCGGCGGCGGCCCGCTCGCCTGCGCGGCGGCGCTCGCCACCTTCGACGCGATCGCGGAGGAAGGGCTCCTCGACCGCGCGACGCGCGTCGGCGAGGCGATCCGCGCCGGCTTCCGCGACGCGCTCGCCGGCGCAAGCGGCGTGGTCGACATCCGCGGCATGGGGCTGATGATCGGGATCGAGCTCGACCGGCCGTGCGGCGACCTCGTCAAGCGGGCACTTGCGGCCGGGCTCCTGATCAACGTGACCGCCGACCGGGTCATCCGCCTGCTGCCGCCGCTCGTGTTCACCGACGCCGACGCGCGCGCGCTCGTCGACGGGCTCGCGCCGGTGATCCGCGCCTTTCTCGCCAAGCCCGCCTGAGGCGGGCGAGCGCCATGGCGACGCCGAAGCATTTCCTGCAGTTCAAGGACCTCACGCGCGAGGAGCTCGAGCACGTCTTCGCGCGCACGCGCTGGATCAAGGCGCGGTTCAAGCGCTACGAGCAGTACTGGCCGCTCGTCGACCGCACGCTGGTGATGATCTTCGAGAAGCAGTCGACGCGGACGCGGCTCTCGTTCGAGGCCGGGATGCACCAGCTCGGCGGCGCCGCGATCTTCCTCTCGACGCGCGACTCGCAGCTCGGCCGCGGCGAGCCGGTGGAGGACGCCGGGCAGGTGATCTCGCGCATGTGCGACATCGTGATGATCCGCACCTTCGAGCAGTCGATCGTCGAGCGCTTCGCGCGCCACTCGCGCGTGCCGGTGATCAACGGCCTCACCGACGAGTACCACCCGTGCCAGATCCTCGCCGACATCTACACGTTCATCGAGCACCGCGGCCCGATCCGCGGGCGGACGGTGGCCTGGATCGGCGACTCGAACAACGTGTGCAACACCTGGCTGCAGGCGGCGGCGGCGCTCGACTTCAACGTCCACGTCTCGACGCCGCCCGGCTACGAGGTCGAGCCGGAGCGCGTGCCGGCGCTCGGGCCGCGGTTCGCGGCGTTCGCCGACCCGATGGACGCGGTGCGCGGCGCCGACCTCGTGACCACCGACGTCTGGACGAGCATGGGCTTCGAGGCCGAGGCGGAGGCGCGCAAGCGCGCGTTCGCCGACTGGCAGGTCGACGGCGACATGATGCGCGCGGCGAAGCCGGACGCGCTGTTCATGCACTGCCTGCCGGCGCATCGCGGCGAGGAGGTCGCCGCGGAGGTGATCGACGGGCCGCAGAGCGTCGTCTGGGACGAGGCGGAGAACCGCCTGCACGTCCAGAAGGCGCTGATCGAGTACCTGGTGCTGGGAAAAGTGAAAGGGGAAGGGTGAAGCGCAAGGACAGAGTGAAGAAGGTGGTGCTCGCCTACTCGGGCGGGCTCGACACCTCGGTCATCCTCAAGTGGCTGGTGGACACCTACGGCTGCGAGGTGGTCACGTTCACCGCCGACATCGGCCAGGGCGAGGAGCTCGAGCCGGCGCGGAGGAAGGCGAAGCTGCTCGGCGTGAAGGAGATCTTCGTCGAGGACCTGCGCGAGGAGTTCGTGCGCGACTTCGTGTTCCCGATGTTCCGCGCGAACGCGGTGTACGAGGGCGAGTACCTCCTCGGCACGTCGATCGCGCGGCCGCTGATCGCGAAGCAGCATGGTGGAGATCGCGCGCAAGACCGGCGCGGACGCGATCTCGCACGGCGCCACCGGCAAGGGCAACGACCAGGTGCGCTTCGAGCTCGGCGCCTACGCGCTGATGCCCGACGTCCGGATCATCGCGCCCTGGCGCGAGTGGGACCTCACCTCGCGCGAGAAGCTGCTGAAGTACGCGGAGAAGCACCGCATCCCGGTCGAGTTCAAGCAGAAGAAGGGCGGCGGCGCGCCCTACTCCATGGACGCGAACCTGCTCCACATCTCGTACGAGGGCGGCGTCCTCGAGGACCCGGACTTCGAGCCCGAGGAGTCGATGTGGCGGATCACCGTCTCGCCCGAGAAGGCGCCGGCGAAACCCGAGTACGTCGAGCTCACGTACGCGAAGGGCGACATCGTCGCGGTCGACGGCAAGCGCCTCACGCCGGCGCAGGTGCTCACCGAGCTCAACCTCCGCGGCGGCCGGCACGGCATCGGCCGCCTCGACATGGTCGAGAACCGCTACGTCGGCATGAAGTCGCGCGGCTGCTACGAGACGCCGGGCGGCACGATCATGCTCAAGGCGCACCGCGCGATGGAGTCGATCACGCTCGACCGCGAGGTGCTCGCGGTGAAGGACGACCTCATGCCCCGCTACGCGCGCCTCGTCTACAGCGGCTACTGGTTCAGCCCGGAACGCGCGCTCCTGCAGACGCTGATGGACGAGTCGCAGCGGCCGGTCAACGGCACCGTGCGGCTCAAGCTCTACAAGGGCACGGTGATGACCGTCGGCCGGGCGTCGAAGACCGACTCGCTGTTCGACCCGGCGATCGTGACCTTCGAGGAGGACTACGGCGCCTACGACCAGGCCGACGCCGGCGGGTTCATCAAGCTGAACGCGCTGCGCATGCGCATCGCAGCGCAGCTGCGATCCAAACGGTCAGCGCAGCTGCGCGCCAAGCAGCCGGCCAACCTGCGGCGGAAGCGCCGCTAAACCCGACTGGCACCGTTGCGGATCAGGGTCCTCTCGGATCTGCACCTCGAGGCGGCCCCGTTCGACCCGCCGGCCGCGCCCGCCGACGTGGTCGTCCTCGCGGGCGACATCCACAACGGCCCGGCCGGCGTCGACTGGGCGAAGGCGCGGTTCGACGCGCCGGTGCTCTACGTCGCCGGCAACCACGAGCCGTACGACGGCGAGTTCCACGCGACCCAGGCCGCGCTGCGCGACGCGGCGGCGGGAACCCGGGTGCGGGTTCTCGACTGCGGCGAGACCGTGATCGGCGGCGTGCGCTTCCTCGGCTGCACGCTGTGGGCGGATTTCGCGCTCGCGGGCGAGGCGGGCCGCAGGCTCGCGCTCGAGAAGTACGCCGCGTGGCTGATCGACTACCGGTCGATCCGGTGGCGCGATCGCCCCTTCACCGTCGCCGACTCGACCGGCCTGCATGCGGTGCACCGCCACTGGCTCGCGAGCCGGCTGCTGCGGCCTTTTCCCGGCGTCACGGTGGTCGTCACGCACCATGTGCCCCACCCCGGGAGCATCGCGCCGAAGTTCGCCGGCCATCCGCTGAACCCGGCCTTCGTCACCAACCTCGAAAACCTGATGGGCCACGCGCAGCTCTGGATCCACGGCCACACGCACCAGGCGTTCGACTACACCGTGCGCGGGACCCGGGTCGTGTGCAATCCGCGCGGCTACGCCAGCGAGGAGACCGGCTTTCGCGCGGATCTCGTGATTGAGGTCTGACGCTTTTCCTCGCGGCTGTAATAATGGTTCCGCCCCCATGCCTCGCCTCCGCTGTCTCGCCCTCCTCGCCTTCGCCTTCGCCGCCGCCGCGCACGCCGGTTTCGACGACGGGGAGCAGGCGTTCAAGCGCCGCGACTACCGCACCGCGATGAGCGAGCTCACGCCGCTCGCCGACGGCGGCGACGCGCGTGCGCAGTACTACCTCGCCGTGATGCTCCTCGGCGGGCTGGGGGCGACTCGCGACGAGGCCAGGGCGGCCGACTATCTCGCGCGCGCGGCGGGCCAGAGCAATGCTCAGGCGCAATCGGTGCTGGGTCAGCTCTATCTGCAGGGGCGCGGCGTGCCGAAGGACGATGCGAAGGGCGCCGACCTCGTCCGCCGCGCCGCCGACACCGGCCTCGCAGGCGCGCAGTACACGATGGGGCTCCTGCTGGTCGAGGGGCGCGGCGGACTGCCGAAAGACCCGGCCACGGCCGTCCTGTGGTTCAAGGCGGCGGCCGACCAGAGCCACGTGCCCGCCTATTGCTGGCTGGGCGAGCTCGCCGACCGCGAGCAGAACGCCACCGAGGCGGTCGCCTGGTGGCGCAAGGGCGCGGGCGCCGGCGACCGCAACTGCCAGTTCCTGCTCGGCCGTGCCTACCTCGACGGCAAGGGCGGGCTGCCGCGGGATGTGAACGAGAGCGTCGCGTGGTTCCGGCGCGCCGCCAACCAGCGCCTCCCCGCGGCGCAGGCGGCGCTCGGGTACGCCTACGAGCGCGGCACGGGCGTACCGACCGACTACGTGCTCGCGTACATGTGGTTCAACCTCGCGCGCGCCCAGGGACACAACCCGCAGCCGATGCGCGAGACGATGGAGGCGCTCGAGAAGAAGATGACGCCGGAGCAGATCGCCGAGGCGCAGAAGCGCTCGCGCGAGTGGCGCGCCGGCGCCGACGGCGCGGACGCGATCGCGCGGGCGGCGCCCGGCGCACCCCGGGGAACCCGCTTATCCCGTGATACGAAATTGCCTTTGGTCAATTGACGTCCGCGAGGTCGTTGGTACGATTTCGGTTAGCGCAAGTGCATTCCGGTATACGGAATAACCGAGGAGGATCGCCATGCCCAAGATGACCGCCGCCGAAGCCGCAGTGCGCGTGATGGAGAAGGAAGGCGTGAGCACCGCCTTCGGCATCCCCGGCGCAGCGATCAACCCGCTCTACGCGGCGATGAAGCGGCGGAACAGCATCACCCACATCCTCGCGCGCCACGTCGAAGGCGCCTCGCACATGGCCGAGGGCTACACGCGCGCGCAGGCCGGCAACGTCGGCGTCTGCATCGGGACCTCCGGGCCGGCCGGCACCGACATGATCACCGGGCTCTACTCGGCCTGGGCCGATTCGATCCCGATCCTCTGCATCACCGGGCAGGCGCCGCGCGCGCGGCTCTACAAGGAGGACTTCCAGGCGGTCGACATCGAATCCATCGCCAAGCCGGTGTCGAAGTGGGCGGTCACGGTGCGCGAGCCGGCGCTCGTCCCGCGGGTGTTCCAGCAGGCGTTCCACGTCATGCGCTCCGGACGGCCGGGACCGGTGCTGATCGACCTGCCGTTCGACGTCCAGATGGGCGAGATCGAGTTCGACGTCGACACCTACGAGCCGCTGCCGGTGTACAAGCCGGCGGCCACGCGCGCCCAGATCGAGAAGGCGCTCGCGATGCTGAACGAGGCCGAGCGGCCGCTGATCGTCGCGGGCGGCGGCATCATCAACGCCGACGCGTGCGACGCGCTCGTCGAGCTCGCCGAGATCACCGGCGTGCCGGTGATCCCCACGCTGATGGGCTGGGGCACGATCCCGGACGACCACCCGCTCATGGCCGGCATGGTCGGCCTGCAGACGAGCCATCGCTACGGCAACGCGACGATGCTCGCCGCGGATTTCGTGTTCGGCATCGGCAACCGCTGGGCCAACCGGCACACCGGCTCGGTCGACGTCTACACGAAGGGCCGCAAGTTCGTCCACGTCGACATCGAGCCCACGCAGATCGGCCGGGTGTTCAACCCCGACTACGGCATCGTGTCCGACGCGGGCGCTGCGCTCGCGCTCGCCGTGCAGGTGGCGCGGGAGTGGCGCGCCGCGGGCAAGCTGAAGCAGCGCGACGCCTGGGCGGAGGAGTGCCGCGAGCGCAAGCGCACGATGCTGCGCCGGACCCACTTCGAGCAGAAGCCGATCAAGCCGCAGCGCGTCTACGAGGAGATGAACAAGGCGTTCGGACGCGACACCTGCTACGTCTCGACGATCGGCCTGTCGCAGATCGCCGCGGCGCAGTTCCTGCACGTCTACAAGCCGCGCCACTGGATCAACTGCGGCCAGGCGGGCCCGCTCGGCTGGACCGTGCCGGCGGCGCTCGGGGTGGTGGCCGCGGACCCCGCCCGCAAGGTGGTCGCGCTGTCGGGCGACTACGATTTCCAGTTCCTGATCGAGGAGCTGGCGGTCGGCGCGCAGTTCCGCCTGCCGTACGTGCACGTGCTGGTGAACAACGCCTACCTCGGCCTCATCCGCCAGTCCCAGCGCGCGTTCGAGATGGACTTCGCGGTCCAGCTCTCGTTCGAGAACGTCAACTCGCCCGAGCTCGGCAACGTGGGCGTCGACCACGTCAAGGTGGTGGAAGGCCTCGGCTGCAAGGCGCTGCGCGTGTACGAGCCGGACGGCATACTGCCCGCGCTCGAGCAGGCGAAGGCGCTCGCCGACAGGCATCGCGTGCCGGTCGTGGTCGAGGTGATGCTCGAGCGCGTCACCAACATCTCGATGGGCACCGAGATCAGCAACGTGACCGAGTTCGAGGAGCTGGCGGCGGGCCTGCAGGACGCGCCGACGGCGATCGCGGCGCTCCTCGACTGACACGGAAAGGGCATCCCATGCCGAAGTTCTGCGCCAACCTCTCGATGCTCTACAACGAGGTCGACTTCCTCGACCGGTTCGAGGCCGCCGCGAAGTCGGGCTTCAAGGGCGTGGAGTACCTCTTCCCCTACGCCTACCCGGCGGCCGAGCTGCGCGCGCGGCTCGACCGGCACCAGCTCGCGCAGGTCCTGCACAACCTGCCGGCCGGCGACTGGGCGAAGGGGGAGCGCGGGATCGCCTGCCATCCGGACCGCGTGGGCGAGTTCCAGGACGGCGTCGGGAAGGCGATCGAGTATGCGACCGCGCTCGGCTGCAAGCAGGTGAACTGCCTCGCCGGCATCGCGCCGCCGGGCGTCGCGGAAGAGAGGCTGCGCGCGACCTTCGTCGCCAACCTGCGCTTCGCCGCGCCGAAGCTCGCCGCCGCGGGGATCCGGCTCCTGATGGAGCCGATCAACATCCGCGACATCCCGGGCTTCTACCTGACGCGGACGAAACAGGCCGTGGGACTGATCGAAGAGGTCGGCTCGCCCAACCTCTTCGTGCAGTACGACATCTATCACATGCAGATCATGGAGGGCGACCTCGCGCGCGGCATGCAGGAGAACCTCGCGCGCATCGCCCATCTCCAGCTCGCGGACAACCCCGGCCGGAACGAGCCGGGGACCGGCGAGATCAACTACCCGTTCCTGTTCGACTGGATCGACCGCATCGGCTACCAGGGCTGGATCGGGTGCGAGTACAAGCCGAAGACCACGACCGTCGAGGGCCTGGGCTGGCTGAAGGGCCGGCTCTAGCGCCGAGCGGCGCCGGAACGCCGGGCCAGGGGAGGCAACCGATGGCAGCACCGGACCGCGAACTGCTCCTGCGGCTCTTCGACGCCGCGGTGGGCGCCGTGTCGGCGGCGAAGTGCCTGCCGCCGCGCCTGCCCGCGCCGCCGAAGGGCCGCACGATCGTCGTCGGCGGCGGCAAGGCGGGCGCCGCGATGGCGAAAGCGGTCGAGGACACGGTGGCGAAGAACGGCTGGCGAGGCCCGCTCGCGGGTCTCGTCGTCACCCGCTACGGCCACGGCGTGCCGTGCGAGAAGATCGAGGTGGTCGAAGCCGCGCACCCCGTGCCCGACGCCGCCGGCCGCCGGGCCGCCGCCCGCATGCTCGAGATGGTGAAGGGACTCGGCCCCGACGACCTCGTCCTCTGCCTCATCTCGGGCGGCGGCTCCGCCCTGCTCGCCGCGCCGGCGGACGGCCTCACGCTCGAGGACAAGCAGGCGGTGAACCGCGCCCTGCTGAAATCCGGCGCGAACATCACCGAGATGAACTGCGTGCGCAAGCACCTCTCGGCGATCAAGGGCGGCCGGCTCGCCGCGGCCGCGGCGCCGGCGCGGGTCGTCACGCTCGCGATCTCCGACGTGCCGGGCGACGACCCGTCGGTGATCGCGTCCGGCCCGACGGTTCCCGATCCGACCACGTTCGCCGACGCGCTCGCCGTGCTCGCGAAGTACGGGATCGACGAGCCGCACGCCGTGATCGAGCACCTGCGCGCCGCGAAGGACGAGACGCCGAAGCCGGGCGATCCGCGGTTCGCCCGCAACGAGGTGATCATGCTCGCCACCGCGCAGGACGCGCTGCGGGCAGCGGCCGAGGTCGCGCGCGCCGCGGGCGTCGCGCCGGTGATCCTCGGCGACTCGATCGAGGGCGAGGCGCGCGACGTCGCGCAGGTGCACGCCGGGATCGCGCGCCAGGTCGCGCGCTTCGGCGGCGAGGTCGGATCGATCGGGGAGCCGCCCTGCGTGCTCCTCTCCGGCGGCGAGACGACCGTGACCGTGCGCGGCGGCGGCCGCGGCGGGCGCAACGCCGAGTTCCTGCTCGCGCTCGCGGTCGCGCTCGACGGCCATCCCGGCATCGCGGCGATCGCGGCCGACACCGACGGCATCGACGGCTCGGAGGACAACGCCGGCGCCCTGCTCGCCCCGGATTCCCTCGCCCGCGCCGCCGCGCAGCACGTGAACGCGAAGCACCGCCTCGCGGCGAACGACGGCCACGGCTTCTTCGCGGCGCTCGGCGACCTCGTCGTCACCGGGCCGACGCGCACCAACGTGAACGACTTCCGCGCGATCCTCGTCCGGCTCGAGGCCCGCGCGGCCCATCGGCCCGCCGGAGGTGCCTCATGACCGCGCCGATCCAACCCTCCGCGCAGCGGATCTGGGACCACTGCGAGGCGCTGGCGCGGCTCTCCGAGCTCGACGGCGGCCTCACCCGGATCTATCTCTCGGACGAGCAGCGCCGCGCGAACGAGCTCGTGCTCGGGTGGATGCGCGAAGCCGGGATGAGCGCGCGCCTGGACGCCGCCGGCAACTGCGTCGGCCGCTACGAGGGCGAGCGCGCCGGCCTCCCCGCGCTCGTGCTCGGCTCGCACCTCGACACCGTGCGCGACGCCGGAAGATACGACGGCATGCTCGGCGTGATCGCCGGCATCGAGTGCGTCCACGCGCTGAACGCGCGCGGGCGGCGCCTGCCGTTCGCGGTCGAGGTGATCGGCTTCGCCGACGAGGAAGGCACGCGGTTCAACGCCACCCTGCTCGGCAGCCGGGCGGTCGCCGGGACGTTCCGCAAGGAGGTGCTCGACGCGGTCGACCGCCAGGGGATCAGCATGCGCGAGGCGCTGCGCCGCTTCGACCTCGACCCCGAGCGCATCGGCGAGGCGGCGAAGCGGCGGGAGGACGTGCTCGCCTACGCCGAGCTCCACATCGAGCAGGGGCCGGTGCTCGAGGCCGAGGGCCTGCCGGTCGGCGTCGTCACCGCGATCAACGGCGCCAACCGCTACGCGGTCGAGATCGACGGCATGGCCGGGCACGCCGGCACCGTGCCGATGACCCTGCGGCAGGACGCGATGGCGGCGGCGGCGGAATGCGTCCTCGCGGTGGAGCGGCGCGCGAGCGCGGAAGCCGAGCTCGTCGGCACCGTGGGCAAGCTCGAGTGCCTGCCGGGCGCGGTGAACGTCGTGCCGGGCAAGGTGAAGTTCACGATCGACGTCCGCAGCCCGCGCGACGGCTCGCGGCTCGCCGCGGCCGCGGACCTGGTGCGCGAGATGCAGGCGATCTGCGACCGCCGCGGCGTGCAGCGTGAAGATCGCGAAGACCCACGAAGGCAAGACCGCGCCCTGCGCCGGCTGGCTGCAGGCGCAGATCGGCGAGGCGATCGCGGCCGAAGGGCTGCCGGTGCGCAAGCTCCCGAGCGGCGCCGGCCACGACGGCATGGCGATGATCGACCTCGCCGACATCGGGATGCTGTTCGTGCGCTGCGAAAAGGGCATCAGCCACAACCCGGCCGAGGCGATCACGCTCGCCGACGCCGCGACCGGCGCGCGCGTGTTCCTGCGCTTCATCGAGAACTTCGACCCCAAGAGAAAGCCATGACCCCCCAGGAGACGATGCGCGCGTTCCTCGCCGCGCAGCGCGAGGCGCAGACGCGCTTCCTCGCCGAGCTGGTGAAGACGCCCTCGGACAATCCGCCGGGGGATTGCGCCCCGCACGCGGAGAAGGCGGCCGCGCTGCTCGAAGGCCTCGGCTTCAAGGTCGAGCGGCATCCGGTGCCGGAAGCGACGGTGAAGGCGGCAGGGATGATCTCCTGCACCAACCTGATCGTCCGCGAGCGTTTCGGCGGAGTGGTGAAAAAGACGGCGGTCCGACGATCGCCTGCAACGCCCACGGCGACGTCGTGCCGCCCGGCTCCGGGTGGTCGGTGAATCCCTACGGCGCGGTGATCCGCGACGGCTGCATGTACGGCCGGGGCGTCGCGGTGTCGAAATCGGACTTCGCGACCTACGCCTGGGCCCTCCTCGCGCTCAAGGCCGAAGTTTCCAGCGGGCGGGCGAAGCTCGACGGCACCATCGAGCTGCACCTCACCTACGACGAGGAGACCGGCGGCGAGATCGGCCCGGCGTGGCTGCTCAAGCAGGGCCTGTCGAAGCCCGACTTCGCGATCTGCGCCGGCTTCTCGTACGGCGTGACCACCGCGCACAACGGCTGCCTGCACCTCGAGGTCGAGATCACCGGCAAGTCCGGCCACGCCGCCGAGCCGGAGAAGGGCGACGACGCGCTCGAGGCGGCGGCGCTCATCCTCAACGACCTGTACGCCTACCGCAAGGCGCTCACCGCGCTCGAGTCGGAGATCCCGGGCATCGGCCACCCGACGATGGTGGTCGGCCTGATCAAGGGCGGGATCAACACCAACGTCGTGCCCGACAAGGTGGTGTTCCGGCTCGACCGGCGGATCATCCCGGACGAGGTCCCGGGGGCCGCCGAGCGCTTCATCACCGCGCTCATCAAGGAGTCGGCGCGGAAGATGCCCGGGATCAAGGTCGAGGTCCGGCGCATCCTGCTCGCCAACCCGTTCATGCGCCGCCCGGGGCAGGAGCACATGGTGCACGCCATCCAGCGCAACGCGCGCGAGGTCTTCGGCGTCGACGTGAAGCCGGGCGGCGTCCCGCTCTACACGGACGCGCGCCACTACAGCGAGGCCGGCATTCCGACGGTGCTCTACGGCGCCGGGCCGCGGACGCTCGAAGAGGCGAACGGCCACCGCGCCGACGAGAACCTCCGGCTCGACGACCTGTACCGGGCGACCGAGGTGGTCGCGCGGACCTTCCTCGACCTGCTGGGGCCGAAGCGATGACGAAGATCCGGGTGAAGTGGCCGAAGGGCGAGCTCGTCGCCGTCCTCGACGACACGCCGACCGCGAAGGCGCTCGTCGCCGCGCTGCCGGCGAAGTCGCGCGCGAACACCTGGGGCGAGGAGGTCTACTTCTCGCTGCCGGTCAGCGTCAAGCTCGAGGCCGATGCGCGCGAAGTCGTCGATCCCGGCGCGGTGTGCTTCTGGGTGCAGGGCTCCTCGCTCGCCCTGCCCTACGGGCCGACGCCGGTCTCGCGCGGCGACGAGTGCCGCCTCGTCACCAAGGTCAACGTGCTCGGGAAATTCGAGGGCGATCGCGCGGCAGCTCGCCACGGTACGCGACGGCGATTCGATCGAAGTCGCGCTTGCCTGAAGCCGATGGAGAGCTACGTCGTCGACTGGCTCAACCTCGGCGTCCGCTGGCTGCACTTCATCGCCGGCGTCGCGTGGATCGGCGCCTCGCTCTACTTCGTGATGCTCGACATGTCGCTGCAAGCCGCCGCGCAACCCGGCGGACGCGAAGCGCGGCGTGTCGGCGAGCTGTGGGCGGTGCACGGCGGCGGCTTCTACGTCAGCCAGAAGTTCCGCACCGGCCCCGTCGGCGAGCCGCTGAGCGAGGACCTGCACTGGTCCAAGTGGGAGGCCTACACGACCTGGCTCTCCGGCATGGCGCTCCTCGCGATCATCTACTGGTACGGCGCGAACGCGTATCTGATCGACAAGTCGGTGATGGACCTCTCGGTCCCGGCGGCGATCGCGATCTCGGCCGGGTCGCTCGTCGCCGGCTGGCTGATCTACGACGCGCTCTGCAGGATCATCAAGCACGAGCTCGCCCTGTCGCTCGTGCTCTACGTGCTGCTGGTCGCGGCCGCGTGGGGCTACGCGCAGGTGTTCGGCGGCCGCGCCGCCTACGTCCACGTCGGCGCGCTGATCGGGACGATCATGGTGTGGAACGTCTTCTTCCAGATCATCCCCGGCCAGAAGCAGATGGTGGCCGAGATCCGCGCCGGGAAGGATCCCGACCCGACGCCGGGGATCGTCGGCAAGCAGCGCAGCGTCCACAACACCTACTTCACGCTGCCGGTGCTGTTCATCATGATCAGCAACCACTACCCGATGACCTACGGCAGCAGGTACGGCTGGGCGATCCTGGCCGTTTTCCTGCTGTCCGGCGCGCTCATCCGCCAGTACTTCGTGCTGCGGCACGTCGGCAGGAACCTGATCGCGCTGCCGGCGGTGGCGACGGTGCTGCTCGTCGCCCTCGCGTTCGCGATCGCGCCGAAGCCCGCCGCGACCGGCGCACCGGCGGCCAAGGCGATCACGTTCGCGCAGGTGCAGCCGATCATCAAGGAGCGCTGCGCGGTCTGCCACGCGGAGAAGCCGACCTTCGCCGGCTTCGTCCAGCCGCCGGGCGGGCTGATGCTCGACACGCCGGAGCAGGTGAAGGCGGCGGCGCAGCGGATCCACCAGCAGACGATCGCCACCCAGACGATGCCGATCGGCAACCTCACCAAGATGACCGACGAGGAGCGGGCGCTGCTCGGCAAGTGGCTCGCCGACGGGGCGAACGTCAACTAGCGCCGCGGCGTGCGGCCCCCGCCCGATCGAATCACGGACAGACCTTTGCGTAGTGGCGCGCGATCGCTCCGGCGGTCGTGCGCCACACCGCTGCCCGCGCCGCGGCGACGTGCGCGAGCGCGCGGCGCAGGTGCCGCAGCCGGAACGGCTGCCCGACGATGTACGCGTGCAGCGCGATCCCCATCACGAGCGGCCCCTCGGCCGACTGCTCCAGCATCTCGTCGAACTGATCGACGATCATGTCCGCGAACTCGGCGGCGCCGACGCGCCGGCCGACGATCGCGCTCGAGTCGTTGAGCTCCTGCGGATACGGGCACCGCGAGCAGCCGGCCGCCGCGCGTCGCGAGCCAGACCGGCTGGTCGTCGGCGCACCAGTCGAGCACGTAACCGTAGCCGGCCTCGTGGAGGAGGTCGGGCGTGACCGCGGACTCGGCGATCCACGGCCCGAGCCAGCCCGCGGGCGGCCGGCCCTCGTGGCGCGCGATCGTTTCGGTCGCCTCCGCGATCAGCCGTCGCTCGCCCTCTTCCGCGACGTCGCTCTGCCGCTCGGAGTTGGTGCGGCCGTGGGCCGCGATCTCGTCGCCGCGCGCGCGGAACGCCGCGACGAGCGCCGGCGCGTGGTCGTAGAGGTCGGAGTTGACGAGGACGGTGGCGGGCAGCGCGTGCCGCTCGAGCTCGCGCAGGATCCGCCACGCGCCGACGCGATTGCCGTACTCGCGCCACGAGTAGTTGAGCACGTCGGGCTCGGGCGCGCCCGGCACGAGCTGCTCGGTCAGCCCCTCGCCGAACGCGTAGTGCTCGAGGTTCAGCGCGACATACAGCGCCAGCCGCCTGCCCTCGGGCCATTCGAACTGCCGCCGGCCGACGATCGGCTCGTAGCCGAAGCGTCCGTGCGCACGGAGCAGCCGGCTCGCGCGCGGGATCATTTGCCCGCGTCGCCGAACCGCGCCGCGATCGCCGGGTCGACGTCCACCAGCTCGCGGCCGGCCGGCGGCGCATAGCTGCCGGCGCGCGGCTTCGGCAGCGCGAGCCGGGCGAGGAGCTCCGCCTGCCGCACGCCGGCGACGATGCAGTCGACGAGCGGCACCGGCACGTCGGCCTGCAGCCGCGCCGGGACGCCGGCCATCACCGCTCCGGTGAGGATCACGACCTCGGCGTAATCGCGCGCCACGAGGTCGTTCGCCGCGGCGACGATCTCCCGGTCGAGCTCGGGATGCCCGCCGGGGGCGTAGGCGGCGGTGCTCTCCAGCGTGCGCCAGCCGGCGACCCGGTCCGCGAGCCCGTAGCTCGCGACCAGCTCCTGGTAGAGCGGCAGCACGCGGCGCCCGAACGTCACCACGCCCGATCCGCCCGCCGAGCATGCAGGCGGTGAGGAGGCCGGCTTCGGTCATGCCGACGACCGGTATCTGGAGCAGCTCGCGCGCGCCGCGAAGCCCGGTGTCGTACGACACCGCGATCACCACCGCGTCGCAGCCGGGGGCGTGCTTCGCGACCAGCGCGATCGTCGAGTGCTCCGCGATCGCGTGCTCGCTGCGCGTGCCGATCACGCGCGCGCCGAAGGTGCCGGTGACGGCGGCGATGTCGGTGCCCGGCGACGCCGCGGCGCGCGCCGCCGCCGCGACCTTGCCCGTGACGACCTCGGAGGTGTTCGAGTTGACGAGGAGGATGCGCATCGGGTGCCCCTAGGAGAACGCGGCTTCGAGATCCGCCTCCGCCTCGGCCGGCGGCGCGAGGTCGAGCGCGGCCTCGACGTGGTCGAGGTGCTCCAGCATCAGCTTCGCCGCGCGCTCCGCCGCGCCCGCTTCGATCGCCTCGACGAGCACCGCGTGCTCGTTCTCCGGGCACGCCAGGGCCTCGGGCGCCTCGTAATGGACGATCGCGAGCGCGGTCAGCGGTTCCGCCTCGCGCATCGTGCGGGCGAGCAGCCGGTTGCCGGCCATCTCGGCGAGCAGCAGGTGGAACTCGCCGGTCAGCCGGACGATCGCGCGGCGGTCGCCGCTCTTCCGCGCCGCATTCTCCTGCTTCACGTGGTCGCGCAGGCGGCGCGCGAGCGCCGGGGTCACCTTCGCCGCCAGCCAGCGGACGAGCGCGGGCTCGATCAGCCGGCGCGCCTCGAAGAGCTCGTGCACCTCCTCGCGCGTGGGGCTGGAGACGAACGCGCCCCGGTTCGGGAACACGGTGACGATGCCGTCGTGCGCCAATCTGGCGAGCGCGTGCCTGATCTTGGTGCGGCTGACGCCGAACACCGCCGCGAGCCGCTCCTCGACGAGCTGCACGCCCGGCCGCAGCCGGTGCTCGAGGATCGCGTTGAGCACGCGCTCGTAGATCCCCTCCACCGACGGCTTCGCGGCGCGCGCCCGCGCGCCGGCGCGCCCGCGGCCGCGCCCGACTGCATCCGAACCGGTAGCCATGGATTCAGGATACAACCACTTCACAATTTTGTACACGATCTCCTGATGCACCGGCGCCGTGCGCGACCGTCGCTGCGTGCACCACCGGTGCGCGCCGTAGCGTCCCGCTGTAGCCGAAGCACGGCAGGCTTGACAAATTGGATACAATCCATTTCAATGACTGGCCACAATCACTTGCCCGCCGGCGCCGCCCGGGAACGCTTCTTGCTGCAGCGGGCCGCAGCCGCATCGACGACAGGAGACCACGCATGACCCGCACCGTCCGTTTCGCCCTCGCCGCGCCGCTCCTCGTCCTCGCGCTCGCCGGCACGGCCGCCGCGCAGGAGAAGCTCCGGATCGCCGGCAACTTCGTGCCCGAGCACTCCTCGAGCGTCGCGGTCCAGCAGTTCAAGAAGGAGGTCGAGCAGGCGACCGGCGGCAAGGTGATCATCGAGGTGTTCGACAACATGCAGCTCGGCGGCGCGCAGGAGAACGTCACGCAGACGCGCGCCGGCACGATCGCGATGACCTGGGTCGGCATGGCGTTCCTCTCGCGCACCGTGCCCGGAGCTCGAGGCGGTCAGCCTGCCGTTCCTCTTCCCGAACCGCGAGGTGGCCTACAAGGTCATGGACGGCCCGGTCGGCGACCTCATCGAGAAGCGCATGAACGACAAGGGCTTCGTCTCGCTCGGCTTCATGGAGCTCGGGCCGCGCCAGGTCACCAACAGCCAGCGCCCGATCAAGTCGATGGCCGACCTGAAGGGCCTCAAGATCCGGCTGCAGCCGAACGAGACCCATCTCGCCACCTTCCGCGCGCTCGGCGCGAACCCGGTCGCGATGGACATCCGCGAGGTCTACTCGGCGATGGAGCAGAAGGTCATCGACGGCCACGAGAACCCGTACAACCTGATCCTCGCCAGCCGCTTCTTCGAGGTGCAGAAGCAGCTCTCCAACACCGCGCACTTCTTCGACTTCATCGCGGTCGTCGCCAACAAGAAGAAGTTCGACTCGCTGCCGCCGGACGTGCAGAAGACGATCCGCACCGCGATGGCGAAGGCGATCGCCTCCCAGCGCGCCGCGGCGGCGAAGAACGACGCCGACGCGCTGGCCGAGCTGCAGAAGAAGGGCATGACCTACACCGAGCTGCCGCCCGCGGAGCGCGAGGCGATGCGCAAGGCGACCGCCGGCGTGGTCGACGACATCAAGAAGCGCGTCGGCGCGCCGCTGGTCGACCAGGTCCTGGCCGAGGTGAAGAAGGCCGGCGGCTAGGACGGCGGCCGCCCGCGCGAGCCAGGCGCATGTCGATCGCCTTCTCGATCACGCCGCCGGCCGCGACCGGCTGGCGCCGCGCGTGCCTGCTCGGGCTCGCGGCGCTCGACGTCGCGGCGGCGTGGACGATCGTCGCGCTCGTCACCGTGATGGTGACGGTGGTCTCGGCGCAGGTGTTCATGCGCTACGCGCTCAACAGCTCGATCGGCTGGGCGGACGAGGTCTCGCGCCTGATGTTCGTCTGGTCGATCTTCCTCGCCATCCCGCTCGGCATCCGGCTCGGCGCGCACATCGGGATCGAGATGCTCACCGCGCGGCTGCCGGCGGCGGCGCAGGACGTCCTCGCGCGCGCGGTCGCCGCTGCTCGGCGCCGCGCTGATGGCGCTCGTCTGCTACGAGGCGGCGGTGATCACCTGGGACCAGTGGGACGAGCAGATGGCGTCGGTGAACGCGAGCGCCGCCCTCTTCATCGTCGCGCTCTTCATCGGCTGCGGCGCACTCGGCGCTCCACCTCGCTCTGGATCGTCCTCGCCGGCAAGCCCAAGGCCGACCCGTCGGCCAAGCTCGACCTCGAGTGACGCCGCACGCCCCGTCCGATGAGCCTCCTCGTCATCCTCGTCTTCCTCGGTATCGCGATCCTCGGCATGCCGCTCGCCTTCGCGCTCGGGCTGAGCGCCGTGGCGGGTCTCGTCGCGAGCGACGTCGACTTCAACCTGCTGCCGACGCGGATGATGAACGCGGTCAACGCGTTCCCGCTGATGTCGATCCCGTTCTTCATCCTCGCCGGCGAGCTGATGCTGAAGGCCGGCATGATGGACCGCATCATCGACCTCGCGAACGCGGTCGTCGGGCGCGTGCGCGGCGGCCTCGCGCACGTCACGATGCTCGCCGGGCTCGGCCTCTCGACGGTCTCGGGCGCCGCGGTCGCCGATGCGAGCGCGCTCGGCAGCACGCTCATCCCGTCGCTGCGCAAGGTCTACGGCGTCGGCTTCTCCTCGGCGGTGGTTTCGGCCGCCGCGAACCTCGGCCCGATCATCCCGCCGTCGGGAGCCATGATCGTCTACGCCTTCATGGCCGGGCCGACGGTGTCGGTCGGCGGCATGTTCATGGCGGGCATCGTCCCGGGGCTGATCCTGGTCACGCTGATGATGGTCGCGTGCTCGGTCATCGCGATCCGGCGGAAGTATCCGTTCACCGGCGATTCGTTCTCCTTCGTCCGGATCTTCCACGAGCTCAAGCGCTCGATCATCATCTTCCTCATGCCGGTGGTCGTGATCGGCGGCATCGTCGGCGGCGCGTTCACCGCCACCGAGGGCTCGGCGATCGCCGTCGTCTACGCGCTGGGCGTCGGGTTCTTCGTGACCCGGCAGCTCAAGCTCGACGGACCTGCCGGAGGCGATGGTCCGGACGGCGATCACCTCGGCCGTGGTCGGCGCGATGATCGCGTTCGCCTCGGTCGTGACCTACATGCTCACGCTCGACCTGCTGCCGCAGAAGCTCACGACGCTGATCCAGTCGCTGACCTCGAGCCCGATCGTCTTCCTGCTGCTCGTCGCCGCGGTGCTGTTCGTGGTCGGCATGTTCCTCGAGTCGAACGCGGCCTACATCATGCTGGTGCCGCTGCTGCACCCGATCGCGCTCAAGTACGGCATCGACCCGCTGCACTTCGGCTTCCTGTTCGTGTTCAACCTGGTGATCGGCATGCTGACGCCGCCGGTCGGCGTCGTGCTGTTCGTCGTGTGCGGCATCACCGGGCTCAAGCTCGGCGAGCTCGTCAAGCACGTGTGGCCGTTCATCGCGATCATGTACGGGCTGCTGTTCGTCTGCATGTTCTTCCCGCCGCTCGTGCTCACGGTGCCGAAGCTCCTCGGCTACTGACCGTGGACCAGCCGACCTCCGCTCCCGGCGACGTCTCCGGCGCGCTCGCGGGGAGCCGCGTCTTCGTCGGCACGATCACGCCGTCGGGCAACACCGTGGTCGAGCGCGTGACGCTCGCCGTGCTGCGCGACTTCCCCGAGGTGTCGCCGCACTTCTCGCGCACGCCGGTGCACGGCGAGCGCGATCCCTTCCCCGCCGGCTACGACCTCGACGACATGCTCGGCGCCGCGCGTCTGCTCGCGCACGCCAGGCCCGACGTGATCCTCTGGAACGGCAGCAAGGGCGGCAGCATCGATTTCGCGCGTCGACCAGGATCTCTGCCGGCGGATCGACGACCGAGACCGGGATCCGCGCGACGACTTCCACCCTCGCGCTCGACGAGGTGTTCAAGTCGACCGGCGTGAAGCGCTACGCCCTCGTCTCGCCCTACGACACCGCGTACCAGCAGAAGACGATCGCCTCGTTCGCGCGCGCGGGCTACGAGTGCGCGGCGGAGGCGCACAGCGGCCTCAAGGACAACCTCTCGTTCGCATCGGTGCCGGGCGACGCGATCGCCGCGATGATGCGCGACGTCGCGCGCGCTCGGCCGGACGCGATCGTCGCGTGGTGCACGAACTTCCCGGCCGCGCCGGTGGTCCCGGCGCTCGAGCGCGAGCTCGGGATCCCGGTCTACGACTCGACCGTGCTGCCGATCTGGAAGGCGCTCCGGCTCTGCGACGTGGACACCCGCCGCGGCCGCCGGTGGGGTCGCCTCTTCGAGCTCCGATGAGCTCGCTCCTCGTCCGCAACGCGCACGTCCTCACGCTCGATGACGCCGACCGCGAGTGGCCCCGCGCCGACGTCGTCGTCGAGGACGGCGCGATCGCGGCGATCGGGCCGAACGCCGGCACCGGCTGGCCGCGCCGTTTCGACCGCGTGATCGACGGCGAGGGGTTGCTCGCGATGCCGGGCCTCATCAACGCCCACTTCCACTCGCCTGGCAACCTGATGAAGGGCGCCCTCCCCGGCCTGCCGCTCGAGCTCTTCATGCTCCACGAGGTGCCGCCGCTCGCGCCGGAAGGCGACGCGGAGCGGCTCGCGTACGTCCGCACGATGCTCGGCGCGCTCGAGATGCTGCGGCGCGGCGTCACCGCGGTGCACGACGACGCCTACCACGTGCCGATCGCGACGCCAGAGTCGATCGACGCGATCATGCAGGCGTACGAGGACGCCGGCATCCGCGCCACGGTCGCGATCGACCAGCCGAACGTCGTCGAGTACGAGAAGTATCCGTTCCTCGCCGAGCTGTTGCCCGAGGCGGAGCGCCGCGCGATGGACCGCGCGCCGCGGCAGTCCGCGGCGGAGCTGCTGGAGCTGTACCGGCACCTGCTCGACCGCTGGCACGGCGCCGCCGGCGGCCGCCTCGCGGCGGCGGTGTCCTGCTCGGCGCCGCAGCGGGTCACGCCCGACTACTTCGCCGCGCTCGTCGGAGCTCTCGGAGCGCCACGACCTGCCGTTCAACGTCCACGTGCTCGAGACCAAGCTGCAGCGCGTCCTCGGGCAGCGAGAAGTACGGCAAGTCGCTCGTGCGCTACGTCCACGACCTCGGCCTGCTCGACGAACGGATGATGGTCATCCACGCCATCTGGATCGACGCGGCCGACGTCGAGCTGCTCGCCGCGAGCGGCTGCACCGTCGCCCACAACCCGGTGTGCAACCTGCGGCTCGGCAGCGGCGTCATGCCGTACTACGCGCTGCGCGACGCCGGCGTGCCGATCTGCCTCGGCAGCGACGAGATGAACACCGACGACACCATCAACCTGTGGTACGTCGCCAAGACCGCCGCGCTGCTGCAGACCCTCGGGACCGACGAGTATCGCGACTGGCCGACGGCGCCCGAGATGCTGGCCGCGCTGACGCGCGGCGGCGCGCGCGCGATGCGCCGCGCGCGACCGGCTCGGCCAGCTCGCGCCGGGCTTCGCCGCCGACCTGATCCTGCTCGACCTCGACACGCTCGCGTTCACGCCGCTCAACGACCTCCGGCGGCAGCTCGTCTACTGCGAGGACGGCAGCTCGGTGCGCTACACGATCGTCGACGGACGCGTCGTCTGCGAAGACGGCCGCGTCACCACCGTCGACGAGAAGGCGCTCCGCGCCGAGGCGCGCGCGCTGATGGACGGCGTACCGCGAGACGCTCGTGCGCGCGGGCCGCGACGCCGCGCGCCTCGAGCCCTACTACCGCGAGATGTACGTGCAGGCCGCCGGCCGCGATGTCGGCCTGCAGCGCCGGCTCCACTGATTCCGCCAACCGCCTCAGGAGACGCCATGAAACGACTCGCCGCCACCGCCGCCGCGCTTGCGCTCGCCGCGCCGCTCGGACTCGCCCACGCGCAGGCGCCGAACGCGATGCGCGTCGCCGGCAACTTCTCGTCGAACACGAAGCACGTGGACGCGATCGAGAAGCCGTTCTTCATCGCGCTGCCGAAGCTGATCGACGTCCCGCTCAACGTCAACTACAACCCGATGGACGTGGTGAACGTGCAGGCGGCCGACGCGCTGCGGCTGCTGCGCTCGGGCACGTTCGACGTCATGAGCGTGCAGATCGGCATGGCCTCGCGCGACGACCCGTTCTTCGAGGGCATCGACCTGATCGGCGTGTCGACCAACATGAAGGACCTGCGCAAGGCGGTCGACGCCTACCGCGAGGTGTTCGACCAGCGGCTGCAGGCGCGCTTCAAGGCCAAGGTGCTGACGCTGTGGCCGTTCGGCCCGCAGGTGTTCTACTGCAACAAGCCGATCAAGTCGGTCGAACGACATCAAGGGCCTGAAGGTGCGCAGCTTCACGCCGTCGATGGCGGCGCTGATCCAGTACCTCGGCGGCACGCCGGTCACGCTGCAGTTCTCCGAGGTCTACACCGTCCCTGCAGCGCGGCGTGGCCGACTGCGGCGTGACGTCGCCGACGTCGGGCAACACCGGCAAGTGGCGGCGAGGTCACGACGCACTTCATGCCGCTGTCGGTGTCGGGCTCGGTGCAGGGCCACTTCATGAACCTGAACTACTGGAAGAAGTTCTCGCCCGAGCAGCAGCAGAAGATCACCGCCGCGTTCAAGCAGATGGAGGACCAGATGTGGGACCTCGCCGAGCGCGTCAACGACGACGCGGTCAACTGCAACGTCGGCAAGGAGCCCTGCAAGGAGGGCATCAAGTTCAAGATGACGCTGGTCGCCGGTCACGCCCGGCGGACGAAGCCAAGATCAAGGCCGCGGTGACCGCAGCGGTGCTGCCGCTGTGGAAGCAGACCTGCAACAAGGTCGATCCCAAGTGCACCGAGACCTGGAACGGGACGGTCGGCAAGGCGCGCGGCTACAAGATCGACTGAGCGCCGCGGCGCGACCGGGTCGCACCGGCCGATCCAGGGAGGCATGAAGACAATCCGATCAGCAGGGTGGTCGAGCCGGTCGCGCGCGTGGCCGCCATCCTGTGCGGCTATGGCGTGCTCGCTGCTGTCGGTGGCGATCACGGTCGAGATCGTCGGCCGCAAGCTCTTCGCGCTTCTCGTTCCACGGCATCGACGACATCGGCGGCTACGTGCTCGCGATCACCGCGACCGTCGGCGCGTCGTACACGATGGCGATGCGCGGCCACACGCGCGTCGACGTGTTCCTGGTGCGGATGCCGCCGGGGCTGCAGCGGTTGCTCAACGCGCTCGCGATGGTGACGATGGCCGTGTTCGCGGTGTTCGCCGCGTGGCGCGGCAGCGTCGTGCTGCTCGAGTCGATCGAGTTCCAGAGCGTCGCGACCAACCCGCTCCAGACGCCGCTGTGGCAGCCGCAGAGCCTGTGGCTCGCCGGGATCTGCCTGTTCGCCGCGATCGCGGTCGCCTACGCCGTCCACGCGGCGGTCCTGCTATGCGCCGCGGCTCGCCGCAGCTCAACCGGTACTACGGCCCGATGAGCGCCCAGGACGAGCTCGAGGCCGAGCTCACCGCCCGGCTGGAGCGCGAGGCGCAGGCCGAGTCGCAGGGCGGCGCCGGAGGCTCGCGGTGATCGACATCACCATCGCCGGGATCGGCTTCGTGCTGCTGCTCGGCTTCATGGCGATCGGGCTGCACGTCGCGTTCGTGATGTTCGCGCTCAGCATGCTCGGGGCCATGCTCTACCTCGGCTGGCCGGCGACGCTCGAGTTCGGCACCCAGTACTGGGGCGCCACCAACAACTTCGTGCTGGTCGCGATCCCGCTGTTCGTGCTGCTCGGCGAGCTGCTGGTGCGCGGCGGCTTCACCGACCGCATGTACCGCTCGCTCTCCGACTGGCTCAACCCGCTCCCCGGCGGCCTGCTGCACACCAACATCGGCGCCTCGGCGATGTTCGCCGCCGTGTCGGGGTCGTCGGTCGCGACCGCGGCGACGATCGGCACGGTCGCGATCCCGGCGTTCAAGGGGCGCGGCTACGACTCGCGGCTCGTGCTCGGCAGCATCGCCGCCGGCGCCACGCTCGGCATCCTGATCCCGCCGTCGATCAACATGATCATCTACGGCGCCATGACCAACACCTCGGTCGGCCGGCTGTACGCGGCGGGCGTGATTCCCGGGTTGCTGCTCACGGCCCTCTTCATGCTGATCATCGTCGTCGCCTGCTGGTGGAAGCCGGCGTTCGCCGGCGCGGTCGAAGCGCCGGCGCCGCTCGGGGTGCGGCTGCGGCGCCTCGTCGACCTCGTGCCGCCGATCATCATCTTCCTCGTGGTGATGGGCAGCATCTACCTCGGCTGGGCGACGCCGACCGAGTCGGCCGCGCTCGGCGTCGTGATGTCGCTCGCGATCTGCGCCGCATACCGCACGCTGTCGGTGAAGATGCTCAACGAGTGCTTCGTCACGACGGTGTCGGTGACGGCGATGATCATGCTGATCGCGGCCGCGGCGTTCTTCCTCAACTTCGTGCTCGGGCTGATGGGCGTGCCGCAGGCGCTGTCCGAGTTCGTGTCGAAGCTCGGCACCTCGCAGGGGACGATGCTGATCGTCCTGACGATCTTCTACCTGATCCTCGGCTGCTTCCTCGACGCCCTGGCGATGATGATCGGCACCATCCCGATCGTCGTGCCGCTCGTCATCGCGCTGAAGATCGACCCGGTGTGGTTCGGGATCTACCTCGTCGTGATGGCCGAGCTCGCGCTCATCACGCCGCCGGTCGGCATGAATCTCTACGTCGTGCAGGGCATCCGCAAGGAAGGGCTGATCACCGACGTGATCGTCGGCACGCTGCCTTTCCTCTTCATGATGCTGCTGCTCGTGCTCCTGCTCTATCTCTGGCCCGATCTCGCGCTGTGGCTGCCGCGCGTGTCGTTCGGGTGATCCGCCGCCATCTCGCAGCCGAACCTCAACGGGAGACCGCAATGGACAACGACACCGACCGCAGACAGTTCCTCCAGGCCGGGCTCGCCCTCGGCGCGCTCGCCGCCGCCGGCGCGGCGACGGCGCAGGCGCCGGCGCAGAAGCTGCCGCCGAAGCTCTCCACCCACGCGCTCGACACCTACACCGGCAAGCAGGCGGGCCAGATCCGCATCGATCTCTACGCCGTGGAAGGCGACACCCGCCGGCTGCTCAAGTCGGTCCGCGCGAACGACGAAGGCCGGGTGACCGAGAACCTGCTGAACGAGGCCGACATGAAGGTCGGCCGCTACGAGATCGTGTTCCACGTGGCCGAGTACTACAAGCGCGCCGGCATCGCGCAGACCACGCCCGAGTTCCTCGACGTCGTGCCGATCCGCGTCGCGATCTACGACGCGACCTCGCGCTACCACGTGCCGCTCTACTTCTCGCCGTGGAGCTACATGACCTATCGCGGCAGCTAGGCCAACCGGAGAGAAAACCATGACCACCGAATCGCACGACCGCAGGGACTTTCTCGTCGCCGGCGCGGCGCTCGCCGCCGCGGCGATCGCCGCCGCGCCGAAGCCGGCCGCCGCCCAGGCCGCCGGCGGCCGCCTCACCGTGCACATTCTCGACCTGTACTCCGGCACGCCCGCCAACGGCATCCGCATCGACCTCGTCGCGCTCGACGGCGGCGCGCCCAAGACGCTGAAGTCGGTAACCGCGAACGCCGACGGCCGGCCGCCCGAGGGCCCGTTCCTCACGCCGGAGACGATCAAGCCCGGCCGCTATCAGGTCGTCGCCCACACTGGCGAGTACTTCAAGAAGATCGGCGCCAAAGTGCCGGGCGGCTATTACACCAAGCTCATCCTGGAGTTCGAGATCTACGACGCGAAGCAGCCGCATCACGTGCCGTTCCAGATCACGCCCTGGACGCAGTCGGCGTCGGTGCTGCCCGGGTGAGGCCGGAGCGGGCGCGATGAGCGCAGGCGCGCGGCCGCCGCGGCGGCTCCGGATGATCCTGAACACCTTCGTGTCGGGGCCGCAGGCGTGGTTCTTCCTGGCCGACGAGCGCGGCTACCTGCGCGAGGCGGGCATCGAGCTCGAGTTCACGCCGGGCGACACCGCGGCGAACGCGGTGCCGAAGGTGGCCTCGGGCGACTTCGACGTCGGGTACGGCGACATCAACGCGCTGATCGAGCTGGCGGCGCGCGGCAGCCGCGCGAACGCGGTGGGGGTGTTCGCGACCTTCACCAGCTCGCCCTACACGATCGCGGTGCCGGCCGCCGGACCGATCCGCGCGCCGCGGGAGCTCGAGGGGAGAAAGCTCGCGTCGCATCCGAACGACGCGGCGATGAAGATGCTGCCGGAGTTCGCGCGGGCGACCGGCATCGATCCGGCGCGGATCGCGATCGAGATCTCGAGCGAGCATCATCGCGACATGCTGCCGCGCCTGCTCGCCGGGCAGTGGGACGGGATGTTCGGGTTCGTCAACACGCTGCGGTCGGCGGCGATCGAGGCGGGCATCGACCCGGCGGCGAGCCTGCGGTTCTTCGAGTACCGCGAGCACGTGCCGGACCTCTACGGCATGACCCTGCTCGCCACGCGGCGCCTCGTGGAAACCGAGCCCGACGTCGTCGCCGGCTTCGTCCACGCGGTGAACCGCGGCCTCGCCGACACGATCGCGGACGTCGACGCGGCGGTCGAGGCGG
Source organism: uncultured beta proteobacterium (assembly GCA_963762785.1). Taxonomy (GTDB): domain Bacteria; phylum Pseudomonadota; class Gammaproteobacteria; order Burkholderiales; family SG8-39; genus DATEDA01. The sequence continues at coordinate 43,950 of CAVXND010000005.1, forward strand.
TCGCGCGGCGCGACCCCGGGATCGACCGCGCCGCCAACCGGGCGCGGCTCGCCGGCACCCTCGCCCTCGAGATGGCCGGCATGGAAGGCGCGCGGCTCGGCATCGGCGACGTCGACGACGCGCGGCTCGGCCGGGCGATCGACCTGATCGCGACCGCGAAGGGCTACCCGCGCCGCCCCGCCCCGGGCGAGATCTTCGACCGGCGGTTCCTGCCGCCGCCCGCGGCGCGCGTCCGATCGCTCGCCCGGCCGGAAATCGGATAATTCACCACCATCGTCGCACTCAACAGGGAGAAGCATCATGCGGTTCCGCCAGCTCGCACCCACCCTCGCCTGCCTCGCACTCGTCCTCGCCGCGGCCCAGGCGGCCGCGCAGGACTGGCCGAGCCGCCGCATCACGCTCGTCGTGCCGTTCCCGCCGGGCGGCGCGAGCGACATCGTCGCGCGCCTGGTCGCGCAGCCGCTCTCCGAGCAGCTCAAGCAGCCGGTCATCGTCGAGAACAAGCCGGGCGGCGGCACGACGATCGGCGCGAAGGTGGTGCTCACCGCCAAGGACGGCTACCACACCCTCTTCGTCTCGAACAGCGCGCCGATCTCGATCGCGCCGTTCCTGTTCGACACGCCGCCGTACGATCCGATCAAGGATTTCAGCCACGTGCTGTACATCGGCTCGGTGCCGAACGCGTTCTTCGTCGCCTCGTCGGTGCCGGCGAACGACTGGAACGGCCTCATCGCGTGGATCAAGGCGCAGGGCAAGCCGGTGCCCTTCGGCTCCGGCGGCGGCGGCTCGATCGGCCACATCGTCGGCGAGATGTTCAAGGCCCAGCTCGGGCTGCAGATGGAGCACATCGCGTACAAGGGCTCGGCGCCGATGTTCCAGGACATGCTCGGCGGGCAGCTCAGCATCGGCGTGAACACGCTGACCGAGGTCTGGGAGTTCCAGAAGCAGGGCAAGCTCCGCGTGCTCGCGATCACCTCGACCGAGCGGCCGAAGATCGTGCCGGCCAGCATCCCGCTCGTGACCGAGCTCGGCCATCCGAAGCTGGTGGCGGTGAACTTCATCGGCCTGTCCGCGCCGGCGGGCATGCCCGCGCCGGCGGTGGCGAAGCTGAACGCGGCCGGCGCGGTGGTGCTCAGCGACCCGAAGGTCCTCGCGCGCCTGGAGGAGTTCGGCTTCGTGACCAGCCGGCTGACGCCCGCGGAGTTCACGGCCCTCGTGACGAAGCAGATCGCCGACTTCCAGCCGGCGGTGAAGGCCTCGGGCGCGAAGCTGAACTAGCTCCGGCCGTGCGGCCCGACGACGCCGTCCATCTCCGCGCCGCGATCGCGCTCTCCCGCGCGGCGCGCGCGAAGGGCAACGAACCGTACGGCGCGCTGCTCGTCGGCGCCGGCGGCACGCCGCTCGCCGGCGCGGAGAACACGCAGGTCACCGAGCGGGACTGCACCGGGCACGCGGAGCTCAACCTGATGCGCGACGCGTCGCGCGCGCTTCGACCGTGCGACGCTCGCCGGCTGCACGGTCTACGCGAGCGGCGAGCCGTGCCCGATGTGCGCCGGCGCGATCTACTGGGGCGGGATCGCGCGCGTCGTCTACGCGCTGAGCGTCGAGAGCATGATCGCCCTCGCGGGTCCGGGCGCCGACGAGATCCGCCTCGGCTGCCGGGACGTGCTCGGCCGGGGGATGCCGCCCGGTCGAGGTCGTCGGCCCGGCGCTGGAGGACGAGGCGCGGCGGGTCGTTCGAGGCGTAGCCGCCGGAGCGCCCCGGCTATCGACGCGGCGGCTCGACCCAGCGGCTCCAGCGCCGGCGCATCGCCTCGCACTCGGCCACGCGCACCCCGGTCACGAGGTCGAGCGTCGCATTGGTGAGGGCGAGCAGCTTCTCCATGGAGTAGGCGCCGTAGTCGATGCGCCGCATGCCCGCGTGCCGGGCGCCGAGCACGACGCGCGCGATGCGCGCCTCCTTGATCGCCCAGCAGCACATCGGGCACGGCTCCATCGCCGAGTACAGCGTCGTGCCGGACAGGTCGCCGGTGCCGAGCCGGCGCGTCGCGTCGCGGATCGCCTCGACCTCCGCGTGGGAGGTCGGGTCGGTGCCGCTGGTGGCGCGGTTCTGTCCCTCGCCGACGATCGCGCCGTCGCGCACGACGATCGACGCGACCGGGCAGTCGCCACGATGCAGCGCTTCTTCGCAGCGCGCGAGGACGGCGTCCATGAAGCGCTCGTGCTCGCTCATCGCCGGCCGCTCAGGCGAACACCGCCTCGAGGTCGATCTCTTCGCTGGCCGGGCACGTGCATGTCGAGCGCACGCTCGACGTGGTTCAGGTGCGTCACCATCAAAGCGGCGGCGCGCTTGGCATCACCCGCCGCGACGGCGTCGACGATGTCCTCGTGCTCGTTGTGCAGGCAGGCGGGAACGGTCGGCGAGTCGTAGAGCGCGATGATCAGGCAGGTCAGCGTCGCGAGCTCGCGCAGCGACTTGGCGAGGAACGGGTTGCCCGCCATGTCCGCGATCAGCATGTGGAACTCGCCGGAGAGCCGGATGATCGACCGGCGCTCGTTGGCGGCCCGCGCCTTCGACTCGAGGGCCACGTGCTCGCGGAGGCGGGCGAGCTGCTCCTTCGTGCCGGCCTCGGCGAACTGCCGGATCAGCGCGGGCTCGATCAGCCGCCGCGCCTCGAGCACGTGGCGCGCCTCCTCCACCGTCGGGCTGGAGACGAAGGTGCCGCGGTTCGGATAGACGGTGGCGACGCCGTCGTGCGCGAGCCGCCCGAGCACCTGCCGGATCTTGGTGCGGCTCACGCTGAATGCCGCTCCGAGCCTCTCCTCGATGAGCTTCGTTCCCGGCGGCAGCCGGTGCTCCATGACCGCGTTGAGGATCCGCTCGTAGATCGCCTCGACCGACGGCGCGGGGGTGCGCCGTTTCCCACTGGTCTTCCCGCGAGGGGGCAGCTCGGTACTCATCGGTTGCGTTCCATCCGGTTCGGCGCGCGGCCCAGGCAACTGCACGCACGCCGTGTTGCATCGTGCTGGTGCCAGTATACGGACTTATGCACTAAATGGATACATTCCACGGACTCAGTTCTTGTTATACACTGATTAATAATAAGATTTACATGCCATCAATCGGCTGAAGGCGAACCTCGATTGTCCAGGATCGTTGACATATTGGATACAGAATGATTAGAGTGCGCAAGACATAAACCCGCTGTACCGATACACAATCCCGCAGTGCCTTCCGCCGATCGCGCGGTCGGCGGCCACCGGAGGGGACGGCAAATGGGGCAACTCACCGTCACGAACGCGGACAAGCGTTACGGCAGTCTCCACGCGCTCGACGGCGTGAGCCTCGAGGTGCACGAGGGCGAGTTCGTCTCCCTGCTCGGTCCCTCCGGCTGCGGCAAGACCACCCTGCTCCGATCGCTCGCCGGCCTCGTGCGGCTCGACGGCGGCCGCGTCGTCCTCGACGGCCGGGACATCACGCGGCTGCCGACCCACCAGCGCGCCATCGGGTTCGTGTTCCAGAACTACGCGCTGTTTCCGCACATGACGGTCGGCGAGAACATCGCCTTCGGCCTGCGCGTGCGCGGGCAGTCGCGCGCGGAAGTCGAGCGCGCGGTCGCCCAGGCGCTCGACACGGTGCGCCTGCCGCAGGCCCGCGACCGCATGCCGGCCGCGCTCTCCGGCGGCCAGCAGCAGCGCATCGCGCTCGCGCGCGCCCTCGTCACCAAGCCCGGGCTCCTGCTGCTCGACGAACCGTTCAGCGCGCTCGACCGCCAGCTGCGCGAGCAGATGCAGCTCGAGCTGCGGGACCTGACCCGCCGGCTGAAGATCACCGCCATCTTCGTCACCCACGACCAGGGCGAGGCGCTCATCATGTCCGACCGCATCGCGGTGATGAACGCGGGCCGGATCGACCAGATCGGCGCGCCGGGCGACATCTACGAGCGGCCGCGCACCAAGTTCGTGCTCGACTTCGTCGGCCTCTCGAACTTCATGCCGGGACGCGTCGTGGGCCGCGCGGGCGACGCATGCGAGGTCGACGTCAGTGGGCGGCGCTATCAGGCGACCGGGGCGAGCGACGCCTTGCAGGGCACCGTGGGCTACGCGGTCCGCCCCGAGAAGATCTCGCTGCTGCCGCCCGAAGCCCCGGCGTCGCACAACCAGATCACCGGCGCGATCCGCGATGTCGCCTACCTCGGCGACATCACGCACTACCACGTCGACGTCGGGCAGGAGCGCCCGTTCCTCGCGCACGTCGTGAACCGCAGCGGCAGCTTCTCGCCTGCGGTCGGATCGCGCGTCGTGCTCCAGTGGCTGCCCGCGGACGCCGTCGTCATCCCGGGCGCCGCGCAGTGAACCACGGCGCGACCGCGGATCAAGTGGCGCCGGACGCCCCGGCGCGCGCCGCGCCGCGGCCGAACCTGCTCGACCTGCGGCCGGCCGCCTGGATGCTGTCGCCCGCCCTGCTCTTCATGGTCGTGTTCTTCGCCCTGCCGCTCTCGACCCTCGTATGGGCGAGCTTCCACATCTACGAGCCGGGCTCGACGGTGCCGACGGGGTTCAGCCTCAAATACTACGTCGCCGTCCTCACCGATCCGCATTACCTCGCGATCATGGGGACGAGCCTCCGCGTTGCGGCGTACGCCACGCTCGTTTGTCTCGTGATCGGCTATCCCGTTGCGTACCTGATGGCGGTCTCGGGCCGCACCCGGCCGTGGTTGCAGATGGTGCTGCTCGTCGTGGTCTTCACGCCGCTCTTCGTCGGCGTGGTCGTCCGCGCCTTCGCCTGGACGGTGCTGCTGCGCTCCGACGGCATCGTCAACGGACTGCTGCTCGGGGCCGGCCTCATCGACACGCCGATCCGCCTGCTCTTCACCGAGACCGGGCTGGTGATCGCGCTGACGCACGTCTTCCTGCCGCTGATGATCCTGCCGATCGCAAGCGTGATCCAGAAGATCGACCCGAACCTCGACGAGGCGGCACAGACGCTCGGCGCGCCGCCGCGCACGCGCGTGCTCCGGGTGCTGCTGCCGCTGTCGCTGCCCGGGATCTCGGCCGGCTGCGCCATGGTGTTCTGCATGTCGATCAGCGCGTACGTGATCCCGACCCTGGTCGCCGGCGGCCGGCTGCTGGTGATGCCGGTAGTCGTGGCCAAGAACTTCATGGTCACCATGGACTGGTCGGCGGGCGCGGCGATGGCGATGGTTCTCGTCCTGCTGACCTCCACCGTCGTGGCCGTCAACACGTTCTTCTTCGAGCGCCGCAGCCGGCTGATGCGAGCCCAGGCATGAGCGCGCCGGGCCGCCCCAAGCGCGAATCCCGAGCGCCGGAAGCGCGAGGGTAGTCCAATGAACCCCGGACGCGCTCTCCTCTACCCGTTCTGCCTGCTGGTGGTCGTGTTCATCCTGGCGCCGATCGTGGTCGTCGTCGGCACCTCGTTCGCGGTCTCGCCGGTCTACGAGTTCCCGCCGCAGGAGCTGTCGCTGAAGTGGTACGAGAACCTGAAGAACGTGCCCGGGCTGTGGGGCTCGTTCGTGCTGAGCGTCGAGATCGCCGCGCTGTCGACGATCGTCGCGGTCATCCTCGGTACGACCGCGGCGTTCGCGCTGGTGCGCGGCAACGTGCCGCTGCGCGAGCCCGTGACCCTGTTCCTGATCTCGCCGCTGATGCTGCCGGCGATCATCACCGGGATCGCGCTGCTGATGGCGTTCCGGTCGATCGGCTTCGACTCGTCGTTCTGGGGCGTGGTCATCGGGCACATCGTGATCACCACCCCGTACGTGGTGCGCACCGTGCTCGCGAGCCTGCAGCTCTTCCAGTTCAGCCAGCTCGAGGCTGCCGCCACGCTCGGCGCGCGCCCGGCCTATTCGTTCGTGAAGGTGCTGATACCCCAGATCATGCCCGGCATCGTCGCCGGGGCGCTGTTCGCGTTCGTGACGTCGTTCGACAACTACGCCGTGACCATGTTCCTCGTCGACGCGCGCTCGCTGACGCTCCCGATCAGGATCATCAACTACACCGAGACTTCGCCCGACCCGACCATCTCGGCCATCGCGACCCTGCTGTTCGTGATGTCGGTCGTCGCGCTGCTGATCGGCGACCGGATGGTCGGGCTGAAGAAGCTCTCCGGCGTCGAGTAACTCCCACCATCGCTGCCAAAGGAGTCGCGAGAATGAGCGAGACCGTTACCACCCCGAAAGCCGGCGCGTCGCGCCGCACGTTCCTCAAGTACGGTGCCGCCACCGCCGGCGCGGCGATCGCCGGGTTTCCCGCGATCGTGCGCAGCGCGCCGGTGGAGCTGCTGATCGGCGGGCCCGCCTCGGCCGAGAAGCCGTTCCGCGAGTTCTTCTTCGACCCGTTCGAGAAGAAGACCGGGATCAAGATCTTCTACGAGGGCACCAACAGCGCCACCAACCTGACGAAGCTGCGCGCGGAGAAGGCGTCGCCCAAGCGGAGCCTCGTCTTCATGGACGACGTGGTGCTGATGACGGCGATGGACGAGAAGCTGCTGACGCCGCTGCCGGCCTCGATCGCCAACCTGAACGACGTCGTGCCGCGCTGCATCGGCCTCGACCGCTTCTGGACCAACTACATGGTCATGAAGTCGGGCGTCGCGATCAACACCAAGGTCGGCAAGCCGATCGCGTCCTGGAACGACCTGTGGCAACCGCCGGCGAAGGGTCGCGTGATCGTGCCGGCCCTCACCATCACCGAAGGGCTGTGGGTGCTCATCATGGCCTCGTCGCTCAAGAGCGGCAAGCCGCTCAAGGAGGCGCAGTTCGACATCGACTCCGGATTCGCCAAGATGAAGGAGCTGAAGCCGAACCTGCTCACCATCTACAACAATGCTCCCCAGGCGCTCGACCTGCTGATGCAGGGCGAGGCGTGGTACATCGGCGGGCAGTTCAGCCAGAACGTGCTGCGGTTCCAGGAGCAGGGGCGGCCGATCGGCTTCGCCAAGGTCAAGGAAGGCGGCTTCGCCATGCCGCAGTCGGTGGCCATGGTCGCCGGCGCGCCGCACCTCGACATGGCCGCGGGCCTGGTCGACTTCATCCTCGCACCGGACATCCAGAACAAGCTGTCCGAGATCCTCTATTCGGCGCCGGTGAACAGGAAGGCCAAGGTCGCCGCCAAGTTCGCCGCCGAGCTGCCCGACGCCGCCGCGATGGACAAGGAGCTCTTCCTCCCCGACTGGGACAACATCCGCAAGAACCGCACGCAGTGGATCCAGCGGTGGGAGCGGGAGATCGCCAACTAGCCCGGCGGAACGCGCGCGACGACCGTGGATCCCGTCACTTCAGCGACCGCCGCCGAGCTCGCGCAACTCGTGAGCGGGCGGCGGGCGTCCGCGGTCGAGGTGCTCGACGCGTTCGTCGCGCGAATCGAGGCATTGAACCCCCGCCTCAACGCGATCGTCCGCTTCGACCCGCGGGCGGGACGCGGGGATGCCGAGGCGGTCGATCGGCGGATTGCGCGGGGCGACACGCTCGCGCTCGCAGGGGTTCCGTTCACGGTCAAGGACAATCTCTGGGTGAAGGGCCGGCCCGCGTCCCAGGGCTCGGCGCTCTTCGCCGACTTCGTCGCGTCGGAGGACGCAGTCGCGGTCGCCCGCCTGCGCGCGGCCGGCGCGGTGTTTCTCGGCACGACGAACTGTTCGGAGTTCGCCTGCAAAGGCAACACGACGAACCCGCTCTTCGGGCCGACGCGCAATCCGTGGGATCTCGCGCGCACACCGGGCGGGTCATCGGGCGGCGCGGCAAGCGCGGTCGCCGCGGGCCTCGGGCCGATCGCGCTCTGCACCGACGGTGGCGGCTCGACGCGCCGGCCAGCGGCGCACGTCGGTGTCGTCGGCATGAAGCCGAGCGCGGGGCTCGTCCCCCACACGGCCGGTTTCGCGGAACCGGTCTTCGGGAACTCGGTGATCGGGCAGATGGCGCGCTCCGTCGAGGACATCCGCCTGCTCCTCGACTGCATCGCAGCGCCGGATCCCGCCGACCCGCAGAGCCCGCCCGCCCAGCTGTGGGCACACCGGGCTGCGGGCCGCGTCGAGGGCTTGCGCGTGGCGTTCAGCCCGCGGCTCGGGCTGGGGTTCCCGGTGGACACCGATGTGGCAGCGAGCGTCCGGACCGCCGCCGAGCGACTGGCAAGCGCCGGCATAGCCGTGGAGGAGACCGACCCGCAGTGGCCTGAAGGCGCGTCCGAGCAGGCGCTGATGCCGCTGCAGCTCGCGGGGCTCGCGTCGCTGTACGGCGAGCGGTTCAAAGCCCGCGCCTGGGACGCGGATCCCGACATCGGCGCGCAGATCGAAGCGGGGCTGCGGCTCGCCGGTGTCGACGTGGCGCGCGCGCTCCACGCGCGTGAGGCCCTCTACCACGCGCTGGCCCGCTTCTTCGAGCGCTTCGACCTGCTGCTCACGCCGACGACGCCGGTTACGGCCTGGCCGATCGAGCTGCTGGGTCCGAAGGAGATCGAGGGCAAGCCGGTCACGCCGCGCGGCCATGCCGTGTTCACGCCGCTCTTCAATCACACCTACGTCCCGGCGTGTTCGGTCCCGTGCGGGCTCGACCGGCAGGGGCTGCCAATCGGCATTCAGATCGTAGGCCCCCGCTTTTCGGACGCACGCGTGCTCGCTCTCGCCGAGGTCGTGGAGCGGCAGACGCAGCCGGGCTTCCGTGCGCCGCACGCCCCGGCGGGCACGGTCTGAGCGAGCGCACGATGACCGACCGGATCCTGCTCGGGATGCTCACTCCTTCCTCGAACACGCGCCTCGAGCCGATCACCGCCGCGATGCTCGCGGAGATTCCGGAGGCGAGCGCGCATTTCGGCCGGTTCCGCGTCACCGAGATCGCGCTCTCGGACGCCGCGCTCGCGCAGTTCGACGACCGCGAAATTCTCCGCGCCGCCGAGCTCCTGTCGGACGCGAAGGTGCAGGCGATCGGCTGGAACGGCACCTCGGCCGGCTGGCTGGGGTTCGAGTCGGACGAGCGCCTGTGTCGCCGGATCACCGAGGCGACCGGCATACCAGCGTGCACCTCAGTGCTCGCGCTCAACGAGATCTTTCGGCTCACCGGCGTGAAGCGGTTCGGCCTGGTCACACCTTATCGCGACGACGTGCAGGCGAAGATCATCGTGAACTACGCCGCGGCCGGGTTCGAGTGCGTCGCCGAGCGGCACCTGGGCTGGCAGGACAACTGGTCGTTCTCGACCGCCACGCCGGACGAGCTGCGCGCGATGACCCGCGAAGTGGCGAACGCGCGGCCCGACGCGATCACTTTCCTCTGCACCGGGCTGCAGAGCGCGCCGCTGGTCGAGGCGCTCGAGCGCGAGACCGGCATTCCGATGTACGACACGATCGCGACCGTAGTCTGGAAGTCGCTGAAGCTCGCCGGCGCCGATCCGAAACGGATCAAGCGCTGGGGACGGCTCTTCCGCGACGTCGCATGAGGAACCGAGAAACGACATGAGCGATTTCGACCTGGTGATCCGCAACGCGCGCGTGGCAACCGCCGCCGACGTCTTCGAATCCGACATCGGCGTGAAGGACGGCACCATCGCCGCCCTCGCCCGCGGCCTGCCGCGAGGAAAGCAGGAGATCGACGCCGCCGGCCGCTGGGTGCTGCCGGGCGGCATCGACGGCCACTGCCACTTCGACCAGCCGATGACCGACGGCTCGAAGATGGCCGACGACTTCTACACCGGCACCCTGTCGGCGGCGTGCGGCGGCACGACGACCATCATCCCGTTCGCCTGCCAGCTCAAGGGCCAGTCGCTCCAGGCCGCGGTCGACGACTACCACCAGCGGGCCGAGGGCAAGGCGGTCATCGACTACGCCTTCCACATGATCGTCTCGGATCCGACCGAACGCGTGCTGAAGGAGGAGCTGCCGCGATTGATCGCGAACGGCTACACGTCGTTCAAGATCTACATGACCTACGACGACCTGAAGCTGAACGACCGGCAGATCCTCGAGACGCTCGCGGTCGCGCGCCGCGAGGGCGCGATGACGATGATCCACGCCGAGAACACCGACTGCATCGCCTGGCTCACCGAGCAGCTGCTCGCCGCCGGTCACACCGCGCCGAAGTTCCACGCGACGTCGCGCCCGATGCTGGTCGAGCGCGAGGCGACGCACCGCGCGATCGCGCTCTCGGAGTTGGTCGACATCCCGGTGCTGATCGTGCACGTCTCGGGCCGCGAGGCCGTCGAGCAGATCCGCTGGGCGCAAGGCAAGGGCCTGCGCGTCTACGGCGAGACCTGCCCCCAGTATCTGTTCCTGACCGCGGAGAATCTCGAGGACGAGGGCTTCCACGGCGCGAAATGCGTCTGCAGCCCGCCACCGCGCGACAAGGCGAACCAGGAGGTCATCTGGCACGGGCTCGAGAACGGCGTGTTCCAGGTGTTCTCGTCGGACCACGCCCCGTTCCGCTACGACGGCCCCTCGGGCAAGCAGATCGCCGGCAAGGCGGCGCCCTTCAGCAAGATTCCGAACGGCATTCCCGGCGTAGAGACGCGGCTGCCGTTGCTCTTCTCAGAGGGTGTTGTCAAGGGTCGCATCGACGTCAACGCCTTTGTCGCGCTCACCTCGACCAACGTGGCCAAGATCTACGGGCTCTACCCGCGCAAGGGCACGATCGCAGTCGGCGCCGACGCCGATCTCGTCGTCTGGAACGACCAGGTCAAGCTCAAGGTCGAGAATGCGCTGCTCCACCACAACGTGGACTACACGCCGTACGAGGGCATCGAGCTTTCGGCCTGGCCGGAGATCACGATCTCGCGCGGCGAGGTCGTCTGGAGCAGGCCGAACGCGAGTGCCGCCAAGGGCCGCGGCCGATTCCTGCGCTGCGAGCGGCCCGGGCCGGCGCGACGGCGGCCGCATGCGCGGCCCTCCTGGCTCGTCGCCTGATCCGATTCCCGAGTGGATCGGCAGACCATGCCGCGCGACTTTCTGGGCTACGGGGCGCACCCGCCGGACGTCCCATGGCCCGGCGGGAAGCGCCTCGCCGTCCAGATCATGCTGAACATCGAGGAAGGCGCGGAGCTCGCCCTCAGCGCCGGCGACGAGCGCAACGAAGCGGTGCACGAAGTCACCAACGAGGTGAAGGGCGCACCGGATCTGTGCATGGAGTCCCACTTCGAGTACGGAACGCGGGTCGGCTACCGGCGGATCATGGCCGTCGTCGAAGAGTCGGGAATCCCCATCACGCTCAACGCCTGCGCGCGTTCGCTCGAAGGCGTGCCGTGGCTCGCGCAGGACGCCGTCTCGCGCGGGCACGAGATCTGCTGTCACGGCTGGCGCTGGGAGGCGCATGCCGGCATGGAGGAAGCACGGGAGCGCGACCTGATCCGCCGCGCCGTCGCGAGCATCCGCGCGGTAAGCGGCGCCGCACCCGTCGGCTGGCACACCAAGTCGAGCCCCTCGGTCAACACCCGGCGGTTGCTGGTGGAGCACGGCGGATTCCTCTACGACAGTGACGCCTACAACGACGACCTGCCCTACTACGTGGAGGTCTCCGGACGTCCTCATCTGGTGGTGCCGTACTGCTTCGACGCGAACGACATGCGCTTCCTCGACAGCTTCGCCTTCGTGCGCGGGCGGGATTTCGCCGACTACGCGATCGACACCTTCGACTGGCTGCTGCGGGAAGCGGCGCATCAGACGAAGATGATGTCGATCGGCCTGCATCTGCGCATCATCGGCCGCGCCGGCCGGATCGGCGGGCTCGCCGCAGCGCTCGCGCACATGCGGCAGAAAAGCGCGGTGTGGTTCGCGCGCCGGGACGAGATCGCCCGGCACTGGCTCGAGACGAGCCCGCCGAAGTGACGATGCCCATGAGCGACGCCACGGCCATCCCTCAACCGCATCTCGGACACAGCGTCTCGCTCCGGGGGATCTCCCACCGCTACGGCGATGCGACCGCGCTCGCGGGCATCGACCTCGAGATCGCGCCGGGCGAGCTGCTCGCGCTGCTCGGCCCGAGCGGCTGCGGCAAGACGACGCTGCTGCGGGTCATCGCGGGATTCCTCACGCCGTACACTGGCGACGTGCTCGTCGACGGCAAGCGCGTCAACGACGTGCCGCCCCATCGGCGTGAGGTGGGCATCGTGTTCCAGAGCTACGCGCTGTTCCCGCACATGACAGTCGCGGAGAACGTCGCCTACGGCCTGCGCGCCCGCGGCGTCGAGCGTGCGCGCCGCGAAGCCCGCGTCGCCGACATGCTGCGCCTCGTGAAGATGACCTCGTTCCGCGACCGCCGGCCGGGCGAGCTCTCGGGCGGGCAGCAGCAGCGCGTCGCGCTCGCCCGCGCGCTCGCGATCGAGCCGAAGGTCCTGCTGCTCGACGAGCCGTTCTCGGCGCTCGACAAGAACCTGCGGCTCGACATGCAGATCGAGGTCAAGCACCTGCTCCGGACGTACGGGATCACCTCGATCATCGTCACCCACGACCAGGAGGAGGCGCTCTCGATGGCCGACCGCATCGTGGTGCTCAACCAGGGTCAGGTGGAGCAGATCGACACCCCGGGGCGCATCTACGAGAACCCGTCGAGCCTCTTCGTCAACCGCTTTGTCGGCCAGACCAACTTGATGCCGGGGCGACTGGCGGATGCGGGCGCGGTAGTCACGCTCGCGGCGGGGCCGCGGCTGCGTCTCGCGGCCGCCGACGGCATCGCGCGCGACGCCGCGATCCTGGTCTCGGTGCGGCCGGAGAACCTGCGCCTCGCTCGCGGCGACGAAGCGGACGCGTTCCCCGCGACGGTGCGGCTGACGCTGCCGCTCGGGCCGGTCGACGTGGTCGAGGCGACGACCGCCGACGGCTTGGCGCTCAAGATGACGCGGCCGCGCGAGCGCGGCGCCGCGCCGCTCGCGGCCGGCCAGGCGATCCACCTGAAGATCATCGACAGCGAGGCGCTCTCGCTGTTTCCCAGTCCTTCCACGCAGTGATTACACGGGAGTTGCCATGATCGAGAACACGCAGCGCAGACGGTTCCTCCAACTCGGTGTCGCAGGCGCCGCCGCGCTGGCGGTGCCCGGCCTCTCCCGCGCCGCCGGCAAGATCGTCGCCACGACCTATCCCGGGAGCTTCGAGGAGGCCTACCGTGCGGTGCTCGTGCCCGCGTTCCAGAAGGCGACCGGCGGCTCGGTGACCCTGACGCCGCTGCTCGGCGTCGACCAGGTCGCCAAGATCACGGCCGCGCGCGCCAACCCGCCCTACGACGTGGTCATGTTCGACGAGGGCCCGGCGATCAACGCCATCAAGGCCGGCGTGCTGCAGCGGTTTCCGGCCGACAAGAGCAAGTACTTCAACGATCTGCCCAAGATCTTCCAGGGCACCGGCTACGGCCCGACGATCTCGATGCAGGTGATCGGCCTCGCCTACAACCCGAAGAAGGTCAAGACGCCGCCGACCTCGTGGGACGATCTCTGGCGCCCGGAATACAAGGGCCGGGTCGGCATCACCGGCATGGGCTCGAGTCTCGGCACCGCGTTCATGGTCGAGCTCGCGAAGCTGCGCGGCGGCGGCGACGCCAACATCGAGCCGGCGTTCGCGGCTATGAAGCAGCTGCTACCGTCGGTGAGCGCGCTCGCCCAGAGCCCGGGCGCGCTCGCGGCGCTGTTCCAGCAGGGGCAGATCGACATCGCGTTCAACTACTATAACAACGTCGAGCTGCTGCGCGCCAAGGGGGTCGACGTCGCGTTCGCGCTGCCGAAGTCGGGCGGCGTGCTGATCCGCACCAGCATGCACATCGTCGCGAACTCGGCCGAGCCCGACCTCTCGCTGCGGTACATCGATACGCTCATGAGCCCCGAGGTGCAGGCCGTGCTCGAGGCGGCGCCGTGGGTGATGCTGCCCACGAACTCCAAGGTGAAGTTCACAGGCGAAAACGTGCGCCAGATCGGGAAGGACCTTGCCGAGGTGGAGAAGAAGCTGGTGCTGCTCGACTGGAACAGGATCCAGGAGCAGCGGCCGGCGTGGATCGAGCGCTTCAACAAGGAAGTAAAGGTTTGAGCGCTGCGGCCGCGATCCGGCGGGAGCTCGCCCCGGCGGTGCCGCTGGCGGCGTTCTTCCTGCTGTTCTTCGCGGCGCCGCTCGCGCTGCTCGCCGGCATCAGCTTCTTCGAAGACGCCGAGCTGCAGCGTGTCGGTCTCGCCCAGTACGCCAAGTTCTTCGGCGACGCCTTCAACTGGGGCGTGCTGGGCGAGACCCTCCTCCTCGGGCTCGAGGTGACGGTCGTATGCATCGTGCTCGCGTACCCGCTCGGCCTCTACTACCTCGAAGCTAGCGAGCGGATGCGTACGCTCCTCATCTTCGTCATCATCCTGCCGCTGCTCACGAGCGCGGTGGTGCGGACCTTCGCGTGGATCGTGATCCTCGGTCGCGAAGGCATCGTGAACGGCCTGCTGCTCGACCTCGGCCTGACCGACGCGCCGCTCAAGCTGCTGTACACGACCGGCGGGGTGGTCGTCGCGCTGGCGCAGATCCAGCTCCCGCTGATGGCGCTGCCGGTGATCAACAGCCTGCTCCGGATCGACCCCAGCCTGATCCAGGCGTCGCGCGGCCTGGGCGCGGGGCGCTGGCGGACGTTCTGGCGGGTGCTGCTCCCGCTGACCGCGCCCGGCCTGATCGCCGGCGCGCTGCTCGTGTTCGCCGCGTCGGTCACGGCGTTCATCACGCAATCGCTCGTCGGCGGCGGGCGCCTGATCTACATGCCGCTCTTCATCTACCAGCAGGCGGTCGGCCTGCAGAACTGGCCGTTCGCCGCGACCATCTCGGTGATCTTCATGGTCGCGGTGATGCTGATCGTCTACGGCGTGAACCAGTTCGCCCGCAGCCGGCTCGGTGGCATGCATGCGGCGTGACTGGGAAGCGACCGGCTACGATCTCGCGGTGCGCGCGCTCGCGCTCACCGCGGTGCTGCTGCTGATCGGCCCGACGGTGGTGATCGTCATCACCTCGTTCACCGGCGGCGCGACGCTCAAGTTCCCGCCGCCGAGCTATTCGCTGCGGTGGTATACCGAGCTCGCGAGCTCGCAGCAGATCATCGACGCCGCGGTGTTCAGCTTCAAGGTAGCGGTGCTCGCCACGGTCGGGACCGCCGTCCTTGGGACGCTGGCGTCGGTCGCGATCGCGCGCAGCACGTCGCGGCTCGCGCGCGTTCTCGACACTGTGTTCATGTCGCCGATGGTCCTCCCGGGCATCGCCCTCGGACTCGCGCTGCTCATGCTCTTCAGCCTGTCGGGGATCCGGCTCTCGCTCTGGACGCTGGCCGCCGGTCACATCGTGGTGTGCATCCCGTTCGTGCTGCGCATGGTCGCGGCGAGCGTGCAACAGGTCAGCGTATCGCTCGAGGAGAGCTCGGCGAGCCTGGGCGCGGGCCGCGTCTACACGTTCCTGCACGTGACGCTGCCGCTCATCAAGCGCGGCATCATCGCTGGCAGCTTCCTCGCCTTCATGTCCTCCTTCGACAACGTGCCGATCTCGCTCTTCCTCGCGGATGCGCGGAACGAGGTGCTGCCGATCCACATGTGGAACATCCTCGAGGGCAGCCTCGACGTGCGCGTCGCCTCGGTCTCGGGCCTCCTCGTGGCCTTCACGCTCGTCACGATGCTGGTGATGGAGCGTGTCGCGGGCGTGACGCGCCAGGTGCGGTCCCGCTGAAGCGGGCCGGCTGCCATGGGGACCGCCGCATTGCACGCGTTGACCGCAACCGAGATCGCGACCGGCGTCGCGCGCCGGGAAATGTCCGCGGTCGATGCGTTCGAGGCGATCGCCGACCGGATCGAGCAGTTCAACCCGGCGCTGAACGCCGTGATCGCCTTCGATCGCGCCGGCAGCCGGCGCGAGGCCGAGCGCGCGGACGAGCTCGCACGCGCGGGGACCCGGCTGCCGCTCGCCGGGGTACCGTTCACGGTCAAGGACACCCTGTGGGTCGGCGGCAGTCGCACGACCCAGGGCTCGAACCTCTTCAAGGATTTCGTCGCGCCGCGGGATGCGTGGTGCGTGCAGCGCCTGCGCGAGCGCGGCGCGGTATTCGCCGGCATCACGAACTCCTCGGAGTTCGCGTGCAAGGGCATCACGAACAACCTCGCCCACGGCAATACGCACTCGCCGTGGCGCATCGGCTACACCCCCGGCGGCTCCTCGGGCGGCGCGGCGAGTGCGGTGAGCGCCGGCTTCGGACCGCTCGCGCTCTGCACGGACGCCGGCGGATCCACACGACGGCCTGCGGCGCACTGCGGCCTGGTCGGCATGAAGCCGTCGATAGGACTGGTTCCGCACCCCTGGGGCTTCGACGAGCCCAACTTCGGCCACTCGGTGATCGGGCAGCTGGCGCGAACGGTCCGCGACGCCGCGCTGATGCTGGAGTGCCTCGCCGGCTACGAGCCGGAGGATCCGCTGTCGCATCCGCTGTCGATGGACACCGCGTTCGTCGCCGCCGCGGAGCGCGGCGCGCCGCGCGAGCTGCGCATCGCGTTCAGCCGCGACCTCGGCTGCGGCTTCGCGATCGACGCGGACGTCGAGCGGGTGATCCTCGCGACGGTCGGCCGGCTCGAAGCCGCGGGGTACCGGGTCGTGCGCGCCGACCCGGTGTGGCCGGAAGGGACGTCCGAGTATCCGCTGGTGGCGCTCCAGCAGGCCGGGCTCGCGGCACTCTACGCGCAGGCCTGGCACGCCGGCGCAGGCCCGATCGATCCCGACCTTGGCGCGCAGATCGAGCTCGGCGAGAAGACCGCCGGGCCGCAGCTCGCGGCGCTGCTGCTGCGGCGGGACGAGATCCACCGGTGCCTCGCGGGCTTCTTCCGCGCGCACGACCTCCTTCTCTGCCCGACTGCGCCGGTCACGTCCTGGCCGCTGGACGAGACCTACCCGCGCGTGATCGGCGGCAAGCCGGCGGGTCCGCGCGGCCACGCGGCCTTCACGCCGCTCTTCAACTACTGCGGGGTCCCGGCCTGCTCTGTCCCATGCGGCCTGGCGAACAACGGGCTTCCCGTCGGCATACAGATCGTCGGCGAGCGATATAGTGACGCGCTCGTACTCGCGCTCGCCGCGACGATCGAGCGGACCGGCGCGATCGACTTCTCGCGGCCGCGGACGCCCGGCCGCACCGACTGACCAGAGCCCCGCCTATGAAGCTCCTCGTCATCAACCCGAACATCTCCGACAGCGTTTCGCAGCTGATCGGCGACGAGGCGCGGCGGGCCGCCTCGCCCGGCACCGCGATCACGATGCTCACCGCGCGGTTCGGCGTGGCGTACATCGAGACGCGGTTCGAGGCCCTGATCGGCGCGTACGCCGCCGCGGAGCTCGCCGCCGAGCACTGGCCGGGCCACGACGCGCTGATCGTCGCCGCGTTCGGCGACCCGGGCGTGCCCGGCCTGCGCGAGGCCCTCGACATCCCGGTGGTCGGCCTCACCGAGGCGGCTCTCGCGAGCGCCTGCCTGCTCGGCAACCGGTTCTCGATCGTCGCGATCTCGCGGCGGATCACCGCCTGGTACCGCGAGTCGGTCGAGCACAACGGCCTCATCGGTCGCCTCGCCAGCATCCGGTCGCTCGATCAGCCGCTCAGGGACATCGGGCGAGTGCAGGACGATCACGCCCGTCAGCTCAAGGCGCTGTGCGCCGCGTGCGTCGACGAGGACGGCGCCGACGTCATCATCCTCGGCGGAGCGCCGCTGGCTGGGCTCGCCCGGACTATCAAGGGCGAGATCCCGGTGTCGGTGGTAGACGGCGTCTCCAGCGCGGTGCGCCACGCGGAGACGCTCGCCGGCCTCGCGCCCGGACTCGCCAGGGCGGGCAGTTTCGCCCCACCGCCGGTCAAGCCGAACACCGGGCTCTCCGCGCCGATGCAGGCGCTGCTGCGGCGCGCCGGAAAAGGATGACGCATCAAGAATGAGCACGCGGATGGAACGGGAACACGACCTTCTGCTGGCGGGCGTCACGCTGTTGACCGGCACCGAAGTGATTCGCAACGGCTGGCTGGCGATCAGCGGGGACCGGATCTCGGCGCTCGGAGGTCCTCTCCTCCACCGGCAAAGAAGACGCTTTCCCTGGACGGGCACGTCGTGACCCCGGGCTTCCTCAACGTCCACACCCACAGCCCGCTCACCATGGTGCGCGGCGTGGCGGCCGACCTGGGCTTCGCGCCGTCGTATACCAAGGGCATTCCGAACGCGACCTCGCTGTCCGAGGAGGACGCGATCGCGCTGTCCCGGCTGGGCGCGGTCGAGGCGATGTGCTTCGGCTCCACCCTGATCGGCGAGCACTTCGTCCACGCGGACGCCTGCGTGCCGGAGCTCGCGAAGCTCGGCCTGCGGGTCCATGCCAGCCTGCGCCTTGCCGATCTCGACTGGAACGCGGCGATGGAAGGCAAGCTCGTCCACGATCCGGCCATCGGCGACGCGCTGCTCGCTCGCAATGTCCAGTTATTCGAAGAATGGAATGGCAAGGCGGACGGGCGCATCGCCGTGCAGTTCGCGGCGCACGCGGCAGACACCTGCTCGGATGCGTTCCTGAAGAGAATCTCGTTCGAGGCGGAAAAGCGGAACGCCATCGTCAACACCCATCTGGGACAGAGCAAACTCGAAGTCGAGCGGGTGAAGGCGCGGACCGGGAAGACTTCCGCCCAGGTGCTGAACGACGCCGGCCTCATGCACGAGCGCCTGCTCTGCGGCCATTGCATCTACCTCGAGGATTCTGACATCGCGCTGATGAAGCAGGCCGGCGCGCACGTGGTCCACATCCCGAAGTGCAACGCCGCGTCCGGCCGGCTCGCGCCGACGCCGAAGCTCGCCGACGCCGGGCTCAATCTCACGCTGGCGACCGACACGCAGCACGGCGACATGGTAGAGCTGATGCGCTGGGCGCTTGCTACTGCGCGGGTGCAGATCGGCAAGGTCGATGACGGATGGCAGCCGGAGCACGTGTTCGCCATGGCCACGCGGAACGGTGCGTTCGCCCTGGGTCTGGAGAAAGAGCTTGGAACCCTGGCAGCCGGCAAGAAGGCCGATCTGGTCGTTTTCGACTTCAGGCGGCCGCATCTCGTCCCGGCGCAGGATCCGCTGGGGAACCTCGTCCACACCGCGCAGGGGCGGGACATCGTCTCGGTGTATGTCGACGGACGCTGCGTGGTGGCGAACGGCCGGCCGACGCAGGTGGACCTCGACCAGGTGATGGCCGACGCGCGGCGCACGATCCAGAAACTGTGGAGGCAGGCGGCATGAAAAGGACGATCCTGCGCGGTGCCCGCGCGCTGCTCGGCGAGGAGTTCCGGTTCGCGAAGCAGCCGCTCGACGTCGTCATCGAGGGCAAGAGCATCGCCGGCATCGGGCCGGCCGGCAGCCTTCGGGGCGACGAGGTCGTGGACCTCGCAGGCCGGCTGCTCGTTCCCGGCCTCATCAACGGCCATTTCCACTCGCACGAGCACTTCCAGCGCGGACGGATCGAGAACCTGCCGCTCGAGCTGTGGATGCACTACGTGCGCACGCCGGTACCGGTCCACCTCAACCCGCGCCAGACCTATCTGCGCACCCTCATCGGCGCCATCGAATCGCTGCGCACCGGCGCGACCACGGTGGTGGATGACCTCGCGCTCGGCGCGAGCATCAATCGCGCCAACCTCGATGCGGTCTTCCAGGCCTACGCGGACTGCGGCCTGCGGGTGCTGGTGGGCTTCGCGATGATGAACCGGCCCATCGTCGACAACTTTCCGTACGCGGAGGAGGAGTTCTCGGCGGCGCAGCTCGCCGAGCTGCGCGCGCTGCGCCCGCCACCCGAGGGCGAGCTGCTCGGCCTCGTGCGGGAGCTGGCGGCGAAGCACCATCCGGCAAGCTCGCGGGTCGGCCTCCTGGTTTCGGTCTCGGCGCCGCAGCGCGCCACAAAGGAATTCCTGCTGGCGGCCCGCCGCCTCGCGGACGAGCTCGACCTGCCGCTGGTGTCGCACGTGCACGAGACGCGAATGCAGGTCGTGACCGGGCAGCTCTTCTTCGGCAAGCCGCAGGTCGAATACCTGCACGACATCGGCTTTCTCAAGCCGAAGACCAGCCTCATCCACGCGGTCTGGCTGAACCCGCGGGAGATCGCGGCGCTGGCCGAGACCGGCGCCACGGCGCAGCACAATCCCTGGTCGAACCTCATGCTCGGCTCGGGCTACCAGCCGGTGCGGCCGCTGCTCGACGCGGGCGTCAACGTCAGCCTCGGCTCGGACGGCTCGTGCTCGACGGTGACCGCGAACATGCTCAACGTCCTCGGCCAGGCGGCTGCGCTCTCCAAGATCCGCGGCGGCGACTACACGCGCTGGCTCTCGGCGAAGGAAGCGCTGCGCGCGGGCACGGTGTCGGGTGCGAAGGCGCTCGGTCTCGAGGGCAAGATCGGCGCGCTGCGCGAAGGGATGCTCGCCGACCTCGTCGGCTACCGCCTCGAGAACAACGTTTCCTTCACGCCGCTCAACGACCCGATCCAGCAGCTCGTGTACGCCGAGCGCGGGGCGGGGGTGGATTTCGCGATGGTGGACGGCGCGGTCGCTCTGCGCGACGGCCGCCTCGTCATGATCGACGAGCGCAGGATCCTCGGCGAGATCGCCGCGGAGTTCGAGCGCCTGTCGTCCGAGTACGACCGCGCGGAGGCGTCAGTCGGCCCCGTCCGCGCGGTAATGGAGCGCATCTACCGGCGCGCGCTCCAGGCAGAGATTGCGCCGGATACGTTCGCCTCCCGCCTCTGAAAGGAACTGTCATGACGAATCGCCGTGATTTCCTGAAGTATTCCGCCGCCGGGGCCGCTGCCGGCCTGTTTCCGAGCCTGGCACCGGCACAAAACGTCACGCTCGCCTCGATCAAGGCGAGTGGCGAGCTGAAGATCGGCGTCGAGGCCGCGTACGTGCCCTTCACCTACCGGCAGGGAGGCGAGATCGTAGGCTACGACGTCGAGCTCGCCGATATCTTCTGCAAGTCGCTCGGCGTGAAGCCGAACCTCATCGACACCGCGTGGGCGGGGGTCATTCCATCCCTGTACGCGAAGAAGTTCGACATCATCATGAGCGGCATGAGCTACTCGAAGGAGCGGGTGCAGCGCGTCGCGTTCTCCATTCCCTATGCCGAGGCCTCGCAGGCGCTCCTCATCCGCTCGGGGGACGTCAACGCCATCAAGGGCGTGCAGGAGCTGAACGGCAGGATCGTGGCGATCAAGCTCGGCTCGCCGGGCCAGATCCTGCAGGAGCGCATCAACGCCAGCCTGAAACAGGCGGGCGGGCCGGGCTTCAAGGAAGTGCGCACCTTCGACGATCATCCCGCCGCCTACGTGGCGCTGGCGCAGAACCGCGTGGACGCCGTGCTGAACACCATCCCGACCCTCGCCATGGTGCTGCGCGACGCGCCGGGCCGCTATGCGATGGTAAAGGGCATCGGCGCCGACAACTGGGCCGGCATCGCGGTGCGCAAGGAAGATCCCGAGATCGTCACGTTCCTGAACGGCGAGCTCTCGCGGATGAAAGCCGACGGATCGATCTACAAGATCCAGGAAAAGTGGTTCGGCTTCCGCATGACGCTCGCCGACCAAGTGCCCTCGTACTCCTGATCCATGCAGTTCGACTGGGCTCTGGTGCAGAGCTCCCTGCCGCTGCTCGCGGCAGGGCTCTACACCACAATCAAGATCTGCCTGCTCGCCATGCTGCTCGGCGCGGTGCTCGGCGCCGTCCTGGGGCTGGTGTCGCTCTCGCGCTACCGGGCGGCGCGCTGGGCGGTGATGGCGTACGTCGACTTCATCCGCGGCACGCCGCTGCTGGTGCAGATCTTCCTCGTGTACTTTGCGCTGCCGGTGCTCGGCCTCAACCTGCCGGAGTTCTGGGCCGGGGTGATCGCGCTCGGCCTGAACGCCGCGGGCTTCATCGCCGAAACGGTGCGGGCGGGCGTGAGCTCGATCGAGAAGGGGCAGGCCGAGGCGGCCCGCTCGATCGGCATGCGCCATGGCCAGGTGCTGTTCCATATCCTGCTGCCGCAGTCGCTGCGCGCCATCGTGCCGCCCACGACGAACGAGCTCATCACGCTCGTCAAGGGCTCGGCGCTGCTCTCGGTGATTTCGGTCTACGAGCTCACGCGGGCCGGGCAGGCGATCATCGCGGTGCACTTCGCGCCGTTCGAGATCTACATCCTCATCGCGCTCTATTACTACGTCGCGATCTCGGCTCTGGCGTGGCTCTCGCGCTGGCTGGAGCGGCGTCTTCCGGTCTGGTAGATGAGTGCCGTAATCCAGTCCGAGAACCTCTCGAAGGCATACGGCGACCGGACGGTCCTCGACCGTGTCTCGCTCTCCATCGCCGAAGGCGACACCGTCGTCGTCATCGGCCCTTCGGGCTCCGGGAAGACCACGCTGCTCCGCTGCCTCAACTGGCTCGAGAAGCCGGATTCGGGCACCGTGCGTCTGCGCGGCGAGGCGGTGGGGATCGACCGCCGCGGCCAGCTCCTGTCGGAGGCGGCGCTGGCGAAGCAGCGGAGCCGCATCGGCTTCGTCTTCCAGCGCTTCAACCTGTTCTCGCATCTTTCGGCGCTGGATAACGTGGCGATCGGCCCGCAGCGGGTGCTCGGGCTCGCGCCGGACGAGGCGCGGGAGCGGGCGCGCGAGGAGCTGACGCGCGTCCATCTGCAGGACCACATGGCGAAGCGCCCGAGCCAGCTCTCCGGCGGGCAGCAGCAGCGGGTCGCCATCGCGCGGGCGCTCGCAATGAGGCCCGAGCTCATCCTCTTCGACGAGCCGACTTCCGCGCTCGATCCGGAGCTCGTCACCGAGGTGGTCGACGTGATGCAGGAGCTGGCGCAGTCCGGTCTCACCCTGCTCGCAGTGACGCACGAGATGCGCTTCGCCAGAGCCGCCGCCGACCGCGTGGTGTTCATGGACGCCGGCGCGGTGGTCGAGGAAGGGTCCCCGGATGTTATCTTCGGCAATCCGCGCGAGGAGCGCACACGGAAGTTCCTGTCCCACCTGCACGAATGAATTTCGACTACCTCCTGGTTGGCGCCAAGGTGC
This sequence comes from uncultured beta proteobacterium, assembly GCA_963762785.1. Taxonomy (GTDB): domain Bacteria; phylum Pseudomonadota; class Gammaproteobacteria; order Burkholderiales; family SG8-39; genus DATEDA01. The sequence continues at coordinate 66,961 of CAVXND010000005.1, forward strand.
TCACGGTGGATCCGGCCGACCGTGTCATAGAGGACGCGGCGATAGGAATCAACGGCAACCGGCTGGCCTACGTGGGACCGCGAAGCGCACTGCCTGCGAACGCCAAGAGCGTCAGGACGGTTCGGCTCAAGGATCGCGTTGTCACCCCCGGCTTTGTCAACGTCCACACCCATGCCATCCTCACGATGGTCAGGGGCGTGGCGGAGGACCTTGGCTTCGCGCCCGCCTACACACCGGGCATTCCGCACGGCCACGACGTCACGCCGGAGGAGGCGTATGCGCTGTCGCGCCTGGGCGCGGCGGAGGCGATGCTGTTCGGCTCCACGCTCATCAACGACACGTACGTGCACGCCGACCTCGCCATGGAGGCGATGGCGGCGCTCGGTCTGCGCGTCTACAGCTGCGGCCGCATCCATGACGCGGATTTCTCCCTGATCGGCGACGGCCGCTGGGAGCACCACGCTTCCATCGGCCGGAAGACGCTCGGTGAAGCGATGCAGCTCGCCGACAAGTGGCACGGGAAGGAGAACGGGCGCTGCGGCGTCCAGCTCGCCGCGCATGCACCCGATACCTGCTCCGACGCCTTCCTCGCCGAGATCCGCAAGGCGGCCGAATCGAAGGGCCTGCGAGTCAACACGCACCTTGCGCAAAGCAGGACCGAGGTGAAGCAGGTGCTGGCGCGCTCGGGCAAGACGCCCGCGCAGCTCCTGGAGGACGTCGGCCTGCTGAACGACCGGCTGATCGCGGCGCACTGCATCCACATGGACGACGCGGACCTCGCGCGCTGCGGCCGGGCGAAGATCAACGTGGCGCACGTGCCCAAGGGCAACGCCACCGGCGGCACCATTGCACCGACGGCGAAGCTGCGCACCGCCGGCGCGAGGCTCACCCTCGGCACCGACAACATGCACGCCGACATGGTGGAAGTGATGCGCTGGGCGCTCGCCATGGCGCGGGTGCAGGAAGGCAAGGTCAGCGACGCCTGGCAGCCAAAGGACGTGCTGCGCATGGCGACCCTGGACGGGGCGCGGGCAATGGGCCTCGAGGCAGAGATCGGCTCGATCGAGGTCGGCAAGAAAGCCGACCTAGTGGTGTTCGATTTCCGCCGGCCGCACCTCTACCCGGCCGTCAACCCGGCCGGGACGCTCGTCCACACCGGGCAGGGCCGGGATGTCGAGCTGGTGATGGTGGATGGCAGGGTGGTCGTCGAGAGCGGCGACCTGGTTCTGGCCGACGTGAAATCGCTCCTCTCGGACGCCGGGAGAGCCGCCGACGCGCTATGGGCAAGGGCCCGCGGATGAAGCGCGATCTACGCGGCCAAGCCGGCGAGTAACCGGACGTCCGCGGCTAGAATCGCGCCGGTACCGCCGCGCAATGCACGAGCCCATCTTCGCGTCCACGGCCGCCGACCCCGCCGCGGCGAAATTCGACGCCTGGCACCCGGGCCTCGACTCCGAGATCCCGCGCGCGCTCGCGCCGCTCGCGACCGTCTTCCGGCCGGAGAACGCGTTCACCGGCTTCGACGAAGTCCACGAGCTCGCCCACTTCACCGGGCTCGCGGTCGACGAGCTCGCGATCTTCCGGCCCGAGCGACTCGTCGTGCACGAGCTCCTGGTCCGGGTGACCGCGGATCTCTCGGTGCCCGACGGCCCGCGGCAGGAGGATCTCGGGATCGAGTTTCGCCGCATGGTCCACACGATCCTCGCGCGGCACATCGAGCCGCACATGGCCGATATCGTCGCCGCCTACGAGACCCTGCGGCGCGCCGCTGTCGGACCTGATCGACGTGGAGCTCTCGCGGGCGCTCGCCGAGCTCGCGCGCGGCGGCGCCGCGACCGCGGCGCGACCGCCGCCGGGCGGGTTGCTCGGCCTCTTCCGCCGCGCCGACCGGAAGCCCGAGCCGGCCCGCGCCGAGGACGACTGGGCCCGCGAGGAGCGCATCGTCCGCGAGTGGTCCGCGGGCGCGCAGGCGCGGGACAACCCGCTGCGCCGCACCGCCTGCCGCGCGCTCGCGCGCGTCGCCTCGGCGGTCCGGGCGCAGCACGGGCGGCTGTGGGGCGACAAGTCGCTGCTCGCGCCGATCGCGCTCGGCATCGCGTGCAACGACCACGGCACCGAGGTGGTGGGCGCGCTCATCGAGCCGCACGTCCGGCGCGCGGCGGCGGCCGAGGGCTACCGCCTGCTCCCCGCCCAGGAGCGGCCGGTCGTCATGAACACGAAGGGCGCGTCCGCCTCCGGCAAGAGCACGATGCGTCCGCTGCAGCGCCGGCTCGCCGCCGAGCTCGGCCTCGACTGGGGCGACTTCGCCGTCGTCAGCCCGGACATCTGGCGCAAGTACCTGCTCGACTACGACGCGCTCGGCGCGGCGTACAAGTACGCCGGCGCGTTCACCGCCGCGCGAGCTGGCGATCGTCGACCACAAGCTCGACCGCTACATGGCGCGCAAGGCCGAGCACGCGGGCATGCCGCACCTCCTGATCGACCGGTTCCGCTTCGACAGCTTCGCGCCCGACTCGAGCGAGGCCGGCTCGAACCTTCTCACCCGCTTCGGCCGCGAGATCTACATGTTCTTCATGATCACGCCGCCGCACGAGACGGTCGAGCGCGCGTGGCGCCGCGGCCTCGAGGTCGGCCGCTACAAGGCGGTCGACGACACGCTCGCGCACAACGTCGAGGCCTACGCCGGCATGCCCGAGCCTCTTCTTCACCTGGGCGCTGCGCGAGGGCGTGTCGGTGCACTGCGAGTTCCTCGACAACAGCGTCGCCGCCCGGCGAGCAGCCGCGCACGGTCGCGTTCGGCCGCGGCGGCGAGCTGAACGTGCTCGACGTGAAGTGCATGCTCGACGTCGAGCGCTACCGGAAGATCGACATCGGCGCCGCCGGTCCGGGCGCGGTCTATCCCGGCGGGGAGGCGATGGCGGCGGCGAACAACGCGCGGTTCCTCGCCGAGTGCGTCCGCCGGCTGCCCGCGGTGAACTTCGCCGACCGCGACACGGGCCGCGTCTATGCGCGCACCGAGGCCGGGCGGCTCGCGTGGACGGACCCGGAAGCGCTCGCGCGCGCGATCACGGACGCGGAGACTCGCGCCGGGCTGCTGGCCGTCGTCCCCGAGGCGCTGGGTCACGCCGGGCCGAAGCGGCCGGTCGAGGTGCTACGGGCGGATCGCTTTCACACGCTCGGCCAGTGGGGCGCGGCGCTGCCGCGCGCCTCCGCCGCGGAGACGCCGGCCTAGACGCGCAGCTTCTCGAGCGCCTTGAAGTCGAGCGCGACCCCGTGCCCCGGCCGCTCGGGCGCGACGGCGACGCCGTCGGCGATCCGCACCGGCTCGGCGATGTAGCGGTCGAGCCCGAAGCCGTGGATCTCGAGGTACGAGCGGTTCGGCACCGCGGCGAGGAGGTGCACGGTGAGGTCGTGCACGCCGTGCGAGGTCACCGGCAGATTGAACGCCTCGGCGAGGTGCGCGACCTTCATGAACACGGTGACGCCGCCGCAGTTCGAGACGTCGGGCTCCGGATAGGTGACGCCGCCGACGTCGATCATCTGCTTGAACTCCCACAGCGTGCGGAAGTTCTCGCCGGTCGCGATCGGCACGCCGCCCTCGCGCACGATGCGCGCGTGGCCGGCGACGTCGTCGGGGATCGTCGGCTCTTCCAGCCAGACGAGCTCGAACTCGCGCAGGAGGCGCGCGGCGCGGATCGCGTGGTCGACCGACCAGCGCATGTTCGCATCCGCCATCAGCGGAAAGTCGGCGCCGAGGTGCCTGCGCATCGCGCGCACGCGCTCGACGTCCTCGGAGAGCTTGTCGCGGCCGACCTTCATCTTGATCGCGCGGAAGCCCTGCGCCCGGAAGTCGTCCGACTGCTTCAGCAGCTTGTCGAGCGGAAACTGGAGGTCGATCCCGCCGGCGTAGCACGGCACCCGCGGATCGAAGCCGCCGAGCATGCGCCACAGCGGCTGGCCGGCCCGCTTCGCCGCGAGGTCCCAGAGCGCGATGTCGATCGCCGAGATCGCGAGCACTACCGGCCCGCCGCGGCCGCCGTAGTGGAGCGCCCACCACATCTTCTGCCACAGCGGCTCGATCCGGCCGGCGTCCTCGCCCTCGAGCAGCGGCGCGAGGTAGCGCTCGACGAGGACGTGGATCGCGGCGCCGCCGGCGCCGACGGTGTACGTGTAGCCGAGCCCCTCGGCGCCGTCCGAGTCGCGCACGCGCACCGTGACGAGCTCGAAGTGGGTCATCTCGCCGTGCGTGCTGTCCGAGAGCACGACCGGCAGCGGCACCCGGTAGCAGCCGCTCTCGATGGCGGCGATCTTCGGCATCGGCGTTACGCGCCGGCCGCGCGGTAGACGGCGCGCGCCGCGTCGACCGCCGCCCCGCGCGGCAGCTTGAACCCCTCGCCCGCCAGCACCGCCTCGAGCGCGCCGAGCGTCACGAGCACCGCGTCCTTGCGGGCGTTGACGCCCATCGTGCCGATGCGCCAGATCTTCCCGTGCAGCTGTCCGAAGGAGGTGCCGATCTCGATGTTGAAGTCGTTCAGCAGCGCCGAGCGCACGCGGTCCCCCGTTATGCCCTGGGGAATCCAGACGCCGGTGACGTTCGGCATCTTGTGCGCCTGGTCGCCGAACACCATCAGCCCCATCGCCTCGACGCCGGCGACGAGCGCCTGCCCCGCGAGCGCGTGGCGGCGGAACGCCCGCTCGTGGCCTTCCCTGACGAAGATCCGCGCGCATTCGCGGGCGGCGTAGAGCATCGAGGTCGCCTCGGTGTGATGGTTGAGCGCGAGGTCGCTCCAGTAGTCCATCAGCATCGCGAGGTCGAAGTAGTTCGAGCCGACGATCACGCCCTCGCCCGGCGCGTAGTCCTTCGGGCGCAGGCCCTCCTCGACGTGGCGGCGGCGGTAGACCGCTTCCGCCATCCGCTCGCTGATGGTGATCGGCCCCGATCCCGACGGCCCGCCGAGGCACTTCTGCAGGCCGCCGGTCACGCAGTCGATCTGCCAGGCGTCCACCGGCAGCGGCATGCCGCCGAGCGTCGCGGTCGCGTCGACCTGGATCAGCGCGCCGTAGCGCTGGCAGAGCTTGCCGATCTCGTCGAGCGGCTGCGCCATCGTGGTCGAGGTGTCGCCCTGGCAGACGGCGACGAGCTTCGGCGAGAAGCGCTTCAGCGCGTCCTCGACCTGCTCGGGCTTGAACACCGTGCCCCAGTCCGCCTCGAGCACCTCGACGTCGGCGCCGCCGCGGCGCGCGATCTCGGTGATCAGCTGGCCGAACCGGCCGAACGAGAGGACGAGGACGCGCTCGCCCGGTTCGACCGCCGAGACCATCACGCACTCGATCGCGGCGCGCGCGGTGCCGTCGACGACCAGCGTCCAGCGGTTCTTCGTCTCGAAGACCCGCCGGTAGAGCTCCATCGTCTCCTTCATGTAGACGCGGAACTGCGGGTCGAACTGGCCGATGAGCGGCGTCGCGAGCGCCTTCAGCACCCGCGGGTCGGCGTTGATCGGGCCCGGCCCCATGAGGAGCCGCGGCGCGGGGTTGAGGTCGTCGAAGATCGCGCCTTCGTCCTCGAGGGCGGCGAGCCTGGGCAGGTCGGCTTTCATGCGCGGGATGGTAGCAGGGCGGCCACGGCCGGGCCGCGTGTCGGTTGACGATCGCGGGCGGGGCTCGCACACTCTCGCTCATCACGGAGCGGAGACACGCCGTGCGGCACCTTCCGACACTCGCCTTCCTGGGTTTCGCCGCGACATTGGCATTCGCGGCACATGCCGGCGGCCCGTACCGCGGCGGCGGCGGTGCCCTGCTCGGGAAGCCCGCCATTGGCGTCTTCCCCGCAGCGCCGGCCGCGATCGCGCCGTCGTTCCGGAGTCCCACACTGCCACGGACGCGCGCTTTCGGCCCGCGGCCCGTCGCCGGGTTCGGCGTACCGGTGTACGTCGGCCCGCCCGCTTTCTACGAGCCGGCCGTGCAGGCGCCGCCGGTCGTGTACGTCGTCCCGGCAGCCGCTCCCGCGCCGGCCGCGCCGCCCTCGCCGCCGGAGCGCGAGGTGGTCCAGCATTCGGACGGCCGCTACGAGCTCCGCGGCGACGGGATCGGCGTCCCGTATCGTTGGGTGTGGGTACCGAACCCGCCGACGGCGCCGCCGACGGCGACCGCGAAGCCGGATGTCCGCCTCTACGGCTGGATCGACGAGCAGGGCATGCTGCACGTGACCGACCGGTTCGACCGGATTCCGGAGCGACACCGCGAGCAGGCGAAGCGCAACGCGTCCTCGTAAGACCCGCGCGCGGCGGTCCCGCCTGCGCGACTGCCGTCTGCCCGTTACTTCTTGGGCCGGATCGCGTCTGCGGTCCCCTGGATGAAGGCCTTGATCTTCTCCACCTGGTCCGCGGTCAGCTTGCCGGTGAAGTCCGGCATGCCCTGCGCGCCGTCCGGACCCTTGAACACGTACTTGTCGAGGTTCGCGATCACCGGCGCCGGCGAGTAGCCCAGGTTCTTCACGTTGCCGCCGCGGTCCACCCCGGGCACGCCGTGGCAGAAGACGCAGTTGCTGACGTAGAGCATGGTGCCTTCCTGCACGTGCGCCGGGTCGTACTTGACGCCTTGCACGAGCGCGCCCTGCTGGTACGCGACGAACTCGGGCGGCGCCGCCTTGCCGCCGAGGGCGAAGGTGTAGACGGTGCCGGGCCCCTTGCGATCGGTGGCGCGGAACGTGACGCCGTACACGCCGCCCCAGCCCACCGCGACCGAAACGTACTGCTTGCCGTCGACGAGATAGGTCGCGGGGCCGGCGACGACGCCGGTGCCGGTCGCGGTTTCCCAGAGCTTCGCGCCGGTCTGCGCGTCGTAGGCGACGAAGCGGCCGTCGGCGGTGCCCTGGAAGACGAGGCTCCCCGCCGTCGTCAGCGTCCCGCCGTTCCACGGCGAGACGTGCTCCTGGCGCCAGGCTTCCTGCTGCCGCACCGGGTCCCAGGCGATCAGCCGGCCGAACGGCTTGCTCTTGGGCGGCTCCACGTTCGCGTACATCGCGAGGTTCCAGCCCATGCCGCCGTGCGGCTCGCCGGGCGTGTTGGCGTTCATCTTCCAGTCCTTGTTGTCCACCAGGTTGAGCGGCACGCCCTGCACCGACATGTAGACGAGACCGGTCTGCGGGTTGAACGCCATCGGGTGCCAGTTGCGCGCGCCGAAGGCGCTCGGGATGATCTCGCGCGGACGATCGACGACCCGCGCCTCGGGCGTCTCGATCGGCCGGCCGCTCGCGTCGTAGCCCGTGGCCCAGTTCACCTCGACGAAGTTCTTCGCCGAAATGAACCGGCCGTTCGTGCGGTCGATGACGAAGAAGAAGCCGTTCTTCGGCGCGTGCAGGATCACCTTGCGCGGCCTGCCGTCGATCTTCAGGTCGGCGAGGATCATCGGCTGGGTCGCGGTGAAGTCCCAGTTGTCGCCGGGCGTCTCCTGGTAGTGCCACACGTACCGGCCGGTGTCCGGGTCGAGGGCGACGATCGAGGAGAGGTACAGGTTGTCGCCGCCCGCGGGGCTCCGCTTGTTGCGTGCCCACGGCGAGCCGTTGCCGGTCCCGATGTACATCAGGTTGAGATCGGGATCGAAGGCCATCGTGTCCCAGACCGTGCCGCCGCCGCCCGCCTCCCAGTAGCGCCCGCTCGCGTCCCAGGTCGTGTAGGCCTTCGCCATCGAGAAGTCCTCGAACGGCTTCGCCGGGTCGCCGGGCACGGTGAACCAGCGCCACTCTCTGCTCGCCGGTCTCGGCGTCGTAGGCGGTGATGTAGCCGCGGACACCGTACTCCGCGCCGCCGTTGCCGATGATGACCTTGCCCTTGAAGACGCGCGGCGCCCCGGTGATCGTGTAGGGCCGGGTCCGGTCGATGATCGTGTCCTTCTCCCACGCGACGCGGCCGGTGGCCGCGTCGAGCGCCACCAGCCGACCGTCGTACGCGCCGACGAAGACCTTGCCCTTGTGGAGCGCGACGCCGCGGTTCACGACGTCGCAGCAGCCCTTGTACCCCGCCTCGCGGCTGACCTTCGGGTCGTAGACCCAGAGGCGCTTGCCGGTGCGGACGTCGATCGCGTGCACGATGCTCCACGACGCGGTGACGTACATGATCCCGTCCACGACCAGCGGCGTCGCCTCGACGCCGCGGGTGGACTCGAGGTTGTACGACCAGACGAGCCCGAGGTTCTTGACGTTGCCGGCGTCGATCTGCTTGAGCCGGCTGAACCGCGTCTCCGCGTAGTCGAGCCCGTAGCTCGGCCAGTCGGCGGTGGCGCGCTCGTTCGCGCGGATGGCGTTGCCGTCGATGCGCCCGGTCGCGGCGCGGATGTGGTCGGCCGATCCCTTGTTCGACTGCGCGTAGACGGGGGTTGCGGCGATGCAGAGGATCGCCAGCAGCGGCGCGATTCGGTGCATGGTCCCTCCTTTGGGCGTTGCGCCGGGACGCCAGAACGTTTGGGCGGAATTTTCTTGGGACGTCCGGCGGTACGTATCGTACTCCCGGCCCGCCGGTGCGGGACCGGCCGCGCGCGACGCTCGCCTTACCGCGGCTCGAGCCGCGCGAGGACGGGATAGTGGTCGCTGCCGAGGTCTGGGCCGCGGGTGCCCGAGACAAGGTCGAACCCGCGGGCGAGCACGTGGTCGAGGGGGAGCAGGGCCACGGGCAATTCGCTCGGCCAGGAGGCAGGTCCGAGCGCGCTCGGGTAGGCGGCCTCCAGGCCCGTCTCGCGCCGGAAGCGCCGATAAGGCGCCGACCACGGCGTCGCATTCAGGTCGCCCATCGCGATCACCGGCCCCTGGATCGCGGCGAGCCGGCGACCGAAGTCGGCGATCTGCGCGGCGTGCTCCGCGGCGAGCTCGCGAAGCGGCGGCGGCGGGTGCATGAGCGCGACGGTCACCGGACCTCGTGGCGCGTGCACGCGCACGATGATCGCGGGCCAGGCATCGGGCGCGTCGGCGCCCGAGCGCTGGTGCAGGAGCTCGAGGGGATACCGGGAGAAGAGTCCCAGGCCCTCGACCGTCCCGGGGAGGAGCACGCGGTGGGGAAGCGAGGCGAGCTTCGCCTTGAGCCCTTTCGCCATCGGCGCCCCGAGCTCGACGACGCCGACGAGGTCCGGGTTCTCGGCTGCCAGGTAGCCGGCGAGCCGCGCAGCGTCCTCGTTCGCGAAATGCGCGTTGAAGCTCACGACCGTGAGCGTGCCGCTCGCGGAGGCGGTGGCGCGCGGGAGCCCCTCGAACGAGGCGAACTGGAGCACGAACACGGGCAAGCCGAGGGCGAGCAACAGCCGCACGTCCTTCCTCGCCCGCATCGCCGCCGCGACGACGAGCGCCCCGGCCGCCGCCGCGGCATAGCCGTACTGGAAGTGGCCGACGACCTCGACGTACCAGGGGAGCGTCAGGCCGGACCAGGCGATGAAGAGGCTCGCCGCCGAGGCCGCGATGCCGAGGAGCGCAAGGCGGGTGGTGAGGAGGAACGTCTTCATGCGGTTCATACCGCGCACGATAGCCGACGCGAGCCAGCGTGCGCGCGCTCGCCGCGGCGCGGCTGCGCCATCCGTCACGCGAGGCCGGCGCTCACTCGACGTCGAACTCGAACACGACCGGCGGCGCGTCCTCGATCGTCACCTTGATGACGTGGCGGCCCTTCGGATCCCCGGGCGCGATGGTCCACGTGTTGAACAGGAATCCCCGATCGGGCGTCACCTCCCGCTCGAGGATCGAGACCTTCCGGTCGGCCGAGATCTCGTGCTTGCCTTCCACCGGGCCCCAGGTCTCCGGCGGATAGGGCACGGTGAACTCCTCGCGCCACCTGACCGTGGGCTTCGTCGTCGTGACACCGATGACCCAGCCGAACTCCTGGTTCGGCTTCAACGGGACGGTCTTCGCGGGCTGGAAGTCGACCCTCCCGTCCGCCGTCAGGCTGAACACGCCGAAGGAGGCCTGCTCGACCTGGACCGCGGGCTCGGTGCGCGGCGCAGGCGCGGCGTACGCCGGGAGCTCGGCACGCGCCGCGGGTTCCGGCGGCTTCGATTGCTCGCACGCGTAGAGGGTGAGGAGGAGCGGTAAGAGCAGCAGTGCGAAGAGGCGTTGCATGGCAGGCGAAGGATACCGAAAGGGTCCCGCCCCCGTCCGGGGCTACAGACCGAGCGCGCGCGCCAGGTCGACCTCGCCCGGCCGCTCCCGGGGGACCGCGAGGCGCCCCTCGATCGCCGTCAGGTGCGCGGTCATGACCGCGACCGCCCGCTTGACGTCGCCGGCGGCGAGCGCCTCGACGACCTGCTCGTGCTCGGTCGGCGCGCAGTGGGAGAGCGACGCCGGCTCGTAGAGCGAGACGAGGAGCTGCGCCGGGAGGAGCAGGCGCTCGAGCGATTCGGCGATCTCCGCGTTGCCGACCACCTGCGCCGAGCAGGGTGTGGAACGCCGCCGAGAGCTTGACGGAGTCGTGGCGGCGCCCGGCCGCCGCCGCGCGCCGCTCGGCGTCGAGGTGCTTGCGGAGCTTCTCGAGGTCGCGCTTGACGATGCCCTGCGCGAGCGTGGCGACGATGCCCGCCTCGAGGACGCGGCGCGCCGCGAAGACGCGGCGGGCGTCGGCGAGCGAGGGCGTCGGGACGAACGCGCCGCGGTTCGGGATCAGCTCGAGGCGGCCTTCGTGGCCGAGGCGCATCAGCACCTTGCGCGCGCGGCCGCGGGTCGCGCCGAACATCGCGGCGAGGTGGTGCTCGCGGAGCGGCGTGCCGGCGGGGAGCCGGCCGTCGAGGAGCGCGGCGAGCACCGCCTCGTGGATCTCGCCTTCGCTCGCCGTCCGGCGCGCCCGGGTTGTTCGCTTCGTGGCCATGGGGACGCCCGGGATTGTGCCCAATCGCAGTGCGTCGTGCACCTGCGGCGAAAGATTGTTGACAATCCTTTAGTGATTGTGCACGCTGACCTCGCCCCTGGATAGACGACAAACGCCAACCCCCGCCCCTTCCTCCCTGGAGATCGCCATGCGTCTTTCCGCCCTCCTCTCGCTGTCGCGCTCGCGGCGGCCGTCCCGCTCGCGCACGCCCAGTCCGACTACCCCTCGCGCCCGGTGCGCGATCATCGTGCCGTTCCCGCCCGGCGGCGCCGCCGACACGCTCGCCCGGATCTACGGGCAGCGGATGTCGGAGGACTGGGGGAAACCGGTGGTGGTCGAGAACCGCCCCGGCGCCGGCGGGATCATCGGCACCGAGGCGCTCGCGAAGTCGGCGCCCGACGGCTACAGCCTGATCGTGGTCACCGTCGGCCACGCGGTGAACGCGAGCCTGATGCCGAAGCTGCCGTACGACACCGCGACGGACTTCGCGCCGGTGGCGCTGCTCGCGACGCTTCCCAGCCTGGTCGTAGTGAACCCCGCCCTGCCGGTGAAGGACGTCAAGGACCTGATCGCGCTCGCGAAGGCGAAGCCGGGAAGCGTCACCTACGCCTCGTCGGGCACCGGCTCGACCAGCCACATGTCGGCGGCGCTGCTGTCGTCGATGGCCGGCGTGTCGCTGGTGCACGTGCCGTACAAGGGCGCCGCGGCGGCGCTGAACGACGTGATGGGCGGCCAGGTGCAGATGACGATCGACGTCGCCGTGTCGGCGGTGCCGCAGGTGAAGGCCGGCAAGCTCACGCGCGCTCGCGATCACCAGCGCGAAGCGCTCGTCGCTGATGCCCGAGCTGCCGACGGTCGCCGAGTCCGGGGTGCCGGGCTACGAGTTCTCCGCGTGGTACGTGATGCTCGCGCCGGCGAAGACGCCGGCGGCGATCGTCGACAAGGTGAGCGCGGAGGCGAAGCGGATCGCCGGGCTGCCGGAAGTGCGCGAGAGGCTGAACGCGCTCGGCGCCGAGCCGGCGAGCGCCACGCCGGCGGAGACCGGCGCGCTGCTCACGTCGGAGATGGCGCGGTGGGCGAAGGTGATCAAAGAGCAGAACATCAAGGTCGAATGAGCCGCGACCTGCGGGGGTACGGGGGGAAGTGGCCGGACGTTCGTTGGCCGGGCGGCGCGCGCGTCGCCGTGTCGATCGTCGTGAACTTCGAGGAGGGCGGCGAGCTCACGGTGTCGGGCGGAGACGCGCGGAACGAGGCGGTGTACGAGGTGGTCGACGAGAAGCGCGGGATGCGCGACCTCGCGATCGAGAGCCACTTCGACTACGGGACGCGGGCCGGGTACTGGCGGATCGTGGAGGTGCTGGAGCGGTTCGGGGCTAAAGCGACGTTCAGCGCGTGCGGGCGGGCGGTGGAGGCTGCGCCGTGGCTTGCGCGGGACGCCGTGGAGCGCGGGCACGAGGTGGCGGCGCACGGGTATCGGTGGGTGACGCACGCCGAGATGAGCGAGGCCGAGGAGCGGGAGAGCATCGAGGGGTCGATTCGGGCGATCGAGGCGGCGACCGGGCGACGGCCGGTGGGGTGGCATACGCGGGCGCCGGCGACGCCGCGGACGCGGGAGCTGCTGGTCGAGTACGGGTTTCTATACGACAGCGACGCGTACGACGACGATCTGCCGTACTTCGTCGAGGTCGGCGGGAAACGGCACCTAGTGCTGCCGTATGCGTTCGATACGAACGACATGCACTTTCAGCACAGCGATCGGTTCACGACCGCGAAGAGCTTTGCGACCTATGTGACGGATGCGTACGACTGTCTGTGGCGGGAGGGGGAAAGGTGGCCGCGGATGATGTCGATCGGGTTGCACCTGAGGATGATCGGGAGGCCGGGGAGAATCGCTGCGCTCGAGCGGATCCTCGAACACGTGGCTGCGCGGGCTGGCGGGTGGTTGGCGACGCGGGGACAGATTGCGCGGCATTGGCTAGCGCACTCGCGCTGACGAAGCGCCGAACGCGACTTCCGCCTCGCCGAGCGCTTCGGCAAATCCTTGTTGGTCGGGTTAGTACTCCCCCGATCGGGAACGGCATCCCGACGATCGACTACCGCGCGCTGATGCGAGCGGCCTCCACGATCCGCGCCGCAAGGGCGGGCAGTCTTGCGTCATGCGCTGACGGTCGCCCAGTTCTCCGTCTCCGCTATGCCACGGAGTAGTTCATCACTGAAGGTCCCGGTCTGCATTCCCTCCAGACAGCTCAAATAGGCGCTCAGCCTATCGGCAACTGCCCGCGGTTGCAGGAAATCGATTTCAAGCGTTCTTTCGAGATGTCGGCAATAGCTATCGCCGTTTCGTATTCGTGGCAACACAAGGCGCGCGAAGTCTCTGGCCGAGCCAGTGCCTTTGGCCTGTTTTTCGACTTCCGCGCGCCATTTTGTGAAGTCATAGGCTTTGAAGTGGTCGAGTCTCTTCGCGAGCGATTCAATCATCGCGCTGTCGGCCACAGACAAATCCGCTGATCCCGAATAATAGCTGTCGCCCGCCGTCAGGACGCCGGGCGCACCAAGAAGCGACAGTCGTCCGGCCTTGATGGCATCAAAGGTGTCGTGTATGTGCTTACGATAGGCTCTTGTCGCGTGGATCAGCACCTCATGCCACAAAGAATATGAAAGAAGGCTGAGATTGGTCAGTAGACCGATGTGCGCGAGTGCGCCAGTGCTGAATGGCCCGAGGGCGATCCGCGCGTTGCGATTGCGCCGCAGCTTGTTCAGCCCCTGCTCGTATTTCGCGTGTGCCTCGTGAAATACCCGACCGATCTGCTCACGGTCCGCCGGCGACATGTCATCAAACCCGGCCTTGATGTCGCCGTTCAAGATCTGGCCGGATGTCGTGTCTCTATGATCAGCGATGACGGTGAGATCGTTGTCCAGCAGTCCGACCTTCTCGCACCACCCTTTGTACATGAGGATCGCATCGAGGAAGTGACTACGGGCCTCGTCCAATATTTGGTTCGCTTCTCGCAGATCGTGCTGGTCGAACTCCTCCTTGACGATGTTTCGAATCTCGGGAATCAACGCGTCGTAAAGCAGCTCTATATCGCTCTTCTTGCCCTGGCCATCGAGCAGGTCCGACGTTGCGAGGCCGGCTTGCACGAGGCTAAGGATTGCACCGATCGCCAAAGGTGCCGCCGAAGCGGGTCCCAGCTTCGGCGCGAGGGAACTGCCGCCCTGCATCGAGGCGCCCATATTGGTCAGGCTGATCCCAATCGCCCCGAGCCAGATCTCCGCTATCTGCTTTTGGACGTCCGCCTTGGGCAGATCGAGAGCACGGTGCCCGGCCTGGAAGTCCCAAGTGGCCGGCATCAGCCGAAAGACGGCACCGGTGCCGATTTCCCTGGATTTGATCGATCCGTCCGCGGCGGACTCCGCGCCATACTCCTTGGACCACGCCAAGGAATAATGCGGCCAGACCTTCTGCGGTTTAGTCGCCGCCAGGACCTCAAGCGTTGCACCGACTCTCAACTTGCCCGTAGCGTTGAATTCAGCTGGGGCTGGCCTGAGAAAACAGAACTCGTTCGTCCCTACCCGGGTGCTTCCGCTCTCTGCTTCCTCGATCTGAACCCGTTGGGCGACCACGATCCGATCGCCCGCGCCGTCGGATCGGCCCTGCAGATTTCCGTCGCTCAGAGGCAAACCGCTCTTCTTGTTGACGATGCTCAAACCTCTGTTGCCCCCAGCGATCCCACTGGGACCATTCGGCGGGTCCGCGTCGAATCGCCAATGGGCAGTGTAGACGTCAGCAGCGCATCGGCTAGCCTGAATACTGTCCCTGGTGCCAATCCCCACGCGGGAACCGGGTGCCATGGCTTCGGCATTCGAACAGATCATCAGAAACGGCGACTCCTTCAGAGAGGAGTTCAGTTCGATCGTATAGTGCCTGTTCATGATCTGGGCGTCAGGTATGAACTGCCACACATGCCTAGTCATGGGACCTTCCCTCCATGTGATGAGCTACTCCGCGCGAGCGTCGACGGTGCGCCGTCGTGAGATGCAGATCGTCCCGGCAGAGCGCCGCCCCCTCAGTCGAGCTCCGCCCCCGACGCCTTGATGATCGCCGCCCATTTCGCAAGCTCCACCTTGATGAACTCCGCAACCCCCGCCGGCGTACTCCCCGGCGTCGGATCGACCCCGACCTCCTGCAGGCGCTTGAATACCGCCGGATCGGCCAGCGCCTTGTTGATCGCCTCGTTCAACCGCGCAACGATCTGCGGCGACGTCTTCGCCGGCGCGAAGATCACGTTCCACGTGTAGCACTCGAAATCCTTGATGCCCTGCTCCTGCAGCGTCGGCAGGTCGGGCAGCGCGCGCGCTCGCGTCGCCATGCCGGCCCCGATCGCGCGGATCGTGCCGGCCTGCAGCTGGGGCATCGCGGTCGGCGTCGCGTCGAACGCCATCGAGATCTGCCCGCCCACGAGGTCGCTCATCATCGGCGCGGACCCCTTGTACGGCACGTGAACGGCGCTGAGCCCGCCCGCCGCCGTCTTGAACTGCTCGCCGCAGAGATGCAGGATCGACCCGAGGCCGGAAGAACCGTAGCTGTACTTCGCGGGATTCGCCTTGAGCAGCGCGACCAGCTCCTTCACGTCCCGCGCCGGCACCGAGGGATGCACCGCTAGGAGGGTCGGCGTCACCCCGACCTGCCCGGCCGGCACGAAGTCGCGCACCGGGTCGTAAGGCATCTTCTGGTAGAGCCCGGGGTTGATCGCGTGCGTCGACACCGTGCCCATCAACAGCGTGTAGCCGTCGGGCGCGGCTCTCGCGACGACGTCGGCGCCGACGTTGCCGCCCGCGCCGGCCCGGTTCTCGACCACGAACGGTTGTCCCAGGAGGTCCGCCATCTTCGCGCTCATCACGCGTGCGACGGTATCGGTGGGGCCGCCGGCGGCGAAGGACACGACCATCTGGACCGATTTCACCGGGTAGGGCTCCTGGGCGCCCGCGCCGCCGCAGGCGACCGCAAAACCCAGCACGGAACCGATGGCACGCAGACTGTTGGGCCCGACGATGAAGCAGCGTCCTGCTTTGCCCTTCGCCATTTCGACCTCCTCCTGTGGTTACGACACCTGCGCCGACCTCCCCTTCCAATGCCTCGCGATATCGATCCTTCTCGTCACCCAGACGCGATCATGCGCCTGCACATGATCCAGAAACCGCTGTAACCCCCGCATCCTCCCCGGCCGCCCCAGCAGCCGGCAGTGCATCCCCACCGACATCATCTTCGGCGCCTCCGCCCCCTCCGCATACAGCACGTCGAACGCATCCCGCAGATACGTAAAGAACTGCTCCGAAGTATTGAACCCCTGCGGCGTCGCGAACCGCATGTCGTTCGCATCCAGCGTGTACGGCACCACCAGGTGCCGAACCTTCTTCCCCTTCGACGTCTCCACCTCGGTCCAGAACGGCAGATCGTCCCCGTAGTAGTCCGAGTCGTACTCGAACCCGCCGTGCTCCACCACCAGCCGCCGCGTGTTCGGACTGTCCCGCCCCGTGTACCACCCGAGCGGCCACTTCCCCCCGGTCATCCGCTTGATGATCTCGGTCGCGACGCGCATGTGCTCGGCCTCGAGCTTCGGCGCGAAGTTCTGGTAGTGAATCCACCGCAACCCGTGGCACGCGATCTCGTGCCCGAGCTCCACGAACGCCGCCGTCAGCTCGGGGTTCCGCTCCAGCGCCATCGACACCCCGAACACCGTCAGCGGCAGCTTCCGCCGCTCGAACTCCCGCAGGATCCGCCACGCGCCGACCCGCGAGCCGTACTCGTAGATCGACTCCATGCTCATGTGCCGCGCCGGATACGACGCCGCGCCGACGATCTCCGACAGGAACTGCTCGGAGCCCTTGTCCCCGTGCAGCACGTTGTTCTCGCTGCCCTCCTCGTAGTTGAGGACGAACTGGACCGCGACGCGCGCGTCGCCGGGCCAGTGGGGATGCGGCGGATTGCGGCCGTAGCCGACCAGGTCGCGCGGATACGGCGCGGCGCGTTTCTTCGTGGATTTGGCAGCCATTACTGAGCCACGACGAGGGAAGTGAGCCGCTCCGGATCCGCCAGCAGCTCCGCGCTCGGCCCGTGATGCACGATCCGCCCGCGGCTCAGCACGAGCACGCTCTCGGTCACCTGCAGCGCGAGCTTCGCCGACTGCTCCACCAGCACGACGGTCAGCGCCTCTTCGCGGATCAGCCGCTCCATCGCCTTCAGGATCGTCTCCACGATGATCGGCGCGAGCCCTTCCAGCGGCTCGTCCATCAGGAGCAGCGTCGGATTCCCCATCAGCGCCCGCCCGATCGAGAGCATCTGTTGCTCGCCGCCGGAGATCTGGTTCCCCATGTGCGAGCGCCGCTCGGCGAGACGGGGGAAGAGCTCGTACACGCGCTCCAGGGTCCACCGGCCCGCCCGGCCCGCGACGGTCAGGTTCTCCTCGACCGACAGCGACGGAAACACCTCCCGCGCCTGCGGCACGTAGCCGATGCCGGCGCGGTTGCGCTCGAACGCCGGCATGCGCGTGAGCGTCTGGCCCCGGAACGCCATGTCCCCTGAATGGAAGGTGGTGTGGCCCATGATGGTCGCGAGGAGCGTCGTCTTGCCGACGCCGTTGCGCCCGAGCACCGCGAGCGAGCCGCGCTCGGCGAGGGTGAACGCGATGTCCTCGAGCACGACGGTCTCGCCGTACCCCGCGCGCACGCGGTCGAGCCGGAGCGCCTCAGCCATGCCCCTGCCCTTCCCCGAGGTACACCTCGTGCACCCGCCGGTCGGCGGCGATCTCGTCCGGCGTGCCCTCGACCAGCACCTGCCCCTGCACGAGAACCGTGATCCGCTTCGCGAACCGGAACACGAGATCCATGTCGTGCTCGATGATCAGGATCGCGATCTCCGCCGGCAGCCGGTCGAGCACCTCCAGGATCCGCTCCGACTCGTGCGACGGCACCCCCGCCGCCGGCTCGTCGAGCAGCAGCACCTTCGGCTTCAGACCCAAGCGCGATCGCGATCTCCACCAGCCGCTGCTTCCCGTACGGCAGGTCGAGCACGCGCGAGGCCGCGTCCGCGGCGATGCCCAGGCTCTCGAGGAACGCCATCGATTCGTCGCGCACCTCGCGATACGCCGAGGCCGGCCGCCACAGCCGCCCGGCGACGCCGAGCCGCTCCGCGATCCCGAGCGCGACGTTGTCGAGCACCGTCAGGTCGCGGAACAGCGTGTTGATCTGGAACGTCCGCCCCAGCCCCCGCTTCACCCGCGCCGACTGCGCGAGGCGCGTGACGTCCTCGCCGCCGAGGAAGACCTGCCCGGTCGTCGGCTCGAGCCGGCCGGTCAGCATGTTGATGAACGTGGTCTTCCCCGCGCCGTTCGGCCCGATCAGCGCGTGCCGCGCGCCCTGCTCGAGCCGGAACTCGATGTTGTCCGCGACCGTCAGCGCGCCGAAGCTCTTGCACAGCGCGCGCGTCTCGAGGGCGACGCTCACCCCTTCCTCCACAGCTTCTCCCGCGCCCGGTCGATCAGGCCCAGCAGCCCGCCGCGCGCGAACATCACGATCACGATCAGCAGCACGCCGATCCCGAGCGTCCAGTACTCCGGCGACTGCTTGGCGAGGTAGTCCTGCGCGACGATGAACACCAGCGGCCCGACGAACGCGCCGTAGATCCGCCGCACGCCGCCGAGCACCAGCATCACCAGCAGCTCGCCCGACCGCTCGAACCCGAGCACCGACAGCCCGACGAACTGCGTCGTCTGCGTGAGCAGCCCGCCGGCGATGCCCGCGAGCGTCGCGGAGATCGCGTACGCGTACAGCCGCCGCCGGTACACCGGCGCCCCGATCGCGTGCATGCGCACGTCGTTCTCGCGCGTGCCGGTGAGCGCGACGCCGAACGGCGAATGGACGATCGTGCGCACCAGCCACCACGCGACCGCGAGCACGATCAGGCAGTACAGGAAGGCGGTCTTCCCGAACATGTCGAACCGGAACATCCCGAGGATCGGCTGGATCGGCACGCTGTGCAGCCCGTCCGCCCCGCCGGTGACGTCGGTCCACTTGTTCGCGACCTCGAACACGATCGAGGTGATGGCGAGCGTCAGCATCAGCAGCGCAAGGGCGTGCGTGCGCAGGATCACGGCGCCGGTCGCGAGCCCCAGCAGCCCCGCCCCGACCGCCGCCACGACGAGCCCGAGCAGCGGATCGCCGCTGACGCGGATCGCGAACACGCCGGCCGCGTACGCCCCGAACCCGAAATACGCCGCGTGCCCGAGCGTCACGATCCCGCCGTAGCCGAGGATCAGATCGAGCGACAGCGCGAACAGGATGATGATCACGACGTACGCGCCGAGCGGCAGGTAGTTCGGCGCGAAGAAGTAGACCAGCGCCGCCAGCACCCACGGCAGGAGCTCGATCGGCCGCAGCCGCGCCGACCCCGCATAACCGATGCGCGCAGGATCGAACATCAGGTCTTCTTCCCGAGCAGGCCCTGCGGCCGCCACAGCAGGATCGCCATGGTCGCGGCGTAGACGAAGAACGCGCCGAACTGCGGCACCCAGTACTTGCAGGCGGTGTCGCCGATCCCGATCAGCAGCGCGCCGAGGAACGGCCCGCGCAGCGTCCCCAGGCCCCCGATCGACACCACGATCAGGAAGTACACGAGCTGCTCGAACGGATAGGTCGGCGTCATCGCGATCAGGTCGGCGCCGAGCGCGCCGCCGAGCGCGGCGAGCCCGCTGCCGAGCGCGAAGGTGAAGGTGAAGAGGCGCCCGGTGTTGATCCCGACCGACTGCGCCATCGCGCGGTTGTCCACCGCCGCGCGCACCATCGCGCCCCAGCGCGTGCGCTCGAGGCCGATCCACAGCACGGCGATGAGCACCGCGCTCGACACAATGACGACCACGCGGTAGCTCGGGAACGAGCGCCCGAGGAGCTCGGTCTGGCCCTTCATGAAGTCCGGCAGGGGCGCGGCGAGCGGGAGCGGGCCGTACGCGAGCCGCGCGACCGCGACCGCGACGAAGATCAGCCCGATCGTGAACAGCACCTGCTCGAGCTCGCCGGCGGTGTAGAGCCGGGCGTACAGCAGCCGCTCGAGCACCATGCTCCCGAGCGCCACCACGACGCACGCGAGGACGAGCGCCGGGACCCAGGGCAGCCCGAACTTCGTCATCGCGGTGATCATCAGGTAGCCCCCGGCCATCGCGAACACGCCGTGGGCGAGGTTGACGAACCCCATCAGGCCCATCGTCACCGACAGGCCGACCGAGATCGCGTACAGGATCATCCCGTACGCGAGGCCGTGGAACGCGATGCTGACGACGCTGGCGAGGAAGGCTTCCAACGGGCGCCCTTCTTGTCCCCTCCCCCCGGAGAGGCGAGGCAGGATAAAACAAAACCCCCGCCACGGGGCGGGGGTTCCGGTTCGGGGCGCTAACGCACCGGCGCTACTGCTTGTTGTTGATCTCCTTCCACGGGTCCTTCACCGCGGTGATCGTCTCCAGCTCGACGTTCGCCAGGTTGCCGCCGACCTTCCGCACCTCGCGCACGTACTCGTTCTGGATGATGTCGCGCGTTCTGGCGTCGATCTCGATCGGCCCGCGCGGGCTGTTCGGGTTCTTCCAGCCGCGCAGCAGCAGCATCGTCTTGTCGGGGTCGACCTTGCCGCCCTGCGCGCGCACCACGTCGCAGATCGCCTGCATGCCGTCCCACGCGCCGACCGAGATGAAGTTCGGCCACGCCTTCGGGCCGTACTCCTTCTGGTACGCCTCGACGAACCGCTTGTTCGCCGGACGGTCGCCGGCGGCGGAGTAGTGGAACATGGTGACGACGCCGAGCGGCACGTCGCCCATGTTCGGCAGCTCCTCGTCGGTCGTGATGTCGCCCGGGCCGATCAGCTTGATGCCGGCCTTGTCGAGCCCGAGGTCGCCGAAGCCCTTCATCAGCCCGGTCGCCGACTTGCCGGCGGGCACGAACACGAACAGCGCATCGGGCTTCGCGTCCTTCACCCGCTGCAGGAACGGCGCGAAGTCCATCGTCGGCGGCGGCATGCGCACCGTCCCGACGACCTGCCCGCCGCCGGCGGTGAACGCGCGGGTGAACGCCTCCTGCGCGTCGTGGCCGGGCCCGAAGTCCGCCACCGCGACGTACGCGGTCTTGTACTTCTTCGCCGCCCACGTGCCCATCGGATAGCTCGACTGCCACAGCGTGAACGACGTGCGGGCGATGTACGGCGACAGCGTGGTGATCATCGCCGTGCCGGCGTTCATGATGACGAACGGCACCTTCGCCTCGGTCGCGAGCGGCGCCATGGCCATGGCGTTCGGCGTCCACACCACGCCGGTCAGGAGCTGCACCTTGTCGCGCACGATCAGCTCCTGCGCGAGCCGCTTCGCCGTCTCCGGGTTGATGCCGGTGTCGTCGCGCTTGATGATCTCGAGGTTGACGCCGGGCGGAAGCTTGCACTCGCCGAGCTTCATGAAGAGATTGATCGCCTTCTCGATCTGGTCGCCGTTCGACGACAGCGGGCCGGAATAGGTGTTGATCAGCCCGACGCGAACTGTCTGCGCGGCCGCGGTGCCGGCGCCGAGCGCCAGCGCGACAGAGCGCGGCGAGGCCGGTACGGACAACTGCCTGGATTTGCATGACTCTTCCTCCTCCTGTGGAATGCGCCGCCGCATTCTATACACGGCCGACCGCTTCGGACAGCCCGAGGGCCGGATGAGTTCCCGCGCCGATGCTGCACCGCGCTTCGGCGTGTATCCTTCGCGGCGACCCCCGACCCGGCTCTCCCGGATGACGAAAACGCGCCGATGCCGACGCTCGAGCAGGTAAACGCGATGCCGGCGGCCGAATTCCGCGCCGCCTTCGGCGGCGTGTTCGAGCACTCGCCGTGGGTCGCCGAGCGCGCCTTCGCGGCACGGCCGTTCGCGAGCGTCGACGCCCTGCACGCGGCGATGGCCGGCGCGGTGAAGGCAGCCGGCGAAGCGGCCCAGCTCGCGCTCCTCCGCGCCCACCCGGAGCTCGCCGGCAAGGAAGCGCAGGCCGGCACGATGACCGGCGACTCGACCGCCGAGCAGGGCGGCGCCGGCCTGAACGCGCTCTCGCGCGACGAGATGGCGCGGATCGCCGACCTCAACCGCCGCTACCGCGAGAAGTTCGGCTTCCCGTTCATCATCGCCGTCCGGCAGAACACGAAGGACGGCATCTTCCGCGAGTTCGAGCGCCGGCTCGCGCAGGACCGCGACACCGAGCTCGGGACATGCCTGGGGCAGGTGTACGTCATCACGCGCCTGCGGCTCGACGGACTGGTCTCCAAGGAGTAGCGATTCATGGGCCGACTCTCGACGCACGTCCTCGACACCGTCACCGGCAAGCCCGCGGTGGGCATGCGCGTCGACTTCTCGGTGCTGGAGAACGGCGCCTGGAAGCTTCTCAAGAGCGTGCGCACCAACGCCGACGGCCGCACCGACGAGCCGCTGATGGCGGGCGAGGCGATGCGCACCGGCGAGTTCCGCCTGCTCTTCTTCGTCGCCGACCACTTCCGGGCGCAGGGCGTGAAGCTGCCGGAGCCGCCGTTCCTCGACCACGTGCCGCTGCGCTTCGGCATCGCCGACCGCGACGCGCACTATCACGTGCCGCTACTTTGCACGCCGTGGAGCTACTCGACCTACCGGGGGAGCTGACGGGCGGACGGAAGTGATGCGCGGCGCGCAATCAGGCCGCGGCGAGCAGGTCGAAGCCGAAACACTTCGCCGCACGCCCGTCGAACGTGAGCGTGTACCCGCACCCCGCGGAAAGATTTCCAAACGCGATGACGTAGTCGGCGAAGTCGGCCGGGCCGGTCTGGAAAGCGTCCAGCGCCGCCTCGACGAGTGGCTCGTCCTCAAGGACGATATCGGCAGTCTCGAGCAATCCCCGCAGCGCGCGCGCGATCCCTGCCCGCTCCGTTCCGTACGAGCGATCGAGCACCCACGTCGTTTCGAGCAGGACGGCCATACACACGTACGCCTTCTCGCCAGCGGCCGCCATCGCGCTGATCGCCTTGTTCGCTATCGCGAACTGCGCCTCGTCGTCGCGCGTCAGATAGCGGACGAGG
>CAVXND010000006.1:0-211571 GCA_963762785.1 uncultured beta proteobacterium
GCGTGGCGCGAACTGCGATCACGACCTAACGCTTCTTCCCCAATGCTGAGCTCCGAGACATGCGGATTCCGCGCGTCGCGAGGCTCACGACAGAATTCCTGACGACCATAGCGCGCTGGAACCACGCCTTCCCATCCCGAACAGGACCGTGAAACGGTGTCGCGCCGATGATAGTGCGAGGTATATCGCGCGAAAGTAGGTCATCGTCAGGATCCCAAAACGAAACGCCCCGGCCTCGCGCCGGGGCGTTTTCGCTTGGAGCCCGGAAGGCAGGCCCATCGTGAGGATCCGAATCCCACCCCTCGGAGCGCCCGGAACCCGAGGAGGATCCCGGTAACCTCAGGGGCGCTGGGCCGGCCGCCTCCTCCGCGATAGTTGCTCTTTGTGCGTCGCAATATCGCCCCCTGGACAACGGCGGTGGTGGTGTGGCTTTTTCCGCCCCATCACGGACTTAGGTCCGAATACGCCTAGACGTGACCAGGTCCAGGCGCTAATCTGTCTCGATCACTACAACACCAAGTGGGCATTGATGTCGAGGCCCAGGATCCGGGCAGTTCCGGCCATCAAGAACACGGTCATGGTCGTCGATGACCAGTCGACCGGCCGCGCCATTCTCGAAGAAGTCGTCCGCAGCATCGACGTCAGCATCGCCGTCGAGCCCTTCGAGAGTCCGATCGACGCGGTGCGCTGGGCGACGACCCACCCCTCGGACCTGGTCCTGGTCGATTACCAGATGCCGGAGATCGACGGCATCGAGTTCGTCCGCCGGCTCCGCCTCATGCCCGAATACGCGCACGTCCCGATGGTGATGGTGACCGTGCACGACGACCGGAAGGTGCGCTACGCCGCCCTGGATGCCGGGATCACGGATTTCCTGACCAAGCCGATCGACACGCGCGAATGTCTCGCGCGGTGCCGGAACCTGCTGACGCTCCGCCGGCAGCAGCTGGCGCTCGAGGACAAGGGCCGGCTGCTCGAGGGCATGGTGCAGGAGGCGACCGCAGAGGTGCGGCAGCGCGAGAAGGAGACGCTGTTCCGCCTCGCGAAAGCCGGCGAGTTCCGCGACGAGGACACCGGCAACCATGTCATCCGCATGGCACGCTACTCGCGCCTCATCGCCGAGACCATCGGCATGGACCCGCAGGAATCGGAGACGATCGAGCTCGCCGCGCCGCTGCACGATATCGGCAAGATCGGGCTGCCGGACCATATCCTGCTCAAGGCCGACAAGCTGACCGACGTCGAGGCGAGGGTGATGCAGCGCCATCCGGTCATCGGCTACGAGATCCTGAAGGACAGCCCCTCGAAGTACCTGCGTATGGGCGCACTGATCGCGCTCGGCCACCACGAGAAGTTCGACGGGTCCGGCTATCCCTACGGCCTGGTCGGCGACCACATCCCGCTGCCCGCGCGGATCGTCGCAGTGGCCGATGTCTACGACGCGCTCACGTCGCGGCGACCGTACAAGGCCGCCTGGCTGTCCGACGAGGCGTTCAAGTATCTGCAATCGCACCGCCGCGCGCACTTCGACCCGGTGCTGGTCGACGCCTTCGTCGGCGCGCGCGAGGACGCGCTCGCGATCCAGGAGGAGCTCAAGGACGCGATGCAGACCGGCGCTGGCAAGCCCGGAGGCGACGCGTGAGGATCCCGGTTCGCGATCTTGCGCGGCGGCTGCGCGAGCGCCTGAGGGATCGGCCCGACACGGAGCACGAGCAGGCGCTCGTGCGGCTGGTGGTGGGCGCAGTGTTCTTCCTCTATCTCCTTCCCGCGGCGCTCAGCGACGGTCCCGGTGCCGGGATCGACGGCACGTCGCTGCTGATGCCGATGTTCGGGTTCATGGTCCTCGCTGCGGCGATCTTCGCGAGCATCGTGATCTCACCCGGCGCGTCGCCGGTGCGCCGCGTGCTCGGCGCCGTGGTCGACAGCGCGGCCACCAGCTACTTCATGGTGCGAACGGGCGTCAACGGGTTGCCGCTGTACGTCGTCTACCTGTGGATCATCGTCGGCAACGGGTTCCGCTACGGCAAGGCCTATCTGCTGAACACGCTGGTGCTCAGCGGCATCGGGTTCTCGGTCGTGCTGTACGCGAGCCCGTTCTGGCAGGCCCACCTTGGCGTCGGCGGGAGCCTGCTGCTCGCGATGGTGGCGCTCTCCATGTACGTGCTGACGCTGGTCAAGCGCCTGAACGACGCCATACGCCGTGCCGAGGCGGCAAACCTGGCCAAGCGCCAGTTCGTTTCGACCGTCTCGCACGAGATGCGGACGCCGCTGAACGCGATCATCGGCATGATCGAGCTGCTGCGCGACAGCGCGCTGAGCGGCGAGCAGGCGGGGATGGTGAAGACGATCGGCGCGTCCTCGCGCGCGATGCTCGGACTCATCGAGGACGTCCTCGACTTCTCGAAGATCGAGGCCGGCAAGCTCACGATCGCCAGGGACCGCTTCGATCTCTACGCGCTCGTCAACGGGGTGATGCAGATGCTCCGGGCGCAGGCCGAGGCGAAGGGGCTCAGCTTCGTCTCGATGGTCATGCCGGACGTGCCGTCGGTCGCGCGCGGCGACGAGGCGCACCTGCGGCAGGTCCTGATCAATCTGCTCGCGAACGCCGTCAAGTTCACCGAGCAGGGGGGCGTGACCCTCCACGTCTCCCGGTTGGACGGCGGACCGGAAGCGGTGACGTTGAAGTTCTCGATCCGCGACACCGGGATCGGCATCGCGCCCCAGGATCAGCGGCGGATCTTCGAGAGCTTCACGCAGGCCGACCAGACCCAGACCCGGCGGTTCGGCGGTACGGGTCTCGGCACGACGATCGCAAAGCAGCTCGTGGAGCTCATGGGCGGCCGCATGGGGCTCGAGAGCGCGGTCGGCCTCGGCAGCACCTTCTGGTTCGAGCTCCCGCTCGCGCTCGACGCGGACGAGCGGCGCGATCAGGAGCCGGCCGAGCGGATCGAGATGGCGGTGCTCGCGATCGGCTTCCCGGCAGAGCCGTTCGCGCAGATCGAAAGCATGATCCGCGGCTGGGGCGGCGCGTGCGTGCGCGCCACCAGCCCCGACGAGGCCGTCGCGCACCTGCACGCCACGGAGCGCGACGGACGTCAGCCCCCGGGGTGCGCGCTGCTCTATGCAAGCGACGCGGGCTCGGCCGAGCGGGACGTGACGCGGCTGCGGCGGCAGCTCGGTAGCACGCCGCTCCCGGTCGCGCTGTGCGCACCGGCAAGCTCCGAGATCCACCGCACCCCGATCGTCCAGGGCGGGTACTCGTCGGTGCTCTCGCTGCCGGCCGCGAAGCGGATGCTGTTCAACACGCTGTACGCCTTCACCGCCGCCGACCAGGCCGACGGTGTCGTGTTCATCAGCGACTACCTCAAGCGGCGCGAGGGGGGGCGGCGGCTCAAGGTCCTGGTGGCGGACGACAACGCCGTCAATCGCACCGTCCTGGCCAAGATTCTCGAGCGGGCGAGTCACGAGCTCACGCTCGTGGAGAGCGGCGAGGAGGCGCTGGATGCGATCCAGCGCGAGCGGTTCGACATCGCGATCATCGACCGCAACATGCCCGGCATCGCCGGGGTGGAGGCGGTGCGTGCACTCCGGGTGATGGAGCTCGGAGGACGGCGGCTGCCGGTCATCGTGCTCTCGGCCGACGTGACCGAGGAGGCGCGGCGGGAGGCGGTCGATGCCGGCGCGGACCTCTATCTCACCAAGCCGGTGCAGGCGACGAAGCTCCTCGAGTCCCTGCTGACGCTGTGCGCGCCGGCGGAGACGGTGGTGCGGACGCCGGCCGAGCCGCCGGCGACCCCCCAGGCATCCGGGAGCGTGCTCGACTACGAGCAGCTCACGCTGCTCGAAGGGCTCGGATCACGTTCGGACTTCATGGAGCGCCTGATCGGCGTCTTCGTGGCGGACAGCGGGACGCTGATGGACAAGATGGATGCCGCCCTCGACGGCCGGCGGTTCGGCGAGCTCCGCTCGCTGGTCCACTCGCTGCGGGGATCCGCCGGGAGCATCGGGGCGGCGCGTTTGACGCGCGCCTGCGGCGAGCTCCAGGAGTGCGCGGAGGGCGAGCTGCGGCTACGCGGGAGACTGCATCTGCGGGAGCTGCGCGGCGACCTCGATCAAACGCGGGCCGAGCTCACCGATTACCTGAAGAAACGCAAGAGCTCTGCCGGCTGAGCCGCGGCTGGCGCGGGACCGGAGGAAGTGGCCCCGCCGGCGGATCCGATGCCGCGCCGACGGGGTCCTGAAAGCGCACCTGGCCGGTGCGAGACGCTTGCTGAGAGCGGTCGAGCAGTGTTTCAGGCCGCGGCCCTGGCCTCGTCGAGCGCGGCCGCCGGGTGCACGTCAACCGGCACGTCACCCCCGAGTCGCCGCTGCTGTGCGGCGACGAGCCGTTTCATCATCCGCAGATCCTTCTCGTCCAGGCGCAGCGCGGCGTCGACCCACGCGTCCGCGACCCGGTCCAGTTCGTCGCGCGAGATCGGATGGACGATGTTCCGGGAGTGGTACACCGCCTGCATGCCGTTGCGCCGCCGCTCGTTCTTGGCGATCCACTGATAGGTCGCGCATTCGCCCATCCCGTCCGGGGCGACGACGTCGACGAGTCCCAGGTCCGCCAGCTCCCGCGCCTTGAGGATGCGTCCGCCGAGGATGAATTCCTCGGCCGCCCGCAGGCCGAGCCGCCGCGCGAGCAGGCTGAGCGCCCCCATGCCGGGGAAGAGATTGAAGAGGATCTCGGGAAGCCCCATGCTTGCGCTTTCCTCCGCGATGATGACGTCGCTGGAGAGCGCGGTCTCGAAGCCGCCGCCGAGCGCGTCGCCCTGGACGAGGGAGATCGTCGTCAGCGTCGGCACGCCGTAGTGCTGGATCCGCGGATGGATGCAATCGATGCAGCGACGCGCGTAGCGTGCCAGCGCTTCGCGGTCCCCGGTCTGGATCAGCATCGTGAACAGCGCCAGGTCGCCGCCGAGATTGAACACGCCCTTCACCTTCGACCCGGCGACGTAGTAGTGCGCGTCGCGGGTTTCACCCTCGAACAGCACGCGTCCCTTGTTGAGTTCGAGCTGCTCGTCGTGCGCGCGGATGTCGTTCAGCAGCCCCAGGCTGAAGCATGGCATGCCCTTCGGGTTGAACATCCCCCAGATCACGCTGTACTCGGGGTCGAACTCGACTTCGAACTGGCCGGGCCGGGTCTCGCCGGGCCGCACGAGCGTGTGCTTGCGTCCTGCAGGCGAGATGGGTAGCAGCTCCCTGGGAAGGGTCATGTCCATGGCATTGCTCCTCAGCAAGATGTTGTCGTTCGCCCGATTGCTGGGCGTGTGTCGTTCAGCCGAGCTCCCCTTTGCTTTTGGTTTCGGTATGCCCGCCCGCGGACTATTTAACACTCGTTCGGTAAAAAGGGCAACGCGTCAAGACGATCCGGACATCCGTTCAAGCGGATTGCCACGATGTTGATGTCATAGAGTGGACGGGCTGCACCGACGATCCTGACCGGCGAGTCAGACGAACCTGGTGCCGGGGCTTGGATACAACCGCCGCGCCGCGTGCTAACCCGTTGGTCCAACACGAATTCAGTTGCAAACCGGGTTGATCGTCGGCAATCGGCGACGGCTGCTGCCACCTACCATGGCCGCTGACGACACACCCGAGTGACCGCGGATCGACGGTGGCGCTAAGATCGTCGCCGGGAGAGGTGGGTCGCCTGCCGGCGCCCCGCCGACCGTGTCCGCCCCTACGCGAGACATCCAAAGTGCTACGCGCTGCCGCCGAACCGCTGATCGTGGATACCGGAGCCCTGGAGGCCTGCTTCCACTGCGGACTGCCTGTCGCGCCCCGCGGTCGTAGCGCCCGACTTATCGACGATGAATGGCGGGGCTTCTGCTGTCCCGGCTGCGAGGCGATCGCGCAGACGATCGTCGGGCAGGGGCTCGGCGAGTACTACCGCTTCCGCGAAGCGCCGACCGGGCGGCGCGCCGAGGGGGAGGCGCGATTCGACGGCTACGACGATCCGGTCTTCCAGGCATCGTTCGTACGCGACGCGCCGGCCGGAACCCGCGAGGCCGCGCTGATCCTCGACGGGATTCGCTGCTCGGCCTGCGTCTGGCTGAACGAACAGACGATCAGGAAGCTCCCCGGCGTCGCCGCGGCCACCGTCAACTACGCGAGCCGGCGCGCGCTCGTCCGCTGGACGCCGGGCGAGATCGCGCTGAGCGACATCCTCGCCGCGATCGCCCGGATCGGGTACCAGGCCTTCCCGTACGACCCGCAGCGGCTCGACGCCATCCACCGGTCCGAGCGCCGGCGTGCGCTCTGGCGGCTCTTCGTCGCCGGTTTCGGGATGATGCAGGTGATGATGTATGCGGTGCCGGCCTACATCGCCGGCGAGGGCACCATGTCGGCGGACGTCGCCCAGCTCCTGCGCTGGGCGAGCCTGCTTCTGACGCTGCCGGTCGTCGGCTACGCGGCGCAGCCGTTCTTCACCGGGGCGTGGCGCGACCTGCGCACCGGCCGCCTCGGCATGGACGTCCCGGTCGCCCTCGGCATCGCCATCGCGTTCGCCGCGAGCGTCTGGGCGACGCTGGCGGGCACCGGGGAGGTCTACTACGACTCGATCGCGATGTTCGTGTTCCTGCTCCTCGGGGGCCGGTATCTCGAGCTCGAGGCGCGACATCGCGCCGCCGGGGCGCTCGCCCACCTCGCGCGGCTCGCGCCGGCGTTTGCCGAACGGCTGTCGGGCTTCCCCGGATCCCTGTCGACCGATCGGGTCGCCGCCGCGTCGTTGCGCCCGGGCGACATGGTGCTCGTGAAGCCCGGCGAGGCGATCGCCGCCGACGGCCGGGTCGTGCGCGGGCACGGCGCAGTGGCCGAGGCGATCCTTACCGGCGAGAGCGAGCCCCGGACGAAGGAACCGGGCAGCCTGGTCATCGGCGGTTCGGTCAATCTGGCCGAGCCGCTGGTCGTCCGGGTCGAGCGGGTCGGGAACGACACCGTGCTCGCAGGCATCGTGCGGCTGGTGGAACGCGCGATGGCCGAACGGCAGCCGCTTGTCGACCTCGCCGATCGCTACGCGCACTGGTTCGTGCTCGCAGTGCTCGTCGCCGCAGCGGCGACCGCGATCGCCTGGCTCCAGCTCGATCCGCCGCGGGCGCTGTGGGTGGCGGTCTCGGTCCTCGTGGTGACCTGCCCCTGCGCGCTGTCGCTCGCGACCCCGGTGGCGCTCACGGTCGCGACCGGCGAGCTCGCTCGCCGCGGCTTCGTCGTGTCGCGAGGCCATGCGATCGAGACGCTCGCGCGCGCGACCGACGTGGTGCTCGACAAGACGGGTACGCTGACCCACGGCGACCTGCGGGTCGTCGCGGCCGCGTCCCTGGCGCAGTGAGCCGCTCGAGGCCTGCATCGCGCTTGCCCGCGCGCTCGAGCAGGCCTCCGAGCACCCGGTGGGACGGGCGATCGTGCGTTACGCGGACGGCCGGAGCGCGACGCAGCGCGTGGCCACCAGCGTCTCGAACCGGCCCGGCGCGGGGGTTGAGGGCGTCGTCGACGGGCGGCGCTATCGGGTCGGCACGCTGAATTTCTGCAGCGAACTGGCGGGCGCGCCTCCGCCCGCCGCGCTCGAGAGCGGTACTGGCAGCGTGGCCGCGCTCGTCCGCGACGGCGAGTGGCTGGCGCGATTCGAGCTGGGCGATACGCTCAAGCGCGATGCGGAGGTGCTGGTCCGGCGGCTCTCGGCGCTCGGCAAGCGCGTGCACCTGCTGAGCGGCGACACGCCGGCAGCGGCAGCGCGGGTGGCGACGACGCTCGGCATCGCCAACGTGTGCGCCGGAGCCAACCCGGATGCGAAGCGGGCCTACGTGCAGGAGCTCAAATCCGCGGGCGCGCTGGTTGCGATGGTGGGCGACGGGGTGAACGACGCGCCGGTGCTGGCGCAGGCGGACGTCTCCGTGGCCATGGGGCAGGGCGCGGATCTCGCCCAGGCGAAGGCCGATGCGGTACTCGTCTCGGGCGAGCTCGGCGCGCTGGGCGATGCATTCGGGCTGTGCGTGCGCACGACGCGGATCGTTCGCGAGAACCTCGGCTGGGCGATCGCGTACAACCTCCTCGCCATCCCCGCCGCGGCGGCCGGCCTGGTGACGCCGTGGATGGCGGGCGTCGGCATGGCCGGCAGCTCGCTCGCCGTCGTGCTCAACGCGCTGCGTCTGCGCCGCGCGGCGTCGGGCCGGGAGACCGGTTGATGGACATCCTCTATCTCCTGATCCCGCTCTCGGTCGTACTCGTCTTCGTGATCGGCGCGGTCTTCTGGTTTGCGCTCCGATCCGGGCAGTTCGACGATCTCGAAGGCCCGGGATTCAAGATCCTGCTCGACGACGACCGGCCCCCCGCCGCGGAGGCTCGACCCGCGCCGGGAGGAGCAGCGCTGATGGGCATGACGCGCGGTCCCTAGCGGGAACGGCCCGGCGCGTTTGACCTGCATCAAACGGCAACCCGCGCCGCGCTCTAGGATCGCGTCCGGACGCGGACGACGGAAGAACGCGGGGAACGCACCCGCTCAAGAACAGAAAGGGGACCAATGGACGCTGCAACCTACAACTACAAGGTCGTCCGGCAGTTCGCCGTGATGACCGTGGTCTGGGGGATCGTCGGCATGCTGGTGGGCGCCATCATCGCCGCGCAGTTCATCTTCCCCGACCTGACCTACGGTGTCCCGTGGCTCTCGTTCGGGCGGCTGCGGCCGCTGCACACCAACGCGGTCATTTTCGCGTTCGGCGGCTCGGCGCTCTTCGCCACCTCGTACTACGTCGTCCAGCGCACCTGCCAGGTGCGGCTCTTCTCCGACGGGCTCGCCGCGTTCACGTTCTGGGGCTGGCAGGCGGTGATCGTCGCCGCCGCGATCACGCTGCCGCTCGGGTACACGACCTCGCACGAGTACGCCGAGCTCGAGTGGCCGATCGACGTGCTGATCACCCTGGTCTGGGTGGCCTATGCGGTGGTGTTCTTCGGCACGCTGGTGAAGCGCAAGACGCCGCACATCTACGTCGCGAACTGGTTCTTCGGTGCCTACATCCTCACCATCGCGCTGCTGCACGTCGTGAACAGCGCGCAAATCCCGGTGAACGCGTGGAAGTCGTACTACGTCTACGCCGGCGTGCAGGACGCGATGGTGCAGTGGTGGTACGGCCACAACGCGGTCGGCTTCTTCCTCACCGCCGGATTCCTCGGAATGATGTACTACTTCGTCCCGAAGCAGGCCGGACGCCCGATCTACTCCTACCGGCTGTCGGTGGTCCACTTCTGGGCGCTGATCTTCACCTACATGTGGGCCGGCCCGCACCACCTGCACTACACCGCGCTGCCGGACTGGACGCAGTCGCTCGGCATGGTGTTCTCGCTGATCCTGCTCGCGCCGTCGTGGGGCGGAATGATCAACGGAGTCATGACGCTCTCGGGTGCGTGGCACAAGCTGCGCGACGACCCGATCCTCAAGTTCCTGATCGTGTCGCTCTCGTTCTACGGGATGTCGACGTTCGAGGGGCCGATGATGTCGATCAAGACGGTGAACGCCCTGTCGCACTACACGGACTGGACGATCGGCCACGTCCACGCCGGCGCGCTCGGCTGGGTCGGCTTCATCAGCATCGGGTCGATGTACTACCTGATCCCGAGGCTGTTCGGCCGCACCGAGATGCACAGCATGCGGCTGGTGACGCTGCACTTCTGGATCGCGACGATCGGCATCGTGCTGTACATCGCGGCGATGTGGATCGCGGGCGTCACGCAGGGACTGATGTGGCGCGCGGTGAACCCCGACGGGACGCTCACCTTCACGTTCGTCGAATCGACCAAGGCGAGCATGCCGTTCTACGTCATCCGCCTCTTCGGCGGGCTGCTCTACCTCGCCGGCATGCTCGTCATGGCCTGGAACGTGTGGAAGACCATCGCCGGGCAGCGCCCCGTCGACGCGCCGATCCCGGCAGCGGCGCACGCCTAGAGGAGATCGCGCAATGGCCTTCACTCACGAGAAGATCGAGAAGAGCCCGACCCTCCTCATCGTGCTCACCCTGCTCGTCGTCAGCGTGGCGGGCCTGGTCGAGATCGTCCCGCTGTACTTCCAGCGCTCGACGACCGAACCGGTCGCCGGCCTCAAGCCCTACGCGCCGCTCAACCTGGCCGGCCGCGACGTCTACATCCGGGAGGGCTGCAACAACTGCCATTCGCAGATGATCCGCCCCTTCCGCGCCGAGACCGAGCGGTACGGGCACTACTCGGTGGCGGGCGAGTTCGTCTACGACCATCCGTTCCTCTGGGGCAGCAAGCGTACCGGCCCCGACCTCGCGCGGGTCGGCGGGCGCTACAGCGACGAGTGGCACCGGGTGCACCTCCTCAACCCGCGCGACGTGGTCCCGGAGTCGATCATGCCCGCGTACCCCTGGCTCGCGACCGGGCCGGCGAATCGCGGCGACATCGAGGCGAAGATGACGGCGCTGCGGCGGATCGGGGTCCCTTATACCGATGCCGAAATCGCGGCGGCCGGCAAGGCGCTGGAAGGGAAGAGCGAGATGGATGCGCTGATCGCGTATCTGCAGGGACTGGGCATCCTCATCAGGGATCGGCGATAGCCATGGACATCAACGACCTCCGTGCAGCCATCACGGTCGCGAGCTTCGTCGCGTTCATCGGGATCGTCTGGTGGGCATACGGCGCGCGGCGCAAGGCGCGCTTCGACCGCGCCGCGCAGTCGGTGCTCGAGGAAGACGACCACGTACGGCCAGCCGGCCGGGGGGGCATGAAATGAGCGATTTCGCCAGCGCGTTCTGGCCCTACTACATCGCCATCATCTCGGTGGTGTCGATCGTCGCCTGCGCGGTGTTCCTCAAGTCCCAGTCGATCCGGCGGATCGAGGGCGCTGGCCTCGAGACCACCGGCCACGTGTGGGACGAGGACCTGAAGGAGTGGAACAACCCGCTGCCGCGATGGTGGAGCTGGCTCTTCTACATCACCATCGTCTTCGGCCTCGTCTATCTGATCCTTTATCCGGGGCTCGTCGCCTACGCCGGACGGCTCGGCTGGACCTCGTCCGGGCAGTACGAGGCCGAGCGGGCCAGGTTCGACGCGGCTTACGGGCCGATCTACGCGAAGTACCAGGGCATGGACGCCCGGCAGGTCGCCGCCGATCCGGACGCGATGATGATCGGGCAGAACCTCTTCCTGCAGATCTGCGCGCAATGCCACGCGTCCGACGCGCGCGGCAGCCGCGGGTTCCCGAACCTCGCCGACGGCGACTGGTTGTGGGGCGGCGACCCAAGGCAGATCGAGGAGACGATCCTGAACGGCCGCACCGGCATCATGCCGCCCTTCGGCGCGGCGCTCGGTCCCGACGGCACCAAGGACGTGGCCCACTACGTGATGTCGCTCTCGGGGCTGCCGAACGACTCGATCCGTACCGCGCGCGGCAAGGAGAAGTTCCAGCAGACCTGCGTTGCGTGCCACGGCGCGGACGGCAAGGGCAACCCGCAGCTCGGCGCGCCGAACCTGACCGACAGGGTGTGGCTCTACGGCGGCTCGGAACCGGACATCATCGCCACGATCGCCAACGGGCGAACCGGACAGATGCCGGCGCACAAGGACTTCCTGGGCGAGGCCAAGTCGCACCTCCTCGCCGCCTACGTCTGGAGCCTGTCGCACCCCGAGGCGACCAAACGGCCCGCAAAGTGAACCTCGCCGCGCGATGAACAATCCGCTCGACGCTGCCGGAACGGTCGCGCGGCCTGCGCCCGCCGAGGAGCTCGAGCAGACGCTCTACGAGGTCCGGCGCAAGATCTATCCGCGCGCGGTGCACGGCTGGTTCGCCGGCTGGCGCTGGGCGCTGATCTGGCTCACGCAGCTCCTCTTCTACGGCACCGCCTGGTTCCAGTGGAACGGCCGCCAGGCGGTTCTGTTCGACCTCGCCGCGCGCAAGTTCTACGTGCTCGGCTTCGTGTTCTGGCCGCAGGACTTCATCTACCTGACCGGGCTCCTCGTCATCTCGGCGCTGTCGCTGTTCCTCTTCACCGCGATCGGGGGGCGGTTGTGGTGCGGCTACGCCTGCCCGCAGACGGTCTACACCGAGATCTTCATGTGGATCGAACGCAAGATCGAGGGCGACCGGCAGGCGCGGATGCGGCTCGACGCCGGCCCGTTCGGCGCGCGCAAGGCCGCCCTCAAGGCGGCGAAACACTTCGTCTGGATTGCGGTGGCGCTCTGGACCGGCTTCACGTTCGTCGGCTACTTCACGCCGATCCGCGAGCTGTGGCGCGAAGTCCTCGCGTTCTCGACCGGGCCCTGGGAAACCTTCTGGATCCTCTTCTACGGCTTCGCCACCTACGGCAACGCCGGCTGGATGCGCGAGCAGGTCTGCAAGTACATGTGCCCCTACGCCCGCTTCCAGGGGGTGATGTTCGACCGCGACACGATGACCGTGACCTACGACGAGCGGCGGGGTGAGCCGCGAGGCGCGCGCTCGCGGAAGGCCGATTACAAGGCGGCAGGCCTCGGCGACTGCATCGACTGCACGATGTGCGTGCAGGTCTGTCCGACCGGGATCGACATCCGCAACGGCCTGCAATACGAGTGCATCGGCTGCGCGGCGTGCATCGACGCCTGCGACCAGGTGATGGACAAGATGGGTTACCCGCACGGTCTCATCCGCTACTCGACCGAGAATGCCATCGCGAGCGGGTGGAATTCGCAGGCGATGTTGAAACGTGTCGTCCGGCCGCGGGTGCTCGTCTATTGCGCCATCCTCCTCGCCCTCGTCGCCGCGGTGCTGGGGTCGCTTTACCTCCGGATCCCGCTGAAGGTGGACGTGCTTCGCGACCGGGCGAGCCTGAGCCGCGAGGTCGAGGGCGGGAAGATCGAGAACGTGTACCGGCTGCAGCTCATGAACACCCAGGAGAAGCCGCACCGGTATCGCATCGCCGTCTCGGGTCTCGACTCGGTCGCGGTCGCGAGCGACGCGGAGGTCGAGGTTCCGCCCGCAAGCACGCGCCAGGTGCCGGTGCGCTTGCGCATCGACCCCGGCGCGGCCGGAAAGGGTGCGCACGGGATCGAGATTGAAGTGCGTGCGATCGACGACCCGAGCATCGTCGCGCGCGAGAAATCGATCTTCATGGTGAGGTGACGATGGCTGCCGACGACGTCCGCCCCTGGTACCGCGAGCCATGGCCGTGGCTGCTGATCGCGCCGCCGGCGGCGTCGGTCGTGCTGGGCGTAGCGCTGTGGACGCTGGCCGCGCGCACGAACGACGGGCTGGTCGTCGACGATTACTACAAGCAGGGGCTGGCGATCAATCAAGTCCTCGACCGGGAGGCGCGCGCGCGAACGCTCGCGATCCGCGCCCTGGTGACGTTCAATCCGGAACGGACGCGGGTGCGCCTCCAGCTCGCGGGCGACGGGCCGCTGCCGGCCGGGCTGACGCTCCGGCTCGCGCATCCCACCCGCGCGGGGGAGGACCAGACGATCAGGCTGGCTGCGGCCGCGGGGGGCGTGTTCGAGGGCGCCATGCATCCGCCGGCGCCCGGCCGGTGGTACGTCTTGCTGGAGGACGGCGCGGCGACCTGGCGCCTCTCGGCATCCTGGCAGACGGAAGCGTCCTCGGTCGCGCTCGGCGCGCCGCCGGGCTGAAAAGCGAGGAGGGCAGCATGATCGCGGGCAAGATGCTGATCTGGATCCTGTGGCCGTCGTTCATCGTCGCCGGGATCGCGGAGGGGATTTTCTTCACGCTGTTCGACCCGACCGACCTCACGCTCTTCGACACTCCGCTCCAGGCGAGCCGGACCGCGGTCTACTCGATCGGCTTCTTCGCCTTCTGGGCGCTCGCGGCGGCGTCGAGCGCGCTCACGTGTTTCTTCCAGCGCACCTCGACCGACATCAATCGCCCCGGGTTGCGATCGCCGCCGCCGCGCGAGCCCGACGGCCCACGTGCCACCCACTGACTTCACCCGCAGGAGACGACAATGTTCAAGCACGTTCTGATCCCCACCGACGGATCGACCGTCGCCCGCAAAGCGGTCAAGGCCGGCGTCGCGCTGGCGCGGGAGCTCGGCGCGAAGGTGACTGCCTATTACGCGATGGACATGATCCAGCCGTACGCGTTCGGCGACGGGTACATCCTGGACACCTCGACCTTGCTCGGCATGGACCGGCGGGCGAAGGAGCTCGGGCAGAAATACCTCGCCGAGATCGAGAAGGCGGCGAAGGCAGCCGGCGTCCCCTGCCAGACGCTGATGAGCAAGCCCGAGACGCCCGCCGAGGGGATCATCGCCGCAGCGCGGAAGCGCAAGTGCGACGTGATCTTCATGGCTTCGCACGGCCGGGGCGAGTTCGCCTCGCTCGTGCTCGGGAGCGTGACGCAGAAGGTGCTCGCGCGCTCGAAGGTGCCGGTGCTCGTCTACCGCTGAGGCGTCCCCCAGCGCCGGCGCAGCGCGCCGGCGTCAGCCTTCGCACCGCGCGAGCAGCGCGCGCAAGCCCTCCGGGTCGAGGATCCGGATGTGCTTCTGCTGCACGGCGACCAGCTTGGCCTCCTGGAACCGCGAGAAGACGCGGCTCACCGTCTCGAGCTTGAGGCCGAGGTAGCTGCCGATCTCCTCGCGCGTCATGCGCAGATGGAACTCCGCGGGCGAGTAGCCGCGGGCGACGAAGCGCTGCGAGAGGTTGAGCAGGAACGCCGCCAGCCGCTCCTCGGCGCGCATCGTGCCGAGCAGCATCATCACGCCCTGGTCGCGGACGATCTCGCGGCTCATGACCTTGTGGAACTGGTGCTGCAGGGTGCGGACCTCGCGCGACACCTCCTCGAGGCGCGAGAACGGGATGACGCACACCTCGCTGTCCTCGAGGGCGGTGGCGCCGCAGGTGTGGCGCTCGGTGCCGATCCCGTCGAGCCCCAGGATCTCGCCCGGCATGTGGAAGCCGGTGACCTGGTCGCGGCCGTCCTCGAGGACGACGCCCGACTTGAAGAAGCCGCTCCGCACGGCGTAGATCGAGCCGAACGCGTCGCCGGAGCGGTAGAGGCTCTCGCCGCGCTTCACCCGCCGGCGCGTGTAGACGAGCTGGTCGAGGTGCTCGATCTCGTCGGGCGTGAGGCCCATCGGCAGGCACAGCTCGCGCAGGCTGCAGCCGGAGCACACCGCCTTGAGGTGATGCAGATCAATCTGCGTGGCCGGCGCCTGCTCCATGTCCGTCGGTGCTGGTGTTCGCTTGACTCAGGTCAACACGCCCGCCGGCCG
Organism: uncultured beta proteobacterium; assembly: GCA_963762785.1. Lineage (GTDB taxonomy): Bacteria > Pseudomonadota > Gammaproteobacteria > Burkholderiales > SG8-39 > DATEDA01. Next base: position 15,252 of record CAVXND010000006.1, read on the forward strand.
CGCCGCCACACTCTCCTGCGAGAGCGAGGCACTGCACGAGTGGAACCGGGCCAGCTGGTCGTCGATGCGGAAGTCCTGCGCCGGTTCGACCGGCCCGGACCGCGCTACACGTCCTATCCCACCGCCGATCGCTTCGTCGAGGCGTTCGACGCGGCGGCCTACCAGCGCGCCCTCGAGGCACGCCGCACGAGCGGCCGTGCCCGTGGGCTCTCATTATATGTGCACCTGCCGTTCTGCAACACGATCTGCTACTACTGCGCCTGCAACAAGGTGATCACGAAGGATCGCGCGCGCTCGGCGAAGTACGTCCGTTACGTCGGACGCGAGCTCGAGCTGGTGGGCGAGCGCCTCGGGGCGGACGAGCGGGTCGGGCAGCTGCACTGGGGCGGCGGCACGCCGACGTTCCTCCCGCACGACGAGCTGCGCGCGCTGATGGGGATGATCACGCAGCCGCTTTCCGCTGGTGCCCGACGGCGAGTACTCCATCGAGGTGGATCCCAGGAGCGCGAGCCCGGAGACGATCGCCCTCCTGGCGGAGCTCGGCTTCAACCGGCTCTCGGTCGGCGTGCAGGATTTCGACGAGGACGTGCAGCGGGCGGTGAACCGCCGGCAGAGCTTCGAGGAGACGGCCGCCGTCATCGAGGCGGCGCGCGCCCACGGCTTCAAGTCGGTGAACGTCGACCTGATCTACGGCCTGCCGCGCCAGGACCCGGCGCGCATGGGCGAGACGCTCGCCAAGGTGCGGCGCCTCGCGCCCGACCGGATCGCGCTCTACAATTACGCGCATCTTCCCGGAACGTTCAAGCCGCAGCGGCGTATCGCGGAGAGCGAGCTCCCTTCGGCCGCGGCCCGGATCGACCTGGCGATGCTTGCGATGCAAACCCTCACCGAGACGGGCTACCGGTACATCGGCATGGATCACTTCGCCCTGCCGGACGACGAGCTCGCCCAGGCGCAGCGGCTTGGACACCTCCACCGCAACTTCCAGGGGTATTCGACGCGCGCCGAGTGCGACCTCGTGGGGCTCGGAATCTCCGCGATCGGCGCCATCGGCCCCGCCTACTGCCAGAACGTGAAGACGCTCGAGGAGTACTACGACCGCCTCGACCGGCACGAGCTGCCGGTCATGCGCGGCGTCGAGCTCTCTGCCGACGATCTCCTGCGCCGGGCGGTGATCCAGGCGCTGATGTGCCACTTCGAGCTCGCCATCGAGTCGATAGAGATCGCCTATCTCGTGGATTTCGAGCGCTACTTCGCCGCCGAGCTGGCGGATCTGCGCGAGCTCGAAGCGCTCGGCCTGGTCGAGATCGGGGACGAGTGGATCACCGTGACCCAGCGCGGGCGGCTCGTCGTGCGCGGCATCGCTATGGTGTTCGACCGCTATCTGCGCCTCGCGGAGACGCGCGCGCGCTACTCCAAGCTCGTCTGACGTGGAGACCCTGGCGTTCTCCGCGTTCCTCGTAGGACTGCTCGGCGGGGTCCACTGCGCAGCCATGTGCGGCGGCATCGTCGCGGCGCTGAACCTGCCGGCGCGGCGCGCGGTCCTGGCCGCGGCCGGAGGCGGGACGATCGCCGGGGGGCTGGTCGGGCAGCTGCCGATGCACGTCGCCTACAGCATCGGCCGGATTGCGAGCTATGCCGCGGCGGGGGCGATCGCCGGCGGCGTCGGCGGCGTCGCTACGCTCGCCGACACCGTGATGCCGCTCCAGATCGCGCTCGCGCTCGTCGCTAACGCGCTCGTTGTTCTCCTGGGCGTCTATCTGGCGGGCGCCGGTTCCGGCGTGGCCCGGCTCGAGGCGATCGGCAGAGGGCTCTGGCGCCGCGTCGCGCCGCTCGGGCAGCGCTTCCTGCCGGTGGATACGCCGGCGCGGGCGATCGGAGCCGGAGCAGTGTGGGGTTGGCTTCCCTGCGGGCTCGTCTACAGCGTGCTTGCGCTCGCGCTCGTGAGCGGCGACGCCCTGCGCGGTGCGCTCGTGATGCTCGCCTTCGGGCTCGGTACGGCGCCGAACCTGCTCGTCGCAGGCCTCGCGCTGGATCGGTTTCGCGGCCGCCTCGCGCGCCCGCGCGTCAGGCTTGCGGCGGGCCTCGCCGTCGTCGCCCTCGGCGTCTGGGGCGCGATCCGGACCCCGGGCCTGATCGAACGGGTGCGGGAAGGCATCGCCTGCCTCACTTGACCACGGCCGCGGCGGCCCTCATGTTCCAATACTGATCCCTATCCCCTCGCCAGGAGGCAACGCATGCTCAAGATCATGTTCGCCGTAGACGGCTCCGAGAGCGCCATCCGCGCCACCCAGAAGCTCATCGAGACCGCGGGCTGGTTCAAGGAGCCGCTCGAGATCGACCTCGTGACGGTCCACCTTCCGCTGCCCCAGGTCGGCGGGTTCGCCGGCGCGGCCGTGAGCCACGACATGGTCGAAAAGTACTACAGCGAGGAGGGCGGCAAGGCGCTCGCCCCCGCGCGGAAGCTGCTCGACGCGGCCGGCATCCGCTACGTGCCCCACATCCTGGTCGGCGAGATCGCGCAGAGCCTCGTCGAGCATGTGCAGAAGGCCGGCTGCCAGATGCTCTTCATGGGCACGCGCGGCATGAGCGCGATGTCGAACCTGATGGTCGGCTCGGTGGCGACGAAGGTGCTGCACCTCTGCACCGTGCCCGTCGTGCTCGTCCGTTGACGTGAACGCCCCCGCCGCCACGGACACCGTCGAGCTCGCGCTCGAAGGCATGACCTGCGCGGCGTGCGCGGTGCGGATCGAGAAATCGCTCAACCGCCTGGACGGCGTCCGTGCGAACGTGAATTTCGCGTCCGAGACGGCGCAGGTGGCCTTTCCGCACGGCGCGGTCGCCGTCGACAGGCTTATCGACGCGGTCCGCCGCGCCGGCTACGACGCCCGGGTCCAGGAGGCCGGCGCGCCCGCCGACCACGGCGCCGAGCGCGATCGGCTGCTGAAGCAATTCCTGTTCGCCGCGGTTCTCACCGCCCCGTTCCTGGTCGAGATGGCGGGCATGGTCGCCGGCCGGCATCACGTGCTGCCGTTGTGGCTGCAGCTCGCGCTCGCGACGCCGGTCCAGTTCGTGAGCGGCGCCCGCTTCTACCGCGGCGCCTGGCATGCGCTGCGCGGCGGCGCGGCCAACATGGACGTCCTCATCGCGCTCGGCACCACGCATCGCGTGGGCCTACAGCGCGGTGGTGACGCTCGGCGGCCTCGGCTACGACGTGTACTTCGAGAGCGGTGCGGTCGTGATCGCGCTGGTGCTGCTCGGCAAGTGGCTCGAGGCGCGCGCGAAGGCGCGCACGTCCGAAGCGCTGCGCTCGCTCGCGAAGCTGCAGCCGGGCATCGCCCGGATCGAGACCGGGGGCCGGGTGGAGGAAGTGCCGGTGGAGCGGGTGACGCCCGGCGACGTGTTCGTCGTGCGGCCCGGCGACAGCGTGCCGGTGGACGGCGTCGTGCTCGACGGCGAATCGAGCGCGAACGAATCGATGCTCACGGGCGAGAGCATGCCGGTCGCCAAGCGCGCCGGCGCGAAGGTCTTCGCCGCCACCGTCAACGGGGAAGGCCTGCTTCGCTGCCGCGCGACCGGCGTCGGCCGGGAGACGATGCTCGCCGGGATCGTGCGCCTCGTCGCGCTCGCCCAGGGCTCGAAGGCGCCGGTGCAGCAGCTTGCCGACAAGGTGTCGGCCGTGTTCGTGCCGGCGGTGATCGGCGTAGCGCTCGCGACGTTCGGCGGATGGCTCGCGCTGGGAACGCTCGAGCAGGCACTCATCCACGCGGTGGCGGTGCTGGTCATCGCCTGCCCGTGCGCGCTCGGGCTTGCGACCCCGACGGCGCTCATGGTCGGCATCGGCCGCGGGGCGAGGGCCGGGATCCTGATCCGGAACGCGGTCGCGCTCGAGCGCGCCGGCGCGATGACCGAGCTCCTGGTGGACAAGACCGGTACGCTCACCGAGGGCCGACCGTCCGTCGCCGCGGTCGTCCCTGCCGCGGGCGTGTCCGAGCAGGAACTGCTCCGCGTCGCGGCGACGCTCGAGCGCGGCTCCGAGCATCCGCTCGCCCGGGCGGTCATTGCGCGCGCCGAGGCGGCCGGAATCCAGTCCGCGCTGCCGCAGGACTTTCGCGCGGTCGCGGGGAAGGGCGTTGCCGGACTGGTCGACGGCGTGCCGGCGCGTCTCGGGTCGGTCGACTTCCTGGCCGAGCTGGGTATTGCGATCGAGCGCGCCGCGATCGAGCGGCTCGCCGAAGCGGGGCAGACGGTGGTCGCGGTTGCCGCCGCCGGGCGTCTGCTCGGCTTCGTTCTCGTCGCCGATGCGTTGCGCACCACCTCGGCCGCCGCGGTCGCCCGGCTGAAGTCGCTCGGGGTGAAAGTGACGATGATCTCCGGCGATCAGGAGGCAACCGCGCGCGCCATCGCGCGGCAAGCCGGAATCGACGAGGTGCTTGCCGGCGTGCTGCCCGCGGACAAGGCGGCCGAGGTTCGTGCGCGCAAGCGCGCGGGCGCGGTCGTCGGGATGGCGGGCGACGGGATCAACGATGCCCCGGCACTCGCCGCGGCGGACGTGAGCTTCACGCTCGCCGCGGGCACCGGCGTGGCGATCGACACCGCCGATGTCACGCTGATGCGGGACGATCTGCGCGCGATCGCCGACACCGTGGATCTGTCGCGGCGCACCGTGGCGAAGGTGCGGCAGAACCTGTTCCTCGCGTTCATCTACAACGTGCTCGGGATTCCGCTCGCGGCGTTCGGGCTCCTGAGTCCGGTGATCGCCGGCGCGGCGATGGCGCTCTCGTCGGTGTCGGTGGTGACGAACTCGCTCGGGCTTGGCCGGTGGCGTCCGGCGAAAGACGGCAAGTAACGTGGAAGCGGCGACGATCAAGGTTTCGGGCATGACCTGCCAGGGCTGTGTGCGCAGCGTGACGCGCGTGCTGACGGCGATCCCGGGCGTCGAGGCGGTCGAGGTCTCGCTCGAGCGAGGCGAGGCCGAGGTGCGCTACGACCCGGTTCGCACCGGCGCCCCGGCCTTCCGCAAGGCGGTCGAGGACGCCGGCTACGCCACCCCGTGAGCGCTGCTGCGCCGGGTGGGGTCCACGAAAACTGGACGTTGCCGGACGGCAGCGCCGCGACGCTGCGTCCCATTCGCGCGGCCGACATGGAGCTCGAGCGCGCGTTCGTCCGCAACCTCTCCCCGCAGTCCAAGTTCAAGCGGTTCATGGGGGAGCTCAAGGAGCTGAGCCCCGGCCAGCTCTACAGCTTCACGCACCCTGACCACGAACGCGAGGCGGCCTACGTCGTGATCCGCTCGACTGTCGGCGGGGAAGAGCAGATCGGGGTCGCGCGGTTCGTGGCCGAGCCGGATGGCGGGGCCTGCGAGTTCGCAGTCACCATCGCCGACGCGTGGCAGGGAAAGGGCCTCGGGAAGCGCATGATGAACGCGCTCATCCGCGATGCGAAGGCGCGCAGCCTCAAGCGGATCGAAGGATACGTGCTCGCCGCGAACCATCGCATGCTCGACTTCTGCCGCGGGCTCGGTTTCGCGATCGAGGCGAGCCCCGACGACGCCACCGTGCGCGTCGTACATCGCGATCTGTAGCGAGCGTCGATGCCGGAGGGCGGCGAAACCTGGCGGACCCGCGACGGCTGGGAAGTTCTGATCCGGCCGATCGCGCCGGGCGACGAAGCCGCGTGGGTGGAGTTCGTCAAGCGGCTCTCCCCGGCGACGCGCTACAAGCGAGGGGGAACGCGGCTCGAGGCGCTGACACCGGCGCTCGCGCACGAACGCGTCGCACCGGACCCCGAGCGGGCGTTCGCTCTCGTCGCGGTTGGCTCGCGTGCGGAAAGCTCGGCGATCGTCGGCGTCGCGCGTTGCCAGCGGCACGACGACGCGAGCTGGGAGTTCATGCTCGTCGTCGCCGATGACTGGCAGCGCCGCGGCGTCGGACGGCGGTTGATGGCGGCGCTCGACGCGGAGATGTCGCGCCGGGGTATCGCCGCGGTCGAGGGCCTGGTGCTCGCCTCCAACCGCGGGATGCTCGACTTCGTGCAGCGCCTGGGGTTTCGGGTCGAGCCCAGCGAACGCGGGCCGATGTTCAGGCGCGCGGTCAAGGCGTTCGCTGCGGCGACGGGGTAGGGGTGGTGGGCGGTACTGGGATCGAACCAGTGACCCCTCGCGTGTGAGGCGAGTGCTCATACCGCTGAGCTAACCGCCCGGCCGGCGGCGATTTTCCCATAGGGCGCGGTCCGCTACAATCGGCTACTGAGCGCCCCCTGAATCACCCGCGCGGGAGACGCCACGATGATCCGCACCCGCTTCGCGCCCAGCCCCACCGGTTACCTGCACGTCGGCGGCGCCCGCACGGCGCTCTTCTGCTGGGCCTACGCGCGCAAGCACGGGGGCAGGTTCATCCTGCGGATCGAGGACACCGACCTCGAGCGCTCGACCGCCGAGTCGACGCAGGCGATCCTCGACAGCATGCAGTGGCTCGGGCTCGACTGGGACGAAGGGCCGTTCCGCCAGATGGACCGGCTCGACCGGTACCGCGCAGTCGTGGAGAAACTGATCCGGGACGGCCATGCCTATCGCTGCTACGCGAGCAAGGAAGAGCTCGACGCGCTCCGCGAGCAGCAGCGCGCGCGCGGCGAGAAGCCGCGCTACGACGGCCGCTGGCGGCCGGAGAACGCCAAGGGAAAGACGCCGCCGGCGGGCGTGACGCCGGTGGTGCGGTTCAGGAATCCCGACGACGGCGAAGTCGTGTGGCGCGACCTGGTGAAAGGCGAGATCCGGTTCGCCAACACCGAGCTCGACGACCTCGTGCTGATGCGCGCCGACGGCGTGCCGACCTACAACTTCGGCGTCGTCGTCGACGACCTCGACATGGCGATCACGCACGTGATCCGCGGCGACGACCACGTGAACAACACGCCGCGGCAGATCAACATCTACCGCGCGCTCGGTCCGGCGCTGCCGGCGTTCGCGCACGTGCCGATGATCCTCGGCTCGGACGGCGAGCGGCTGTCGAAGCGGCACGGCGCGGTGAGCGTGCTGCAGTACCGGGACGACGGCTACCTGCCCGAGGCGCTCGTCAACTTCCTCGCGCGGCTCGGCTGGTCGCACGGCGACGAGGAGATGTTCTCGACGGCGCAGCTCGTCGAGTGGTTCGATCTCGAGCACGTCAGCCGGTCGCCGGCGCAGTTCAACGGCGAGAAGCTCGCGTGGCTGAACCAGCAGTACCTGAAAGCCGCCGCGCCCGAGCGGCTTGCGGAGCTGGTGGCGCCGCGAATCGTGGCCGACGGCGGCGATCCCGCCCGCGGGCCGTCGCTCGTCGTAGTCGTGAAGCTGCTGCAGGAGCGGGCGCAGACGTTGAACGAGCTCGCCGAGCGCGCGATGATGTTCTACGCGCGACATCGCGCCGAAGCCCGAGCTGCTCGCCGAGCACGTGACCGACGCGGTGAAACCCGCGCTGCACGCGCTGGCCGAGTCGCTTCGCGACCGTCGACCCGTGGGAGGAGGCGGGGATCCAGTCGGCCTTCGAGGGTGCGCTCAAGGCGCACGGACTCAAGATGCCGAAGCTCGCGATGCCGCTGCGGGCGGTCGTGTTCGGGACGACGCAGACGCCGTCGCTCTTCCCGACGCTTGCGCTGGCGGGGAAGGCGCGCGTGCTGGAGCGCCTTCGGCGCTACGCGTAGGCCGGCGGCGGCGGGCGAGGCGGGGGTTTCCTTTACACCCCCTTGATCCGCCGATATAATTCGCATCCGCCGGTTGGGGGGTATAGCTCAGCTGGGAGAGCGCTTGCATGGCATGCAAGAGGTCAGCGGTTCGATCCCGCTTACCTCCACCAACAAACAAGCACTTAGGACCGCAGCACCGCGCCGACTGTCCAATAAAAAGCCGGACTGTCTAAAACTCCCGCCGCTTCGGGCGCTCGGGTAGCCGCAGCGCGACCTCCGAGGCCGGGGTTGTGTGCTGCTGGACGTAGCTGTGCTCCGCAAATACTCGATCGGCGCTGCTCTGGCCGTCTTAATGCCTCGGGAATCCGCTATGGCATGATCGGCGAGTGATTGCGCTGCTCGAGGTTGCCGGTCAGGGTTTCGCCCCGAACGGTGCGCAAATACATGCCGAAGCGCCCGTCCGGCCGACCCCGCGGCGATCAGCGGTGGTCGACATTTCTACGCAATCACGCTCGCGCGATCGTCGCCTGCGACTTCTTCGTCGTGGTCACTGCCAGCTTTCGCCTGCTCTTCGTCTTCGTGATGATCGAGCACGGCTCGCGCCAGCTACTGCATTTGAACGTCACCGCTCATCCGACGGCAGCCTTGACGCTTCAGCAGCTGCGTGAAGCCCTTGGATACGATCGCCGCTACCGCTTCATAGCGGCGACTCGCACCACTCCGGGCGGAAGGGTGCGAGGTCATTTTGGTGATTGACAAAGTTCCGGGGCACGGCGCGGGCCAGGGGTTGACGCGCGCGCGTCCGCGGAGCATCGTGATCGGGGGCCGGTCTTCGGGGCTCAATAAGGAGGGCGCATCATGGCGGACACGCTCACAACTGACCTTCGCCGGCAGCTCGAGGCTCTGAGCCGAAGTGACCCCGACAAACGCCTCCAGTTCGTGGTCACTCTGCGCCCGAACGCCAGCGCGGCGAGCATCGCGGCAGAAGGCATGATGATCGATCAACAGATTGCCGACCCGCCGCTCTTGCTAGGCACCATGACGCCAAAGCAGGCCTTGGCTGTAGCTCGGCTGGACAACGTCGTACGAATCGAGCACGACGCCGGCGGTGTCCACACGCTGGGTACGCCGCGCTAGCCTCGATCCTCCACCCGGGGAGCGCCGCTCGAATCGTCCTCGGAACTATCCTCAAGGGCGTCCAACCGTCCGTGCCGGCTTCGCGCGAGTTTCTTGTAGGCACTGCGATCCTGGTTGTGGCTGATGTACCAGCGAAGCAACTCCTGCTGAAGCGCCTGACTCGCCGCCGAGCCGGGCGCGACGACCGACGGTTTCGCGCGCCGCAAGTTCCGGTCGATGAAAACGACCTGAGCCACCACGTCGCCCGCCGCCACGTGCAGGGGAGTGCCTGCCGGCAGATGCGCGATCAGGTTGACAGGGTGGGCATACCAATCCGTCTCCACCAGGCCCGACACGATCTGGAGCGGCCCGAGGCGGTTGATGGGCGCCATGAACAGGCTGTCGACGCCCTTCGGCGTCCGCACTACATACGGCAGGTGCAGCTTGAACATGCCTGCCTGGTCCCGACGATCGAAGAAGCTGAGTCCCGGGTGCACGGCATTGTGCAGGTGCCGTTCTCCCTTTGGATCGAGGTAGGCGATAGGCGCCGCTCGGAAAGCGTTGGCGGTAAAGCTGCTCGACGGGCGATCCTCTACGTAGAAGACACAGGAGGCATCGTGCGCCTCGGATCGCACGGGCGGCGAAAACGCCCTTGCCCGAGCGGGAACGGCGGCCGGCGCGCAGAAGCCGAACGAGAACGGCGAACGAATGAGGAGCCCCGCTGACGCTGCGGCCGTGAACGGCACGCACTGTTCCTGGACACCGTAGCCGTGCGGCACGTCCGCTCGCGTCGATGCGGGCGCAGTCGTGGGAAGCACCGGATCCGGCACGAGCGCGTGAACCTCGACTTCCACTGCACCTCCCCGGAGACGGAGACGGGACCGGCCGGTAGCCGGCCGATCCCATCTCGTCGATCACCATGCGCTCGCGGAAGCGTCAGGGCCTCAGCGGGAAGGCCGGTGCAGGAACGAGCGCCAGGGATGCCTGGTCGACATCGAGCCGCCCATATCCGTACAACGGGTCCCACGCGGGCGGGCCGAGATTGTCCGCCGTCGACGCGAGGAGATTCCAGATCTGTACGTTGGTCGCAAAACGGTGCGCTCCCCAGATGACCGCTGCGCCACCCGCCACGTGCGGACACGCCATGCTGGTGCCGCTCTTCTGACCAAAGCCGCCGCCCGGGATCGTGGAGAGGACCTGCACACCAGGGGCGGATAGCTCCACTTCGGGGCCACGGCTGCTGAACGTCGCGATGACGTTCGCGCTGTCGATCGCCGACACGGCGATCACATTCTTGTACTTGCCTGGTTGCCCTACTGTGCCCATGCCTGGACCGGCGTTACCCGCCGCCGCCACGAGCAGCACGCCCGCGTTAAACGCCGCGTTGCACATCGCCTCGAGCGCCGCCGGCGCGCCACCTCCCCCGAGGCTCATGCTGGCAACCTTGATCTGGTTCTGTACGCACCAGTTGAGACCGCTGATGAGCCAGCTCCAGTTGCCGCTCCCGCTGTTGGACAACACCTTCACCGCGTACAGCCACGCCTCTGGGGCAACCCCGACAACGCCGGAGCCGTTGATCGCAGCGCCGATCGTGCCGGCGCAGTGCGTGCCGTGGCTGTTGCCGTCCATGACGGTCTCGCCCGGCACGAAACTGACGCCGCCCTTGAAGTTCGGCGCCAGGTCCGGATGCGTCCAGTCGATCCCGGTGTCCAGAACTGCCACCTTGATGCCCCTGCCACGTGAGCACCCCCACGCTGGCGGCGCCTTCACTTGCTGCACGCCAACGGGCACGGTCTCGGCCTGCACCGTAGGCTGCCCTTCAAAGACAAGCGTCTCGGGCAGCGCGTAGCACAGGCCGTCTTCCTCGACCATCGCCACATTGGGGTTGCGGCGCAGCGCCGCGATCTCCTGGTTGGTCAGCGACAGCGAAACGATCGGCGCCTCGTACATGTTCACGTCGAAACCAACTTCCTCCCGAGCGACGCCAGTCGGCACGCCGCCCATCTCGGCGGAGAACTGCGTGACGTCGAACATCTGCACGCGCGAGGAAATCGCGTCCATGACGATCTGCACCTTGTCAGTCTTGTCCGGCCGCTGCGCCTTGGGCTTGAACGTAACGATCACCGGGGTTCGGACGGGGCCCCCTCGTGCAGCAGACGACGGTGCAGGAATGGCTGCAGCCGCCCGAGATCGCGATGAGGTACGCCGAGGAGAACGTCTCTTGGCCATAGGTCCCTCCAACATAGACAAGTTCGGTGACAACCCACGTGTACCTGCAGCGCATCACCGCAAAGCGCTGCAGTTGGGAAGCGGACCACCATCAACCGAATAGTCGGTGGTCGTCCCCGCAGGTCCTGTACGCTCGACGAGGGCGTCAAGATTTTAGGAACGGCACAACATTGTCAATAGACCCGAAGTAGTACACCGGCTCCAAACGCATGGCCTGCCCTCGATGCGACTCAAATTGATTGGGTCGGGTGCCACGGAGGGTGGGTACCAAGTTGCGAAGACGACTCGGCTCCTCTGTCCGAAATTTCAGGCGGTCCGAAGAGACTCAGAGCGCGAAATACCGCCGCTGTTTCTCCCCCGGGCGACTCGAGCGAAAGTCTCGTAGCAATTGCTACAGCGCACGGAGACGCGTGCGCCGTGAAGGTCGGATCGAAACTCGATCCCGCGCTCGAGGTGATCGACCAAGACGTGCGCGAGGCGCTCGCCGAGAACGTGCAGGAACTCTCGCCAGTCGCAATGGCGCGTTGGAAGTATCGATCTGACGCTGCCTTCGGTCCGAGATTCCCGACCCAGATCCAGGCGATCGTCCTGAACCTGGACCTGGTGCTGCTGCCGATGGTCAACCCCGGCGGGCGGAACTTCTGCCTCATTCCCGGCGGCTATCCGATGTCGCGCAAGAACCGATCGAACCATGCGGGCCATGCATGCCGCGGCGTCGACCTCAACCGCAACTGCGACTTCCTCTGGTCGAGCGGCATCGGCACCAGCGGCGACCGCTGCAGCGACGTCTACAAGGGGCCCGCGGCGTTCTCCGAACCCGAGACGCGCAACGTGCGCTGGCTGATCGACCAGTTCACCAACGCCACCTGCATGATCGACATTCACTCGTACAGCGAGCTGGGCGGCGCTACGAACAGCTGTTCCGCAAGCATTCGCGCGAAGCGGTGCAGTTGGTTAGCAGCGACAAAGCGGCGCTGAAGGCGGGCTCGAACCTGATGAAGGTGGCGGGCCGCTTGGTCGACGACAACGGCAAGGGCGCCAAGCGCAAGATCGGCGCACGCGACGTGGCCGACGTCGCGGGGGCGCTGAAGGTCTTCCAGAAGCTCAGCAGCAAGGCGCTGCAGGCCGATTTGAAGGCGACCGTCGGGAACATGAAAGGCCTCGAGGGCCGGACTCTGAAGGAGGTGTTCGAGCGTGTCCTCAGCAAGCCGACGCCCGCGCGCAAGGCGCCGGCGCGCAAGCCGAAGACCAAGTAGCCAGCGGCGGACCGGTCCGACCGGGCTTACCCGTAGTGTTTGCCCGCGAGCCCTGAGCTTGAGAACCGGCTGGTTTGTATTCAACTTAATTGGCCTAAGTACTGAGCTGGCGCGTCGCGCGCTGGCTTCGCGCGGAGGCGTGTAAATAGAAGGGATACGTCCACGCGGTGAGCTCGGCGAGTCACCGCGCATTCGCTTCGGCTTCGAGCGTGACTCGAGCCGTGGAAGAGATGCGCCCCCGGCGGGGCGGCCGGGCTTCAAACCCGGTAAAGGGCGTCAGCCGCTCCTTGGTGGGTTGGACTCCCATTCTCTTCCGCCACTTTTCTACCCTGCGGCGGTCTCCGGCCGGGGACCCGACGCCGCGGCCGCACGACTTCGCCGGGAGTCCGCCCGTTTCGTCGCCGCGCGCTCGTAGAGGAGGAACGAGAGAGTGAGGTATTCGTGGGTCACCAGCAGCGCCTCGTCGAGCTGCGCATTGAAGCTCACCGGCGGCCACTTCGCCCGACTAGGCCCGAAAGGGTGCCCAAAACTCGCCGGCGAGAAAGCCGTAACCTATTGATCGGCAGAGGCGCGGAAACGCCGGGAGTTTTGGGCGAAACGCGCGCAACCCGTTGTGGCTGATAGAATCCGGGCCTGCATGGCATGCAAGAGGTCAGCGGTTCGATCCCGCTTACCTCCACCAACCACCACGCGGACGAATTACCACGCCGTTCCGTTGTCCCCATCGTCTAGAGGCCCAGGACACTACCCTTTCACGGTAGGTACGGGGGTTCGAATCCCCCTGGGGACGCCAATCTGATCAGGGCGTTCGTGCGGGAGCCTGCGACCCTGGCGCTGCTCGGATCATCGGGAACCAGTTCTACGCGGCGATACCCGAGCCGGGCTCGCTCGCCCTCCTGGGCGTCGTCCTTGCGGGTCTCGGCTTCTCTCGCTGCCGCAAGCTGAACTGACCGTCGCGAAAACTCCGACGAACGCCACCGATCCGGTGGCGTTCTAAGTTTGTACACCACGTCACGGGACACGATCCCGACTTCCCGCGCTGTAGGTATCCTCGCTGGTGAGTACCGCTCGGGAGGCGCCCGGAATACTCGGCGGCGCCGCAGTGTTTCCAAGGGGGAGCCTGCGTTTCGTCTGGTTCGAGGTGAAGCCGATGAGATCCCTGCGCCAATCCATGCTCGCGATCACCGCGCTGCTGCTTTGCGCGTGCGGCACGGGATACGATTACAAGCCGAGCTTGGTGGATTGCAACGATCTGGCGAACTACTTCACGTGTCACTTTAGCCCCAATCCTTGAGCGGCCGGACCGCTGGATCGCTTCGTGCAGGCGCTGCACTTCTGTGCCTCGCCGATGACCACAATATCCGGCGGTCCTTCGTGCCGCTTTCCTCCGTGATGCCCGTCCGCGTAGTACCCGGACCGACTCAAGCCGGATCACGGCCGCTGGGGTATCGTCGGGGCGTCCTTGGGGACGCCACTTCAGGCCGCCACTCTTATTTCGCCGATTCCACGAGCGGTACCCGTCATGATTCAGGCCCCCTTGCGCCGCCTGCGCGCGCGCGTGCGTCGCGCTGGTGGCGGTTGCCCTCGTGGCAGGCTGCACCCAGAGCCGGCTCCTGGAGCAGCACGCGAACCCCGCGTACGTCGGCAAGCCCTTCAAGCGCGTGCTCGTCGTCGCTGTCACCCAGGACGACGTGGGGCGGCGTTTATTCGAGGACCGTATGACCGCGCTGCTTGCCAAGCGGGGCATCAAGGGTGTGCAGGCGTACTCGATCCTCGGCGGCAAGCCCGCGGCGGTCGAGGAAGCGAAACTGCGGGCAGCGATCGCCGAAGCGGGCGCGGACGGGATGCTCATCGCGCGCGCCACCCGGGTCGAGGACTCGAGCTTCACGACCCCCGGCCGTACCGTCGCCATCGGCGTTGGCTGGGGTGGCCTCTACGGCTACTACAGCGGCATCTGGCAGACGGCCTATGTCCCGCCGGAAACCGTCTCCGGGCCGACGCGCACCATCTCCGAGACGCGGCTCTTCGACGCGCGGACCGGCACGCTCGCATGGAGCGGCACGATCGGCACCCGGGATCGCGGTGGAGTCGTCGACGACGCGGCCCTGCAGCAGTATGTCGAGATTGTCTTCGACGCCATGTTGCGGGACGGAGTCATCTGAGCACGGGTCGGCTCGATCCCCCGCCAGAAAGCGTTCTCGCTCCTGCTGCTACGGCACGAACTCGACGGCGATGCCGTACGACGCGCTCCAGATCGACCTCCTGCGTCAGCGCAGCCGGCTTCCCCGCGCCGTACGCCGCCGTCAGATCCGTTTGCGTCTCGTGATCGGTGAGCATCACGAAGCGGGTGTCGGGCGGGCGCAGCGGGAAGCGATCGAGGCTGTGCCACGTGCCCTTGTGGAGCACGTAGCCCTTCGAGCCGTCGAGCAGGAACGCCCGGATGGTCGTCGAGCGGCGGCACGCCGTCGCGGTCGGCTGACGGCGGCGCGACCGCGACCGCCGCGTGTTCGCCGCCGAGCGGGATGAACGCCTGGCTCACGTGGAAGTGCCGCTCCATGGTCCGGAACCGCAGGCCCTGATACGGCGTGCGCAGCAGGGACACGAGCGGGCGGCCCGATTCGAACGCCACGTGCCAGCCCTGGGTGCCGCTCGCAGCGACGTAGTCGGGCGCGCGATCGCGAACGTCGATGACCGTTCCAAACGGCGCGAAGGCCTCGGCGGTCAGCGGTTCGATCCGGATTGCGTGCACTCGGGCCATCGGCCCCGAATGCTACCTGCGGGCGCGCGCGGCCGTCGGGCCGCGGCGGAGAGGGGTGCCTGGGGTTAGTGCCGCTTGGTCAGCGCGTAGTCGCCGGGGGCGAGGGCGCCCGCGCGGCAGAGGCGGTTCAGCAGCTGGTACGGGGTGACGAAGGTCGGCGAGCCCTCGAGCCAGGCGTCGAAGTGGCTGTCGAGGAACGGATCGGGCCCGCCGTGGACGAATGCCACGACCGGCGGCCGGCTCGCGTTGAGCCCGAGCTCCGAATGCGCCGAGAACAGGCCCTTGCCCGGAAAGGTCTTCCGGACCAGCTGTTCCAGCTCCAGGGCTTCCAGGACTTTCATCCCAACCTCCTTCGACTGCTCCTTGCCCGTTAGTCGAGCAATTCGCGTTCCCGATTACCGCGGTCTGTACGTATGCGTGACAAGGTGCGCGGCCAGCGGGATCACCTTCTCACGCTGCGAAGGATGACGCGCCGCAGGGTGTGACGTCTTCCACCCGTGGGCTGGGTCCGATCGCGCCCGATCGCCTAACGCCGAGGAAGTAGACCCGCAACCGGCCTA
Source organism: uncultured beta proteobacterium (assembly GCA_963762785.1). Taxonomy (GTDB): domain Bacteria; phylum Pseudomonadota; class Gammaproteobacteria; order Burkholderiales; family SG8-39; genus DATEDA01. The sequence continues at coordinate 30,830 of CAVXND010000006.1, forward strand.
GCCATATCTACGTAGAGCGTCACCTTTCTGTCGCTCTTGGGCCGTGCGTTTCCGCACGCGTCAAGTCGAGCCGCTCGTTGCCTGTGACTTATTCACACGCGCCGGCCGGGTGCGGTTCTTACCATGCGCGCCGATGCAGGGGGTTCTATGCGTCCGTCATGGGATCGCGGCGGCAGCGCTCGTCGTTGCCGCCGGGCTCGCGCACGCGCACGAGGTCGGCGGCACCGTGGTCGCGGTGCAGGACGGCGACACGGTGACGATCCTCGACGCCGCCCGCGTGCAGCACCGCGTCCGCATCGCCGGCATCGACGCGCCGGAGAAATCGCAGGCCTACGGGGAAGTGTCGAAGCAGAGCCTCGCCCGTCTCGTCCACGGCCGGCACGTCGCGGCGCATTGCCCGAAGCGCGACCGGTTCGGGCGGGAGGTGTGCAGTGTCTTTCTCGGCACCCGCGACGTCGGGCTGGAGCAGGTCCGGGGCGGGTACGCCTGGTGGTACCGCGAGTACGCGCGGGAGCAGACGCCGGACGATCGCGCGACCTACGAGGCTGCCGAGGGCGATGCGAGAGCGGCCCGGCGGGGCCTTTGGAACGACCCGGCGCCGCAGCCGCCCTCGGCCTTCCGGCGCCAGCAGACCAAGCCCGCGGGCGCCTGAGCCCGGACGGCGCTCACTTGGAGCGCGTCAGCGGCACGAAGCGCACCGGGATTGTGCGTCGCGTCACGGTCGAACCGTCCGCTTTTTTCTCGATCACTTGTAAATCCTGCACCTGCCACTGGCCGCCGACCGGGATCACGAGGCGGCCGCCGGGCTTGAGCTGGTCCACCAGGGGCTTGGGCACGTAGGGCGCGGCGGCGGTGACCAGGATGCCGTCGAACGGAGCTGCCTCCGGCCAGCCGTTGTAGCCGTCCCCGATCCGGGTCACGACGTTCCGGTAGCCGAGGGCCGCCAGATCGCCCGCGGCCCGCTTTCCGACCGGCTCCACGATCTCGATCGTGTACACCTTCGCGACCAGCTCGGCGAGCACCGCTGCCTGGTACCCCGACCCGGTGCCGATCTCGAGCACGACGTCGCCCGGCTTCGGATCGAGCAGGTCGCTCATCAGCGCGACGATGTAGGGCTGCGAGATCGTCTGACCGTGGCCAATCGGCAACGGCCGGTTTTCGTACGCGTATGGAACTTGCTCCGGCGGGACGAGACGATGGCGCGGGACCTTTTCGATCGCCGCCATCACCTGCGGTGAGAACGCCGGCCGCGAGGTCTCGCTCGCGGTCGCGCGGGCCATGGCGGCGATCTCGGCGAGAAGCTGCGCGCGCTGACCGGCATAAGCGTCCTGCGACGCCGCGGTCTCGGGAAGGGCGCCGGCCAGCATGCTCGCGAAGAGGCCGGCGGCGCGGAAGCCTTTCATGCGTCGAATCGTAGACCGATTTGGAGGTCGGCCACCCGGTAAACTAGTACCGCCCGCGCCCTGCGCGACGTTCCACCAAGCCGCTCCGCCATGGCCCGCCCAAACCCACCCAAGGCCCCCGCTCCCGCCATCCGCTACCTCCTCGACGGCGAAGTCCGAACCGTTTCCGGGGTGCGCCCGACCCGGACCGTGCTGCAACACCTGCGCGAGGATCTCGGCCGGACCGGCACGAAGGAGGGCTGCGCCGAGGGCGACTGCGGCGCATGCACGGTGGTGCTCGCCGAGCTGGACGGCCGCCGCGTGCGCTATCGCGCGATCAATTCCTGCATCCAGTTCGTCCCGACGCTCGACGGCCGCGCGCTGGTCACGGTGGAAAGCCTGAAGGACCGCGCGACCGGCACGCTCCACCCGGCGCAAGCCGCGCTGGCCGACGGCCATGGCTCGCAGTGCGGCTTCTGTACCCCCGGCTTCGTGATGTCCCTCTTCGCGCTCTACAAGTCGAGCGCCGCGCCCGACCGCGTCGGCATCAACGATGCGCTCGCCGGGAATCTGTGCCGCTGCACCGGCTATCGCCCGATCGTCGACGCGGCGCAGGCGATGTACGCCCTGGGAGACGCGGTTCCGCCGACCAGCCAGACCTGGCTCACCGCGTCCGCGCGTTCGCGCTCGCGGGCGGCCGCGAAGTCGGAAGCGGAGCTCGCCGCGAAGCTGAAGGGATTGAAGCGGCGCCGGGGCCTCGTCCTCCCGCACGGGAGCGGCACGTTCCACGCACCGCGCACCGCTGACGAGCTCGCAGGCCTGCGCGAGCGCATCCCGGATGCGCGCATCCTCGCCGGCGGCACCGACGTCGGCCTCTGGGTGACGAAGCAGCACCGCGATCTCGGCGACATCCTCTACATCGGCAACGTCGCCGACCTGCAGGACGTGACGGTCGGTGCCGACCACATCGACGTCGGCGCCGCAGTCTCGCTCACCGACTCGTTCGCGTCCCTCGAGGCGCACTACCCCGAGCTGCGCGAGGTGCTGCGCCGCTTCGCCTCGCCGCCGATCCGCAACGCCGGCACGCTCGCCGGCAACGTCGCCAACGGGTCGCCGATCGGCGACTCGATGCCGCCGCTGATCGCCCTCGGTGCACGGGTCGTGCTGCGCAAGGGCCCCGCGCGCCGCGAGCTCCCGCTCGAAGCGCTCTATCTCGCCTACCAGAAGACGGCGATGGCGCCCGGTGAATTCGTCGAGCGCGTGCGGGTGCCGGTTCGGCCGCCGTCGCTGAAGTTCGCGACCTACAAGATCTCCAAGCGCTTCGACCAGGACATCTCCGCGGTCTGCGCCGCGTTCGCGATCGCGGTGGAAGGGGGCACGATCCGCTCCGCGCGGGTGGCGTTCGGCGGCATGGCCGCGATCCCCAAGCGCGGGGCCGGTTGCGAGGCGGCGCTTGCCGGCCGGGCGTGGAACGAAGCGACCTGCGAGCGCGCCGCCGCCGCGCTCGCGCAGGACTTCACGCCGCTCAGCGACATGCGCGCCTCGGCCGGCTACCGTTCGACGGTCGCGCAGAACCTGCTGCGGAAGTTTCATCTCGAGACCTCGGGCGCGCTCGCCGGGAGCCCGAGCCGGCTGTACGATCTCGGCGGAGTGCCCGCATGAACGACCCGCGACCGCCGCGAGAGCAGGCCGCCGCCCGCGGCACCGCCGGCGAGCCGATCCGCCACGACAGCGCGCACCTGCACGTCTCGGGCGAGGCGGCGTACACCGACGACATCCTCGAGGCGCGCGGCACGCTGCACGCCGCGTTCGGGTTGTCGCAGCGCGCCCATGCCCGCATCAAGTCGATGGATCTCTCCGGCGTGCGCGCGGCGTCCGGTGTCGTCGCCGTCCTCACCGCCGCGGATGTTCCGGGCGAGAACAACGTCGGACCGATCCTGCACGACGATCCGATCCTCGCCGCCGGCGAGGTGCAGTTCCTCGGCCAGCCGATCTTCCTCGTCGTCGCCGAGTCGGTCGACGCGGCGCGCCGGGCGGCGCGGCTCGGCATCGTCGAGTACGAGGATCTTCCGGCGATCCTGACCATCGAGGACGCCCTCGCGAAAGAGTCGTTCGTCATCCCCTCGGTCACGCTCCAGCGCGGCGACTGGCGGGCAGCGCTCGCCGCCGCGCCGCACCGGCTGAAGGGCGGTTTCCGGATCGGCGGCCAGGAGCAGTTCTACCTCGAGGGTCAGGTCGCGTACGCCGTGCCGAAGGAAGACGGCGACGTGCTGGTCTACAGCTCGACCCAGCACCCCGGCGAGGTGCAGCTCCAGGTCGCGCATGCCCTTGGCGTGGAGGCGCACCGGGTCGTCGTCGAGTGCCGGCGGATGGGCGGCGGATTCGGCGGCAAGGAGACGCAGGCCTCGCACCCGGCGTGCGCCACGGCACTCGCCGCGCGGGTGACCGGCCGCCCGGTGAAGCTGCGCTACGACCGCGACGACGACATCACGATCACCGGCAAGCGCCACGACTACCTCGTCGAGTACGAGGTCGGATTCGACGGCACCGGGCGAATCGCCGGGATCGACCTGATGTTCGCCTCGCGCTGCGGGTTCTCGGCCGACCTGAGCGGACCGGTCAACGACCGGACGGTGATGCATGCCGACAACGCCTACTACCTGCCGGCGGTGCGGATCGTGTCGCATCGCTGCAAGACGAACACGCAGTCGAACACCGCCTTCCGCGGCTTCGGCGGCCCGCAGGGGATGCTGGCGATCGAGTACGTGCTGGACGAGGTCGCGCGCGCGCTCGACCTCGATCCGCTCGCGGTGCGCCGCGCCAACTTCTACGGGCCGGGGCGCGACGTGACGCCCTACGACATGCGGGTCGAGGACTTCATCGCCGACCGCCTCTTCGACGAGCTCGCAGGGTCGTCGGACTACGCGGCGCGGCGCGCGGCGATCCGCAAGTGGAACGCGGCGAGCCCGGTGGTGAAGCGCGGCATCGCGATGACGCCGGTGAAGTTCGGGATCTCCTTCACCGCCACGTTCTACAACCAGGCGAGCGCCCTGGTGCACGTCTACACGGACGGCAGCGTGCTGCTCAACCACGGCGGCACCGAGATGGGGCAGGGCCTCTTCACCAAGGTCGCTCAGGTCGTCGCGCACGAGCTCGGTCTCGATCTCGATCGGGTAAAAGTATCGGCTACCGACACGGGCAAGATCCCGAACGCGTCGGCGACCGCCGCCTCGAGCGGTACCGATCTCAACGGGAAGGCGGCGCAAGCGGCCGCCGCTGCGATCAAGGCACGCCTCGTCGCCTTCGCGGCCGAGCGCTTCCAGGTGCCGCAGGAGGCCGTCCGGTTCGGGGCGAACCACGTCGAGGTCGGCGACGTGAAGCGGTTCACGTTCGGCGAGCTCGCCCGGCTCGCGTACCTCGCGCGCGTGCAGCTCTGGGCGAGCGGGTTCTACAAGACGCCGAAGATCCACTACGACCCGAAGACTCTGAAGGGCCGGCCGTTCTACTACTTCGCCTACGGCGCGGCGGTGTCCGAAGTCGCGATCGACACGCTCACCGGCGAGACGCGGCTCCTGCGCGCCGACATCCTGCACGACGTCGGCCGCAGCCTGAACCCGGCGATCGACCTCGGCCAGGTCGAGGGCGGCTTCGTGCAGGGAATGGGCTGGCTCACGACCGAGGAGCTGCGGTGGAACGATGGCGGGCGGCTGATGACGCACGCGCCGTCCACCTACAAGATCCCGGTGGCCTCCGACGTGCCCGCCGACTTCCGGGTGCAGCTCTGGGCGGGAGGCGAGAACGCAGAGGACAGCATTCACCGCTCGAAGGCCGTCGGCGAGCCGCCGCTGATGCTCGCGATCTCGGTGTTCCAGGCGATCAAGGATGCGGTCGCATCGGTGTCCGGATACAAGCGATCGCCGCTTCTCAACGCGCCCGCGACGCCGGAGGAAGTGCTCCGCGCCGTCGACGCGGTGAAGCTACAGGATGTCTCGGCATGAGCTGGCTCCATACCTTGCAGCTCGTCGGCGAGCGCGGTCACGACGCAGTGATGGTGACCGTCGCGTCGGGCAAGGGCTCGACCCCGCGTGACCCGGGCGCGAAGATGATCGTGACGAGCCATGCGCTGCACGGCACGGTCGGCGGCGGCGAGCTCGAGTACCAGGCGATCGAGCTCGCGCGCGGCATGCTCCGCGGCGGCGGGGACCGCGAGACGAAGCGGTTCGGGCTCGGCGCGGACCTCGGCCAGTACTGCGGCGGCGCCGCCAATCTTCTCCTGGAAAGAGTGCCGCAAGGTGCGCCGTGGGTCGGCGTCGCGGCGCGCTGGCACGAGGCCGGCGTGCCCTGCATCGTGGTGACGCCGTTCGAGGGCGAGGCGCGACTGCTGGTGCAGGCGGGCGAGACCTGGGGGAGTCTCGGCGACGCGGCGCTCGATGCACGAGCGGTCGAGACCGCGCGCGCCATGCTCGCGAACGGCGGGCGCGAGACTGCGCCGGTCACGGTCGGCGAGGGCTTGACCGCGCTTTTCGAGCCGCTGCAGCCGTCCGACTTCAACGTCATCCTCTTCGGTGCGGGTCACGTGGGCCGGGCGCTGGTGCGCGTCCTCGGTCCGGTGCCCTGCCGGGTCACGTGGGTCGACAGCCGTCCCGGCGAGTTCCCGGCCGACGTGCCGGACAATGTGCGGGTCGTCCGGACCGACGCACCGGCGGCCGAGGTGACGGCGGCGCGCGCAGGGAGCTACTTCCTGATGATGACGCACAGCCACGCGCTCGATTACGAGCTCGTCGGCGCCGTCCTGAAGCGCGACGACTTCGCCTTCTGCGGGATGATCGGCTCGCAGACCAAGCGGCGGACGTTCGAGAACGGGCTGGCGAAGCACGGCGTGCCCGCCGACCGCCTGCCGCGCCTGACCTGCCCGATCGGCATCGCGGGGATCAAGGGGAAGGAACCCGGCGCGATCGCCGTCGCGGTCGCCGCGCAGCTGCTCGAGCATCGCGAACGCGCCGCGGCCGGCGCCGAGAACGAACGCACCGCGCGCGCCTGAAGCGCGCGGTTCAAGGGGGAAAGATGAGCACCGCCGTGCCCGGCGCGGTACCGCGCCTGCGTTTGACCGGCATCCGGAAGGCGTACCCGTCGGTGGTCGCGAACGACGGCATCGACCTGACGGTGCTGCCGGGCGAGATCCACGCGGTGCTCGGCGAGAACGGCGCCGGCAAGTCGACGCTGATGAAGATCATCTACGGCGTCGTGAAGCCGGACGAGGGCGAGATCCGGTGGGAGGGCCGCCCGGTCGAGATCGCGAACCCGCAGGCGGCGCGCGCGCTCGGCATCGCGATGGTGTTCCAGCATTTCTCGCTCTTCGACACGCTGACCGCCGCGGAGAACGTCTGGCTCGGGCTCGACAAGACGCGGTCTCGCTCGCCGAGGTCACCGCCGGCATCCGCGCCAAGGCCGCCGAGTACGGCCTCGAGGTCGACCCGGAGCGGCCGGTGCACACGCTCTCGGTCGGGGAGCGGCAGCGGGTGGAGATCGTGCGGGCGCTCCTCACCGAGCCGCGCCTCCTGATCCTCGACGAGCCGACGTCGGTGCTGACGCCGCAGGCGGTCGAGAAGCTGTTCGTGACCCTGCGCCTGCTCGCCGAGCGCGGCTGCAGCATCCTCTACATCAGCCACAAGCTCGACGAGATCCGCGCGCTCTGCCACACCTGCACCGTGCTCCGCGGCGGGCGCGTGACCGGCGTCGCCGACCCGCGGCAGGAGACCTCCGCCGGGCTGTCGCGCCTGATGATCGGCGCCGAGCCGCCGAAGCTCCAGCATCGCGCGGTCCAGCGCGGCGCGGTTGCGCTCGAGGCGCGCGGGCTCTCGCTCGAGCGGCAGGATCAGTTCGGCGTCACGCTCGACGGCATCGACCTCCAGGTGCACGCCGGCGAAGTGGTCGGGATCGCCGGCGTCTCCGGCAACGGCCAGCAGGAGCTGCTCGCCGCGCTCTCCGGGCGAGGACCGGCGCGCGCGGCCGGGCAGCGTCCTGCTCCTCGGCGCCGACGTCGCGCGCGCGTCGGCCGGCCGCGCGCCGCAAGCAGGGGCTGCACTTCGTTCCCGAGGAGCGGCTCGGACGCGGCGCGGTGCCGACCATGGGCGCTCGCGCACAACCTGCTCCTCACCCGCCGCGAGCCGGTGCGGGCCGGCGGCTGGCTCGACCTCGGCCGCATGACGGCGATGACCCGGAGCATCATCGAGCGCTTCAACGTCAAGGCGGGCGGCCCCGCGTCGGCGGCGCGCAGCCTGTCGGGCGGCAACCTGCAGAAGTACATCGTCGGGCGCGAGATCGACGCCCGGCCGAAGGTGCTCGTCGTCGCGCAGCCGACCTGGGGCGTGGACGTCGGCGCCTCGGCGCAGATCCGGGCCGAGCTGCTCGCGCTCCGCGACGCCGGCTGCGCGGTGCTGGTGGTGAGCGAGGAGCTCGACGAGCTGTTCGAGATCACCGACCGGCTGTACGTCATCGCGCGCGGGCAGGCTCTCGCCGTCGATCGCCACGTCGACGGCGACGCCGGAGCGGATCGGGCAGTGGATGAGCGGCCTGTGGGCGGACGGGCAGGGCGCGGCGCCCGCGCACGGGGAGGCGGCCCATGCTCCGGCTTGAGGCGCGCCCGCAGCCGTCGCGGGCGATGTCGCTCGCCTCGCCGCTGATCGCGCTCGCGCTGACCGTCGTCGATCGCCGGCGTCCTGTTCGTCGTGCTCGGGAAGGACCCGCTGCGCGGCCTGAGCATGTTCTTCGTCGAGCCGCTGCGGACGGTGCGCGGCGCTCACCGAGGTCGGGCTGAAGGCGACGCCGCTCGTCCTGTGCGCGCTCGGGCTCGCGGTGTGCTACCGGGCGAACGTCTGGAACATCGGCGCCGAGGGCCAGTTCCTGCTCGGCGCGATCACCGCCGGCGGCGTCGCGCTGTACGTCACCACGCACGGCATCGCGGCGCCGCAGTGGGCGATGACGCCGGTGGTCCTGACGGCGGGCATCCTGGGCGGCATGGCGTGGGCGTCGCATCACCGCGTTGCTGCGGGACCGCTTCAACGCCAACGAGATCCTGGTCAGCCTGATGCTCGTGTACGTCGCGCAGCAGCTGCCTCAACTATCTCGTGTTCGGACCATGGAAGGACCCGCAGGGCTTCAACTTCCCGCAGACCAAGACCTTCGTCGCGGCGACGCTGCTGCCGAACCTGGTGCCGCAGTCGCGGCTGCACGTGGGCTTCGCGATCATGCTCGCGCTCGTGGCGGTGTTCTGGGTGTTCATGTTCCGTGCGTTCCGGGGCTACCAGCTGCAGGTCGGCGGGCTCGCGCCCGACGCGGCGCGCTATGCCGGATTCTCCGGCCGGACCGCGCTGTGGACCGCGCTCCTCGTCTCCGGCGGGATGGCGGGGCTCGCCGGCGCGATGGAGGCGGCGGGGCCGCTGCGGCAGCTCACCCCGCACGTCTCGACCGGCTACGGGTTCACCGCGATCATCGTCTGCTTCGTCGGCCGGCTGCATCCGGTCGGCTGCCTCTTCGCCGGCGTGCTGCTCTCGATGCTCCTGATCGGCGGCGAGCTCGGGCAGTCGCGGCTCGGGCTGCCGAACGCCCTGACCGGCGTGTTCCAGGGCCTGCTGCTCTTCCTCCTGCTCGCGTGCGACACGCTGATCAACTACCGCGTGCGCTGGCGCCCCGTGCGCCATCACCGGACGGCGGTGGCGACATGAACGAGATCGCGCTCCTCATCGCCGCGACCATCGCCTCGGGCACGCCGCTCGCGCTCGCCGGCCTCGGACTGCTCGTCAACGAGAAGGCGGGGGTCCTCAACCTCGGCGCCGAGGGGATGATGCTGGTGGCGGCGATCGCGGGCTTCGCGGCCGCCTTTCATTCCGGCAACCAGTGGGTCGCGTTCGCGGCCGGCGCCGCTGCCGGGATGATCCTCGCCGCCCTCTTCGGCGTGCTCGTGATCTGGCTCAACACCAACCAGTACGCGACCGGGCTCGCGCTGAGCCTCTTCGGCTTCGGCTTCTCCGCGTTCGTCGGGGTCGACTACGTCGGCAAGAAGCTCGGCGAGCACGTGCCGTTCGCGGTGCCGTTCCTCGCCGACATCCCGTTCCTCGGCCCGGCGCTCTTCAAGCAGCACCCGCTCGCCTACGTCGCGATGGCGCTCGCCGCCGCGATCGCGTGGTTCCTGTACCGGAGCCGCCAGGGCCTCGTCCTGCGCGCGATCGGCGAGTCGCCCGACTCGGCGCACTCGCTCGGCTACACCGTGCGCTGGATCCGCCTCGCCGCGGTGGTCGCGGGCGGCGCGCTCTGCGGCGTCGCCGGCGCGTTCCTGTCGGTCGTCTACGCGCCGCTGTGGGTCGAGGGTCTGGTCGCCGGGCGCGGCTGGATCGCGCTCGCGCTGACGCCGTTCGCGACCTGGCGCCCGGCGCGGGTGCTGCTCGGCGCTTACCTCTTCGGCGGGGTGACGATGCTCCAGTTCAGCCTGCAGGCCGCGGGCGTGCAGATCGCGAGCCAGTTCCTGTCGATGCTGCCGTACATCGCCACCATCGTGGTGCTCGCGCTGATCTCGCGCAACCCGGCCTGGATTCGCATTAACATGCCGGCCTCGCTCGGCAAACCGTTCCATCCGTCTCCGGCTGACCCACGAAGGAGAACCCATGCTCGATCCCGGCAAGCGTTCCTGGTTGAAGATCGCGGCGTTCGCCGCGGTGGCCGCGCTCGCGGCCTGCGGCAAGGAAGAGCCGCCGCCGCCCAAGGCCGCAGCGCCGGCGGCGGACGCCAAGGCCCCCGCGCCGGCCGCCGAGCCGTTCAAGGTCGCCTGGATGTACGTCGGCCCGGTCGGCGACGCCGGCTGGACGTTCGCCCACGACCAGGCGCGGAAGGCGGTCGAGGCCGAGTTCGGCGCCAAGGTGAAGACCTCGTTCGTCGAGAAGGTGCCCGAAGGGGCGGACGCCGAGCGCGTGATCCGCGATCTCGCCGCGCAGGGGAACAAGCTCATCTTCGCGACCTCGTTCGGCTTCATGGAGCCGATGCTCAAGGTCGCGGCCGAGTTCCCCGACGTCAAGTTCGAGCACGCGACCGGCTACAAGACCGCGCCGAACATGCGGATCTACGACGCCAAGTTCTACGAGGACGCGTACCTCGCCGGAGTGATCGCCGGCTCGATGACGAAGACCGGCACGCTCGGGTTCGTCGCGTCGTTCCCGATCCCGGAGGTGCTCCGGAACATCAACGCCTACACGCTCGGCGCGCAGAGCGTCAACCCGAAGGTCAAGACGCGAGTGGTGTGGGTCAACAGCTGGTTCGACCCGCCGAAGGAGAGCGAGGCGGCGCAGTCGCTGATCAACGGCGGCGCCGACGTGCTGCTGCAGAACACCGACTCGACCGCGGTGCTGCAGACGGCGGAGAAGAACGGCAAGTTCGCGTTCGGCTGGGACAGCGACATGAGCGCGGTCGCGCCCAAGGCGCATCTCGGCTCGGCGATCGTCGACTGGAGCAACTACTACAAGAAGGCGATCAAGGAGGCGATGGACGGCACGTGGAAGACCGAGCGCACCGTCTGGGGCGTGAAGGAAGGCCAGAACGACCTGGTGAAGATCGCGGACGGGGTGCCCGAGGAGGCGAAGAAGAAGGTCGCCGGCGATCAAGGAAGCGATGAAGGCGGGCAGCGTTCGAGGTCTTCACCGGCCCGGTCGTCGACAACGCCGGCAAGGAGCGCCTGCCGAAGGACGCGAAGGCCGACCAGGACTGGAAGGACAAGGTCGACTTCTACGTCCAGGGCGTGGACGGGCAGATCCCGTCGGCGAAGTAGCGCATCGTCATCCCGGCGAACGCCGGGATCCAGTAGCGTCTGCCGGGCCCCGGCCCCGGCTTACGACCTGCCGGGGCAGGCCCTCGCCGGGGCGAGTCCTCAGCCCTTCGGCCGCAGGTCGATCACCCGCTTCGCCTTGCCCTGCGAGCGCTCGACCTTGCCGGGCTCCACGACCTTCACCCGCGTGGAGACGCCGATCAGCGACTTGATGTTGTGCTCGAGCGTCTTGCCCTCGGCCGTGCGGTCCGCCTCGCCGAGCGGCGCCGAGACGTCGGCGCGCGCTTCCACGATGACGTCCAGCTCGTCGAGCCGTCCTTCGCGCCGCACCTCCAGCACGTAGTGCGGCGAGAGCCGCGGCTGCTTGGTGATCAGCTCCTCGATCTGGGTCGGGAACACGTTCACCCCGCGGATGATCAGCATGTCGTCGCTGCGGCCGGTGATCCGGCCCATGCGGCGCATCGTCCGTGCCGTCCCGGGGAGGAGAGCGGTGAGGTCGCGCGTCCGGTAGCGGACCACCGGCAGCGCTTCCTTGGTGAGCGACGTGAAAGCGAGCTCGCCGGAGTGGCCGTCCGGCATCACTTCGCCGGTGGCGGGGTCGACGATCTCCGGGATAGAAGTGGTCTTCCCAGATGGTGAGCCCGTCCTTCGTCTCGATGCACTCCTGCGCGACGCCGGGCCCCATCACCTCGGAGAGCCCGTAGATGTCGACGGCGGTGAGCCCCATCCGGCTTTCGATCTCCTCCCGCATGCCCTCGGTCCAGGGCTCGGCGCCGAAGATGCCGACGCGGAGCGACGAGCGCTTCGCGTCGAGGCCCTGGCGCTCGAACTCGTCGGCGATCGCCAGCATGTACGACGGCGTCACCATGATGATGTCGGGCTTGAAGTCGTTGATGAGCTGCACCTGCCGCTCGGTCATGCCGCCGCCGAGCGGGATGACGCAGGCGCCGAGCGCCTCGCCGCCGTAGTGCGCGCCGAGGCCGCCGGTGAAGAGGCCGTAGCCGTACGCGACGTGGATCTTGTCGCTGGAGCGCCCGCCGGCGGCGCGGATCGACCGCGCCATCACGAGCGCCCAGGTGTGGATGTCGCCCTTGGTGTAGCCGACGACGGTCGGCTTGCCGGTGGTGCCGCTCGAGGCGTGGACGCGGACGATCTTCTCCATCGGCACCGCGAACATGCCGAAGGGATAGTTCTCGCGGAGGTCCTGCTTGGTGGTGAAGGGAAACCTGGCGAGGTCCTCGAGGCGCTTGAGGTCGTCGGGGCGAACGCCGTGCGCGTCGAATTTCTTGCGGTAGTGAGGCACCGAGTCGTACGCATGCCGCAAGGTCCACTTCAGCCGCTCGAGCTGGAGGTGCCGCAGCTCGTCGACGCTCGCCTTCTCGATGTGCTCGAGGTGGTCGTGCGCGGTCATCTTTCCCTCCTCTGGGTTCAGGCCGTCCGAGGCGGCGTCAGGATATGGGTACCGAGGCGGAAGGACTTGCCGCGGAAGAGCGCGACCGTCCGGCCGTCCTGGTTCTTCACCGTGATGTCGTATACGCCGGTGCGTCCGCTCGAGTGCTGTTCGTGCCCTTCGGCGGTCAGCACGTCGCCGGCCTTGCCCGGGGCGAGGAACTCGATCGTCGCGCCCTGGGCGACGGTGACGTGGTTGTGGCTGTTGCAGGCGTAGGCGAACGTGGTGTCGGCGAGCGTGAAGATGAGCCCGCCGTGAGCGAGGTCGTGCCCGTTGACCATGTCCTCGCGCACGGTCATCCGCATGCGGGCGTAGCCCGGCCGGATCTCCTCCAGCGCGATCGCGAGCGCGTGCGTCGCGCGGTCGCGCGCGTACATCTCGCGGCCGACCGCTTCGGCCTGGGCTTGCGGGTCCGTCTGCGCGGTCATCGGCCGGTGAACTTCGGCGGGCGCTTCTCGAGGAAGGCCCGGACGCCTTCGCGGTAGTCCGCGGTCTTGCCGAGCTCGCGCTGGAGGTCGCGCTCGAGGTCGAGCTGCGCGTCGAGCGTGTTCGTCGCCGAGGCGTAGATGGCGCGCTTGATGTCCGCGTAGCCTTTCGTCGGCCCGGCGCCGAGCTGCCTGGCGAGCGCGCGCGCTTCGTCCATCAGCGTTGCGTCGTCGACGCATTTCCAGATGAGACCCCAGCGCTCGGCGTCCTCGGCGGAGAGCTTGTCGCCGAGGAGGGCGAGCCCCATCGCGCGCGCCGTGCCGGCGAGGCGCGGGAGGAAGTAGGTGCCGCCGCAGTCGGGGACGAGGCCGATCTTGCAGAACGCCTGGACGAAGCTTGCCGAGCGTCCGGCGACGACGATGTCGGCCGCGAGCGCCAGGTTGGCGCCGGCGCCCGCCGCGACGCCGTTCACCGCGGAGATCACCGGCTTGGGGAGCTCGCGCAGGGTGCGGATGAGGGGGTTGTAGAAGGTACTCAGGGTGTAGCCGAGGTCGACCGGCGCGGCGTCCGCCTTCACCGCCCGGTCGGAGAGATCCTGGCCGGCGCAGAAGCCCCGCCCGGCGCCGGTGATAAGCAGCGCGCGGACGTCGTCGCGGCGCTTCACCTCGGCGACCGCGTCGCGGAGGCGCTCGTGCATCTCGACGTTGAAGCTGTTGAGGCGGTCGGGGCGGTTGAGCGTGACGACGGCGTAGCCGTCCTGCGCTTCCAAGAGGATCGAGGGCTGGGTCATGCGCGCTCCGGACTTGGTGCTGGCGCCGAAGACGGGCGCGGCGCGGGGCCGGGCAAGGATACCCGAAACCCGTCGGGGCGCTACCGGAACGCCGGGTGCGAGGGGCTCCAGCCGAGCGAGCGGAGCTTGGCGTTGGAGGTGCGGAACGAGCGCATCCTTTGCGGGCCTCCGGGCGCGGGCGGCTTGAGGCCCGCACGGGTGGCGACTCGCGCGTAGAGCTCGTGCAGGTGGAGCGGCGCGTCGTCGCACGCGGTGTACGTCTCCCGCGGGCGACCGCGCTCGAGCACCACGAGCAGCGCGTCGGCGTAGTCCTCCACGTGGACGGGCGAGATCCAGGCGTTGCCGTCGCCCGGAATGCGGAAAGCGGGGTCCCGGACTTCGGCGAGCCAGTTCGCCTCGCGGTCGGTGCCCGGGCCGTAGAAAAGCCCGCCCCGGACCACGCGGCAGTCGAGAGGCGACGCGCGGACGAGCGCTTCCATGTCGGCGGCGGAGACCAGCGCGCCGTAACCTTCGATGGGGTCGTCTTCGGTCTGCGGTCGATCGTCCGCGACGCAGTGAAGCATCGCGACGCTCTGCTGGAGGACGATGCTGACGCCCGCTTCCTCGCACGCGGCGAGCAGGTTCGCAGTGCCTTCGCGCCGGATGCGGTCGTTCGTCGCCCAGTCGCCGCGGCCGCCGGGTTTCGGGATCGAGGTGGCGAGGTTGACTGCGGCGTCGCAGCCGTGGAGAAGGGCGGTGAGGGCGGCGCGGTCGAAGATGTCCGTACGCCGGGTGAGGAGGGAGTGGCCGGCGGCTTCGGCCTTGGGGATGAAGGCCCGGCCCGCGGCGCCGGTTGCGCCGAGAACGGCGATTCGCACGTCAGCTATCTTCCCGACAAGTCAAACCATGTCGGAGTACTCCCGCGGCGCGAGGCGGCAGGTTGCCCCTCAATCCGGTCGCACCTCGATCAGTCTCTCCGGCGACAGTGAAATCCCTCCGCCACCGAACGGCCGATCGTAAACAAGGATCGCCAGCATGCAGGCCGCGGCGGCGGTCGCGAAGATGGCGACGCTGAGAATTTGCACGCCGCGCCTTCTCTTTTCGATGTGCACGAGCGCAATCGTGACCATCACCAGACCCGTGAGCAGAAAGAGCACGGAGGCCTTGATCCCACCCAAGGTGTCTTGGCTCAGCAGAATGCGCTGGCGCCGCGCGTCGAGCGCGTCCTCGATCGCGGCAACGGCGCGTGCCCGGGCCAAGCGCTGACCGTCGTCGTTCAGGTTGATCGACAGCAGCTCGCCCAGAGCTGCATGCAGTGCCGAGGGTGCATCTTTCAGCGACTGCGTTCGCGACGCCATGGCCGGCCACTCGTGCGCGACGATCGAATCGATGTGTTGCTGGACCCGGCGTCGCAGCGCCGAGCGAGCGCTTTCCGGCAACGCCTCAGCGACCACCACGGCTTCGTGCAATCTGGCTGCTTCCATGCCGAGTGCGGACCGCGCCCGGTCGAAGGTGGGCCACACATCGGCGGCCACGAAGCCGACGAGCAGCGCAAAGGTCACCGAGATCGGCGCCAGCGTGGCCTGCGACGCCCCTTCGAAGACGCTGTCGAAGCCGCGGCGCACAGCGAACGCCGCTGTCGCAACGATGATCGCCGCCAGCAGATAGACCGCGCCGAACACTAGCACGGCGATGACAACGATCGACTGTGCAGTCATCCAGGTCAGCACCGCGTTGCTCCTCCAGCAAAGCCCGCCATTCATCGTTTGGCGGTGGGTCGGTGGCGGCCCGGCGCCGTCGCAAAGGTCTGTCAGGCACGTCCCCGGACTGTTTTGTCAACTATCTCCCCGGCCGCTCACACCTTCAATTCGCGACTCTCAGGTCTCTATAGTCACGATGTGCGCCTGGATCTTGGCGTCCACAGCCCCCCGCCCGAAACGTTGGGCGACCGCCTCGGCCGCGATGGCGGTGGCTTCGCCGAGCAGCGAGGCGTTGCGCGCCTCGATCTCGTTTCGTAGTGGTGTCCCTTGGCAGTACGCGATCGCTGGCGCCCGGGCAGATTCAGCCCGACTGCGCGCTGCAACCGTGGTGATCTGAGGTGTGCCAGTGAGCCCGCCCTCTGAAAGATCTCGCTTGATGGTCAGAGGGTCCCAATAGCCGTGGGGTGTGCGCGCGAGGAAGCGGGGCGGATCCTCAGGAAACAGGGATTCGAGTGCCGTCGTCACGGTGTCCGCGAGTTCGTTTTCCTTGATCCGATCCCACGTGTTGAAAATGAAAACGCCCCCCGACCTAAGCACTCGACGTGCCTCCGAAAACGCTTTCGGCCTTTCGGGGAAGAACATGACTCCGAACTGGCACACAACCGCGTCAAACGTTCCGTCTTGGAAAGGCAGTTGCATGGCATCCGCCTGACGCCACTCCACAGGGCGCTTGGTCCCGAGCGCGGAAGCGTGGTCTAACATCGGCTGATTCAGATCCGTCGCGACAATGGACACGCCTTCAGATAACACGGATGCCAAAGCACGAGTCACCGCACCCGTGCCGGCTGCAATTTCGAGTACGCGAGTAAGAGACCTCGAAGCCAGCCGATTCGCCAGGTCCGCAGCGTAGGGCTCGAAGATCAGCGGGACGAGATACGTTTCGTAAAGCTTGGCAATTGAGCCACTGAAGACTTTGTCGGTATCCGGACTACTCATAGTGTCTCCCCGCCCTGCGGTGCCGTTGCGCTCTAACGCTCAGCTTAAGCCGCGCTGCGCAGCAGCGTCGGCTTGAAGCGCTGGTTGGGCCTCAGGCGAGCCGGGCATCGTGCCGTGCCCGATCAATCCGCGAACTCCGCTGGCTGGAGCGGCTTGCGGTTCACCAAGAGCGAGAAAACATCCGGCCGTGAATAGTGTCCGCAGACGTCCAATGAGCGTCGTGCTCGCCGTGCCGCTTCAACATCGATCTCGGCATAGAGAATGCCTTTCTCACGGTGGAATGGCCCGGCGGTGACTGCCCCGGCTGGATTGACCACAACAGCGTCACCGTCGTTGATCCATTCGTCCGGCTTATAGAGTCTGTCACGCTCCGGAAAGTCATCGGATAGGTCACAGCCCTGCAGCGCAGTGGCGGTTCCTATCACCCAGCAGCCCGCCTCTCTAGCGATGTGGCGCAAGGTAACAAGACAGGCTTCGCCATTATCCCAGGTCGGATTGACGAAAATTTCCAGGTCCTGCGCGTAGAGGGCATACCGCGCGAGCGGCATGTAGCTTTCCCAGCAAATGAGTGCGCCCAGCCGACCCGCGGGTGTATCGACGACTCGCAGGCCGCTGGCATCACCCATTCCCCAGACCATGCGCTCGGGGTTGGTCGGCATCAACTTGCGATGACGGTTCAGAAGCGCCCCATCGGGACCGATAACGACCACGGTATTGAACAGCGTTGTGCCAGAAAAGCGGCTGTCGATCTCGTTGATTCCCATCACGACGGTCACCGCATGCTTGCTCGCCGCCTCCTGCAGCGGGCGCAAGCCTTCGCGATTCAGGTCGACAGCGTTCTGGCGCAGCCTGGCATGAAGCTCGCTCGACAGCGCCATGTCCCCGCCCGGCTTGAGCCGCCAGATCCAGGTCGGGTAGCCGGGGATATAGGCTTCGGGAAACACCAGCAGGGCGGCACCCGCGTCGGCGGCCTCGTTGATCGATCCGACGGCCTGCGCAATCGTCTTGTCCCGGTCGAGCAGGACCGGGGGCTTCGGTATGACAGCAACTTTCGTGGGCATGGATAGTCTACTTTCAATCAAGCGCTTCTATCTGGGGGCCAACGATTTCGCGCCGGGTATTGGCGTGCTCGTGGGGTGAATGAGTGCCCAACGCGCGAGGCCATCCTCACGTCTGCGCTCAGGGTGCAGGCCGAGGTGAAACCGACAAGTCACTGGTCTTCGACGCTGATGCCGCTCTCGCGGACCGTGTTCACATGGGTCGCGTGATCTGCAGCAATCTCGAAGCATGCTAAATCACTGCGGCGTAGAATCAGAATAGACTCGAATTGAACAGAGCGATTCGGCGTCACCTTCAGGGCTGAAAATGGGCGCCGCACGCGCTGGTTCGTGGCGAGTGTGCCCATGGCCGGTCGGCTGCACGCGATGCGACTCGAATGACGGTCTGCGCCGGGCGAGGCCTCAGGCCACAAGATGGCCGGTGCTCGACGCAACTTCGAGCACCGTGACGCCCCCTCAGATCGCCTGCACTGTCCAGTAGCGGCCCAAAGCCTGGCGCGTCGCTGGCAGGTCAACGGCGTCGTAGTCGACCGCGTTGCGCTGCCACCCTTCACGTTCGAATTGGGAGAATGTTTCTTCAGGCATCCGCGTCTCCTTCGTCGCGCGCTCTAACGTTCCAGGTGAGCCGCCGCCGGCGCGCGAGGCGCGACGGGAACCCAACAGCGCAGCTGTTGGGCGGTCGGCTCGACCTGGTGGTTGGGCCGCATTGTGTTCCCGCGTATCGGGGCACCATTAACAGCGCGGTCTTTGTGTTCTGACGGTTGTTCTTCAATAAGTCGAGCAGCAACTGGAGGTAGTGCCTTGCGACTGGGTCATTTACGATCTCGAAGATCCGCTCGAACTCCAATGCCAGAGTTGATAGGTGAACATACTCAACTCGCGTCAGCGCACTAGGCGAAAGGAACTTGATGGTCTGGAAGTCATAGGCTCTACCAAGATGGAATAGTCGGTAGCACGATCAGTATGGGCACCTCAACGCCATCGGTTTGGTCGTTGTGTTGCGGCTTGCTCCGTCCGCACCATGCGAAAGGTAACCTTCGTCTCGTGGGGCATACGCGTTAATGTCCAGAATCTGATCGATCGGTTTGACTTTCGGCATTGATCAACCTTCCTATGCACCAGTGGTAGCGGCCCAACGTTAAGTAGACGGCGGAGAAGATTGGCACGGATAGCGCGAGATTGCCACGGGTGGGCATTAGTCGGTATCGGTAGGCATCCAGGGGTAGGCATCCGACCGCGACGGCGGGAGCTGACCTCCAGTGCCGGGGCTCGGCGTCCGGACCAACCGGTCCCGGAGTCGAAGTCGCTTAACAACCTCCGGCGTGACTTCCCAGACCATCTCCGGGTAGCGCCAGATCCCTCCCGCTGCCTTCACTTGTTGCCTCAAGAGGATCTCTCCGCGTCCGATCTTCACCCAGAGCGGTGAGACCGGAGGAGGAGGCGCGACGCCATCCGCCTTGGGGCGACGACAGTAGACGCGGGTGTCTTCGACGATCAGCTCGACGGTAGTGAAGCGAGCGCCAGTGTCCGGGTCGTGCCGGTACCTGACACAGACGAGTGACTTGCCGAACCGAGCCGTGAACCGTCGGGCGCCGAGCGCCCCAGGCTGGAACGTCTTCAGCACTCGCATCTGGGCCACCGGGAACCTGAGGATGCATGCTCGACGCAGGGGTCACGCCGGCACGTGGAGCAACGGCGCCTCCCGCGCCGTCGGCCGCTCGAGCAGCGCGAGCAGCGCGACGAGTGCCAGCAGGTCGGCGCGATTGTGATCGGCGACGCGCCCGAGCGCGCTGCCATCACCATGCTGGAGCCACCGCCGCCATGCCGCAGGAGCTTCGGCGCCCGGCAGGTCGTCGGTCCGCTCCAGCCGCAGTGCCCGCGCTTCCGCCGTGCGAAGCCGGCAATCGGGCCAGCCGGAATGCAGCAATCGTCGCGTCACGTGCAGCAGGTCGAGATGCGCGCGCCCGTCGGTCGGAAGATCCGTTCCGGCGAGCCGGGCGCGAGCCTTGAGCAGAGGCAGGTCGAACGACTTCCCGTTGAAGCTTACGATGACCCCGGCACGGGTCAGGCGCTCGGACACTCTCTCGACGAGTGCGCCTTCGGCGGCGAAGTCCGGCCAGCAACCACTGCACGACCCGCAACGCGCCGCCCTCGATCCAGGCGAGGCCGACCATGAACGCGACCGTCCCCGTCCCGCCCGCCAGCCCGGTCGTCTCGGTGTCGAGGTAGAGCAGCGACTCCGGCGTGACCGGTGCCGCCAGGTTGACCAAGGACTTCGCCGACTCGGCGAGCGCGCGCCCGCTCGCGATCGTCACGTTACCGTGCTGGAATGGGAAAAGGTACGTCCGCGAGATCTCGATGAGACCCGCGGCAACTACTTCCCCTTGCAGTGATGCCGCAAGCGCCTCCGCAGTCGGTGGACGCCGGGGAGGGGAGGCGACCCGCAACCGCTCGAGCCGCTCACCGAACGACGATGTTGGTGAAGGCTCCGCATTCAGCGTCCGCGCCTTCTCGCGCAGCTGCTGCAGCCGGACCTGAAGGTCGATCATCAGTGTGCGGTCGGTTCGTCGCGCCCGCCGCCCCGGAGCAGGGCGAGCACCTTCAGTGCCGCCTGCTTCGGCGCGAGACGCTTCTCCTTCTCGCTCGCAAGGATGGGGCCGACGCACGCCGGGCAGCCGAGCTTGCAGGCGCACTCCGCCACCAGCTCGATCGACCGCTCGATCACCTGCGCGCGCAGGTCGTAGAGCGGCGCGGTGATCCCGATCCCGCCGGGGTAGTTGTCGTAGAGGTACAGGGTCGGCCGGAACGGCTGGGCGCCGGTCTCGACATCGACCGGCGCGCCTTCGAGCGTCCGCGCTTCGGCCCGCCCGTCGTTCCCCGGCGCCGCGATCCAGCTTCCCTCGGGCCCGCCGTCCCCGACCGCGCGCCCGATGTCCCGCGGCTCGGAGAGCGAGAGGAACACCGCGATCCGGTGGATCGCGTGCGCCGCCCCGAGGAACCCGTCGAGCGCCTCGAACCGCGTCCCGAACTCGCGCGCGAGCGCCCGCGGATCGGCCTCCCACCACAGCGCCGTCGTATGCATCTCCGAATCGGGCAGGTTCACCTGCCCGTACCCGACGTTCTCGTGCGTGTAGTAGCGGATCTTCTTGTACCCGGCGACCCGCCGGACGACGTGGACCTCGCCGTGCGCGGCGCGCGCCGAAGGACCGTTCTCGCCCGCGAACTCGTCCAGCACCTTCAGCTTCGTGTAGTCGATCGCATCGGTGTAGTAGTCGGCGGTCGTCGTGCGCACGAACGCTTTTCGCCCGACCCAATCGAGCCGCTCGACCTGCCAGGGCGCGGACTGCACCATGTGGATGGCGCCCTCGTAGAGCGTCACCGCCGCCGCCGAGTAGTCGACCTCGGCGATCACGTCCTTCCGGCCGCCGGTGATGTCGATCACCGTGAAGTTGCCCTCGGCGATCGAGCGCAAGCTGACCGCGTTCGCCGGATAGCTGTCGGCGATCCAGTGCCAGCGCGGGCCCTCGCGATGGACGACGCCCTGCTCGGCGAGATACCCGAGCGCTTCGTCCAGCTTGACCCCGCCGAACGTCTCGCCCGCGGTGAACGGCAGCTCGAACGCCGCACAGCGGACGTGATCCATCAGGATCAGCAGCTGGTCGGGATCGATCCGCGCGTGCTCGGGGCTCGCGCCGAGGAAGAAGTCCGGATGCCGCGCGAGGTACTGGTCGAGCGGGTCGCTGGTGCAGACGAGCACGCCCACCGCCGTCCGGCTCCGGCGGCCGGCGCGCCCGAAGCGCTGCAGGCTCCCGGCGACCGTTCCCGGGATAGCCGTTCAGCACGCACACGTCGAGCGCGCCGATGTCGACGCCGAGCTCGAGCGCGGAGGTCGAGACCACGCAGTCGAGCCGCCCGGCGCGCAGCTTCCCTTCCTTGTCGCGCCGTTCGGTGGGCAGGTAGCCGCCGCGATAGGCGGCGACGCGCGCCGGTTCGCGCGGATCGCGGTCGAAGACGTCCTTCAGGTACTTGGTCAGCACCTCCACCTCGAGCCGCGAGTTGGCGAAGACGATCGTCTTGAGTCCGAGCTTAACGGCCAGCCGCGCGATCCGCGTCGACTGCGACCGCGCGGACGCGCGGATGCCGAGATCGGCGTTCAGCACCGGCGGGTTCCAGACCAGGAAGTGCTTCCGGCCCTGCGGTGCGCCGGACTCGGTGACCGCGCGCACCGGGCCGCCGAGCAGCCGTTCCGCCAGCTCGGCCGGGTTCGCGATCGTCGCCGAGCAGGCGATGAAGACCGGGTCCGCCTCGTAGAACCGGCAGATCCGCCGCAGCCGCCGGATGAGGTTCGAGACGTGCGAACCGAACACGCCGCGGTAGGTGTGCAGCTCGTCGATCACCACAAAGTGGAGCGCCGCGAAGAACTGCGCCCACTTGGTGTGATGCGGCAGGATCGCCTGGTGGAGCATGTCGGGATTCGAGACCACGATGTCGCCGTGCGTCCGCACCGCGCGGCGCGCGTCGCCGGGCGTGTCGCCGTCGAAGGTGTAGGCGCGAACGCCGAGCTGGCCGGCCGCGTTGAGCTCCAGGATCTCGCTCACCTGGTCCTGCGACAGCGCCTTGGTCGGGAAGAGGTAGAGGGCCTTCGCGCCGGTCTTGAGCGCGGCGTCGATGACAGGCAGGTTGTAGCAGAGGGTCTTCCCCGACGCGGTCGGGGTCACGATCACGGTGTCGTGTCCGCCGGTTACGTGCGCCCAGGCCTCGCGCTGGTGGCTGTAGAGCTCGCGGATCCCGCGCGCCTCCAGTGCGGTGCGAAGTCGCGGGTCGAGCGCATCGGGAAACCCGGCGAACCGGGCAGGGCGCTCGGGCGCGACGACCTCGCCGACGATCCGGGCGCGGTGATCGCGCTTCAGGTGCTCGATCAGCGCCTCGGCCGAGCGCCGCTCGGGTCGCAGGCGTTCGCGCGGATCGCGCGCCGTCTCGTCGTCGAAGAGATCCAGCGCGCCTTCGAAGTGTGCCCCCATGTGCGTCCCCCACGTTCGCGACCGGCGAACCTGCGGGGAGGATGCGGGAGGCACAGGCTCACAGCGTGAGCCTGCCGGCGAATAAGGTCCTTACCGGACCACTTCGCGGATGATGTCGAGGATGGTTTGCGAGCGGCGGTCGAGCAGCACGACGTCGCGTCCCACGATCACGCGGCCGTAGCCGCTGGGCAGGGGACGGAAGCTGGCTGTCGAGCGTCGGGGGAAGCGGGTACACGGCGGCCTTCTCCGGCAGCCGGTCGCGAACGAGCAGCGGTTCGCGGCGGGGGAGCTGCTTCTGCTCGGTGCCGTAGCTGCCGTGCTTGCGGAAGAACGTATCGATCGCCTGCCGGTCGTCGCCGGTGAAGAGGATCGCCCGCTCGGTCGCGTTGGCCGCGGCGAGCGCCGGATAGACCTGCTCGATGCGCGGCGTCGCCTGGACGGCAAGCGGGAGCAGGGCGAACAACGCGGCGGCGAGGGGACGGCGGAACATGCGGCTGCTTCTTTTTTGAGCAGTCGGGATCGTACCTGCCGGGGCGCCGGGCCTGGATGACAAAAGCTTGCTTTATTGCAACCGGATGTAACGCGCACGGCCCGGAAGAGGCAGAATTCCACGCCTATTCAAGGAGGAACGCCCCGATGACCCGCTCGCTCGCCGCCGTCGCCCTGTGGGCCGCCGCGACCCTCGCGTTCGCCCAGGCCGACTACCCCACGAAGCCGGTCCGCTACATCGTGCCGTTCGCGCCGGGAGGCACCACCGACATCCTCGCCCGCATCGTCGGGCAGGAGTTCGCGACGGCGTTCAAGCAGCCGTTCCTGGTCGAGAACAAGGCCGGCGCCGGCGGCAATCTCGGCGCCGCCGAAGTGGCGCGCGCCGCACCGGACGGCTACACGATCCTCATGGGCACGCCCGGCACGCAGGCGATCAACCAGTTCCTCTACTCGAAGATGCCCTACAACACCGAGAAGGATTTCGCGCCGGTGGTGTTCGTCGCGAGCGTCCCGAACGTGCTGATCGTGCATCCGTCGCTCGGCGTCAAGACGCTCAAGGAGCTGATCGAGAAAGCGCGGGCGAAGCCCGGTTCGATCAACTACGCGACGCCGGGGCCCGGGACGACCGGGCACCTGTCCACCGAACTCCTGAAGTCGATGCTGAAGATCGACCTCGTCCACGTGCCGTACAAGGGGAGCGGGCCGGCGCTGCAGGACCTGCTGGCCGGTCAAGTGCAGATGACGATCGACAACCTGCCGTCGGCGATGGCGCACATCAAGTCGGGCAAGCTGATCGCGCTCGGCGTGACCACGGCGAAGCCGGTGCCGTCGCTGCCCGACGTGCCGCCGATCGCGAGCGTCGCACCCGGCTACGAGGCGAGCTCGTGGTTCGTGACCATGGCGCCGGCCGCGACGCCGCCGGCGGTCATCGCGAAGCTCAACGCCGAGGCGAACAAGATCCTCGCGAAGCCCGAGGTGAAGGAACGGTTCGCCCAGCTCGGCGCGGTCCCGGTCGGCGGCACGCCGCAGGACC
This sequence comes from uncultured beta proteobacterium, assembly GCA_963762785.1. Taxonomy (GTDB): domain Bacteria; phylum Pseudomonadota; class Gammaproteobacteria; order Burkholderiales; family SG8-39; genus DATEDA01. The sequence goes on from CAVXND010000006.1 coordinate 54,965, forward strand.
TCGGCAAGTTCATCGCGGCCGAAACGACGAAGTGGAAGGAGATCGCCAAGATCTCCGGCGCGAAGCTCGACTAGGCGGGCGGCCGGTTCCTGAACGGCAGCCGGCGCAGGTCGGCTGCCGCCGGCCCGGGGCAGTCGACGTCGATGATCGCCGCGCAGCGGTCGCGGAACGCCGCCCGGAAGTGGTTCTTCGCCTTGACGCAGAGGAGCCGCGTCCGGGCGAGATCGATCCCGTGCAGCGCGAAGAACGCGGGGTCGTTCGCCGGCCCGATGCGCTCGGTGACGATCACCTGTATCCCGCGCGCGTTCAGCACGGCCGTGCGTCCGAGCGAGACCACGAGCCCGTGCTCCATCGGCCCGGCGTTGCGGAACTCCCCGCGCGTCAGCCGTACCACGTCTGCTTCGACCTCGACCCCGCGTCCGAACGCCTTGCTCTGCTTGCCGCCGAGCAGGAGGTTGAGATGCGTCCCGACGCCCGCGCGCCACGCGGTGTCGACGACCTCCGGATCGCAGAAATAGGCGAACACCGCCGGCACCCGCGGGGCCCGGCGTATCAGGGCGTCGAAGAGGCCCGGCGTATCGGCCGCGCCGCCGGAGTAGGGGTTGTCGGCCGGGTCGGTGATGGCCACGAGCCCGGGCGGGGATTCGAGCGCCTGTTTCAGTCCGGCCTGCGGTGTGACGAGCGCCGGCGCGAACTCGGGCTCGCGCTCGCAGATCGCGTTGGCCATCTCGGCGGCGGCCTCCACGGCGGCAGCCCGGCTCCCGTCCGCGTAGACCATGACCGACGCGCCGCAATCGGGCGTGTCGGCGTACGGAAAGCCGCCGAAGACGGAGACGTCGAGGACCGGCGTTGACTCACGGCCGCGCGCCAGCGCCTGCAGCGCTGCCATGGGCCCGGCGTCGGTGCGCATGTTGAAGCTGCCGAGCAGCCGCCCGGTGTTGCGGATCGCCCCGACCGGGCGGATCTCGCCGGCCACGGTGCGCTCGAGAAACCCGAGCACCCGGGCCGCGGTCTCGCGCATGTCGACGTGCGGGTAGGTTCGGTACCCGGAAGCAATATCGACGAGCTGCGCCATCTCCGGGTTGAGGTTCGCATGCAAGTCGAAGCTCGCCGCGATCGGCGCTTCGCCCACCGCATTGCGCACGATCCTGGCGAGATCGAGGTCCGGCGCGAGCCGCGACCGCGTGATCGCCGCACCGTGCAGCGAGAGATACGCCGCGTCCCAGCGCGTGCCGGCGAGGTCGGCCGCCAGCTCGTCCCGAAGCGCCTCGAACACGGCGTCCTCGATCGGGCCGCCGGGGTTTGCCGAAGCGCAGCGGAGGACCGTGACCTCCCAGTCGGGACGCGCCGCCGCGAACTCGGCCACCGCGGCCAGCTCGGTCGCCGTCCCGCGGGCCGCTGCGAGCGCGGCCTCGCCCCTGGTCCACTCGCGGGTCTCGAACGCGGCGCGGCCGGTGGCGACCGGACTGAAGGCGTTACCTTCGAACCACAGCCGGAAGACGGCAAGTTTCTTTTTCACTACAGAACCTTATGCACGGGACTTGATTGATGGGACGGCCAGAACCATCTATCGTTCAACACGACGGCCCGCACCCGGGTCGATGCTACCCGAGGAACCCATAGTGTCGCGCGACCCGAACCGGTGGATGTGGGCGGAAGCCCTCCAGATGCTCGACGAGGCGAACCGCCTCCAGCGGCGCTTTTTCGAGGTCAGCGTGCGGCCTGCCGCGCAGCCGCGGTGGGAGCCGCCGGTCGACGTGTTCGAGTCGGAGGACGAGCTGTGGCTGTTCTACGCGCTACCCGGCGTGCAGACCGGTCAGGTGGAAGTGGCGCTCGAAGCCAACGAGCTGGTGGTCCGCGGCGATCGCCAGTTGCCGCCGGTGGCACACACGACCACGATCCGGCGGCTCGAGCTGCCCCACGGCCGCTTCGAGCGGCGCGTCACGCTGCCGACCGGACGGTACGACCTGATTGCGCAGCAGCTCGACCAGGGCCACCTGGTGATCGGGTTGCGGAAGATCGCCTGACGGCGGCAAGGATCATGATGAACCTCGACAGCAACAATTCGCGTCCGGCCGAAGGCGAAGCGGCGAAAGCCCCGGCCGCCGCATCGATGAAGCTGAGCCAGCCCGTCCTGGTGCTGCCCGAGGACGCGCTGATCATCGTGCCGGTGCGCAACCTCGTGCTCTTCCCGGGGATGATCCTGCCGGTGACGATCGGGCGCGAGAACTCGGTCGCGGCGGCGCAGGCGGCGGTGAAGGCCGAGCGCCCGATCGGGCTCGTGCTCCAGCGCCAGCCCGACATCGAGGCACCCAGGCGCGAGGACCTCCACGACATCGGCACGGTCGCGCAGGTCGTGCGCTACATCACCACTCCCGACGGGGCGCATCACGTCGTCGCCCAGGGCGATGGCCGCTTCCGCGTGCTCGAGCTGCTCGACGGTTATCCGTTCCTCGTCGCGCGCATCGAGCGCCTGCCGGCCGGGGAGGAGGCGGGGCAGGCGATGGAGGCGCGGCTCCATCAGCTGCGCGAACGCGCGGTCGAGGCGCTGCAGCTCCTGCCGCAGACCCCGCCGGAGCTCGTGCAATCGGTGCAGAGCTTCACCTCCGCGGGCCAGCTCGCCGACATGATCGCGGGCTTCATGGACCTGAAGCCGGCCGAGAAGCAGTCGGTGCTCGAGCTCGTCGACTCCGCGGCGCGCGTGGATCGCGTGCTCGAGCTGCTCGCGCATCGCATCGAGGTGCTCAAGCTCTCGCGCGAGATCGAGACCAAGACCAAGGCGACCATGGACGAGCGCCAGCGCGAGTACGTGCTGCGCGAGCAGATGCGCCAGATCCAGAAGGAGCTCGGCGAGGGCGAGGGCGGGGCGGCGGAGCTCGCCGACCTCGCGCAGGCGGTCGAGAAGGCCGGCATGCCGGAGGAAGTCCTCGCGCAGGCGAAGAAGGAGCTCAAGCGCCTGGAGCGCATGCCCGACTCGTCGGCCGAGTACTCCATGGTGCGCACCTATCTCGACTGGCTGATCGAGCTGCCGTGGAAGACGCCCGAGCCCCCCGCCATCGACATCGCGGCCGCGCGCCGGATCCTCGACGAGGACCACTACGGCCTCGAGAAGATCAAGCGCCGCATCATCGAGTTCCTGGCGGTGCGCAAGCTCGCGCCGGAGGGACGCTCGCCGATCCTCTGCTTCGTCGGCCCGCCCGGCGTGGGCAAGACCTCGCTCGGCCAGTCGATCGCGCGTGCGCTCGGACGCAAGTTCGTCCGGGTCTCGCTCGGCGGCGTCCACGACGAGGCGGAGCTCCGCGGCCATCGCCGCACCTACATCGGCGCGCTGCCGGGGAACGTCATCCAGGCGATCAAGAAGGCCGGCAGCCGCGACTGCGTGATGATGCTCGACGAGGTCGACAAGGTCGGACAGGGCTTCCACGGCGACCCGAACGCGGCGCTGCTCGAGGTGCTCGATCCGGAGCAGAACAACACGTTCCGCGACAACTACCTCGGCGTGCCGTTCGACCTCTCGAAGGTGGTGTTCATCACCACCGCGAACGTGCTCGACTCGATCCCGGGCCCGTTGCGCGACCGGATGGAGATCATCCACCTCCCCGGCTACACCGAGGAGGAGAAGCTCGAGATCGCGAAGCGCTATCTCGTCCGGCGCCAGCTCGACGCGAACGGGCTCAAGCCCGACCAGGTGCAGATGGGCGACGCGGTGCTCGCGGCGGTCATCCGCGACTACACGCGCGAGGCGGGCGTCCGCAACCTCGAGCGCGAGCTCGGCTCGGTGCTCCGGCACGTCGCGGTGCAGATCGCGGAGGGTGCCGCCCCGCCGGTGCGGATCGACGTGCCGCAGCTCGCCGAGATTCTCGGGCCGGCGCGGTTCGAGGCGGAAGTGGCCGAGCGCGCTTCGCTGCCCGGGGTCGCGACCGGTCTCGCGTGGACGCCGGTGGGCGGCGACATCCTGTTCGTCGAGGCGAGCCGGACGCCGGGCTCCGGGAAGCTGATCCTCACCGGACAGTTGGGCGACGTGATGAAGGAGAGCGCGCAGGCGGCGCTGACGCTCGTGAAGTCGCGCTACGGCACCCTCGGCATCGACCCGTCGGCGTTCGAGAAAAGCGACATCCACGTGCACGTTCCTGCGGGCGCGATCCCGAAGGACGGGCCGAGCGCCGGCGTGGCGATGTTCATGGCGCTCACGTCGCTGCTCACCGATCGCGCGGTCCGCAACGACACCGCGATGACCGGCGAGATCAGCCTGCGCGGGCTCGTGCTGCCGGTCGGCGGCATCAAGGAGAAGGTGCTCGCCGCGATGCGCGCGGGCATCAAGACCGTGATGCTGCCGGCGAAGAACCGCAAGGATCTCGTGGACGTCCCCGAGGGCGCACGCGAGCGGCTGCAGTTCGTGTGGCTGGAGACGATCGACGATGCCGCCCGGCACGCGCTGGCCGCGCCGGGCGGCCAGCCGGCGCGGGTCGAGGCCGTCAGCTGAACTCGCCCTCGCCCTCGGCCTGGCCGCAAGCAATGATGGGGAGCTTGCGAGAGAGCCTCTAAACAGGCCGCGCGAGGGTGCGGAGCGCGCGGCCGGTCCATCGGACGCCGGTCCATAAAAAAGAGACGGCCCGGAGGCCGTCAACAGGGAGGAAGAGCGCGATGACCAGCGCTCTCGGAGGTAAGAGGGCTGCCGGCGATTCGCCGACGTGCTGCGAGGCTACCTCTCTCGCGTTGCAGCAGCGTTAAGGCAGTCGGTCCAACTATAGGAGATGGAACGCGCGCGCTCAACATGACGCTGTCTTGGGCGCGGCGCGCTTGCATCGCCCTGATCTGCCAAGGGGAATCACCTAAGCGGTTCACTCCACGCGGAAAATCGGCACCAGGTTGCCGAGTCGTGGTATCCCAGATCCGCGCCTAGGCCCTTTGGCCTAGGTCCTCGGGGTGAACCATGAACGGCTCGGAAACCCCGTTGAACATGCGGTCATTGATGAGCCGTTCGCGCCTGTCGACGATGCGCAGAAACTCCTCGGCACCGCGCATGTGCCGGAATGCCTTCAGGCCGCGCGCAAGAAAGTCGTGCAGCGCGCCGAGCCCGGCGTTGCGAGCCGGTGCCTCCATCACCCGGAGCGCCCCGCCGAGCAGCGGTTTCCGCGCCAGGCGGTCGAGCGCGATCCCGATCTCGCCCGTGAGCGCGATCTGGCGCTCCCGGTCGGTACGGGTACCGGCGGCGCGATAAGCCGCGGCGTAGGCGGCGTCGGTGATCTCTGCCGCAGCGGACGGGTCGCGCCGGCGCAGTTCCTCGACGAGTGCGAGATCGAGTCGCTCCGACAGCGCGTCCAGCTCGAGCGCGTGCGCGATCGTGTCCAGCGCGGCCGCGGGCATGATGCGCACCAGCATCGGGAGGATGCGCGCGACACCCTCGTCGCGCGCGGTGACGTCCTTCGGCCCGTACAGATCGGAGAGGAAGAAGGTCGCCGCCGGGTTGTAGCGCGGACTCGCGAGGAGATCCGGATACGTGCGCTCGAGCCGTTGCGCCTGGAAGGCGCGCAGCGCGAGGCGGCGTGCCTGGGTCGCAGGATCGGCGCGCGCGCCGGCGCGCAGCGTGCGGACGCTGGTCAGGTGATCGCGCAGCCGCTGCGCGGCGTCGGCGGAGTCGGGAGCAGTGGACACGCAGGCGATTATAGGAGCGCGCGCCGGCCGCACCGCAGCCGCATTAGAGCGCCGGCTCTACCGGCGCGTCGGGAGCGCGGGATTAGAATGCCCCGCACGATGCTTGCCGACCCGATGCAGCGGCTCGACCCGGAGCACGCCGCCGTGCGCGAGACCTTCTCGCTCCAGCGCGAGGCGGCGGCCCGCGAGCCGTATCCCGACGCGGCGACGCGTGACCGGCGGCTGGCCGCGCTCGAGCGCCTGCTGCGCGAGAACGTCGACGCGATCGCCGGCGCGATCGCCCGCGACTTCGGGCATCGCTCCCATCACGAGACGCGGCTGCTCGAGATCTTCCCCAGCCTCGAGGGCGTCAGGGACGCGCGGCGCCATCTGCGGCGCTGGATGAAGCCGGAACGGCGCGGCGTCTCGCTCTGGTTTCAGCCGGGTCGCGCGCGCGTCTTCGCCCAGCCGCTCGGCGTCGTGGGCATCGTCGTCCCCTGGAACTACCCGATCTACCTGGCCGCCGGCCCGCTCGTCGGCGCGCTCGCCGCCGGCAACCGGGCAATGATCAAGATGTCGGAGCTCGCGCCCGCGACCGGTGCGCTGCTGGCGGCGCTCGTGGCGAAATCGTTCGCTCGCGACGAGGTGTGCGTCGTGAACGGCGACGCCGACGTCGCGCGCACTTTCTCCGCGCTGCCGTTCGACCACCTGCTGTTCACCGGCTCGACGCCGGTCGGGCGCGCGGTCATGCGCGCTGCCGCCGAGAACCTCACCCCGGTCACGCTCGAGCTCGGCGGCAAGTCCCCGGCGATCCTCGCGCCCGGCTATCCGCTGGCCGCGGCCGCCGAGCGGATCATGATCGGCAAGCTCATGAACGCCGGGCAAACGTGCATCGCGCCCGACTACGCGCTGGTGCCGGCAGGGGATGCCGACGCGTTCGTCGAAGCGGCGCGGCGCGTCGTCGCGGCGTGCTGGCCGGATCCGATGCATTCGCCCGACTACACGTCGATCGTCAACGCCCGCCACTTCGACCGGCTGACCGGCTACCTCGACGAAGCGCGCACGCGTGGCGCGGAGATCGTCACGCTCGCCGCCGGAGCGGCAGCAGACCCCGCCACGCGCCGGATTCCGCCGACGATCGTGCGGGGTGCCCCCGACGACGCCCGCCTGATGCGGGAGGAGATCTTCGGGCCGATCCTGCCGGTGGTGCCGTACGGTGACTTCGACGAGGCGCTCGCGTACGTCAACGCGCGACCGCGGCCGCTCGCGCTCTACCACTTCGACCGCGACGAGCGCCGGATCTCGCGGGTGCTGACCGAGACGGTCGCGGGCGGCGTGACGATCAACGACACCATCCTGCATATCGCGCAGGACGATCTCCCGTTCGGCGGCGTGGGGCCGAGCGGCATGGGCCAGTACCACGGCCGCGACGGGTTCGACACCTTCTCCAAGCGCAAGGGCGTGTTCCGGCAGGCGCGGCTCAACACGATGGGGCTCTTCAAGCCGCCATACGGAAAGCGCTTCGAGCGGCTGGTGAGCTTCCTCCTTCGCTGATGGCGAGCCGGCGGAGGTTCCTCAAGTTCGGGGTGGCGGGCGCACTCGTGCTCGCGGCCGCCGGCGTGGCGCGCGCGCAGCCCAACTACCGGGCGGCGGACGGCAGCGGGACGCTGCAGATCCTGGGCGAGGCGGACCGTGAAGTGCTGGCGGCCATAACGCCGGCAATCCTCGCCGGCACGGGGGCGACCGGCGCGAGCCTGGCGGCCGCGATCGGCCGCGTCGACCGCGCGGTCGCCGGGCTGCCGCCGCACCTCCAGGACGAAGTCCGGCAGCTGCTCGCGCTCCTCGCCTCGTGGCCGGGCCGCCGCTGGGTTGCCGGGGTCGGCGCGCCGTGGCGGGACGCCTCGGTCGCGGAGGTCGCCGCGTTCCTCGAGCGCTGGCGCTTCAGCCGCTGGGCGCTGCTCCAGCAGGGCTATCACGCGCTCCACGACCTCGTCCTCGCCGCGTGGTACGCGCGGCCGGACAGCTGGGCGGCGATCGGCTATCCCGGGCCGCCCGAGGTCGGGTGATCCGCGATCCGATCCGCGAGGGGCTCGCGGCCGGCTGGAAGGTCACCGACGCCGCCGCCCTCGACCGCGACCTCGCGCTCGAAGCGGACGTCGCGATCGTGGGCACGGGCGCCGGCGGCGGCGTCACGGCGGAGATCCTGGCCGCCGCGGGCCTGGAGGTGGTGCTGATCGAGGAAGGCGCGCTCAGGAGCTCGAGCGACTTCCACATGCTCGAGGCCGAGGCGTATCCGCAGCTCTACCAGGAATCGGCGGCGCGGAAGACCCTCGACAAGGCGATCACCATCCTCCAGGGCCGCTGCGTGGGCGGCTCGACCACGGTGAACTGGACGTCGAGCTTCCGCACGCCGGATTCGACTCTCGCGTACTGGCGGGAGCGCTTCGGCCTCACCGACGTTTCGCCGGCGGCGCTCGCGCCCTGGTTCGAGCGGATGGAGGAGCGCCTCGCGATCCGGCCGTGGACCGTGCCGCCGAACGAGAACAACGCGCTCCTCGCCCGCGGCGCGGCGAAGCTCGGCATCGCCACCGGCGCCATCCGGCGCAACGTCAGCGGCTGCTGGAACATCGGCTACTGCGGACTCGGCTGCCCGACGAACGCGAAGCAGTCGATGCTCGTGACGACGATCCCGGCGGCACTCGCCCGCGGCGCCCGGCTCGTCTGCGGGGCGCGCGCCGACCGGCTCGTGCTCGGGCGGGGCCGGGTCGGGCATCTGGAGTGCGTGGCGCTCGATTCCCGGGGCGTCCGGCCGGCCGGCCCGCGGGTCCGCGTCCGGGCCCGACACTACGTATTGGCTGCCGGGGCGATCGGGACGCCCGCCTTGCTCCTCCGGAGCGGGGCGCCCGACCCTCATCGGACGGTCGGCCGGCGCACGTTCCTTCACCCCACGGTGATCTCGGCGGCGGTGATGCCGGAGCGGGTCGATGGGTACGCCGGGGCGCCGCAGACGATCTACTCCGATCACTTCCTCGAGCGCGGGCCCGTCGACGGGCCCATCGGCTTCAAGCTCGAGGCGCCGCCGATCCATCCCGTCCTCTTCGGCATGACGCACCAGGGGTTCGGGCCCGCACACGCCGAGGGGATGGCGAAGTTCGCCCGCACGCACGTGCTGATCGCGCTGCTGCGGGACGGTTTCCACCGCGAAAGCGCGGGCGGCAACGTCGGGTTGCGCGCCGACGGCTCGCCGGTGCTCGCGTATCCGCTCACGCCTTTCCTCTGGGACGGCGTGCGCCGGGCGCTCGCGGCGATGGCGGAGATCCAGTTCGCGGCGGGCGCGAAGAGCGTGCTGCCGGTGCACGAGCGCGCGCGGCCCTACGCGTCGTGGGCCGAGGCGCGCTCGGGCATCGCCGAGCTGCCGCTCGAACCGCTGCTGACGCGGGTGGTGTCGGCGCACGTGATGGGCGGGTGCGGGATGGCGGACTCGCCTGCGCGCGGGGCAGTCGACAGCCTGGGGCGGCACTTCCAGCTGGAGAACGTCTCCGTTCATGACGGCTCGGTATTCCCGACCAGCCTGGGCGCGAACCCCCAGCTCTCGATATACGCGCTCACCGCGCGCAACGCGACGCGCCTCGCCGAGCGGCTCAAGGCGGGGCGGTAGCGTGCTGGCGCGAGCGCTGCGGGTTCTGCTCGTCGCGCTCGCGCTGGGATCGGTCGCCGCCGCCTGGTGGCTCGGAAGGCGCTGGGGCCTGGGGTGGGGCGCGGTCATTCCGATCGCCGCCGCGCTGTTCTTCGCGGTGCCCGCCGCGATGATCCTGATGACGTTCGCGATCGCGTGGCGGCATCGGACCGTGCCGCCTCCGTCGCTTCGCATCGGGCCGGTGGCCGCCATCCGCTGCGTGCTGCACGAGATCTTCAGCTACACGGCGGTCTACGTGTTCCTCCAGCCGTTCCCGCGCCTCGTGCTGCCGGCCGAGTCGGCGAGCGCAGCCGATGGCCGTCCCGTGGTCGTCCTGGTCCACGGGTACATGTGCAACGCCGGCGGGTGGGCGTGGCTTGGCCGCTACCTGATCGCCCGGGGACACAGCGTCCACACCGTGACCCTCGAGCCGCTCTTCGCGCAGATCGAGGACTACGTGACGCCGCTCGCCCGCAGGGTGAGCGAAGTCGCCGGGGAAAACGGGCGGGTCATCCTCGTCGGCCACAGCATGGGCGGCCTGGTGTGTCGCGCCTACGCGCGCCGGTTCGGCGGCGCGCGACTCGCGCGGATCATCACGCTGGGCACACCGCACCACGGCAGCGCGCTGGCGCCGATCGGCCATGGCGCGGACGCGCAGGACATGCGGCCGACGGCGGAGTGGCTGCGCGGCCTGGCGGCCTCCAAGCAGGGCGGTTCTGCGGCAGCGATCACGTCCATCTACAGCTGCCACGACAATTTCGTGGTCCCGCAGGATTCCAGCGTGCTCGCGGGGGCGAAGAACGTGCCGCTCCCCGGCATCGGGCACCTCAGCCTGCTGTTCTCGAGGCGCGTGGCCGCGCTCGTCGACGCCGAGCTTCGGGGCTAGAGCAGCGCGAGCAGCTGCCCGGCGTGGTCCTTGGTGTTCACGTCGTCGATCACGTGCGTGACGCGACCTTGCTCGTCGATGACGAAGGTGACGCGCTCGGCCATCCCGAGCATGCCTCGCAGCGTTCCGCCGAGGCCGCCGCCGATCGTGCCGTAGGCGCGCGCGACCGCGCGATCGGTGTCGGCGAGCAGCGGGAAGCCGAGCTTGTACTTCGTGGTGAACCGCTGATGCGACTCGACGCCCTGCGCCGACACCCCGAGAATCGCGGCACCCTTTGCTCTGATCGCTGCGTCGTGGTCGCGCAGGCTGCAGGCCTGCGCGGTGCAGCCCGGCGTGTCGTCCATCGGGTAGAAGTAGAGGACGAGCTTCTTCCCGCGAAAGTCCTTCAGCTGGACCTTGGAGCCGTCGGTGGTGACGCCCGAGAAATCCGGCGCCATATCTCCGGGCTTGGGTCTCATGGGCGCCCTCAGAAGTGTATGCCGCGCATCAGGCTCGACATCGCGATCTGATCGGCGGTCGCCTGCGGCGCCTCCTCCTTCTTGCCGGCGGACGCCCCCGAATCCGGGAACATCCGGAAGGTCGTGTTCATGACGATCTGCGCGACGCGCGGGAGCAGGGCGTGCAGCACCTCGCCGAAGATCCCCAGACGGGTCGCGATCCGGACCGGCTTGTAGACGATGCCCTCGACCACCATCTCGGCCGCCTCCTCCGGGGAGAGCGTCGGCACCTGGCTGTAGATCTTGGTCGGCGCGATCATCGGCGTCCGCACGAGCGGCATGTTGATCGTCGTGAACTGGATGCCCATGTCGGAGAACTCCGAGGCGGCGCAGCGCGTCCAGGCGTCGAGCGCCGCCTTCGACGCGACGTAGGCCGAGAAGCGCGGCGCGTTCGTGAGCACGCCGATCGAGGAGATGTTGATGACGTGGCCGCGCCGCTTCTTCATCATCGACGGCAGCAGACCGAGCGTGAGGCGCAGCGCGCCGTAGTAGTTGACGGCCATCGTCCGCTCGAAGTCGTGATAGCGGTCGAACGAGTTCTCGATCGCCCGGCGGATGGAGCGTCCGGCGTTGTTGACGAGGATGTCGACGCCGCCGTGGTTGTCCACGAGCTTCGCCACGAGCTCGGCGCACTGCGCGCCGTCGGAGACATCGGCCGAGTAGGTGACGACATCGTGGCCGGCCGCCGCGATCTCCTTCTTTGCCTCGGCCAGCTTCTCCGGGTCGCGCGCGATGATGATGGTCGTCGCGCCGGCGGCGGCGACCTTGTGCGCGGTTGCGAGCCCGATCCCCGACGAGCCGCCGGTGATGAGGACGACCTTGTTCCGCACCTGGCCCTTGAGCGTGCGGTCGATCGAGAGATCGGGGTCGAGATGCCGCTCCCAGTAGTCCCACAGGCGCCAGCCGTAGCTCTCGAGCGGCGGCACCGCGATGCCGGTGCCCTTGAGCGCCGCCTGCGCTTCGCGCGAGTCGAACCGGGTCGGATAGTTGACGAGCGAGAGCAGGTCCTCGGGCAGCCCGAGATCCTTCATGATCGCGGCGCGGATCCGGCGCACCGGCGTCAGTGCCATCAACCCCTTGGTGATGCCGCGGGGGATGAAGCCGAGCAGGGCGGCGTTCACGTACAGGGACATCGGCGGCGAGTGCGCGGCCTTGGCGAAGATGTTGAGCACCTCGCCGACGCGCTTCGGCTCCGTATCCACCAGGTGAAAACACTTGCGGTCGAGCCCCTTCTTGTGCGCGAGGTGGTCGAGCGCGTCGACCACGAAGTCGACCGGGACGATGTTGATCCGCCCGCCTTCGAGGCCGATCGTCGGCATCCACGGCGGCAGGAGCTGCCGCATCCGCTGGATGAGCTTGAAGAAGTAGTACGGGCCGTCGATCTTGTCCATCTCGCCGGTGCGCGAGTCGCCGACGACGATGCCGGGGCGGTAGACGCGCCACGGGATCTGGCAGTCGGTGCGCACGATCTTCTCCGACTCGTGCTTGGTCGAGAAGTACGGGTGGTCGAGGTTCTCCGCCTCGTCGAACATGTCCTCGCGGAACACGCCTTCGTAGAGGCCGGCGGCGGCGATCGAGCTCACGTGATGGAAGCAGGTCGCGCCGAGGTCGTTCGCGAAGCCGACGACGTTGCGGGTGCCGTCGATGTTGGCGATCCGCTGCGACTCTTCGTCGGCCTTGAGGTCGTACACCGCCGCGAGGTGGAAGAACTGGGTGATCGTCTTGTGCTCGAGCTTGCTGCGCTCGGCCTTGGCGATCCCGAGCCCGGGCAGTGTCAGATCGCCGTGGACGGGCACCGCGCGGGTCTTGTCGACGCCCCAGTATTCGAGCAGCTCGTCCACCCGCTTCGCCGACTTTTCGCGCACGAGGAAGTACACGACCGCCCCCTTGCGCGCCAGCAGCTTGGCGACGAGGCGCCGGCCGATGAATCCGGTGGCGCCGGTGACGAAGTAGTGCATGGAGTTCCTCCTTCGGGGGGTGTTTTTCTCGCGCCGCGGGGCGCCCAGACCGGCCCGCGAGAGCGGAAGAATTATATGCCCGCGTCTCGGACGGTCCCGCCCCGCGTTCTTTAGTGTGCGGCCTCTAGGTCGCCCGCCTAGACTCGGGAAGCAGCACTTTTTGAGCGACGAAAGGAGTTGGACATGGCGAAGAAACTGAAGGCGCTCGCGGACCGCGCGGGCGAGCGGCAGCTGGCGTCGACCGTCCGCGACTCGGCGCAGCAGATCTGGCTCGCGGGCCTGGGCGCGTTCTCGAAGACGCAGGAAGAGGGAGCGAAGGTGTTCGAAGCCCTGGTCAAGGAAGGGAAGCATCTGGAGGGGCGCACCCGCAAGCTCGCGGAGGCGAAGGTGAGCGAGATGACGAGCAGGTGGAACAAGCAGACCGGCAAGGCGACCGCGCGCGCGACCGCCACCTGGGACAAGCTGGAGCAGGTGTTCGAGGACAGAGTCGAGCGCGCGCTCAGCCGGCTGGGCGTGCCGATGAACCGCGACATCCAGGCGCTCGCCAAGCGGGTCGAGACGCTGACCGCGAACGTCCAGAAGCTCACCGGCGCGCGCAAGCCCCGCGCCGCCGCCAGGAAGCGCTGAACGGCCCGCGCCTCCTCCGGGACGATGACGGCCCGCACCGCCGCCCGGCCCGGGGCACGTGAGCCCCGGGGTCTTGCATTGGCGGGCGGCGGGCCGTTGGGTGCCATCTACGAGATCGGCGCGCTGACGGCACTTGCCGAAGCGCTCGACGGCATCGACTTCAACCGCCTCGACGCCTACGTCGGGGTGAGCTCGGGCGGCTTCATCGCCGCCGGGCTTGCGAACGGCATCGCGCCGCGCGAGATGAGCCGGATGTTCATCGAGAGCGACGAGCACGAGGCGCCGTTCGATCCGTCGATCCTCCTCCGTCCGGCGCTGCGCGAGTACCTCCGGCGCGCGGTGTCCCTCCCGCCGCTCCTCGCGGGCGTGGTGTGGCAGATCCTCGCCAGCCGCGACCGCGCCGCGCTGCTCGAGTCGTTCGAGCGCCTCGCCCGGGCACTGCCGACCGGGATCTTCGACAACCAGGTCATCGACGCCTTTCTCGCGCGCCTCTTCGCGGCGCCGGGCCGGACGAACGATTTCCGCCGGCTCGACCGGAAGCTCTTCCTGGTCGCGACCGACCTCGACACCGGCGCGTCGGTCGAGTTCGGCGCGCCCGGCCACGATCACGTCCCGATCTCGACCGCGGTGCAGGCGAGCGCGGCGCTGCCCGGTCTCTTCCCGCCGGTCGAGATCGACGGCCATCATTTCGTGGACGGCGCGCTGAAGCGGACCCTCCACGCGTCGGTCGCGCTCAAGCAGGGCGTGAAGCTCCTCGTCTGCATCAACCCGCTCGTGCCGTACGACAGCCGCCTCCCCGGACGCAACGCGCGCACGCCGCGCCGGCTGGCGGAAGGCGGCCTGCCCGCGGTGCTGGCGCAGACGCTGCGGGCGATCGTCCACTCGCGGATGGAAGTCGGGATGCAGCGCTACGAGCGCGAATTCCCCGGTGCCGACGTCGTGCTGTTCGAGCCGAACAAGCACGACCACGAGATGTTCTTCACCAACATCTTCAGCTATGCGAGCCGGCGGCGGCTCGCCGAGCACGCGTACCAGAAGACCCGCAAGGAGCTGTTCGAGCGACGCCACGAGCTCGAGCCCGTGCTCGCGCGGCACGGCATCGCGATCCGGCTCGACGTCGTCACCGACCCCGACCGGCATCTGGTGCGCGGCGCCAGGCCGCGGACACCGCTCGTCGCCGGCACTCGGATCGCGGCGCGGCTCGCCGACACGCTCGACGATCTCGAGCGCTGGCTCGCGCGCGCCGCATAGGGGGTTTCAACGACACGAGGGGCCACACCCCCTCGTACTCCCCAAAGTCAGTGAATCCGCTGCCGTTGGCAGCGGATTCGGCTGGTCGGGCGCGTGCGCCATGCTATCCTTCGCGCCCCTTGGAGGGACGCCGGGCGAACCGCATGGAGCGCAAGCCGAAGCGCCGCACGCGCGAGCGCATCCTGGAGACGAGCCTGCGGCTCTTCAACGACTTCGGCGAGCCGAACGTCACCACTACGGTGATCTCCGACGAGATGGAGATCAGCCCGGGCAACCTCTACTACCACTTCCGCAGCAAGGACGAGATCGTGAACACGCTGTTCGCGGCGTTCGAGCGCGAGATCGAAGGCGTCCTGGCGGCGCCGAGCGCGCGCGGCGCCAACGCCGAGGACGTCTGGCTGTTCCTGCATCTCCTGTTCGAGTCGATCTGGCGGTACCGGTTTCTCTATCGCGACCTGAACGACCTCCTGTCGCGCAACCGCCTGCTCGAGGTCCATTTCAAGCGGCTGCTGGAGCGCAAGGTCGAGGTCGCGACCGCGCTGTGCGAAGGCCTGATCGCCTCGGGCGAGATGAAGGCGGCGAAGGTCGACATCCCCGCGCTCGCGACCAACATGGTCGTGGTCGCGACCTACTGGCTGTCGTACGACTACGTCCGCAATCCGCGCCATCAGCAGGCGGACGCGACGCTGGCGAGCGGGGCGTACCAGGTGGTCGCGCTCGCGGCGCCGTTCCTCGCGCCGCGCGCCCGCGCGTTGTTTGACCGACTGGCGTCCGCCTACGTAGGATCCTGACCGGCGCCGATTCAGCGGAAGGAGATGAGGATGGCCAAAGGCGGTTGGACGAAGTTTCCCCACTCCGACAAGGCGTACGCCTACGACGGCCCGGCCCTGAAGAAGCACTGGGAGCGCCTCCACCGCGGCGACTGCGAGCCGTACCCGAAGAGCGAGGCGCTGCAGGCGGCGTGGCGGCACTATCACGCGGGGGAGTTCGAGCAGGCGGTCGCGACCGGGCTCGACGCCGGGGTGGAGGGTTACGGCGTCGCCAACAAGGCGGCCGCCATCTACGCTACCCACCTCGAGAAGTCGGCGCCGAGGAAGGTGAAGCTGCTCGAGGAGGCGATGAAGCGCGGCGAAGAGGCGATCGACGCCCGGCCCAAGGACGCCAACGCACACTACTTCTACGCCATGGCGGCCGGCCGCTACAGCCAGGAGATCTCGGTTGCGAAAGCGCTCGCGCAGGGTCTTGGCGGACGCATCAGGGACGCCCTCAACCAGGCGCTCAAGCTGCAGCCGAAGCACGCCGACGCCCACATCGCGCTCGGTGCGTGGCACGCCGAGATCATCGGCAAGGTGGGCGCGATGGTCGGCGGGCTCACCTACGGCGCAAAGAAGGATGCGGCGCTCGAGCACTTCCAGAAGGCGCTGAAGCTCAACCCCGATTCGGCGATTGCGCGGATCGAGTACGCGAACGGCCTGGTCACGCTGTTCGGGAAAGAGAAGCTGAAGGAAGCGGAGAAGCTTTACGCCGAGGCGGCGAAGCAGAAACCGCTCGACGCAATGGAGCGCCTCGACGTCGAGGCGGCGAAAGCGGAACTCGAGGACTAGGCGGGTTTCGCGGCCGCTCCGGCGGCGCGCCGCTTCCGCCGCGACCGCTTCGCCTCGGCCGCCAGCTCGCGCTCGACGATCGCAGGCTCGCGCGGAGCATCCCACGGCTCCATCATCACGGTGAGCAGCAGGCGCTCGAACTCCGGGCGGAAACCCGCGATCACCCGTTCGGGATCCGGCACGCGGCCGGCGTCGGTGATCAGCCCGAACTGCACGCCGCCGTTGTAGGAGAGGATCGACACGCCCATCCCGATGGCGCCCGACTGCGGGACCCAGAACATGATCTGCCCGACGCGCGCGCCGGCGAGATAGAGCGGCTCCTGCGGGCCCGGCACGTTGGTCATGACCGCCGTCGCCTTGTTGGCGAGGACGTCGAGCATTTCCTGCTGCGCCGCCCGCGGCAGGAAGCCGGCGAGCCCGAGCAGCGCGAACGCGATCACCGGCTGATAGGAGCGCTTGAGCGCCTCCATCCGGCGGTGCACCTCGTAGACCCGGGCGAGCGGGTTCGCGATGCCGACCGGCAGGAGCAGCGTGACCAGGCCGAAGCGGTTGCCGAGCCGCCCGTCGTCGCTCGGCGGCCGCAGGTTGACCGGTACCATCGCGCGCAGCTCGACCCCCGCCACCGGGTCGCCCTTCTCGACGAGGTAGCGTCGCAGGGCGCCGGCCGCGGCCGAGAGCAGGACGTCGTTCACCGAGCAGTCGAGCACCCTGCCGACCGCTTTCACCTCGTCGAGCGAAAGCGGCTCGGTCCAGGCGACCGCCTTCTCGACGCCGGCCGCGCCCTTGAAGCGGGTGCGCGAGTCGTCGGGCATGGTGGCGAGCTGCGCGACCTCGGCCGCGACGCTCCCTGCGATCCGGGCGTAGTCGATCACCTTCTGCGGATTGCGGAGCAGGGCGAGGTACTGCTCGAGGACGTCGCTCGAGAGTCGCAGCGCTCCGGACGCCGCGCCGGCGACCGGCTCGAAGAGCTGGGCGAGCAGCCCCTCGCTGCCGTTCCGCCCCGGCGCCCGGTCGGGCGGCGCGGGTGCATCTGCCGCCGGCGGCTCGGGCGCCTCGGTCGTGAGCGAGAGCATCACGCCGATCAGCGCGATGCCGTCGGCGTAGCTGTGATGGATCCGGACGACGAGCGCCGAGCCGCCGCCGTAACGCTCGACGAGATGGAACTCCCACCACGGCCGGCGGGGGTCGAACGGACGCGGCGCGAGCCTGCCGACGAACCGCTTGAGCGCGTCCGGGCCGCCCCGGCCGGGAAGCCGCACCCGCTTCAGCTGCCGGTCGAGGTCGAAGCGCGGCGCTTCCTCCCACCAGGCGCCGGCGAGGTCCTCGCGCGGCCGCATGCGGAAGCGGTCGTAGCGGAGGAAGCGCGTCGCCAGCAGTCCCTTGAGGTGCTCGTAGTCGAGCGGCGTGTCGAGCACGAGCACCCCGACGATGGCCATGCGGTTGGTCGCGCGGTCCATCCGCAGCCAGGCGGTGTCGACGCTCGACATCCGTTCGCGGCGGGGCATGGTTGGTGTTGTTCGGCTCGCGACGGGGGAGGGCTGCCTATAATAGCCGAGCGTGAACCGCGGGCGCCCGCGGCATCGCTTGGCAGAAGGAGACGGAAAGGAGACGGCAGGTGAGCGACCTGAAGAAGAAGTTCGACGACGCGGCGGCGGCGGTCAAGAAGCTGAAGGAGGACCCGGGCAACGACGTGAAGCTGCAGCTCTACGCACTCTACAAGCAGGGGGCGGAGGGCGACGTCGCCGGCAAGCGCCCCGGCTTCACCGACATGATCGGCCGCGCGAAGTTCGACGCCTGGACGAAGGTGAAGGGCCTGTCGCAGGACGAGGCGATGAAGAAGTACGTCGAGCTCGTGAAATCGCTGGGCGGCTGAACCGCCGGCCGGTCAGGTGCGCTTCCGCGCCGGTTTTTTCGCCGGCCCGGCCGGCTTCGCGGCGGAAAAGTACCGGTCGAACTCCCGGTCGATCTCGTCCTCGATGCGCGGCTTGAGGAAGGCGAGCAGGAACCCGAGCTTCGCCTCGAGCCGGACCTCGTCCTTGCCCACGTGGAGCTCGCCGTGCAGGCCGCGGCCGCTCGAAGTGCAGCACGTGCCGCTGCCAGGCGTAGTCGAGCTCGAAATCCTGCTTGAGCCGCGCGGCGATCTTCTCCGCGGCCTTGCGCGCCTGCTCGAGGGTGAGCCGGTGGCTGCGGCGCACGCTGATCTCGCTCATGTCGGTGTCCCCTGCTCAGCACGCGGCGCGTACCCCGCCCGGCGCGGCCCGATTCTAGTCCAGCATCGCGACCCGGTGCTAGAATTTCCCCCGGTTGCGCAAGGGGGGCTCCATGCAGATCGCGGAACGGTTTGAGCAGCTGGTCGACGCGGTGCGCGGGTCGCGGGCGCTCGAGAACCGCATCGTCCGGCTCGTCGAGCGGGTGCGTGCGACGCACGCCGTCCCGATGCGGATGCGGCTGTGGAACGGACGGAGCTACGAGCTCGGGCCGGACCCGACGGTGACGCTGAGCGTGGCCACCCCGTCCGCGCTCCGTTACCTGCTCGCGCCGGACTTCATGACCTTCGGCGAGGGATACGTGGAGGGGCACATCGACGTCGAGGGCCCGATCAACGAGGCGTTCCGCGTCGGCGAACGGTTCCTGACCGCGATGGCCGACCGCGGTGCGCTCGCGCCGCTGAAGCGCGCGATCCGGCACACCCGCCAGCACGATCGCGACGCGATCGAGTACCACTACGACGTGTCGAACGAGTTCTACTCGCTCCTCCTCGACCGGAACATGGTGTACACCTGCGCGTACTTCAAGAGCGAGAGCGACTCCCTCGAGCTCGCGCAGGAGCAGAAGCTCGACCACGTCCTCACGAAGCTCCGCGTCAAGCCCGGCGAGCGCCTGCTCGACATCGGGTGCGGCTGGGGGGCGCTCGCGTTTCGCGCCGCCGAGAAGTTCGGCGCCCGCGCGCTCGGCGTCACGCTCTCCCGCAACCAGTACGAGTACGCGCAGGAGAAGATCCGCGAGAAGGGCATCGCCGACCGCTGCGAGATCCGGCTGCAGGACTGGCGGGATCTCCGCGGCACCGGCCGGTTCGACAAGATCGCGGCCGTCGGCGTGATCGAGCACGTCGGCCGGCGGGACATGGGCGCCTACTTCAAGACCGTTGCGGGTCTGCTGAAGGACGGCGGCCTGATGCTCAACCACGGCATCAGCTCGGTCGATCCGGAGAGCCGGGCGGTGGGACGGGGGGTCGGCGACTTCATCGGCAGGTACGTCTTCCCGAACGGCGAGCTGGCGCACATCAGCCTGGTGCTGCGGGAAATGCAGGCGGCAGGGCTCGAGCCGACCGATGTGGAGTCGCTGCGCCGCCACTACGCCAGGACGACGGCGATATGGGCGGAGCGCCTCGAAGCAAACCGCGACCGCGCGCTCGCGCTCGCCGGCGAGAAGCGCCTGCGGATCTGGCTCGTCTACCTCGCCGGCTCCGCGTTCGCGTTCGCCCAGGGCTGGATCAACATCTACCAGGTGCTGGGCTGCAAGCACGGCGGGCCGGGGATGAACCCCCTGCCGCTCACGCGAGAGTACATGTACCGTTGAGCCGCCGGTGCGCCGCGCAGGCCACAGGCGAACCCTGTGGCCTGTTTTGTTTCTGGGCTGGGTGAACGAGCTGGATGAACGAGGATCGCGACGATGCAATTCGCAGACTTTCCGGTGAACGCGCTCATGGAGATCACCTCCCGCCCGCCGCTCGTCTTCGTGCGCGGCGAGGGGTCGTGGATCTGGGACCACACCGGGCGCAAGTACCTCGACTTCGTCCAGGGCTGGGCGGTGAACGCGCTCGGGCACAGCCCGCGCGCGATCACCGAGGCGCTCGCCAGGCAGGCCGCGACGCTGGTCAACCCGAGCCCGGCGTTCTGGAACGAGCCGAGCGCGCGGCTCGCGCGGCAGCTCGTCGACCACTCGTGCTTCGGCCGGGTGTTCTTCGCCAACAGCGGCGCCGAAGCCAATGAAGGGGCGATCAAGCTCGCGCGCAAATGGGGCGCGAAGTCGAAAGGCGGCGCCTACGAGATCGTCACGTTCGACCACGCCTTCCACGGCCGCACGCTCGCGACCATGTCCGCTTCGGGCAAGCCGGGCTGGGACAAGCTGTTCGAGCCGAAGGTGCCCGGCTTCCCGAAGGCGCAGCTGAACGATCTCGCTTCGGTCGAGCGGCTGGTCGGCGACCGGACGGTGGCCGTCATGCTGGAGCCGATCCAGGGCGAGTCGGGCGTGCTGATGGCGACCGACGAATTCGTCCGCGAGCTCCGGGCGTTCACGTCCGCGCGGAAGCTCCTGCTGATCGTCGACGAGGTGCAGACCGGGATGGGCCGCACCGGGAAGCTCTTCGGCTACGAGCACGCGGGGATCGAGCCGGACATCATGACGCTCGGCAAGGGCATCGGCGGCGGCGTGCCGCTCGCCGCGCTGCTCGCGAAGGAGAGCGTCTCCTGCTTCGAGCACGGCGACCAGGGCGGCACCTACAACGGCAACCCGCTGATGACCGCGGTCGGCTGCGCGGTCATGGATGCGATCCTCGCCCCCGGTTTCCTCGACGGCGTCACGCAGCGCGGGCGGCAGCTCACCGCCGGGCTGGGGAAGCTCGCGGCGAAGCACGCTCTCGGCGAAGTGCGCGGCCGCGGCCTGCTGGTGGCGCTCGATCTGGGTCGCGACGTCGGCGCGAAGATCGTCGACGCGGCGCGTGAGGCCGGGCTGCTCCTCAACTCGCCGCGGCCCGCGACGTTGCGCTTCATGCCGGCCCTGACGGTCTCGGCGGGCGAGATCGACGAGATGCTCGGGACGCTGGACGGGCTGCTCGAGAAGACCTTGCGCGGCTAGTGCCCGGAAGCCGGATGTTCGGCGAGCAGCGCCTGGTAGCGCTCGCGGCTCGCCGCGAGATGCGGATTGAGCCGCAGGGCGACGTCGAGCGCGAAGAGGGCGTCGTCCTTGCGGCCGGCTGCGATGCAGAGTTCGGCGAAGGCGAGCATGGCGCCGAAGTGACGCGGCTCGAGGGTGAGCGCGTGGTGGAAGTCCCGCACGCTCTCCTCGTCGCGGGACTGCATGTAGAAGAGCGTGCCGCGCTTGTGCCAGGCCTCGGCGAAGCCGGGATGGAGGGCGACGAGCCGGTGGAGGATCCGCTCGGCGGTCGCGTAATCCTCGGCCACGATCGCGCGGGTCGCGCGTTCCAGCTCGGCCGCCGCGCGCCGGTCCGGATAAGTCATCCAGAGCGTCCAGATCTCGTCCTGCGTCGTCTCCGCCGACGGGGCGGATGCAGCGTCGGCGAGGCGCCGGAGGAGCGCGTCCAGCCGCCGGTGCAGGCGATGGGAGGGCCGCCGCCGCGGCGCCAGGACGATCAGCTTGAGGGTGTCGGCGTACACGGTTCGGTTGCAGTGTACGGCAACCGCGCCGGCGTCAATGGGCCGTGCCGTGCGCTTCTGCGGCAAGTTCCTCGCGGGCGGTGCGGACCGCGCCGAGATGGGGGTTGATGCGGAGGGCCGCGTCGAACGCGAACAGGGCGGCGGTGCGCTCGCCGCGGCGGAGGGCGATCTGCCCGAACCCGCACACCGCCCCGAAGTGCCGCGGCTCGAGCTCGAGCGTGCGGTGGATGTCGCGCACGCTGTCCGCGTCGCGCTCCATGCGGAAGTAGAGCGTCGCGCGCTTGTTCCACGCCTCGGCGTAGCCGGGGTGCGTCGCGACCAGCTCGTCGAGCAGCGTCCTGGCCGCGGCGTGGTCGTCGGTGCCGATCGCCCGGGTGGCGAGATCGAGGCGCTCCTCGGCGATGGCGTCGGCGTGGGACATCCACGCCCCCCAGATCGCGTCCTCGATCTGACTCGCCTCGACGGCATTGGGGGCGTGCGCGAGGCGCTCGAACAGGGCGTCGAGCCGGCGTGGGAGCGTCGACGCGGGTTTGCGGCCCGACAGCGACAGGATCAGCTTCAGCGTTTCGTCGAACATGGGCGCAAGCTTATAGCGACTGGCGCGGTCGGGGAAATCGCGCGGCGCTCAGTGAAAATCGCGCGAGTGGGTGACGAGCCGGCCGAGCAGCGCGCTCTCGTCGACGAGCCGCCGGGCGACGAGGTGCACGACCTCGCCCTCGCGCTCGACGACGCCGTGCACCGCCATCAGCCGCGCGCCGAGCAGCTCGCGCCGCTGGCGCTCGCCGAGGTCGCGCCAGACCACCACGTTGACGTACCCGGTCTCGTCCTCGAGCGTCACGAATACGACCCCGGACGCGGTGTCCGGGCGCTGGCGCCCGGTGACGATCCCGCAGGTGCGCGCGAGGCGGCCGTGCGGCAGTCGCCGGATCTCTTCCGCGGTGGCGAGCCGCATGCGCGCGAGGCGGCCGCGCAGCAGCGCGAGCGGATGCCGGCCGAGCGTGAGGCCGAGGCTCGCGTAGTCGGCGACGAGGTCCTCGCCTTCGGTCGGCGGGCGCAGACGCGGCGGTGCCTCGATCACCGGCGTCTCGCGCAGGAGCGGGGTAGGCGCTTCGACGCCGGCGACGTCCCAGTACGCGCGCCGCCGATGGTCGGCGAGCGCTTTGAGCGCGCCCGCGGCGGCGAGGCACTTCAGGTCGCGAGCGTCGAGCCGGGCGCGGCGCGCGAGGTCGTCGACGCTGGCGAACGGTCGCTCGCGGCGTGCGGCGACGACCCGCTCCGCGCCGGCCTGCGAGAGGCCTTTCACCATGAGCATCCCCAGCCGGAGCGCCGGTGCGGGATCACGCCCCTCGAGCGTGCATTCCCAGTCGCTCGCAAGCACGTCGACCGGCAGCACCTCGACGCCGTGCCGCTGCGCGTCCTGCACGAGCTGCGACGGCGCGTAGAAGCCCATCGGCTGGCTGTTCAGCAGCGCGGCGCAGAACGCCGCCGGATGGTGGCGCTTGATCCACGCCGACACGTAGACGAGGAGCGCGAAGCTCGCCGAGTGCGATTCGGGAAAGCCGTACTCGCCGAAGCCGAGGATCTGGCGGTAGATGCCTTCCGCGAACTCGGGCGGATAGCCGCGCTTGCGCATGCCGTCCTTCAGCCGCCGCTCGAACGGCTCGAGCCCGCCCTTGCGCCGCCACGCCGCCATCGCGCGGCGCAAGGCGTCCGACTCGCCCGGGGTGAAGCCGGCGGCGACCACCGCGAGCTGCATCACCTGCTCCTGGAAGATCGGCACGCCGAGCGTCCGCTCGAGGACCTGCCGCACCGCGTCGCTCGGATAGGCGACCGGCTCGAGCCCCTGCCGGCGGCGGAGGTAGGGGTGCACCATGCCGCCCTGGATCGGGCCGGGGCGGACGATCGCGACCTCGATCACCAGGTCGAAGAAGCAGGCGGGCCGCAGGCGCGGCAGCATCGCCATCTGCGCGCGCGACTCGATCTGGAACACGCCGATCGTGTCGGCGGACTGGATCATCGCGTACGTCGCCGGGTCCTCGGCCGGCACGTCGGCGAGCGTGAACGGCGCCCCGCGGCGCCCGCCGATCAGGTCGAGCGCGCGCCGGATCGCCGAGAGCATCCCGAGCGCGAGCACGTCGACCTTCAGGAGGCCGAGCGCGTCGAGGTCGTCCTTGTCCCACTGGATCACGCGTGCGGTCCGGCATCGCCGCGTTCTCGACCGGCACCAGGCGTTCGAGCGAGCCGCGCGCGATCACGAAGCCGCCGGTGTGCTGCGAGAGATGGCGCGGGAAGCCGACGAGCGCGTTCACGAGCTCGCACAGCTGCAGGACTCCCGGGCTCGCCGCGTCGAAGCCGTCGGCGGCGAGCTTCTCCGGCTCGACCCGCCAGTGGTCCCACCAGGCGCGCGAGCTCGCCAGCCGGTCGACCTGCGCCGGATCGAGGCCGAGCGCCTTGCCGACGTCGCGGATCGCGCTCTTCGGGCGGTAGGTGATGACGGTCGCGGCGAGCGCGGCGCGGTCGCGGCCGTACTTGGCGTAGAGGTACTGGATCACCTCCTCGCGCCGCTGGTGCTCGAAGTCGACGTCGATGTCGGGCGGCTCGTTGCGCTCGCGCGAGATGAAGCGCTCGAACAGCATCGACATCCGCGCCGGGTCGACCTCGGTGATGCCGAGCGCGTAGCAGACCGCCGAGTTCGCCGCCGAGCCGCGGCCCTGGCAGAGGATCCCCCGCGCGCGCGCGAACCGCACGACGTCGTGGACGGTGAGGAAGTAGGGCTCGTAGCGGAGATCGGCGATGAGCGCCAGCTCGTGCTCGACGAGGTTGCGGACATGAGCGGGTACGCCGCCGGGGAAACGCCAGGCGAGGCCCTCCTCGGTGAGCTTCGCGAGCCAGCTCGCCGGCGTTTCGCCGGCAGGAACGAGCTCCTCGGGATACTCGTAGCGCAGCTCGTCGAGCGAGAAGTCGCAGCGCTCGGCGACGCGCAGCGTCTCGGCGAGGAGCTCGGGCGGATAGAGTTGCGCGAGCCGCATCCGCAGCCGCAGGCTCCGCTCGGCGTTCGGAAAGAGCGCGTGGCCGCACTCGCGCACCGGGCGGCCCAGGCGCACCGCGGTGAGGACGTCCTGGAGGCGCCGGCGCGAGCGCACGTGCATGTGCACGTCGCCGGCGGCGACGAGCGGAAGATTCGCGGCGCGGGCGAGCGCGCGCAGGTGCTCGAGCCGGGCGCGGTCGTCGGGGCCGCAGTGCAGCTCCGCCGCGATCCAGGCGCGGCCGGGGAAGCGCTCGGCGAGCCATTCGGCTTCGCCGGGAAGGGGAGGCGAGGGAGGGGACGAGCAAGGCGAGGCACTCGTCCAGCCCGCCATCGAGATCGCGCCCGCGTCAGCCGATAGCTGCCCTTCGCGGCGCTGCGCCGGCCGTTGGTGATCAGCTCGGAGAGATTGCCGTAGCCCGCACGGCTCGTGGCGAGGAGGACGATCTTCGGTCCGTCGTCGAGCTGCAGCTCGGTGCCGACGACGAGCTTGAGCCCGTGCTCCTTCGCCGCGAGGTGCGCGCGCACGATGCCGGCGACCGAGCACTCGTCGGTGATCGCGAGCGCGGCGTAGCCGAGCGCGGCCGCGCGCGCGACGAGCTCCTCCGGGTGCGAGGCGCCGCGGAGGAAGCTGAAGTTGGTGAGGCAGTGCAGCTCGGCGTAGGCGGGGAGCATTCACGCAAACAGCCCGTGCAGGAACCAGCCGCCGGGCGCTCGCCGCTCGCGATACACCCAGACGAGCGCGCGGTCGGCGGTCTCGGCGACGAAGTAGTCGCGCGCGACGTCGCCGCCGTCCCACCAGCCCGATTCGATGCGCTCGGGGCCGGCGAGGAGCTTCAGCGGGCCGCCGCGGTGAGGCGCGGCGTCGATCTCCTCGAGCGGCTGCGGCGCGGGCAGGAGCCAGAAGGGACGCAGCCCGGGATGGTCCGCACCGGCCGCGCCGGCGCCGGTCCCGCTTGCCCGCGACGCGCGCTCCGGCCGATGCTCCGCGGCAACGGCGAGGTAGTGCACCGCCGTTCCGCCGAGCCGGGCGCGGAGCCGCTCGACGAGCTTCTGCCAGTCGCCGGGAGAGGAAGCGCCGTCGTCGAAGAGCGCGAGCGCCTCGCCGGCGAGCGGCACGACGTCGCCGGCGTCGAGCGCGATCGCGCGCACCGCCGCGGGCAGCGCGAGACCCTCGAGCCGCTCGCGCGCGAGCAGCGTGAAATGCGCGGCATCGCGCGCCGGCGCGACGAGGCCGATCGGCACTTCGGTGAACCGTGCTTCGCGGTGGAACAGCCTGAGCGCGAGCCGCTGCACGCCGCCGGCGCGCGCGGCGAGAAAGCCCTCGAGCTGCACGAAGAGCCGCCTGGCGGCGAACAGCAGCGCCTCGGCCTGCGTCACCTCCGCCGGCAGCTCGAAGCGGGCGCGGAACTCGGCCGGCGGGGTGAAGAACGTGCGCGGATCGGGCACGCGTCCGAGCGCGCGGTCGAGGTCATCGAGGAGCTTCCGGCCGAAGCGGCGCGCAAGCCCGGCCCGTGGCAGCGCGGCCACGTCGCCGATGCGCGTCGCGCCGATGGCCGCGAGCGCTTCGCGCGTGGCGGCGTCGCCGGCCATGACCCGCACCGGCAGCCCGGCGAGCGCGCTTTCGAGCACGGCGGGATCGGTGACGAGACGCTCGCTCCCGGCGTGCGCGAGCCAGCTCGCACCGCGCGCGGTCGGCGCGGCGGCGACGAGCGCGGTGAACCCCATGCGCGCGCAGCCAGCGCGCAGGCTTCCGGCGATGTGCTCGAGGCCGCGGAAGAGCTTCAGGCTGCCGGAGACTTCGAGCGCGAGCGAGTCGGGGAGCTCGAGCGCGACGCTCGGCGTGTATTGCGCGGCCCAGCCGGCAAGACCGAGCAGGCACTCGGTCTCTTCGGCCGGATTGCGCGGATGGATGGCGAGCTCGCGTGCGAGCGCGCTCGCCGCCGCGGTCGAGAGCCCCGGGCGCACGCCGCGTGCGGCCGCCTTCCCGTCGCAGGCGACGATGCGGTGATGCTCGGCGACGCCCTGCGGCTCAGGCGTGGCAAGCGCGCGCGTCAGCGCTTCGAGCGGCAGGTTCGGCAGGTACAGCGCTATCCATTGCTGCATGAGGACGACTCAGGTCGATCGCTATCGGCCGCTCGCAGACCGCGCCGCGGCGCTTGAGAATCCGCACCGCGATCCCGCCGGCGGCGGTGTCGAGCGCGAGCCGCAGCGCCGCCGGCGACGCCTCGGCGGCAGCCTGCGGCGCGCGGAAGAGCATCGTCACCGCCCGCGTGCTCTCGGCCGCGAGCTGCAGGCGCCGGAGCGCGGCGTACTTCGCCTCGCCGGGCCAGACGAGCACCGCGCCGCAGGCGGCGGAACGCAACGCCTGCTCGGCCGCCCACAGCGCGTCGCGCGCCGAGCGCGCCCGGACGATCAGGACCTGCCCGAGCGGGATGCCCGCCGCGACGAGCGCCGGCGCATAGGGCAGGTACGGCGGTGCGATCCAGGCGAGCCGTTCGCCGGCACGCGCCAGGCGGGCGAGCGCCGGTCCCAGGATGCGCAGCTCGCCGATGCCGTCGTGCGCCGGCACGAGCTCGGTGAGGCTGCCTGCCGGCCAGCCGCCGCCCGGCAGCTCCGCGTCGAGCCGGGGGAAGCCGGTCGGCACGCTCGGGCTCGCCACGCGCGCGAGCGAACACCCGCGCCGGATGTCGGTACGGGCGAGGAGGGCGGCAAGAGGCAGCGCTTCGGCGACCACGGACAAGGCAAACCGCGGGTGAACGCGTTGACCCGCGCTCCCCCGGCAGTCCCGGCGTTTACAGCGACCGGCTGCGGATGATCCCGACCGCGAGACCCTCGATCGCGAACTGCGACGAGCGCGTGTCGACCAGGATCGGCTTGAACTCCGGGTTCTCGGGCAAGAGCTCGACCGCCGCGCCGCGTCGGCGCAGGCGCTTCACCGTCACCTCGTCCTCGAGGCGCGCGACCACGATCTGGCCGGAGCGCGCCTCGCCGGTCTTGTGCACGACCAGCATGTCGCCGTCGAGGATGCCGGCGTCGCGCATGCTCATGCCGCGCACCTTGAGCAGGTAGTCGGCGCGCGGGCGGAAGAGGTTGGGGTCGACCGAGTAGCGCCCGACGATGTGCTCCTCGGCGAGGATCGGCGAGCCGGCGGCGACCCTGCCGACGAGCGGCAGGCCGAGCGCCTCGGTGACGCGGATGCCCCGGGCGGTGCCGTCGAGGATCTCGATCGCGCCCTTGCGCTCCAGGGCGCGCAGGTGCTCCTCGGCGGCATTGGGGGAGGCGAAGCCCAGCATGCGCGAGATCTCCATGCGCGTCGGCGGGAAGCCGGTCTCCTCGATCGTGTCGCGGATGAGTTGCAGGATCTCCGCCTGCCGCGGCGTCAGCTCTTTCATGCTTTCCTCCTAGGGAAGCTCTGAACGAACCTGTTCAGAGCTTCATGCTCAGGGGCGGGGGGACGTAGTCCCCGAACTTGTTCAGACATTCCCTAGGTGCGGGCGGAGTACTGCGCCCGGACCGGTTCCCGCGCCTGCGCGCTGGCGATCGCGCGCACGCCGGCCGGCATCGGCACCCGGCCGAAGCGCGCGAGCCGCGCCTCGATCGCGAGCCGGCTGCGCGCATGCGCGACCGCGAGGTCGTCGATCGATTGCCCCTTGTCGAAGGCGGCGACGAGCCGGTCGTCCTCCTCCTTCGCCCACGGCTTGCCGGAATTGCCGGCAGCCGGGCGTGCCGCGTGCCGCTTCTGCGCCGCGACCGCCGTCTCGAGCGCGCGCACCGCCTGGTAGAGCGCGCGCACGACGTCCGGATGCTGATAGGTGCTCGCCGCCGGGAGCGGCTCGCCGGTGAACGGGTCGGTGCCGGCCGACAGCGCCTGCAGGATGGAAAGCGCCTTGTCCTGGTCCATGGATGTCTCCGTTCGTGACCTCTTGCCTTGGCCCCCGCCCTTATCTGTATTCATACACAGTACTGAACAAAAATGCAAGTGCGGCCGGCGACGCCGGGGCAAGTCGTTGTTTTCGCGCGGAAGACGGGATAATCGCCGCATGTGCGGCCGCTACGTCCTGGTTTCGCCCGGCGAGCTCATCGCCGAGCACTTCCGCTTGAGCGAGGTGCCGGTCTACCCGCCGCGCTACAACATCGCCCCGACCATGGACGCGCTCGTCGTGCGCGAGACGCCGGCCGGCGAGCGCGAGGCGGTGATGCTCCGCTGGGGCCTCGTTCCGGCGTGGGCGAAGGACCCCGCGATCGGCAGCCGGATGTTCAACGCCCGCGCCGAGAGCGTGGCCGACAAGCCGGCGTTCCGCGCCGCGTTCCGCCGCCGGCGCTGCCTCGTCCCGGCCGACGGCTTCTACGAATGGCAGCCGGTCGCGGGCGGACGGAAGCAGCCTTACTTCATCCGGCTCGCCTCGGGCGCACCGCTCGGACTCGCCGGGCTGTGGGAGCACTGGCGCGGCCCCGACGGCGACGCGATCGCCACCTTCACCATCGTCACCACCGCGGCGAACGAGGCGATGCGCGCGTTCCACGACCGCATGCCGGTCCTCGTCGCGCCCGCCGATCACGACGAATGGCTGTCCTCGCCCAACCCGTCGGCGCTGCTCGCGCCGTGGGCGGGCGAGCCGTTCGAGATCCGCCCGGTCAGCACGCGCGTCAACAGCGCGCGCAACGACTCGCCGGACCTCCTCGAGCGCGTATAATCCGCCGCGCCATGTTCGGAAAGAAGATCAAGACCGGCTACGAGTCCGACGCGACGCGCATGATCCGCGAGCTGCTCGAGGTCAGGCCCGAGATCGCCGACGAGCAGAAGAAGGGTCGCTCGCTGTGGTGGGACCGCAGGCTCGACCTCGACCGCCTGCGGCGCGAGCGGGAATCGCGCGTCGCGCAGAAGGGGTACGTCTATCAGACCGATGACTAGCCCGCGCGCGGGGTCGCGGCGGCGCCTCGTGGCGGCGCGTCCTCTTCCTCGCGCTTGCGGGCTGCGCGTCGCCGTACGCGAGCCTCCTGATGGCGATGATTCCGGACGGCACGTTCACCACCCTGCTGAAGAACATGCAGGGGGTGAGCATGCCGAACCAGGAAAGGCTCGCGGCGCTCGAGCAGAAGGGCGACTGGGCCGGCATCGTGCAGTTCGCCCAGGAGAGCCTCCAGCGCGACCCCCACAACGCCGACTGGTGGGTGATCATGGGCTACGCCTACTCCCAGCTGCAGCAGTACCAGCGCGCGGCCGACGCCTTCCAGCAGGCGATCCGCATCGAGCCGCAGGACATCACCAGCTGGAACCTGCTCGCCCAGGCCCAGCGCTCGCTCAAGCAGCCGGAGCGCGCGATCCGCACGCTCGACAACGCGCTGCGGATCAACCGCGATTCGCCGATGACCTACTACCTGCTCGGCGAGAGCTTCAGCGATCTCAAGCGGCCGGAGCGCGCGGTCGGTTTCTACGAGGAGGCGGTGCAGCGCGACCCGAAGTTCGGCGAAGCGGTGTACGGGCTCGGCGTCGCCTACGCGCGGCTCGGGCGCAAGATCGAGTTCGACGCCACCGTCGATCTGCTCAAGAAGCTCGATCCGAAGGCCGCGCAGCAGCTCGCCGCGACGCCGCTCGGCCAGCGCTGACTCCGGCGCGCCCTAGGAAACCGACAGCCCGTCGTCGGCGGCAATCACCGCGCCGTTGACGAAGCCCGAGGCGTCGGAGGCGAGGAGCAGCACGAGGGCGTCGAGATCCTCCGGCTTGCCGACCCGCCGGCGGGGCAGCATCGCGATCAGCTTCCGTCCGCCGTCGGTGTCCCAGTAGTCGCGGTTGATCTCGGTCTCGATGTAGCCGGGACAGAGGGCATTGGCATTGATGCCGTGGCGCCCCCATTCGAGCGCGAGCGAGCGGGTGAGGTGGACGACCGCCGCCTTCGACATGCAGTAGACCGACAGCTGCCCGAGCACCCGCAGGCCGGCGACCGAGGCGATGTTGACGATCCGTCCCGGGCGCCGGCCGGCGATCATGCTCTTGCCGACCGCCTGCGCCACGAAGAACATGCCCTTGGCGTTGGTGTCCATCACCTGGTCGTAGTCGGCCTCCTCGACCTCGGCGATGCGCTTGGTCACGCTGACGCCCGAGTTGTTGACGAGGATGTCGATCGGCCCGAGCGCGCCCTCGGCCGCGGCGACGCCGGCCCGCACCGACGCGACGTCGGTCACGTCCATGGCGACCGGGTGGGCGACGCCGCCGCTCGGATTCGATCTCGCGCGCGAGCGCCGCGAGCCGATCGGTCCGCCGTGCGGCGAGCGCCACGCGCGCGCCCGCACGGGCGAGCACGGTCGCGAACCGCCGACCGAGCCCGCTCGATGCGCCGGTGACGAGCGCGGTCCTGCCGTCGAGCCTGATCTCCATGCCTGCCTCCGTCGGGATCGCGACGATTATAGGTGTGCGCGGCGGATCGAATGACGTCGCGCCCGCTCGCGGGCTACACTCGCGCGCACTGTCATGACCCATCTCCTGCGCGCCTACGAGCGCGGCTGCCTCCGCGTCACGCTCAACCGGCCGGCGAAGCGCAACGCCCTGTCGCGCGAGATGCTGCGCGAGCTCAGGCCAGGCCCCGTGTTCGACGGCGCGAGGCGAGCGCGAGCATTTCGTCCGGACCTGGCTCGATCCGGCCCACTGGACGGCGGTCGATGACCGGTTCGAGCCGCCGCCGACATGACCGGAGCGCATCCGCGACGCGAGCG
This sequence comes from uncultured beta proteobacterium, assembly GCA_963762785.1. Lineage (GTDB taxonomy): Bacteria > Pseudomonadota > Gammaproteobacteria > Burkholderiales > SG8-39 > DATEDA01. The sequence continues at coordinate 86,233 of CAVXND010000006.1, forward strand.
CCCCCGTATCAGGGGCATCGCTGGAGCGGTTGCATTCGCGGCTGCGCGGATTAATGCTTGCAGCCCTGGAATAATCTCGACCCGGCGCACGTTTCCGATCGACAGACCCGCAGCGCGCGTCACAGATGACTGCCTTGATCAAGACCGCAGTACCGGTGCTCGCGCTGGTCCTTGCCGGTTGCGCCGCGCTCTCCCCCTCGATCCCGCCCGGCGCGTCCAAGGCCGACGTGGAAGCGGCGCTCGGCAAGCCGGTGGACGTCGTGAACGCACCTGGCGGCGAGGTCGTCTGGCAGTACCCGCGCGGCCCCGTCGGCCAGACCACGTACATGGTCACGTTCGGCGCCGACGGCCGGGCAAAGGGGCTCACGCAGGCGCTGACGTGGGAGAATTTCGCGCGGGTCCGGCCCGGAATGACCCGCGACGAGATCCGCCTCGCGTTCGGGCGGCCGTACACGACCGTCTTCTACCGCAACCTGGGCGAGGAGGTCTGGTCCTATCGCTATCAGATCCCGGTCAGCGCCAACCGGATCTTCAACGTCCACTTCGACGCCGCCACCGGCCGCGTGCGATCGACGAGCGACCAGGACGACCCGCTGTTCGTCCCGCCGATCCGGGTGGTCGGGTAAGGAGAGTCGCAATGACACCGCCGTCCGCCCCCGTTTCCGTTGCGCTCGCTGCAGCGCTGCTTGCCGGCTGCGCGTCGCTCGCGTCGCCGTCGTTCGCCCCGGGGACCGCGATGGGCACCGTCGAGGCGCGCATGGGCAAGCCGCGCGAAGTCGTGAAAGCGCCGGACGGCGACACCGTCTGGCAGTATCCGACCGGACCGGACGGCCAGACGACCTTCATCGTGCGTTTTGGCCCGGACGATCGCACCAAGGCGGCCTACCAGGCGCTCACGGTGGAGGAGTTCGCGAAGATCCAGCGCGGCATCACCCGCGACCAGGTCCGCCTGCTGCTCGGCCCGCCCGGCCAGACGATGTTCTTCAGCCGGATGAACGAGGAGGTCTGGTCCTACCGCTACCAGGCCTCGGCGAGCGACAATCGCATCTTCAACGTCCACTTCGACGCGAGCACCGGGTACGTGCGCACTACGAGCGACCAGATCGACCCGCTGCTCAACCCGTGGAACATGGACGCCGCCGAGCGCGTGAGGTTCCCGTGAAGCGCTCGCTGCCGCTCGCGGCTCGTCGCCGCCGCACTCGTCGTCTCCGGGTGCGCCGCCCTCGAACCGCCGTCCTTTCCCGCCGGCACCGCGATGTCGGAAGTCGAGTCCCGGCATGGGCAAGCCGAAGGACATCGTGAAGGCGCCGGACGGCGACACCGTCTGGCAGTACCCTAGCGGCCCGGTCGGCCAGACCACCTACATGGTCCGGTTCGGCCCGGATCAGCGCGCGCGGAGCGTCTACCAGGCGCTCACGCCCGCGCAGTTCGCGAAGATCCAGCCGGGCGTGCCGCGGGACGAGGTCCGGCTGCTGCTCGGCCCGCCGGGAGAGACGATGTTCTTCAGCCGCATGAACGAGGAGGTCTGGTCCTACCGCTACCAGGCCGCGGCGGCTGACAACCGCATTTTCAACGTCAATCTGGACGCGAAGACCGGCACGGTGCGCGGCACGAGCGATCAGACCGACCTGCTGCTCAACCCCATCACCCCCGACAGGTGAGGCGCCCATGAATCATCGTCCGTCACTCTGGCTCGCAGCGGCCGCGCTGCTCATCACCGGCTGCGCTGCGATCGCACCGCCGTCGTTCGCCCCCGGGACCGCCATGGGGGAGGTCGAGTCCCGCATGGGCAAGCCGAAGGACATCGTGAACGCGCCGGGCGGCGGCACCGTCTGGCAGTATCCGACCGGGCCGCTCGGCCAGACAACCTACATGGTCGATTTCGGCGCCGACCAGCGTGTGAAGAGCGTCTATCAGGCGCTCACGTTCGAGCGGTTCGCGAAGATCGTGCCCGGCACGACCACGCAGGACGATATCCGGCTGCTGTTCGGCCGGCCGGGGCAGACGATGTTCTTCAGCCGGATGGACGAGGAGGTCTGGTCGTACCGGTATCAGTCCGGGGCGAGCAGCAACTGGATCTTCAACGTCAACTTCGACGCGAAGAAGCCGGGTCGTGCGGAGCACCGGCCAGGAGATCGATCCGCTCTTTACCCCGGTCTTCAACGACTCGTCCGGCCGGTAACCGGCCGGGCCCGTCACCGCCCGGGGTGCGGCGCGCCCCGGGCCTTGTCGTTGCGGCACTCGACGAGGTGCCACAGCCGCAGCGGCTTGACCTTCTCGTGCCGCGTCACCTCGAGCGGTAGCCCTTCCAGCACCTGCCCGACCGAGAGGTCGGTGCGGAAACCGATGTGCTTGCAGACCGGCGACACCGCGCGCTCGAGCGCCGCGAGCAGCCCGCTGCCGTTGACGAAGTGGTTCACCAGCAGCACCCGCGCGCCGGGCCGCGCGACGCGGATGATCTCCCGCATCAGCCCCCGGTGATCGGGCACGGCCGTCACCACGTAGGCCGCGACGACGACGTCGAACGTGTCGTCGGCGAACGTCATCTGGCTCGCGTCCATGCGCTCGAGCGCCACGACGTGCGAGAGCTCGAGCGCCTCGACGCGCTCGCGGGCCTTGGCGAGCATCCCCTCGGAGAGATCGATGCCGGTGACGCGGCAGTGGCTCGGGTAGAGCGGCAGCACGAGGCCGGTTCCGACGCCCACCTCGAGGACCTGGCTTCCCGGGCGGAGCTGGAGGGACGACGCGAGCACCTCGCGCGAATCCTGGAAGACCTTGCCGAAGATCCGGTCGTAGACCCGCGAGTACGCCGAGTAAACCCGCTCGATGCGTGCCGCATCCATGTTCTCGTCTCCCTTTCCGGCTGGTCGCGGACTGTATTCTTGTGGCGCGGCGGCCGTTTGTCTACTGTCTTGTTTTCGCGCCGCCCGCGGGCATGCTGCGGCGACCCGTCCGTCAGATCGAGCGGACGTTCGGCCGCGAGCGCCGGGCGGCAGTGCCGCAGCCACTGCGCCATCAGCTTCTCCTGCAGGGTGTTCTGCCGCAGCCGCTCCGACAGCGCATGGAAGTCGACGCAGTCGAGCGGCTGGTCCTGGTTGAAGCAGGAGAACACGTAGCTCGTCCGGCCGGTCTGCGGATCGCGGTGCGGCTGCAGGCACTGCGCGCAGATCTCCTTCATCATGCACTGCATCGGCGAGTTGATCGAGCCGATCGCGAGGTGGCGCGCCTTCAGGTACGGCGCGAGCACCGCATGCCGCGCGCGCGCGACCGCGGCCATCATGCGGTCGGAGCCGATGGCGATGATCCGCGCCGCGGCGTCGAGCGGGATCGGCTGCGGGCCAAGGCGGCCGGCGCCGTAGGCCTCGAGCGCCTGAACGATGTTGCCGATGAAGGTGCGGTCCTGCGGCCGCCCGGGCGCGAAGCCGGGCGCCTCGTCGCAGCACCACACGACCGCGTCCGCGGCTGCCTCGATCTCCTCCACCTTGTAGCGGTCGATGATCTTCTTGTAGCCGGCGAAGTAGAGCACCTGCGACCCGGCCGCACGAAATGCCTGGCCGATCGAGAACAGCACCGCGTTGCCGAGCCCGCCGCCGACGAGCAGCACCGTTTCGTTCGGCTCGATGTCCGTCGGCGTTCCCGTGGGTCCCATGAGCACCACCGGCTCCCCCGGGCGAAGCGCGGCGCACAGGTCCGACGAGCCGCCCATCTCGAGGACGATGGTCGAGACCAGGCCCCGCTCCCGATCGACCCACGCGCCCGTGAGCGCGAGCCCCTCCATCTGCATGCGCGTCCCGGCGGCGACGGCGGCGAGCGTTTCGTAGTTCTGCAGCCGGTAGAACTGGCCCGGCTGGAACCGGCGCGCGGCCGCGGGCGCGCGCACGACGACCTCGACGATGGTCGGCGTGAGGCGACTCACCTCGTGCACCGTCGCACGCAGATCCCGGTCGAGCGCCGCGACGAATGAACGGTCGTCGGCGCCGGCGGCCGGCGGACGCTTGGCGAGCACCCGTGTGAGCACCGGGTAACCCTGTTTCGTCGAACCCAGGGCCTTCACCACGTTGCCGAAGAACGACGGGTGCAGGTCGCCGAAGAACGACACGAACCGCCCGTCGTCCGTGCGCGACAGGAGCACGTCGGCGCGCGCCGGCTTCGCGATCGAATACTGCGGCTTGACCGGGTTGCCGTCTTCGTCGCAGGCGCGGAAGTACTTGCCGTCGAGCGCGAAGTGCGCCGCGTCCTCGCGGGCGAGCACGGTGTTCGGCTGGGTGCCGGCGGCGACGAAGATCGTCTCGGCCGGAAGCCAGGTCTCGCCGGCTTCGTGCCACTTCCCGTCCTCGCCGAGGCGCTGCATTGCGAGGCGGATGCCCTTCGCCGCGCCGTATTCGTCGACGTCCACCGCGAGCGGAGCGAGGCACTCGGCGAACACGATCCCTTCCTCGAGCGCCTTCTCGACCTCCTCGTGGTTGAGCGTGTACGAGGGACTGTCGATCAGCCGCCGGCGGTAGGCGATCGTCACGCCGCCCCAGCGCTGCAGGAGCTCGGCGAGCCGGGCCGGCCGCGCCTCGGCCGCGGCCTTCGACCGCTCCGCCCGGATCGCCCGGGCGTGCGACAGGAACTCCTCGGCGATCTCGCGCTCTTCGGGCTCCCACTTCTCGCGGATCGCGTCCTCGCCGATCGCGGCGGCGAGCGTGTCGTAGCGGTGCAGGAACTTCTCGACCTGCACCACGTAGTAGGCGAGCGACTCGGTCGCAGTGTCGATCGCGGTGAGGCCGCCGCCGATGACGACGACCGGCAGCCGCACGAGCATGTTGGCGATCGAGTCGGTTTTCGCCGCGCCGGTGAGCTGCAGCGCCATCAGGAAGTCGGAGGCGGTGCGCACCCCGCGGGCGAGCCCGTTCGGGATGTCGAGCGTGGTGGGCTTGCCCGCGCCCATGCAGAGCGCGACGTGGTCGAACCCGTGCGCGAAAGCGTCCTCGAGCGTCACCGTGCCGCCGAAGCGCACGCCGCCGTAGAGCGCGAACTCTTCCCGGCGCTCCAGCAGCAGGCGGATCACCTTGAGAAAGTTCTTGTCCCAGCGCACGGTGATGCCGTACTCCGCGACGCCGCCGAAGCCCGCCATCACGCGCTCGGCCAGCGATTCGTGCAGCTCGCCGATGTCGCGGATCGGGGCAAACGGCACGCGCGTGCCGTCGGCGCCCACGCCCGAAACGGACGCCGCGAGCGGCTCGATCTTGAGGCCGTCGATGCCGACGACGAGATGGCCGTCGTTCATCAGATGGTGCGCGAGACTGAAGCCGGCCGGGCCCATCCCGGCGACGAGCACGCGGTAGCCGGTGCGCGCGCGCGGGAGCGGCCGGCGAAGGTTGAGCGGGTTCCAGCGGGTGAGGAGCGAGTAGATCTCGAACCCCCACGGCAGCGCGAGGACGTCCTTCAGCGTCCGCGTCTCGGCCTGCGGGATGTCCACCGGCTGCTGCTTCTGGTAGATGCACGCCTTCATGCAGTCGTTGCAGATGCGGTGGCCGGTCGCGGCGGCGAGCGGGTTGTCGACCACGATGATCGCAAGCGCGGCGAGCGCGAGGCCCTGCGTCTTCGCGATGTGGAACTCCGAGATCTTCTCGTCGAGCGGGCAGCCGGCGAGCGTGACGCCGAACGGGCTCTTCTTGAAGAGCGACCTTGTGCGGCGCCGCTTGTTCCGACGGGACGGGGGGCTTTTCGCGCAGCCCCTTGGAGCAGGAGTCCTTGCCCTGCGCGTGGCACCAGATGCAGTAGTTCGCCTGGTCGAGCGCACCGACGAGGTCGGTCCCGGGATCGGTCAGCTCGAAGCCGTTGCGCCGCCGCAGATGGTCGGGCTGGATCCGGTAGCTCGTCACGCCGTCGCGCTCCTGCTTGTCGCGCGTGCACGAGCAGGTGATGGGGATCGACCTTGGCTGGCTGCTTGAAGAGCACGCCGTGGTGGTGTCGCTCCCGGCCGGCGGCCGTGTGCAGGGCCCAGCCGGCGTACTTCAGCGCGAGGTCGAGCTCGCGAGCGTGTCCCGCCTCTTGCGCGAGCCAGCGGTCGACGTGGGTGGCGAACGTGAGCTCGTCGAAGCTGCCGCCGAAGAGCGCGGTCAGCTCGCGTTCGAGCGCGCCGCCGTCGAGCGCTTCGGCCTCCGCCGGCTTGATGCGCGTCCCGGCGCGGCGCTGGACGAACTGGCGCTTGACCGTATACAGCGGCGCGAGCTCGTCGTGCCGCCCGGCGAGGGCGAGGACCTCGTCGGCGATGCCGAAGAGCTGCGACAGGAACCGCTCGAGGTGGGGCGCGAGATCGAGCAGCAGCTGCGACTCGGCTTTCGCGTCCAGCGCCTCGGGGTCGGCACGGCCCGCGCGGAGCCGCGCGGCGAGCGCACTGTCGGCGGTTTCCAGGAACCCGACGAAATGGCCGTCCAGCCGGACTAGGCCCGCGCGGCGGTAGAGGTCCTCGAACGCGAGGCCGTGAGCGAGTCGAAGCGACAAAGGGTGCTGCGCGGCCGGGTCAGCGCTCGAGATGCGGGAGCTTGTCCTTCACGTCCTTCCACTGCTCGGCGTCCGGCAGCGGGTCCTTCTTGTCGGTGATCACCGGCCAGGCCTTGGCGAGCTCGGCGTTGAGCGCGGTGAAGGCCTCCTGGCCGGCCGGGAGGTCCTCCTCGGCGTAGATGGCGTCCACCGGGCACTCGGGGATGCAGACCGCGCAGTCGATGCATTCGTCCGGGTCGATCACCAGGAAGTTGGGGCCTTCCTTGAAGCAGTCGACCGGACAGACGTCGACGCAGTCGGTGTGCTTGCACTTGATGCAGCTTTCGGTGACGACGTGGGTCATGCGGATCCTGAAGCGCGAGAGGCAGTCGCAAGGCGCTGAATTATACCGGCGTCACGCGGCGGGGTCGCCGCGCGCCTCTCGTCTCGCCGCGCTGCCGGCCGCAGGTTGAAGGGCGGGTGGGGTTCGGCTACAGTCGACCGACATCTCGCCGCCCGCTGCGCATCCATGGGGAGCTACATCCGTCCGAGCGCGCTCGACGCCGCATTGCGCGCCCGGGCTGCCGGACCGTGCGCGGTCCTCGCCGGCGGCACCGACTTCTATCCGGCGCGAGTCGGCCGGACGGTCGGCGAGGACGTTCTCGACATCACGGCGCTCGCCGAGCCTGCGCGGTGTGCGCGAGGAGCCTGCGCGCTTCCGCATCGGCGCGCTCACGACCTGGACGGATCTCGTCGAATCGCCGCTGCCCGCGTGGTTCGACGCCGTGAAGCTGGCAGCGCGGGACGTCGGTGGCCTCCAGATCCAGAATGCGGGGACGGTCGCGGGCAATCTCTGCAACGCCTCGCCCGCGGCCGACGGCGTGCCGGCTCTGCTCGCGCTCGGCGCGGAGGTCGAGCTGCAGTCGGTCGCGCGGGGTGCGGCGGCTGCCGCTGGGCGAGTTCGTGCTCGGCAATCGCCGGACGGCGTGCCGGCCGGACGAACTGGTGACCGCAGTGCTCGTGCCGAAGTGGGGCGGCCGCGCGCGGTCGACGTTCCTCAAGCTCGGCGCACGCCGATACCTCGTGATCTCGATCGTGATGGTGGCTGCGGTCGCGGATCTGGACGGCGACAACGCGATCGTTCGTGCCGCCGTCGCCGTCGGCGCCTGCTCCGCCGTCGCGCAGCGTCTCGGCCTGCTGGAGCACGACGCTCGCGGGCGCCGGCTTGCGCCGGGCATCGGCACGCTCGTGACGGCCGGGCACCTCGCGCCGCTCGCGCCCATCGGCGACGTCCGCGGCACGGCGGCCTATCGCCTCGACGCCGCTGCGACGCTGGTTGCCCGGGCGCTGGAGCGCCTCGCCGATGAATGAACGCGCGCGCAGCCTCGACGCGGCGCAACCCGGCGCTCGCGCGGTCGCGTTCAGAGTCAACGGCGAACCGCGCCGCGTGATGGCGCCGCCAGTGAGTCGCCTTGCCGACATCCTCCGGGATGATCTCGGGCTCACCGGGACGAAGATCGGCTGCGACGCCGGCGACTGCGGTGCCTGCACCGTCCTTCTCGACGGCAGACAGGTGTGCGCGTGCCTGGTCGCGCTGGGTCAGGTCGAGGGCCGGGCGGTGACCACGATCGAGGGGCTCGCCTCGGGCGGTGCGGCTCGATCGGCTCCAGCGCGCGTTCCTCGCACACGGCGCGGCGCAGTGCGGAATCTGCACACCCGGCGCGCTGATGGCCGCCGCCGACTTGCTCGCGCGCAACCCGGGTCCGACCGAGCCTGAGGCGCTCGACGCCCTGGGGGGCGTGCTCTGCCGGTGCACCGGCTATCGCAAGATCGTGGAGGCGGTGCTGGCCGCGGCGGGCGGCGACACGGCAGTTCCGGAATCGCCGGCCGGACAGGCGGTGGGCTTTCGCGCACCGAAGACGGACGGCGTGGCGAAGGTGACCGGGACCGAGCGCTATGCGGCCGATGTCGCGCCCGCGGGCGCGCTGTGGCTGCGGACCGTCCGCTCGCCGCACGCCAAGGCGCGCTTCACCCTCGGCGATTTCGCGCCGCTGCACGCCGCGCACCCGGGGCTCGCCGGCGTCGTCACTGCGCGCGACGTGCCGGTCAACAGCTTCGGCATCTTTCCCGACGTGAAGGATCAGCCGGTGCTTGCCGACGGTCGCGTGCGCTTCCGCGGCGAGGCGGTGCTGTGCCTGGTCGGCGAGCAGCACGCCGTGCTCGGCATCGGCGACGACGAGATTCCGATCCGCTGGACGCCGGAGACGCCGCAGACCGAGATCGAGGAGGCGCTGGCCAGTACGCAGGAGCCGATTCACGCGCCCAATCCCGACAACGTGCTCGATCCGCGGCCGCGTGGTGAAGGGCGACGTCGAGGCGGCGCTCGCCGCGGCGGCGCACGTGGTCGAGGGCGAGTTCACGACGAGCTTCGTCGAGCACGCGTACATCGAGCCCGAGGCGGGCTACGCCGAGCGGATCGGCGACCGCATCCGGATCTTCGCCTGTACCCAGACGCCGTACATGGACCGCGACGAGACCGCGCGCATCCTCGCGATCGAGCCGGAGCGGGTGCAGATCGTGCCCTCCGCGGTCGGCGGCGGATTCGGCGGCAAGCTCGACATCTCGGTGCAGCCGCTGCTCGCGGTCGCGGCGTGGAAGCTCGGCCGGCCGGTGCGGACGGTCTACACGCGGCCCGAGTCGATGGCCTCGACGACGAAGCGCCACCCGGCCCGGATGCGCGCGAAGTTCGCCTGCGACGGCAACGGCCAGCTCGTGGCGGCCGACTTCGCGGGCGACTTCAACACCGGCGCCTACGCGTCGTGGGGCAACACCGTCGCGAACCGGGTGCCGATTCACGCCTCCGGTCCGTACTTCGTGCCGAACGTCCGCGCGCTCACGCGGGCCGTCTACACGAACGGCCCGGTGGCGGGCGCGTTCCGGGGCTTCGGCGTGCCGCAGTCGACGATCGTGCACGAGGCGCTGCTCGACGAGCTCGCTGCCAGGACCGGCCTCGACCGGCTCGAGTTCCGGCACCGGAACGCGATCCGCACCGGTCAGGCGACCGCGACGGGGCAGGTGCTGAAGGCGAGCGCCGGTCTCGGACAGTGCCTCGACGCGCTGCGACCGCACTGGCACGCGGCACTCGCTGCCGCGGCTGCGTTCAATCACCGCGCGGAGCACGCGGACCGGCGACGCGGCGTCGGCATCGCCTGCATGTGGTACGGCATCGGCAACACGGTCATCGCCAACCCGTCGACGATGCGCGTCGGCCTGAAGCCGGCCGGCCGGGTCATGTTCTACAACGGCGCGGTCGACATCGGGCAGGGCTCGAACACGATCCTGGTGCAGATCCTGGCCGACGCACTCGGGCTGCCGATGGGCGCGATCGACTACGTGATGGGCGATACCGATCTCACCGCCGACGCGGGCAAGACCTCGGCCTCGCGCCAGGCGTTCGTTTCGGGGAATGCAACGCGAATTGCCGGCGGCGAGCTGCGCCGGAGGATGATCGCGCTCGCCGAGGCCCGGCCGGAGGCGCGCCTGCGGCTGGAGGACGGGGTCCTGGTCGCGACCGACGTGGAAGGCGAGAAACGGATCGACCTCACCGACCTGCCGCGGGATCCACGCGGTGACGTCCTCGCCGCCGAGGGCTACTTCAACCCGCCCACGGTGCCGCTCGATCGGGACGGGCAGGGCGTGCCCTACGCGACCTACGGCTTTGCGGCGCAGATCGCCGAGGTCGAGGTGGATCTCGCGCTCGGCACCACCAAACCGCTGCGGATCATCGCTGCGCACGACGTCGGCCGGGCGATCAACCCGACGCAGGTGGAGGGGCAGATCCACGGCGGCATCGCCCAGGGCATCGGCCTCGCGCTGATGGAGGAGTACCACGCTGGCCGGACCGAGAATCTGCACGACTACCTGATCCCGACCTGCGGCGACGTCCCGCCGATCGAGGTGATCCTGATCGAGGACGCGGAACCGCTCGGGCCCCACGGTGCGAAGGGCGTGGGCGAGCCGGCGCTCATCCCGACTGCGCCGGCGATCTTCAACGCGATCGCGCATGCGAGCGGCGTGCGCGTGCGGCATGCGCCGGCTACGCCCGACCGCGTGCGCGCGGCGTTGCTGGCAGCCGGAGGCCGGGAATGAAACGCGCCCCGGCCGCGCTCGTCACCGGCGCCCGTCGCGGCATCGGGCGCGGCATTGCGCATGCGCTTGTGGACGCGGGCTTCGACGTCGTCGTCAACGACCTGATCGACGACGCCGCCACGGCCGAGACCCTCGCGACGATCCGGACGAAGGGCCGGCGCGCGGCGTTCGTGCCGGGGTCGATCGCGGATCTCGACGGCCACGCGCGGCTCGTGGACGCGGCATTCGCCGCGTTCGGGACGATCGATTGCCTGGTGAACAACGCCGGCATCCAGGTGAAGGTGCGCGGCGACGTCCTCGATGTGACGCCGGAGAGCTTCGACGAACTGCTCGCCGTCAACCTGCGCGGGACGTTCTTCCTCACCCAGGCCGTGGCGCGGCGCATGCTCGCCGAGTCGCGCGCGGCCGACGATCCGCCGCGCTCGATCGTGACGATCTCGTCCGCGAACGCGCGCATCGTCGGCCCGAACCGCGCCGAGTACTGCTTCGCCAAGACCGGGCTGGCGATGATGAACCAGCTCTTCGCGGTGCGCCTCGCGGAGGCGGACATCGCTTGCTACGAGATCCGGCCCGGAATCATCCGCACCGACATGACGGCGCCGGCGGCCGAGCGGTACGACAAGCTGATCGCCGAAGGCATCACGCCGATTCGCCGCTGGGGCGAGCCGGAGGACGTGGGGCGCACCGTGGCCACGCTCGCTGCGCGGCTGCTCCCGTTCAACACCGGCGACGCTTTCCATGTCGACGGCGGGCTGCACATCAAGACGCTTTAGCGAGAAGACCGATGCCGAAGGCAGCGCTGTTTTTGGGGAGCACGAGGGGAATCGGTGGGAAGGGAAGGGTCCCGCCGCCCTTCCCGGGCCCCTCGTGTCGTAACGACTAACATGACCACCAAAGCCGACCCCGTCGACGAGACCTCCGGCGCCGGCACGCTGGAGCAGCCGGCGGCCGGCAAGATCATCTGCAACGCCTGCCCGGTGCTCTGCCAGATCAGCGACGGGCGGACCGGCGCGTGCGACCGCTACGCGAACTCGAACGGTGTGCTCACGCGGGTCGATCCGCTGCTCGTCATGTCGAAGGTGGTCGGCGAGACGGGCGCCGTCGTGCCGTTCCAGTCCGAGCAGGCCTGGGACGGCGGAATCGCGAACGCGCCGGTGTTCGTGACCGGGATCGGCTCGGGCACGACCTATCCCGACTACAAGCCGGCGCCGTTCATCGTGTCGTCGCAGCACGAGGGCGTCGACACGGTGACGGTCGTCACCGAGGGCATCTTCAGCTACTGCAGCTTCAAGGTGAAGATCGACACCGACCGCTACATCGGGCCCGAGTGCGCCCCGGTGCGGTCGCAGGGCGAGGTGGTCGGTCACGTCACCACCATGGAGTACGGCTCGCAGATGCTGTCGCTCGGCGGCGTGCAGCATCTCACCGGCGGCAGCAAGAAGGAGGGCCGCGTCACCTGCGACGTGATGCTGGCGCTCGGCAACAAGCGCGCCGTCGAGCTGTCGGTCGAGGGCGGCGCCGACCTCGTCGTCCAGGCCGGTCGCGCGCCGATCATCAACGGCGCCCCCGAGCACCGCATGCGCGTCGGCTGCGGCTCGGCGACGATCGGCATTTTCGCCCAACAGTGGTTCGGGCACGTCGACGAGGTGATCGTCGTCGACGATCACATCACCGGCGTGCTCTCGGAGCATCAGGCGGGGCGGTTCCTCGACATGCGCGCCGGCGGCATCAAGGTCGCCGGCCGCAAGTCGACGCCGGGTCGCTACTTCCAGGTCGCGAACCCGGGGCTCGGCTGGGGCGGCACCGACGTCACCGATCCGCTCAAGATCATCAAGTCGATCGAGCGCGCCACGGCCTGGCCCGGCGAACGGATCCTGATGGTGTCGACGACCGGCGAGGACTACGCCTACTTCGTCCTCGACGATGCGCTGCGGATGGTTCCGGCCGAGATCCCGCCCGAGGTCAAGAAGGTCGTGGACCGGATCGGCGAGAACTGCGAGCCGGCGCTCTGCACGGTGCTCTTCATGGGCGGCGCCGGCGGGTCCCTGCGCGCGGGGGTCACCGAGAACCCGGTCGCGCTCACCCGGTCGGTCAAGGACGCGCTGACCCGCGTGACCTGCGGCGGTGCGCCGGCCTACGTCTGGCCGGGCGGCGGGATCATGGTGATGGTCGACGTGATGCGCATGCCGGACGAATCGTTCGGCTGGGTGCCGACACCGGCGATCGTCGCGCCGATCGAGTTCACGCTCCGGCGCGACGACTACGCGCGGCTCGGCGGCCACATGGGGCGCGTGCGGCCCCTGACGGACGTCCTCGCGCGCGAGCGAGTTCGCGTGGCCGGCTGGGACACGGAGAACCCGTGGCCGCTCTAGCCGTCGCATCGAAGGCGCGGGCAGGTCCGACTCGCGCGCGCCTGGACGACCGCCGGTGGCATTTCCAGCACGGGCCGATCGACCTCGTCGTCGAGGCGTTCGGCGACGGTGCAGGCGCGGCCGTCGAGCGCGGCTGGCGCCGGTTCGAGACCGTGCTCGAGGAACTCGTCGCCGAGCTGTCGACGCTCCGGCGGCCGGTGGAGCAGACGGCCGGCGTCGCCGGACCGGTGGCGCTTCGAATGCGCGGCGCCTGCTGGCCCTTCCGCGAACGCTTCATCACGCCGATGGCGGCGGTGGCCGGCGCGGTCGCCGACGAGATCATCGGGGCCATGGGCGCTGAAGTGCCCAAGGCCTACGTCAACAATGGCGGCGACATCGCGCTGCATCTCGCCCCGGGCGAACGCTTGCGCGTGGGCGTGGTCGCAGATCCCCATCGCGCAACGCGGCACGGCCACCGCCTGCCGCTCGACGGCGCGTTCGAGGTCGAGGCGTCGATGCCGGTGCGCGGCGTGGCGACGAGCGGCTGGCGCGGACGCAGCTGGAGCCTGGGGATCGCCGACAGCGTGACCGTGCTGGCGGCGAGCGGCGCGGCGGCGGATGCCGCGGCAACGATGATCGCGAACGCAGTCGACGTCACCAGCCCGGTGATCCAGCGGCGGCGCGCGTGCGACGTCGACGACGACACCGATCTCGGCGAACGGCTGGTGACGGTCGACGTCGGCGCGCTCCCGGACGAAGCGATCGAGGCCGCGCTCGCGAACGGCGCGGCACTCGCGGAGCGGCTCTCCGCGGCGGGGCTGATCTGGGGTGCCGTGCTCGCATTGCAGGGCCGCTTTCGCGTCGCGGGCGGCGCTCGCGCCGGGGAGGGTGCAGGCGTCCGGTGTATATTTCCGCGCAACAACGATCACTGACGGGGGGCAACCATGCTGCGCAGACACTTCCTCACACTCGCCGCGACCGCGGCACTCGCCGCGGCGTTCGCGACGCCGGCGTCGGCGCAAGGCACGATCAAGCTCGGCGAGCTGAACAGCTACAAGACCTTCCCGGCGTTCCTGGAGCCCTACCGCAAGGGCTGGGAGCTCGCGGTCGAGGAGGTGAACGCCGCCGGCGGCGTGTTCGGCCGCAAGCTGGAAGTCGTCTCGCGCGACGACAACGGCAACCCGGGCGACGCGGTGCGCATCGCCGAGGAGCTGGTCACGCGCGAGAACGTCCACTTCATCATGGGCACCTTCGCCTCGAACGTCGGGCTGGCGGTGGCCGACTTCGCGAAGCAGAAGAAGGTGCTCTTCATCGCCGCCGAGCCGCTGACCGACAAGATCGTCTGGGACAGCGGCAACAAGTACACCTTCCGCCTGCGGCCCTCGACCTACATGCAGACGGCGATGCTGGTGCCGGACGCGGCGAAGCTGAAGAAGAAGCGCTGGGCGATCGTCTACCCGAACTACGAGTACGGCCAGTCGGCGACGCGCGCCTTCAAGGAGCTCCTGAAGAAGGCGCAGCCCGACGTCGAGTTCGTCGCCGAGCAGGCGGCGCCGCTCGGCAAGATCGACGCCGGCGCGGTGGTGCAGGCGCTCGCGGACGCCAAGCCCGACGCGATCTTCTCGTCGCTCTTCGGCCCCGACCTGACCCGGTTCGTGCGCGAGGGCAACACGCGCGGCCTCTTCAAGGGCCGCGAGGTGTTCAACCTGCTCGCCGGCGAGCCCGAGTACCTCGACCCGCTCAAGGACGAGACGCCGAACGGCTGGTACGTCACCGGCTATCCGTGGAACGCGATCAACACGCCGGCGCACAAGAAGTTCCTCGACGCCTACCAGAAGCGCTGGAACGACTACCCGCGGCTCGGCTCGATCGTCGGCTACTCGACGATCATGACCGCGGTGGCGGCGATGAAGACTGCCGGCAGCCTCGACAACGAGAAGCTCGTGGCGGCGATGAAGGGGCTGCAGGTCGACACGCCGTTCGGGAAGATCAGCTACCGCCCGATCGACCACCAGTCGACGATGGGCGCCTATGTCGGCCGCATCGGACTGAAGGACGGGAAGGGCGTGATGACGTCGTGGACCTACCTCGACGGCGCGAAGTTCCTGCCTTCGGACGCCGAGGTCAAGAAGATGCGGCCGCGGACTGAGGAGTGCTCGCGCACGGATTCGACCGGGGGCGCGTGGCGCGCCCCGCGATCACGGCGCTGCGCCGCATGGCTCCGGTTCGTCATCCAGTTCCTGAACGGCCTGGCGAGCGCATCGACGCTCTTCCTGATCGCCGTCGGCCTCTCGCTGATCTTCGGCGTCACGCGGATCGTGAACTTCGCCCACGGCTCGCTGTACATGCTGGGCATCTACATCGCCTACGGCCTCATCACGTGGCTCGACGCCGGCGCGGCCGGCTTCTGGGGCGGCGTGGTCGCCGCGGCGCTCATCGTGGGCGGGGTCGGGGCGCTGATCGAGATCGCGATCCTGCGGCGGATCTACCACGCGCCCGAGCTCTTCCAGCTGCTCGCGACCTTCGCGCTCACGCTCGTCATCAAGGACCTCGCGCTCTGGATCTGGGGCGCCGAGGACCTGCTGGGGCCCCGGGCCCCGGGCCTGCGCGGGTCGGTCGAGATCCTCGGCATCGCGTTCCCGGAGTACGACCTCTTCCTGATCGCGGTCGGGCCGCTCGTGCTCGGCGCGCTCTGGCTCCTCCTCAACCGCACCCGGTGGGGCACCCTGATCCGGGCGGCCACCGAGGACCGCGAGATGGTCGGCGCGCTCGGCGTGAACCAGAAATGGCTCTTCACCGGCGTGTTCGCGCTCGGGGCGCTGCTCGCCGGGTTCGGCGGCGCGCTGCAGATTCCGCGCGAGCCGGCGCAGCTCTTCCTCGACCTCGGCGCGATCTCGGACGCCTTCGTGGTGGTGGTCGTCGGCGGCATGGGCAGCATTCCGGGCGCGTTCCTCGCCGCGCTGCTGATCGGCTGCATCAAGGCGTTCTGCGTCGGGATCGGGACGGTCGAGTTCCTCGGCCATTCGTTCTCGTTTTCGAAGCTGACGCTGGTGGCCGAGTTCATCGTCATGGCGATCGTGCTGGTGCTGCGGCCCCAGGGGCTCCTCGGCAAGCCCTGGGCGATCCAGCGCGCGGCGGCGACGCACATCGAACCGCCCCTGCGGCCGGCGACGCGGGCGCTCAACACCGGCGCCATCGTCCTCGTCGCGGGGCTCGCCGCGCTGCCGCTCGCGACCAGCGGCTACACGCTCGTGCTCGGCATCGACATCCTGGTGTTCGCGCTCTTCGCCGCGAGCCTGCACTTCATCATGGGGCCGGGCGGGATGGTGTCCTTCGGCCACGCCGCCTACCTCGGGCTCGGCGCATACGGCGCGGGGCTGCTGCTGAAGAAGGCCGCCTGGCCGATGGCGGCGGCGCTCGCGGCAGCGCCGGTCGTGGCGGCGATCGGCGCCGCGATCTTCGGCTGGTTCTGCGTGCGGCTGTCCGGGGTCTATCTCGCCATGCTCACGCTCGCGTTCGCGCAGATCGCCTGGTCGATCGTGTTCCAGTGGGACGCTTTCACCGGCGGCTCGAACGGCATCGTCGGCGTCTGGCCGGCGCCGTGGCTCGCGTCCAAACCCGCGTTCTATCTCCTCACGCTCGCACTCTGCGGCGCCGGGATCTATCTCCTGCGGCGGATGCTGTTCGCGCCGTTCGGGTACGCGCTCCGGGCCGGGCGCGACTCGCCGCTCCGGTGCGACGCGATCGGCATCGACGTGCAGCGCCTGCAGTGGCTGGCATTCATCGTCGTCGGCGGCTTTGCCGGGCTCGCCGGCGGGCTCTACGCGTTCTCGAAGGGCAGCATCTCGCCCGACTCCACGATGGCGGTGTCGCGCTCGATCGACGCCCTGGTGATGGTCCTGCTGGGCGGCGTCCAGACCCTGAGCGGCCCGGTGGTCGGCGCGGCGGTGTTCACCTGGCTGCAGGACACGATCGCGCGGAACACCGATTACTGGCGGGCGCTGCTCGGCGGGACGATCCTCGCGATCGTGCTGCTGTTCCCGCAGGGCATCGTCGGTGCGCTGCGCGCCCTCGTTCGAGCGGGAGCGGACCGAATGAGCGCCGTGCTCGCGGTCGAGCATCTCGCCAAGTCGTTCGGCGGCGTCCAGGCGGTGCGCGACGTGAGCTTCGGCGTCGACGCCGGCGAGCTGCTCGCGCTCATCGGGCCGAACGGCGCGGGCAAGACCACCTGCTTCAACATGCTGAACGGGCAGCTCGCGGCGGACGCGGGGAGCGTGCGATTCGACGGGCGCGAGGTCCTGGGTCTCGCGCCGCGGCAGGTGTGGCGGCTCGGCGTCGGCCGGACGTTCCAGATCACCGCGACCTTCGCCTCGATGACGGTCCGCGAGAACGTCCAGGTCGCGCTGCTCTCGCACCGCCGCCGGCTGGGGGGCTGGTGGGCGAGGGCGGCGGCGCTCTATCGCGACGACGCCGACCGGCTGCTGGCGCGAGTCGGGATGCTCGACCAGGCCGAGCGCGCCTGCTCGGTGCTCGCGTACGGCGACCTGAAGCGGGTCGAGCTCGCGGTCGCGCTCGCCAACGAGCCGAAGCTGCTGCTGATGGACGAGCCGACCGCGGGGATGGCGCCGAAGGAGCGGATCGAGGTGATGGCGCTGACGGCCGAGATCGTGCGCGAGCGCGGCATCGCGGTGCTGTTCACCGAGCACGACATGGACGTCGTCTTCGCCCACGCCGACCGCATCATCGTGCTCGACCGCGGGCGGCTGATCGCCGCGGGCAAGCCGGCCGAGGTGCGGGCGAACGCCGAGGTGCAGCAGGTCTATCTCGGTTCGCGGAGCGCGCACTGATGCTCTCGGTCCGGGGCCTGAATGCGTACTACGGCCGGGCGCACATCCTCGCCGACGTCGCGCTCGAAGTGACGACGGGAGAGGTGGTCGTCCTGCTCGGCCGCAACGGCGCCGGGAAATCGACGACGTTGAAGAGCATCATCGGGCTGGTGCGGCCGGCGGCCGGCGAGATCGTGTTCGACGGCCGCCGCATCGACCGGCTCGAGGCCTACGCGATCGCGCAGGCCGGGCTGGGTTACGTGCCCGAGGACCGGCGGATCTTCACCGAGCTCACCGTCATGGAGAACCTGGAAGTGGGGCGCCAGCCCACGCGCGCGAACGCGCCGGCCTGGACGCCGGAACGGCTCTTCGCGCTCTTTCCGAATCTCGCGGAGATGCGCGACCGGCCCGGCGGCCGGATGTCCGGCGGCGAGCAGCAGATGCTGACGATCGCACGGACACTCATGGGCAATCCGTCGTGCCTGCTGCTCGACGAACCGTCGGAGGGGCTCGCGCCGGTCATCGTCGACCAGATGGCGGCCGCGATCCGGGCGCTGAAGAAGGAAGGACTGTCGGTGCTCCTGTCGGAGCAGAACCTGCACTTCGCGGCCGAAGTGTCCGACCGCGCCTACATCATCGAAAAGGGCCGGATCCGGTTCGCCGGGACGATGGCCGAGCTTGCCGCCGACGCCGACGTGCGCGCCCAGTACCTCGCTGTATGAGCCACGCTGAGCGCAGCAGGATCGCGGGCATCGACGTCGGCGGCACCTTCACCGATCTCGTTCTCGTCGACGAGGCGAGCGGCGAGGTGCGCCTGGCGAAGGTCCCCACCACGACCGACAACCAGGCGTTCGGCGTGCTGGCCGCGCTCGACGAGACCGGCGTGTCGCTCGCGGAGCTGGCGGCGATCGTGCACGGCACCACCACGACCACCAACGCCATGCTCGAGCGCAAGCACGCGAAGGTCGGCCTCATCACCACCCGCGGTTTCCGCGACGTGCTCGAGCTCGGACGGCGGACGCGGCCGAGGCCCTACGGCCTCACCGGCGCATTCCGGCCGCTGATCGAGCGCGAGCTGCGCTTCGAGGTCGAGGAGCGCATGGACGCGGATGGCGGCGTGGTGCGAGCGCTCGACGAAGCCGGGGTCGAGTCGGCGGCGCGACGCCTCGTCGAGCTCGGTGCGGAGTCGATCGTCATCCATTTCCTCCACAGCTACATCAACCCCGCGCACGAGAACCGCGCCGCCGAGATCGTGCGGCGCGTCTGGCCCAACCCCTACGTCACGGTCGGCCACACGCTGTTGTCGGAGTACCGCGAGTACGAGCGCGGCGTCACCGCGACGGTCAACGCGGCGATCCAGCCGGTGCTGCACCGGTACATCGAGCGCCTCGCCCGCGAGCTCGCCGCGCGCGGCTTCCAGGCGGAGCTGCTGGTGATGCAGGGCAACGGCGGCACCGTCGGCGCGAGCATCGTCGCCGAGCACGCGGTGAACACCGTGATGTCGGGGCCGGCCTCGGGCGTGATCGCCGCCGCCTACACGGCGACCCAATCCGGCTTCCCCAACGTCGTCACGTACGACATGGGCGGCACCTCGACCGACGTCGCGCTGATCCAGGACGGCCGGCCGGCGGTATCCACCGAGCTCGAGCTCGAGTACGCGCTGCCGATCCACGTGCCGATGGTCGACGTGCACACCGTCGGCGCCGGGGGCGGGTCGATCGCCTACGTCAACGACGCGGGGATGCTCCAGGTCGGGCCGGAGAGCGCGGGCGCCGCGCCCGGGCCGGTCTGCTACGGCCGCGGCGGCGAGCGGGTGACGATCACCGACGCCAACCTCGTCCTCGGGCGGCTGAGCGCCGGCAAGCTCCTGGGCGTGGATCGGCCGGTGTCGATGGAGCGCCTGCACGCGCTCGTCGACGCCCAGATCGGCCGACCGCTCGGGCTCGCCCCGGACCGCGCCGCGGCGGCGGTCGTCCGCATCGCGAACGACCGGATGGCGGGGGCGATCCGCATGGTGAGCCTCGCCCGCGGCCACGATCCGCGCGACTTCGCGCTGTTCGCGTTCGGCGGGGCGGGCCCGCTGCACGCGGTCGCCCTTGCGCGCGAGCTGGCGATCCCCAAGGTCTTCATCCCGGCGCGACCGGGGCTCACCAATGCGCTCGGTTGCGCGGTGGCGGACGTGCGTCACGACTTCGTGCGTACGGTCAACCGGCTGCTGCCCGAAGTGACCGATGCGCTCGTGCGGCGCATCCTGGACGAGCAGATCGCGGAAGGACGCGCCACGATCGCGCGCGAGCGCGTCGCGGTCGATGCGATCGAGTTCGTGCATCGCGCCGACATGCAGTTCCAGGGGCAGAGCCACATCCTCACCGTCGCGCTGCCGGCGCTGGACAGTGACCCGCGACGACCTCCACCGGCTGTTCGAGGCGGCCTACTGGCAGCGGTTCCAGGTCGAGCTGAAGGAGATCCGGCCGGTCCTCGTCAACCTGCATACGGCCGCGATCGGGCGCCGCCGCCCGGTGCCGCTCGCGGCGCTCGCACGCCGGGATCCGCGGCCGTCGCTTGCCGACGCGGTGATCGAACGGCGCCAGGTATGGTTCGAGGGCGGCTGGATGGAGACGCCGGTCTACCGCCGTGACTGGCTGCCGGCGGACGCCGCCTTCGCCGGACCGGCGGTGATCGAGCAGCTCGACTGCACGACGCTGATCGAGCCCGGCTGCCGGGTCGAGCAGGACGCGCTCGGCAATCTGATCGTGACGGTGTAGGCGCTACGACACGAGGGGGCACGCCCCCTCGTGCTCCCCGAACTCAGGCGAATCGCCGCTACGGCGATCCGCACTCTGGAGGCTGCTAAAATTCGCCCCCCATGCCTCCGGACGACAGTCGCACGACGGCGCTCGACCCGGTCACCCTCGCGGTGATCCAGAACG
The DNA here is from genome assembly GCA_963762785.1 of uncultured beta proteobacterium. Classification (GTDB taxonomy): domain Bacteria; phylum Pseudomonadota; class Gammaproteobacteria; order Burkholderiales; family SG8-39; genus DATEDA01. The sequence continues at coordinate 106,960 of CAVXND010000006.1, forward strand.
GGCTGCAGCAGGTCTGCAACGAGATGGACCTCGCGTTCGTGCGCGCCGCGTTCAGCCCGGTGATCTCGGAGGCGCTCGATCGCTCGGACGGCATCTACCACCGCGACTCCGGCGAGCTGATCGCGCAGGGCGAGCTCGGCCTGCCGGTGTTCGTCGGCACGATGCAGTTCTCCACCCAGGCGGTGATCGACCGGGTGCGCGACTGGGGGATCCCGCTCGCGGCCGGCGACGTCTTCATCCTCAACGACCCGTATCTCGGCGGCACGCACCTGATGGACGTGAAGTTCGTCAAGCCGTTCTTCTACCGCGGCAAGCTGTGGTGCTGGCTCGCGAACACCGGCCACTGGCCCGACGTCGGCGGCATCGTCCCGGGCGGCTTCTCGGCCAACGCGACCGAGGTGGAGCAGGAGGGCCTGCGGCTGCCGCCGGTGAAGCTCTTCAAGGCCGGCGAGCTCGACGCCGAGATCCTGGCGATCATCTTCTCCAACATCCGGATCGCCGACCAGCGCATCGGCGACGTCAAGGCGCAGGCCGCCGCGCTGGCGATCGGCGAGCGGCGCCTGGCGGCGCTGCTCGACCGCTACGGCGCGGACACGGTCGACGCCGCGGTCGTCGAGCTGCGCGCGCGCGCCCGGCAGCAGATGGAGGCGAAGATCGCGGCCATCCCCGACGGCACGTACGAGGGCGAGTCGTTCGTCGACTCGGACGGCGTGGTGGACGAGCCGCTGCGGATCGCGATGCGGATCACGAAGCTCGGGCGAACGCTCACGTTCGACATGTCGGGCTCGTCGCCGCCGTGCCGCGGCCCGATGAACAGCGTGATCGCGACCACGAAGTCGTCGATCTACCTCGCCGTCAAGCACGTGTTCCCGGACGTCCCGATCAACGCCGGGATGTTCGACCCGCTCGCGATCGTGCCGCCCGAAGGCACGTTCCTGTACGCGAAGTACCCGCGCCCGGTCTCGGGCTGCGCGGCCGAGGTCAGCCAGCGGATCGCCGAGGCGGTGTTCAGCGCGCTCGTCAAGGCGATTCCCGACCAGGTCTTCGCGGCGCCGGCGGGAACTTCGGGGAACCTCTCGGTCGGCGGCCACGACCCGGTCCGCGACCGGTCGTACGTGATGTACGTGATCTCCGGCGGCGGCTACGGCGGTTCGGTGCGCGGCGACGGGCTGTCGAACGGCTGCTCGACCATCGGCATCTCGAAAACGACCCCGATCGAGGTGATGGAGCAGTACTATCCGGTCCTGTTCGAGGAGTACTCGCTGCACGAAGGCTCCGGCGGGCCCGGGGAGCACCGCGGCGGGTTCGGCGTCAACTACCGCGTCCGTCTTCGCCGCGGCGAAGCGCGCGCCTCGATGGTGATGGACCACGGACGGTTCGGCCCGCAGGGCGCGCGCGGCGGCAGGGACGGGGGCGTGAACCGGGTCCGGATCATCCGGGACGGGACGGCGTACACGCCGCCGCATCTCTCGAAGGATCAGGACATCCGCCTCCACGGCGGCGACCTGATCGAGGTGTCGACGCCGGGCGGGGGCGGGTTCGGCAACCCGTTCCTGCGCGCGCCGGAGCTGGTGGCGCGGGACGTCGCGAAGGGCTACTACACCCGTCAACAGGCCGAGACGTGGTTCGGCGTCGTGGTGTCGGAGGACGGCAGCGTGGACCGCACGGCCACCGGCGGGCTGCGGGGGACGACCGCCCGCGCCTCATGAAGTGCCGTCCGGCGGGGCGCGGGGAACTCCCGCCCCACCGGCCGGTCTAGGCTGTCCGAAAACCCCGGGGCACAAGCGCCGCGAGGGGCTTGAAACCCGGACCGACCGAGCCAAGAACGCGCGTTGGTCGGATCCAGAACAAAACGGAGGAGCAATGATCCTGGTCGAGAATCTGACCAAGGCGTTCGGCCCGAAGACCGCCGTGAACGGCGTGTCCTTCCGGGTCGAGCGCGGCGAGGTGCTCGGCTTTCTCGGGCCGAACGGCGCCGGCAAGTCGACCACCATGCGGATGATCACCGGCTACATCCCGCCGTCCGGCGGACGGGCCGCGGTCTGCGGCTTCGACGTCGTCGAGCAGCCGATCGAGGCGAAGCGCCGGATCGGGTACCTCCCCGAGTCCGCGCCGTCGTACCCGGAGATGACGGTGGCGGCGTTCCTCGGCTTCGCCGCCGAGATGCGCGGCCTGCGCGGCGAGGAGAAGAAAAAGGCGGTGCACCGCGTCGTCGAGACCTGCTTCCTCGAGTCGGTGCTCCAGCAGACGATCGACACGCTCTCCAAGGGCTTCCGCCATCGCACCTGCCTCGCGCAGGCGCTGATCCACGATCCCGAGGTGCTGATCATGGACGAGCCGACCGACGGGCTCGATCCCAACCAGAAGCACGAAGTGCGGACCCTGATCCGCCGGATGGGCGAGACGAAGGCGATCGTCTTCTCCACCCACATCCTCGAAGAGGTCGAGGAGGCGTGCACGCGGGCGATCATCATCGACCGCGGCGCGATCGTCGCGAACGGGACGCCGGAGGAGCTGAAGGCGCGCTCGGACCGCGCCGGCGCCGTGCTGATGACGGTGCGGACGCCGAGCGCTGCGGCGGTGACCGAGGCGCTCGGCAAGCTCGGCTCGGTCAAGCGGTCCGAGATCCTGAACCAGGAGCCGAACCGCTCGGTCATTCGCGTGTATCCCGACCCGTCGCACGCCGACGGCGCGTTCACCGCGCAGGTCACCGACGAGGTGCTGGAGCGCTGGACGATCGAGCAGCTGCGGACCGAGGAAGGCCGGCTCGACGACGTGTTCCGCGCGCTGACCCGGCCGGACACCGCGCGAGGAGCGCAGACATGACCGGCGCCTGGGCCAACGTCCGCACGATCGCGAAGCGCGAGCTCGCGGGCTACTTCGACTCGCCGGTCGCATACGTCTTCATCGTGATCTACCTCCTGCTCGCCGGGTTCTTCACGTTCACCTTCGGCGCGTTCTTCGACCGCGGCGAAGCCTCGCTCGGCGCGTTCTTCATGTGGATGCCGTGGCTCTTCCTCTTCCTCGTGCCGGCGGTCGGGATGCGGCTGTGGTCGGAGGAGCGCCGCAGCGGCACGATCGAGCTGCTGCTCACCTTCCCGGTGACGCCGTGGCAGGCGATCCTCGGCAAGTTCCTCGCCTCCTGGATCTTCCTCGGCATCGCCATGGCGTTCACGTTCCCGGTCTGGCTGACGGTGAACTGGCTCGGCGATCCCGACAACGGCGTGATCCTCGCCGGCTACATCGGCAGCTTCCTGCTCGCGGGCACTTATCTGGCGGTGAGCTGCATGACCTCCGCGATCACCCGCAACCAGGTCGTCAGCTTCATCCTGTCGGTCGTGATCTGCCTCGGGCTCATCCTGGTCGGGTTCGCGCCGGTGACCGACATCCTGGCGCGGTTCGCGGGCCCGGCGCTGGTCGAGGCGGTGGCCGCCTTCAGCGTGCTGACCCACTTCGACGGCTTCCAGAAGGGCGTCGTCGACTCGCGCGATCTCGTTTTCTTCGTGTCGGTGATCGGCTTCGCGCTGTTCGTCACCGGCGTCATCCTGCGCGGCCATCGCGCGGGATAGAGGGCATGCAATGAACAAGAGCACTGGACGCTGGCTGTACTCGATCGGCGGCGTGATCGCGGTCTTCGTCGCGATCGTCGTCGTCAACTACATCCTCGGGCTTGCGCCCGCCCGGATCGACCTCACCCAGGGCAAGCTCTATACGCTCTCGGACGGCACGCGCAAGGTCCTCGGCAAGCTCGAGGCGCCGGTGAAGATCCGGTTCTACTTCAACCAGGGCGATGCGAACGTCCCGGTCGGACTGCGCGTCTTCGCCGGCCGCGTCGAGGACCTCCTCAACGAGATGCGCTCGGCCGCGAACGGCAAGCTCGTGATCGAGAAGCTCAACCCGCAACCCGACAGCGACGCCGAGGACTCGGCCAATCTCGACGGCGTCGAGGCGCAGGAGCTGCCCTCGGGGGACAAGTTCTACCTCGGCCTCGCGGTGAGCTTCGCCGACCAGAAGCTCGCGCTGCCGGTGCTCGCGCCCGACCGCGAGCGGCTGCTCGAGTACGACCTCGCGCGCGCGATCGCCCGGGTCACGACGACCACGAAGCCGGTGGTCGGCGTGATGAGCCCGCTGCCGCTGTTCGGCATGCCGGGCAATCCGATGATGGGCGGCGGCGGCGGCTCGGAGCCGCAGATCTTCGTCAACGAGCTGCGGCGCGACTTCGAGCTGAAGCGGGTGTCGATGGACATCGACAAGATCGAGGACGATATCAAGACGCTGCTGGTGGTCCATCCGCGCGGGATCAGCGACCAGACGCAGTTCGCGCTCGACCAGTTCGTGCTGCGCGGCGGCAAGCTCGTCGTCTTCCTCGATCCGTACGCGTATTTCGACCAGATGCCGGGGATGATGGGCGGGCAGGGCGGCAGCTCGTCCAACCTCGACCGGCTCCTGAAGGCCTGGGGCTACAGCTTCGACTCGGGCAAGGTCGTGCTCGACATGAAGTACATGGCCGGCTCGGGTCCGCGCGCCGTCCCGACCGTCATCCAGCTCGACGCCACCGCGATGAGCAAGGACGACGTCGCGACGAGCCAGCTCGGGACCGCGCTCCTCGCGTTCTCCGGCGCCTTCAGCGGCAAGCCGGCCGACGGGCTGACCGAGACGGTGCTGATGCACACGTCGCCGATCGTGAAGCTCGTCGACACGGCGAACGCGATGTCGCGTGGCGAGGAGGCCGTCCGCGGCTTCCAGCCCGACGGCAAGGAGCACCCGATCGCGCTGCGGCTCACCGGCAAGTTCAGGACCGCGTTCCCGGAGGGCCGGCCGGCGGCGAAGGAAGCCGAGGGCAAGGACGCCAAACCGAAGCCCGCTGCGGCCGACCACGGCCCGGCGCTGAAGGAGGCGCAAGCCGAAGGGACCGTGGTGCTGGTCGCCGACAGCGACATGCTGAACGACGGCGCCGCGGTGCAGATCCGCGACATCTTCGGCCAGCGTGTCGCGATCCCGATCAACGGCAATCTCGCTTTCATCCAGGGCCTGGTCGAGCAGATGGCGGGCGATTCCGATCTGATCAACGTGCGCAGCCGCGCCACCGCTTCGCGCCCGTTCACCGTCGTCAAGCAGATGGAGGCCGAGGCGGCGCAGGCGTACCTCGGCAAGATCAAGTCGCTCGAGGACAGCCTCCAGGAGACGCGCAAGAAGCTCGAGTCCCTGCAGAAGACCAAGGTACCCGCGGGCGGCGGGGCGATCCTCTCGCCCGAGCAGCAGGCGGAGGTCGAGAACTTCCGCAAGCGCGCGGCGGATACGCGCCGGGAGCTGAAGGACGTCCGGCGGGAGCTCCGCTCCGAGACCGAAGGGCTCGAGTTCTGGACCAAGGTCGTCAACATCGGCGCGATGCCGCTGCTGGTCGCGCTCGCCGGCATCGCGATCGCGATCGTCCGGCGGCGGCGGAGGGCGGCGCGATGAGCGGCAAGCAATTCCTCGTCGTCCTGGCTGCACTCATCGTGCTCGTCGCGGCGGGGTTTGGCCTGCAATCGTGGAAGCGGTCGAGCTACCAGGCCGTCGATACGCGGGTCGGCCAGCGCCTGGTCGAGGGCTTCAAGGTGGACGATGTCGCGAGCATCGACATCGTCGAGCCGAAGGCGACCGTGACCCTGGTGCGCGGAGAGCGCGGCTGGACGGTGAAGGAGCGGGGCGACTACCCCGCCGACGTCGAGCCGATCCGCGATCTGCTGCTCAAGCTGCAGGAGCTGAAGGTGGTGCAGGCGGAGGGCCTGAGCGACGCGGTGAAGCCGCGGCTGCAGCTTGCCGCGCCCGACGCCGGCGCCAAGCCCGAGGACACGGGAACGCTGGTCGACCTGAAGGGACGCGACGGGAAGTCCGTGGCGAAGCTCGTCCTGGGGAAGAAGACGCTCAAGGAGATCAAGATCCCCGGCCTCCCGGGCGGCGTTCCGAGCGGGCGCTACGTCTGGGTCGCGGCCGACCCGCAGCGGGTCAGCGTCGTCAACGAGTCGTTCGGGAACGTCGTGGCGAAACCCGAGCAGTGGCTGTCGAAGGAGCTCCTGCGGTTCGAGCGGCCGAAGTCGATCACGACCTTCGGGCCGGACGGCAAGGAGAAGTGGGCGGTGTCGAAGGACAAGGAAGACGCCGAGTGGCGGCTCGCCGGCCCGGGGCCGCTCGACCTGCAGAAGGCGTATGACGCCTCGAGTGCGCTCTACTCGCTGCAAGTCGCGGATGCCGCTCCCGGCGTGACCGACGCGGACGCCGGCCTCGACAAGCCGACGACGGTCCGGGCGGAGACCTTCGAGGGCTGGACGTACGAACTGCAGATCGGCAAGCCGGCAGCCGACAACCGCTACTACGTCCGCTCCAAGGTGACCGGTATCGTTCCCGAGGCGCGCAAAGCGCTGGGCGACGAAAAGGCCGAGGACAAGGAGAAGGCCGATAAAGTGTTCGCCGAGCAGAAGGAGCTCCTCGCCGCCAAGCTCGCGCGCGAACAGGCGCTCGCCGGGCGCACCGTGCTGGTGGCGAAGACGGGGGTCGACCCGCTGCTGCGCGATCGCGACGCGCTGATCAAGGCCGACAAGCCGAAGGACGCCAAGGCCAAGGACGGCAAGGCCAAGGACGGCAAGAGGAAGTGACGCCGCGGGTGCGACGCGCGTAGCATAATGACGCACTCGCGTCCGCTCCTCGCATGGCCGTTCCCGTCATCCTCGCCGCGATCCGCACGCCGTTCGGCAAGCGCGGCGGCGCGTTCCGCGACACGCGACCCGATTCCCTGCTTGCACACGCCCTGAAAGGCGTCATCGCGCGCGCCGGCGCCGATCCGGCCCGGGTCGAGGATGTCGTCTGCGGCACGGTCACGCAGGCGGGCGAGCAGGGGGCGAACATCGGGCGGCTCGGCGTGCTGCTCGCCGGCTTCCCGGTCGCGGTGCCGGCCGTCACCCTCAACCGCATGTGCGGCTCGAGCCAGCAGGCGGTCCACTTCGCCGCCCAGGCGATCGGCGCGGGCGACGCGCGTTACGCCATCGGCTGCGGCGTGGAGAACATGACGCGCGTGCGGATGTTCTTCGACATCGATCCCGATGGTCGCCACGGCGGCTTCGGCGGCCTGAACCCCGAGCTCCTCGCCCGGCACGAGCTGATCCACCAGGGCGAGAGCGCGGAGCGGGTCGCGGAGCGCTGGCGGCTTTCGCGGCAGGCGCTCGACGAGTTCGCGATCGAGAGCCACGCCCGTGCGTGGCGCTCGCCGGCAGCGGCGCGCGAGATCCTGGCGACCCCGGGCGTCGACGAAGCCGGCACGGCGGTCGCGCTCACCCGGGACGAAGGCGTGCGCGAGCGGGTCGACCCGGCGAAGATGGCTGCGCTCAAGACCGTCTTCCGCGAGGCCGGCGGCGTAATCACCGCCGGCAACGCGAGCCAGATCTCCGACGGGGCCGCCGCCGTCCTCGTGGGCGACGAGAGCACTGCCCGCGCCGACGGTCTGCAGCCACGCGCGCGCTTTCTCGCGCGCGTCGTCGTCGGCTCCGACCCCACGCTCCAGCTCGACGGCGTCATCCCGGCGACCCGCCGCGCGCTCGAGCGCGCCCGCGTGTCGGTCAAGGACCTCGACTGGATCGAGGTAAACGAGGCTTTCGCCTGCGTACCGCTCGCATGGCAGCGCGAGTTCGGCGCCGACGCCGCGAAGCTCAACCCGTGGGGTGGCGCGATCGCGCACGGCCACCCGCTCGGAGCCACCGGTGCCGGGCTGATGGCGAAGATGCTGGCCGGCCTCGAGGCGACCGGCGGGACGCTCGGGCTCCAGACGATGTGCATCGGGCACGGCATGGCGACCGCGACCATCATCGAACGAATCTAGAACCTGGAAGGGCGAGTCATGGACCTGAAGACCAGCACGTTCATCGTCACCGGCGGCGCCTCGGGGCTAGGCGAAGGCACCGTGCGGACGCTGCACGCGGGCGGCGCCAACGTCGTCATCGCCGACCTTCAGGCCGACAAGGGCGAGGCGCTGGCGAAGGAGCTCGGCGCGAAGGCCCGGTTCGTGAAATGCGACGTCACGAGCGAAGCGGACGGCAAAGCGGCGGTCGAGCTGGCCGTCAAGGCTTTCGGCGGTCTCCAGGGGCTCGTGAACTGCGCCGGCGTCGCGATCGGGGAGAAGACGATCGGCAAGGAGGGCCCGCATGCGCTCGGCTCCTTCACCAAGGTGATCACGATCAACCTGATCGGCACGTTCAACATGATCCGGCTCGCCGCGGACGCGATGGCGAAGGGCCATCCGAACGCCGGCGGCGAGCGCGGCGTGATCGTGAACACCGCCTCGGTCGCGGCATTCGACGGCCAGATCGGCCAGGTCGCCTACTCGGCGTCGAAGGGCGGGGTGGTCGGAATGACGCTGCCGATCGCGCGCGACCTCGCGCGGAGCGGGATCCGCGTGTGCACGATCGCGCCCGGGATCTTCCTGACGCCGATGCTGCACTCGCTGCCGAAGGAAGTGCAGGACTCGCTCGGCGCCCAGGTGCCGTTCCCGTCGCGGCTCGGCCAGCCGTCGGAGTACGCCGCCCTGGTGAAGCACATCGCCGAGAACGCGATGCTGAACGGCGAGGTGATCAGGCTGGACGGCGCCATCCGCATGGCGCCCAAGTGACCGCGCAGAGCGCGGCCGCAGGCCGCGCGGCGCGGTCATCCCGGCGAACGCCGGGATCCAGGCGGCTCCTACTCTGGACCCCGGCTTCCGCCGGGGTGACGGTCCCTACCGCGCCCCTTCCGGCAGCGTCCTGGAGCCTCAGCTCGGCCTTGAACCGCCGCGCGCGCTCCACATAGCCGTCCGCAATCGCGCGGATCCCCGCAATCTCTTCCGGCTTCAGCTCGCGGACGATCTTGCCCGGCGAGCCGAGGATCAGCACGCCGTCGGGAAACGTCTTGCCCTCGGCGACGAGCGCATTCGAGCCGACGATCGAGCCCTTGCCGATGATCGCGCCGTTCATGACGACGCTGTTCATGCCGATCAGGCTGCCCTCGCCGACGGTGCAGCCGTGCAGCATCGCCTTGTGGCCGACCGAGACCCCGCGCGCGAGCGTGAGCGGAAAGCCCGGGTCGGCGTGCAGCACCGAGCCGTCCTGGACGTTCACCCGCTCGCCGATGGTGATGAGCTCGTTGTCGCCGCGGATCACGACGTCGAACCAGATGTTCGCCTCGTTCGCGAGCACGACCGAGCCGATCACGCTCGCGCTGGGCGCCACGAACCATTCCCGCCCGCGGAACTCGACCTTGCGTTCGCCCAGCGAATAGATCGGCACGTCTTGCGCTCCTGGTCCGCGACGCGGCGGATGTTAGCATCGCCCCCCGACATGAAGCCGAGCGAGTCCATCTTCGCCGACGTCCGCGGCCTGCGCTATCACCTGCGGTGCTGGGGCGACCCGCAGTCGCCCCGGCTCTTTCTGCTGCACGGCTGGATGGACGTGTCGGCGTCGTTCCAGTTCCTGGTCGACGCGCTGCGCGGGCCGTGGCGCGTGATCGCGCCCGACTGGCGCGGGTACGGGCGCTCGCAGTGGAGCGGCGCGGACAGCTACTGGTTCCCCGACTACCTCGGCGACCTGGACGAGCTCCTGCGGCAACTCTCGACGGCCGAGCCGGCGACGCTGGTCGGCCACAGCATGGGCGGCAACGTCGCCTGTCTCTATTCCGGCGTCCGGCCGGACCGGGTCGCGAAGCTCGTGAACCTCGAGGGCTTCGGTCTGCGGGGGAACGATCCGGCGCAGGCGCCGGCGCGTTACGCCGAGTGGCTCGACGACCTCGCCGCGCCGCCGCGGTTTCGCGACTACGCGAGCTTCGCAGATCTGGCGACCCGACTGCAGCAGGGGAATTCGCGGCTCGAGCGCGCGCGCGCGCTGTTCCTGGCCGAACACTGGGGCGCTGCAACGCCCGACGGCCGCGTCGCCCTGCGGAGCGATCCGGCCCACAAGCGCGTGAACCCGGTGCTCTACCGGATCGAGGAAGCCGAAGCCTGCTGGCGGCGAGTGACCGCGCCGATGCTCTGGGTGGAGGGCGCGGACTCCCAGTCCCTGAAATGGCTGCGCCTGGACACGGCCGCGTACGAAGCCCGCAAGCGCTGCTTCGCGACCCTCGTCGAGCGCACCATTCCGGACGCCGGCCACATGCTGCATCACGACCAGCCGGGGCGCCTCGCGTCGGCGATCGAGGAATTTTTGCTTTCGTAGCCGACACTTGCGTCGGGCTCCGGGCGACCCGGGTGCTAGACTTCAGGCGATGGGCGCGCTCGAAACCTGCAACTTCGACCTCCACTGCCACTCGACGATCTCCGACGGCACGCTCGCGCCGGCCGAGGTCGTCCGCCGGGCGGCGGCGAACGGCGTGACCGTGCTCGCGCTGACCGACCACGACGAGCTCGCCGGGCTTGCCCGGGCGGCGGAAGCGGCGCGCACGGACGGCATCCGTTTCGTGCCGGGCGTCGAGATCTCGGTCACCTGGGCGGACATCACGATTCACATCGTCGGTCTCGGGATCGACCCTGCCAACACGACGCTCGGCGAGCACCTGGCGCATCTGCGCGCGAGCCGCGGACGCCGCGCCGAGCGGATCGCCGCAGAGTTCGACGAGCTGGGCATCCCGGGGACGCTCCAAGGCGCGTACGGCTACGCCGAGAATCCAAAGCTGATCGGCCGCGCGCACTTCGCGCGCTTCCTCGTCGACTGCGGCGTGGCGCGCGACTTGCCGAGCGTGTTCCGGCACTACCTCGTGCGCGGAAAGCCGGGCTACGTGCCGCAGCAGTGGGCCGACCTCGCCGACGCGGTGGCGTGGATCCGCGCGAGCGGCGGCCGCGCGGTCGTCGCGCACCCGGGGCGCTACAAGCTGTCGCACGACGAGCTGCGGCGGTTCCTCGCCGAGTTCAAGGCTGCGGGCGGGGAGGGCATCGAGGTCGTGACCGGCAGCCACTCGCCGGACCAGTACGTCACGTTCGCGCGCCTGGCGCGCGAATTCGACTTCCTCGCTTCGCGCGGCTCCGACTTCCACGGCCCCGAAGAGAGCCACGTCGACCTCGGCCGGCTGCCGCCGCTCCCGGCGGACCTCAAGCCGGTCTGGCACGACTGGTGACCGACTGACGGGCGGGCCCTCGGTCCTGCCTTGGCCCAGTACTTCGAGATCAATCCCGCGCATCCCGCCCCGCGCCTGATCGCGCGCGCGGCGGAGATCGTGCGCTCGGGCGGCGTGATCGCGTATCCGACCGACTCCTGCTACGCGCTCGGCGCGCACCTCGGCGACAAGGACGCGATGCTGCGCCTCCGCCGCATCCGCGGCGTCGACGAGCGGCACCACTTCACCCTGATGTGCCGCGACCTGTCGCAACTCGGCACCTATGCCCGGGTCGACAACGCGCGCTATCGCCTGCTCAAGTCGCTCACGCCCGGCAGCTATACGTTCATCCTGGAGGCGACGCGCGAGCTGCCGCGGCGCCTCGCCCACCCGCGGCGGAAGACGATCGGGCTGCGGGTGCCCGATCACCCGGTCGCGCAGGCGCTCCTCGCCGCGATCGGCGAGCCGCTGCTGTCGACCACGCTCGCGCTGCCCGGCGACGAGCTGCCGCTGACCGACGCGACCGAGATCCGGCGGCGCCTCGAGCACGACGTCGAGCTCGTGCTCGACGGCGGGTCGTGCGGCGTCGAGCCGACGACGGTCGTCGATCTCACCGGACCGACGGCGGAGATCGTGCGCGAAGGCAAGGGACCGGTCGCCGCGCTGCTCGGTTGAGCGCGGAACCGGGGGAGCGGCGGGAGCGACAGGCGAACCTGATAAAATCTCACCGCCGAGTCCCGACCGACGCGAATGGATCTCGCCCACCTCGTTCAAACCATCTCGATCTACGCGCTGCCGGTGATCTTCGGCATCACGCTCCACGAGGCGGCGCACGGCTACGTGGCGAAGCACTTCGGCGACACGACGGCGTACGTCCTCGGCCGCGTGAGCCTCAATCCCGTACGCCACATCGACCTCGTCGGCACCATCATCGTGCCGCTCGTCATCCTGCTGGCTACTTCGTGGGGCGCCGGACAGGGCATGCTCTTCGGCTGGGCGAAGCCGGTTCCGGTCAACTATCACGCGCTGCGCAAGCCCAAGCGCGACATGATGTGGGTCGCCGCCGCGGGGCCCGCGGCGAACCTCGCGATGGCGCTCGGCTGGGCGCTTGTCATGAAGCTCGCGCTCGTCATGCCGGAGAACTACTTCAGCCGACCGCTGGGCGAGATCGGGTACGCCGGCGTCGTGGTCAACCTGGTGCTGATGCTGCTGAACCTGATCCCGCTGCTCCCGCTCGACGGCGGACGCATCGTCGCCGGCCTGCTGCCGACGCGGATGGCGGATCAGTACGCGCGCCTCGAGCCCTGGGGTTTCCCGATCCTGCTGGCGCTGATGTTCACGCCCGCGCTCGGGATCGTGCTCAAGCCCATGCTGGCCGGCTCGATGCAGCTCATCGTCAACGCGTTCGGGATGCTCTGACATGGTCCCTGAACGGGTGGTGTCGGGGATGCGCCCGACCGGCGCGCTGCACCTGGGCCACTACCACGGCGCGCTCAAGAACTGGGTGCGGTTGCAGAGCGAGTACCCGTGCTATTTCTTCGTCGCCGACTGGCATGCGCTCACGACGCATTACGAGGAGCCGGAGGTCGTCGAGCAGAACGTGTGGGACATGGTCGTCGACTGGCTCGCCACCGGCGTCGATCCCGGGCAGGCGACGCTCTTCATCCAGTCGCGGGTCCCCGAGCACGCCGAGCTGCACACGCTGCTGTCGATGATCACGCCGCTCGGCTGGCTCGAGCGCGTGCCGACGTACAAGGACCAGCAGGAAAAGCTCACCGACCGCGACCTCTCGACCTACGGGTTCCTCGGGTATCCGCTGCTGCAGGCGGCCGACGTCCTGATCTACCGCGCCAAGTTCGTGCCGGTGGGCGAGGACCAGGTCCCGCACGTCGAGTTCATGCGCGAGATCGCGCGCCGCTTCAACCACATCTACGGCCGCGAGCCGGGGTTCGAGGAGAAGGCGCTCGCGGCGGCGAAGAAGCTCGGGTCGCGCAAGGCGAAGCTCTACCGCGAGCTGCGAACGAAGTTCCAGGAGCAGGGCGATGCGACGGCGCTCGATTCGGCGAAGGCGCTGCTCGACGGCGCCCAGAACCTCTCGGTCGCCGACCGCGAGCGGCTGTTCGGCTATCTCGAGGGCGGCGGGCGGATGATCCTCGTCGAGCCCGACGTGCTCCTCACCGAGGCGTCGCGTCTGCCGGGTCTCGACGGCGCGAAGATGTCCAAGTCGTACGGCAACACCATCGGCCTGCGGGAGAGCGCGGACGAAATAGCGAAGAAGATCCGGACCATGCCGACGGATCCGGCGCGGGTGAAGCGGTCCGACCCGGGCGATCCCGACAAGTGCCCGGTGTGGCAGTTCCACCTCGTGTATTCGGACGCCAAGACCAGGGACTGGGTCCAGCAGGGCTGCCGGAGCGCGGGGATCGGGTGCCTGGAATGCAAGCAGCCGGTGATCGACCAGGTGCTCGCCGAGCAGGCGCCGATGCGCGAACGGGCGCAGCGCTACCTGGACGACCCGACCCTGGTGCGGAGCATCGTCGCCGACGGCTGCGACAAGGCACGGGAGCTCGCACGTGAGACCATGCGCGAGGTGCGCGAAGTGATGGGACTGAACTACGACTGACATGGCGCTCGAGCTCGTCCACAACCAGTCCCAGCCGTTCGCCAAGGTGCGCGGCGAGCCGCTGCTCGAGCTCCCGGCGGACCTCTACATCCCGCCCGATGCGCTCGAGGTGTTCCTCGACACCTTCGAGGGCCCGCTCGACCTGCTGCTCTACCTGATCCGCAAGGCGAACATCGACATTCTCGACATCCCGATGGCGCGCCTCACCGAGCAGTACCTCGAGTACGTCGAGGTGATGCGCCACAAGAACCTCGAGCTCGCCGCCGAGTACCTGGTGATGGCGGCGATGCTGATGGAGATCAAGTCGCGGCTCCTCCTGCCGCGGCCCAGGGCCGCCGAGGACGGCGAGCTCGACCCGCGGGCCGAGCTCGTCCGCCGCCTCCTCGAGTACGAGCAGATGAAGGCCGCGGCGCACAAGCTCGACCGCCTGCCGCAGCGCGATCGCGACTTCCTCTCGGTCGAGGTGTGGATCGAACAGTCGCTCGTCGAGCGGCTGCCGGACGTCCACGTGCCGGACATCGAGAACGCCTGGCGGAGCCTGCTCGCGCGCGCGCGGCTTTCCCGCCACCACAAGGTGACGCGCGACGAGCTGTCGGTGCGCGAGCACATGACCGGCATCCTGCGGCTGCTCGCCGGCGGCGCGTTCCGCGAGTTCGTCGAGCTGTTCGATCCGCTGCGCGGCATTGCGGTGCTGGTCGTGAGCTTCCTCGCCGTGCTCGAGCTCGCGCGGGAAGGACTGATCGAAGTCACGCAGTCCGAACCGTACGCCCCGATTTACGTGCGGATCCCGGCCGCAGCGGCGGAAACGCCGGGCGCACACCCTTGAGCCCCCGCAGTCGAGCACCGGAGTTGAAAGACACGGAGACGAAGACGCGATGCTGAGCCTCGCTGAAGCCAAGACCGTCCTCGAAACGGCCCTGCTCTCGAGCCAGGAGCCGCTCGCGATCGGCGAGCTCCGCAAGCTCTTCGAGCAGGAGATCGGCGCCGACACGATCCGGCGCCTGCTCGACGAGCTGCGCGAGGACTGGTCGGAGAAAGGCGTGGAACTCGTGAACCTCGCGAGCGGCTGGCGCTTCCAGACGCGCCCCGCGTTCCAGTCCTACCTCGAGCGCATCAGCGCCGACAAGGCCCCGCGCTACTCGCGCGCGGTGCTGGAAACGCTCGCGATCGTCGCCTACCGCCAGCCGGTGACGCGCGGCGACATCGAGGAGATCCGCGGCGTCACCGTGTCGCCGAACATCATCCGGACGCTGGAAGCGCGTGGCTGGATCGACGTCGTCGGCCACCGCGACGCGCCCGGGCGGCCCGCCTTGTACGCGACCACGAAACGCTTCCTCGACGACCTCGGTCTGCGTTCATTACAGGAGCTGCCGCCCCTTGAAGAGATCGCCAAGAGCCTCGACCTCCCCGCCCCGGCGGGAGAAATTGCCGCGGCGCAGCCCGGCCGACCGTCGGGCGACGACGAGCGGGCCCCGCCCGAAATCGCCTCGGCCGCGTAGACCGCGCCCGACCACGGCCGACGCGCCGGCGAGCGAGAAGCTGCAGAAGGTGCTCGCGCGCTCGGGCTTCGGCTCGCGTCGCGACATGGAGACGTGGATCACCGCCGGCCGCGTAACCGTGAACGGCGCCCCGGCTCACCTCGGCCAGCGGGTTTCCCAGCAGGACCGCATCAAGGTCGACGACCGTCTCATTGCCGCACGGCGCGAGTACGCGGTCCCGCGGGTGCTCCTCTATCACAAGCCCGCGGGGGAGATCGTCTCGGCCGACGATCCGGCCGGCCGGCCCACCGTCTTCGAGCATCTGCCGCGGCTGAAGGGCGGGCGATGGATCGCGGTCGGGCGCCTCGACTTCACGTCGAGCGGCCTCCTGATCTTCACGACCTCCGGGGAACTGGCCGCACAGCTGATGCACCCCCGTTACGGGTTCGAGCGGGAGTACGCGGTGCGCGTCGACGGGGTCCTGGGACCGGAGGAAATAGTCCGGCTCACCGAGGGTGTCCTGCTCGAGGACGGGCAGGCCCGGTTCGAGACGCTGGAGGACGCAGGCGGGCGGGGCCGCAACCACTGGTACCGGGTCGTGCTCAAGGAAGGACGAAACCGCGAAGTCCGGCGGATGCTCGGGGCGATCGGTCGCACCGTCAGCCGGCTGATGCGCGTGCGCTACGGCCCGCTCGCGCTCCCGCCGGGCCTCAAGCGCGGCCAGGTAAGGGAACTCGCGCCCGGTGCCGTCGCAGCGCTGCTGGCCGAAGTCGAAGCGACCCCCGTGCAGCCGCATCCAGACTCGCTGCCGAAGGCTCCGCCGACCGCCTGAAACACGGCGTCGCGGGGCGCGCGAAGCGCGTATCCCGTTGTCCCGCGAGGCTTTCTTTGCTACACTTCGGCCGCTTTTTCAGGGGATGGGCCGCGCGCCCATTTTTTGTTTGTGCCGAGGAATGTGGACGTCCGCCAAGTCATTGAATCGACAGCCGTCGGGCTCGGATACGAGCTCGTGGACGTGGAGTTGGCGAACCACGGGCGCCAGGTGCGCGTGTTTATCGATCGCACCGGGGCTGATGCGGGCGATCGCCCCGGGCAGCCGGGCGTGACCCTCGCCGACTGCGAGCGCATGACCCGGCAGCTGCAGCGCGTGCTGGAAGTCGAGGGCGTGGAGTACGGCCGGCTCGAGGTCTCGTCACCCGGGCTCGACCGGGTGCTCAGGAAGCCGGCCGATTTCCGCCGCTTTGCCGGCGCGAAGGCGGAGGTGCGGCTGCGCGTGCCGCGCGACGGGCGGCGGCGGTTCGTGGGCGTGGTGCGCGCCGCGAGCGACGAGGTGGTCGAGCTGGAAGTGGAAGGCGCGCTCGTGTCGTTCGCCTTCTCGGACATGGACAAGGCCCGGCTGGTGCCGAACCTTTAGGAGTGTTGGAATGAGCCGCGAACTGCTGCTCCTCGTCGATGCGCTGGCGCGCGAGAAGAACGTCAACAAGGACACCGTCTTCGGTGCCCTTGAGCAGGCGATCGGCTCGGCGACCAAGAAGCGCTTCACCGAGGACGTCGACGTGCGGGTCGCGATCGACCGCAACACCGGCGAGTACGAGTCCTTCCGGCGCTGGCAGGTGGTCGCCGACGACGCGGTCGAGCTGCCGGCGCAGCAGATCCCGCTCTCCGAGGCGAAGGCGCAGTACGGCGACGTCCAGGTCGAGGACTACATCGAGGAGCCGCTCGAGACGGTCGAGTTCGGCCGCATCGGCGCGCAGACCGCGAAGCAGGTCATCCTGCAGAAGATCCGCGACGCCGAGCGCGAGCAGATCCTCCAGGACTTCCTGGGGCGCGGCGAGAAGCTGGTGACGGGAACCATCAAGCGCATGGAGCGCGGCAACGCGATCATCGAGTCGGGGCGGGTCGAGGCGGTGCTGCCGCGCGACCAGATGATCCCGAAGGAGAACCTGCGGGTCGGCGACCGGTGCCGGGCGTATCTGCTCCGGATCGACCGCTCGCTCCGCGGGCCGCAGCTGGTGCTCTCGCGCACCGCACCCGAGTTCATCATCGAGCTCTTCCGGCTCGAGGTGCCCGAGATCGAGGAAGGCCTGCTCGAGATCAAGTCGGCGGCGCGCGACCCGGGCGTCCGGGCGAAGATCGGGGTGTTCACGGCCGACCGCCGCATCGACCCGATCGGCACCTGCGTCGGCATGCGCGGCTCGCGGGTGCAGGCGGTGACGCAGGAGCTCGCCGGCGAGCGGGTCGACATCGTGCTCTGGTCCGACGACCCGGCGAAGTTCGTCATCGGCGCGCTCGCGCCGGCCGACGTCGCCTCGATCATCGTCGACGAGGAGAAGCACTCGATGGACGTGGTCGTCGACGAGGAGAACCTCGCGATCGCGATCGGCCGCAGCGGGCAGAACGTGCGGCTCGCCTCCGAGCTCACCGGGTGGCAGATCAACCTCATGACCCAGGAAGAGTCGCAGCGCAAGACCGAGGAAGAGGCGGCCGGCGTGCGCACGCTCTTCATGGACAAGCTCGACATCGACCAGGACCTCGCCGATCTGCTCGTCCAGGAAGGCTTCTCGACGCTCGAAGAGGTCGCCTACGTGCCGATCAGCGAGATGCTCGACATCGAGGGTCTCGACGAGGCGACGGTAAACGAGCTGCGCACCCGGGCGAAGGACGCCCTGCTGCTGGAACAGATCAGGAGCGAGGAACAGGTGGAAGGCGTCGAGAAGGATCTGCTGGATCTCGAAGGCATGGACACCGAGCTCGCGGCAAAGCTCGCGCGCGGCGGGGTCAAGACCCGCGACGACCTCGCCGACCTCGCGCTCGACGAGCTGGTCGAGCTCGGCGCGGTCGACGAGGAGCGGGCGAAGCAGTTGATCATGAAGGCGCGCGAGCACTGGTTCGCCGCCGGGGAGTGAGGACGGCCACATGGCACACATGAGCGTTGCGCAGTTTGCCGGCGAGCTGAAGATGCCGCCGAAGGTGCTGCTCGAGCAGCTGCGGGCGGCGGGCGTCAACAAGATGCTCGCCGAGGACACGCTCACCGAGCAGGACAAGACGAAGCTCCTCGATTACCTCCGCAAGTCGCACGGCGCCGCGGACGGGAAGAACAAGATCACGCTCACGCGCAAGCAGACGAGCGAGATCAAGAAGGCCGACTCCTCGGGCAAGGCGCGCACGATCCAGGTCGAGGTGCGCAAGAAGCGCGTGTTCGTCAAGCGCGAGGCAGGCGAGGGCCAGCAGGCCACCGCGGTCGAGGCGCCGCCGGCGCCGCCCCCCAGGTCGACGGCCGCGAAGTCGAGCTGCGCGAGCAGGAGAGCCGGCGCGACGCCGAGCTCGCCGCGCGGCAGGCGGCGGAGCTTGCCGAGAAGGCGGAGCGCGAACGGCGCGAGGCCGAAAAGCGCGACGCCGAGCAACGCGCCGCCGAGGAAGCCGCGCGGGCGGCAGCGCAGGCGGCTGCGGCACCGGCGCAACCCGCGGCCGCCGATACGACGCTGCACAAGCCCAAGACCGCCGAGGCGGCGGAGAAGAAGGCGAAGAAGCCGGCGAAGCAGGTCACCGTCTGGCGCGACGAGAGCGCGAAGAAGCGGGCGATCAAGACGCGCGGCGATGCGACCGGTGGAACCGGCTGGCACACGCCCAAGGGCGGGCGCCACCGGCATGCCGACGACACGGCCCGGCCCGCCGCCGGCCCGGTCGAACCGGTGGTGCGCGAGATCCACGTCCCGGAGACGATCACCGTCGCCGACCTCGCCCACAAGATGTCGGTGAAGGCGGCCGAGGTCATCAAGGTGCTGATGAAGCTCGGCCAGATGGTGACGATCAACCAGGTGCTCGACCAGGAAACGGGGATGATCGTCGTCGAGGAAATGGGGCACAAGGCGGCCGCGGCCAAGCTCTCGGACCCGGATGCGTACCTCGAGGAGGCGGCCGAGCAGAGCGAGACCGAACTCGCTCACCGGCCGCCGGTGGTCACCGTCATGGGGCACGTCGACCACGGAAAAACGTCGCTGCTCGACTACATCCGGCGGACCAAGGTCGCGGCGGGCGAGGCGGGCGGCATCACGCAGCACATCGGCGCCTACCACGTGACGACGCCGCGCGGCACGGTCACGTTCCTCGACACGCCGGGTCACGAGGCGTTCACGTCGATGCGGGCGCGCGGTGCGAAGGTCACCGACCTCGTCATCCTCGTCGTCGCCGCCGACGACGGCGTGATGCCGCAGACGATCGAGGCGATCGCGCACTCGAAGGCGGCCGGGGTCCCGATCGTGGTCGCGCTCAACAAGATCGACAAGCCCGAGGCGAACCCGGACCGGGTCAAGCAGGAGCTCGTCGCGCAGGGCGTCGTCCCCGAGGAGTACGGCGGCGACTCGCCGTTCGTCCCGGTGTCGGCGAAGACCGGCAAGGGCGTCGACGATCTGCTGGAGCAGGTCCTGCTGCAGGCCGAGGTGCTCGAGCTGAAGGCGCCGGTCGACGCGCCGGCGAAGGGTGCCGTCATCGAGGCGCGCCTGGACAAGGGACGCGGCCCGGTAGCGACCGTGCTCGTGCAGACCGGAACGCTCAAGCGCGGCGACGTGCTGCTCGCCGGAGCGGTGTTCGGCCGCGTGCGCGCGATGCTCGACGAGCGCGGCCACCCGGTCGCCGAGGCCGGGCCGTCGATCCCGGTCGAGATCCAGGGGCTGCAGGACGTGCCGAACGCGGGCGACGAGATGATGGTGCTCGGGGACGAGCGCAAGGCGCGCGAGATCGCGCTCTTCCGGCAAGGCAAGTTCCGCGACGTGAAGCTGGCGAAGAAGCAGGCCGCCAAGCTCGAGAACGTGTTCGAGCAGATGAAGGAGGAGGAGATCAAGGTCCTCGCCCTCGTCATCAAGGCCGACGTCCAGGGCTCGCAGGAGGCGCTGGCGCAGGCGCTGCCGCGCCTCTCGACCGGCGAGGTCAAGGTCAACATCGTGCACGCCGGCGTCGGCGCGATCACCGAGTCCGACGTCAACCTCGCGCTCGCCTCCAAGGCGGTCATCATCGGGTTCAACACCCGCGCCGACGCGACGGCGCGCAAGCTCGCGGAATCCTCCGGCGTCGACATCCGCTACTACAACATCATCTACGAGGCGGTCGAGGAGGTGAAGGCCGCGCTCTCGGGAATGCTCGCGCCCGAGAAGAAGGAGAGCGTCCTCGGCCTGGTCGAGGTGCGGCAGGTGTTCCGGATCTCGAAGGTCGGGACGGTCGCCGGCTGCTACGTCACCGAGGGGCTCGTGCGGCGCAACGCGAAGGTGCGCCTGCTGCGCGACAACGTCGTGATCCACGACGGCGAGCTCGACTCGCTCAAGCGCTTCAAGGACGACGTCCGCGAGGTGAAGGCCGGCTTCGAATGCGGGCTCTCGCTGCGCAACTTCAACGACGTCAACGTCGGCGACCAGCTCGAGGTCTACGAGATCCAGGAAGTCGCCCGGACGCTGTAGTGGCCAATGCGCAGAGACTCCGCCGCGTCGCCGACCAGATCCAGCGCGAGCTTTCGGACATCGTCCGCGGCGAGCTGAAGGACCCCGGCGTCGGGATGGTCACGTTCACCGGCGTCGAGGTGTCGCCCGATTTTGCGCACGCGAAGGTTTTCTTCACCTCGCTCGCCGATCCGGCGGGGCGCGCGGCGACGCTCGCCGGCCTCGAGCGCGCGGCCGGGTTCCTGCGGTCGATGCTCGGCGCGAGGATCAAGATTCACAACACGCCGGAGCTGCGCTTCGTCTACGACGAATCGGTGGAGTCGGGCGTCCGCCTGAGCCAGCTCATCGACGAGGCGGTGGCGAGCGACGCGGCGCTCGCCCGGCCGGCCCGCCGCCGCCGGGCGCGCTGACCCGCCGGCGCCGACCTTGGGCGCCGCTCGCGCGATGAACGGCGGTCGCGAGCGCCTTCCCCGGCGCCGGGTCGACGGGCTCCTGCTGCTCGACAAGGCAGCCGGCCCCACCTCGAACGCGGCGCTCCAGGCCGCGCGGCGGCTGTACCGCGCAGCGAAGGCCGGACACACCGGAACGCTCGACCCGCTCGCCACCGGCCTGCTCCCGGTGCTGTTCGGCGAAGCGACCAAGTTCGGCGGCGAGCTGCTGGATGCGGACAAGACCTACGCGGCGGGGATCGCGCTCGGGTCCACGACCACGACCGGCGATGCCGAAGGGGAGGTGGTCGAGCGCCGTCCGGTGACCGCGACGCGCGCCGAAGTGGAGCAGGTGCTCGCCGGGTTTCGGGGCGAAGGCGCGCAGGTACCGCCCATGTACTCCGCGCTCAAGCGCGACGGCCGCCCGCTGTACGAGTACGCCCGCGCCGGGCAGTCGGTCGCGAGAGCGGCGCGGCCGATCACGATTCACGAGCTCGCGCTCGACGCGCTCGAGGGGGCGAGCCTGTCGGTCACCGTCCGCTGCACCAAGGGGACGTACATCCGCGTGCTCGCGGAGGACATCGGCCGGGCGCTGGGGTGTGGTGCCCACCTCGCGCGGCTCCGGCGGCTCGCGATCGGGCCGTTCTCCCTTGCCAGCGCGGCGACGATTGAGGCGCTCGAGGCGCTCGACGCCGAGGCCCGCGACGCCCGGCTGCTGCCTCTCGACGCCCTGATCGGACACCTCCCGCCAATCATGCTCGGGGAGGTGGCTGCCCGGCGATTCGCGCACGGGCAATCGACCGAGTGTCCGGGCCTGGAACCGGGGCGCGCCCGGGTATACGGCGTCGGTGGGGCCTTCCTCGGTATCGGCACGGTCGGCCCCGACGGCCGCCTTGAGCCCCGGCGCCTGCTGCGGACCGACGATGACCCGGCCGCCGCTGCCGCGGCGCCGGAAACCTTGTGAAGAGCATTGATTTCGGGCTAAAATTCGCCGCTTTCCGGGAGAGATGAATGGCCGTCACGACCGCCGACAAGGCGAAGCTAGTCCAGACCCACCAGCGCAAGTCCGGCGACACCGGCTCGTCGGAAGTCCAGGTCGCGCTCCTTACGGCGCGGATCAATGGCCTCACCGATCACTTCAAGAGCCACGTCAAGGATCATCACTCCCGGCGCGGCCTGCTCAGGATGGTCAGCCAGCGGCGCAAGATGCTCGACTACCTCAAGCGCACCGACGTCGACAACTACCGCAAGCTGATCGAACAGCTTGGCCTCCGCAAGTAAAGACGACCGACACCCGCGACGCCCTCCCAGCGGGCGTTGCACTTTCCAGGTTTCCATCTGTCGCCCGGCCCGTCCGCTGACGGGCGCGACATAGGATTCCAACCCAGGCGCTCCGACCCGCAAGGAGACGGCATTGAACCCAGTGAGCAAGACATTCACCTACGGCGCGCACCAGGTAACGCTCGAAACGGGCGAAATCGCGCGCCAGGCGACCGGCTCCGTGCTGGTCAACATGGACGACTCCGTCGTGCTGTGCGCCGTGACCGCGGCCAGGCAGCCGGCGCCCGGCAAGGATTTCCTGCCGCTCACCGTCGACTACATCGAGAAGTACTACGCCGCCGGCAAGATTCCCGGCGGTTTCTTCAAGCGCGAGGGGAAGCCGTCGGAGAAGGACACGCTCACCTCGCGCCTGATCGACCGCCCGATCCGGCCGCTCTTCCCCGACGGCTTCTACAACGAGATCCAGGTCGTCGCGACGGTGATGTCGGTGAACCCGGAGGTGGATGCCGACATCCCGGCGATGATCGGCGTCTCCGCCGCGCTCGCGCTATCCGGCATTCCGTTCAACGGTCCGATCGGCGCCGCGCGCGTCGGGTACGTGAACGGCGAGTACGTCCTGAACCCGACCGCGACTCAGCTCAAGGAATCGAAGCTCAATCTCGTCGTGGCCGGCACCGAGCACGCCGTGCTGATGGTGGAGTCGGAAGCGCAGGAGCTGTCCGAGGAGGTGATGCTCGGCGCCGTGGTCTTCGGCCACCGCGAGATGCAGACGGCGATTAGCGCGATCAACGAGCTTGCCGACCAGGCCGGGAAGCCGGCGTGGGACTGGCAGCCGCCCGCAAAAGGCGAGGGGCTCGTCGCCAAGGTCGCCGAGATTGCCGAGAACGACCTGCGCGAAGCGTTCCGCATCAAGCAGAAGCAGGCGCGGAGCGCCAAGCTCAACGAGATCGGCAAGCGCGTGCTCGAGACCGTCATCACCGGCGATGCGCCGCCCGATTCGAACCAGGTCAAGGACATCCTCTTCAACCTCGAGTCGAAGATCGTGCGCAGCCAGATCCTCGACGGCGAGCCGCGGATCGACGGCCGCGATACCCGCACCGTGCGCCCGATCACCGCGCGCGTCGGCGTGCTGCCGCGCACCCACGGCTCTGCGCTCTTCACCCGCGGCGAGACGCAGGCGCTCGTCATCGCGACACTCGGCACCGGCCGCGACGAGCAGATCATCGACGCGCTCGCAGGCGAGTACAAGGAGCGCTTCATGCTCCACTACAACATGCCGCCCTACGCGACCGGCGAGACCGGCCGCATCGGACCGCCGAAGCGGCGCGAAGTCGGCCACGGACGCCTCGCCAAGCGCGCACTGGTGGCGATGCTCCCGCCGCCGGAAGAGTTCTCGTACTCGATCCGCGTCGTCTCGGAGGTCACCGAGTCGAACGGCTCGTCGTCGATGGCGAGCGTCTGCGGCGGCAGCCTCGCGCTGATGGACGCCGGGTGCCCGATCAAGACCCACGTCGCCGGGATCGCGATGGGACTCATCAAGGATGGCAACCGGTTCGCGGTGCTGAGCGACATCCTCGGCGACGAGGATCACCTCGGCGACATGGACTTCAAGGTGGCCGGCACCGAGAACGGCGTGACCGCCCTGCAGATGGACATCAAGATCGAGGGCATCACGAAGGAGATCATGCAGATCGCGCTGTCGCAGGCGCGTGAAGGCCGGCTCCACATCCTGGAGCACATGAAGGCGGCGCTCACCGGCTCGCGCTCCGACATCTCGACCTATGCGCCGCGCATCATCAAGGTGAAGATCAACCCGGAGAAGATCCGCGACGTGATCGGCAAGGGCGGGGTGGTGATACGCGCGCTCCAGGAGGAGACCGGCACGACGATCGAGGTCGCCGACGACGGGACGATCAGCATCGCGTCGGTGAGCGGCGAGGGCGGCGAGGCCGCCAGGCGCAAGATCCAGGAGATCGTGGCCGAGGTCGAGGTCGGCAAGATCTACAACGGCACGGTGCTGCGCCTGCTCGACTTCGGCGCGATCGTGAGCCTGCTGCCCGGCAAGGACGGGCTGCTGCACATCTCGCAGATCAGCCAGCAGCGCGTGAACAGCGTCGCCGATCACCTCAAGGAAGGCCAGCAGGTGAAGGTGAAGGTGCTGGAGTCGGACGAGAAAGGGCGCGTGCGGCTGTCGATGAAGGCGGTCAACGAGCAGCCGGCCCCGACCGCGGAGACGGCGGCGTCACAGTCCTAGCCGCGCATCCGCAGTCAGCAAAAAGGGGCGCCTCGGCGCCCCTTTTTTTGTCGTCAATCGGCCCGGCGCTACTTGGCGACCTGGCGCTCCCGCATCTCCTCGAGAGTCTTGCAGTCGATGCACAGCGTCGCGGTCGGCCGCGCCTCGAGTCGCTTCAGCCCGATCTCGGCGCCGCAACTCTCGCAGAACCCGTAGTCGTCGGCCTCGATCTTCAGCACCGTCTCGTCGATCTTCTTGATCAGCTTGCGCTCCCGGTCGCGGTTGCGCAGCTCGAGCGCGATGTCGGACTCCTGGCTCGCCCGGTCGTTGGGATCGGCGAACACGGTCGCCTCGTCCTGCATCGTGTGGACGGTGCGCTCGATGTCCGCGGACAGCTCGTCCCGCAGCGCGCCGAGCACCTGCTTGAAGTGCGCGCGCTGCCGGGGATTCATGTAGTCCTCGCCCTTCTTCGGCACGTAGGGCGGCAACTGTTTGCGCAGGGTATCGACCGACATGCTCCGAGTCCCCTCCGGCCCGAAGAGAAGGCGTTTTTATGCCAGAAAGAGGGGGGGCGGGCAAGCGCAAAAGTGCCCGCTCGCGGGCGGTGCTGCGCCGCGTTTGACCCCTCTCGCGGGCGGCGCGTAAACTACGCCACTTCTTGCGGGGTGTGGCGCAGCCTGGTAGCGCGCTTGCTTTGGGAGCAAGATGTCGGGAGTTCGAATCTCTCCACCCCGACCAGTTCCAGGTGCGCGCGAGCCGCGGGCACGCCCGGGGGAGTGCCCGTAGCTCAACCGGATAGAGCACCAGCCTTCTAAGCTGGGGGTTACAGGTTCGATTCCTGTCGGGCACGCCAGCTTGCGCACGTGCCCGGCTCAAACGACGACGGTGGCTATAGCTCAGGGGTAGAGCATTGGATTGTGATTCCAAGGGTCGTGGGTTCGATACCCACTAGCCACCCCAAAACCTACTTTTTTAGAGCGTCCTGAGGGGCGCTCTTTTCGTTCCTGTGCGTCGTGCACCGTTCGCGGATCGCCTGTAACCATCCTAGGCGATCGTGCGGGGTCATCAACTGGCAGTCCGACGGCAGCTATCGGCCCACAACCGGACCTTGAGGGTGCGCTCGAAAGCGGACCGTCAACGAGCAAGTCCGGCCAAGACCGGAAGTTGAAGTCCAACCCTGTCGTACGGTTCATGCTCCGCCATCGCACAAAGCGGCTGCATCGTTTGCTTCGGTGCGCCACCGTACAGACCGTACCCGCTGCGACGGTTACCGTGAGGCACAGAGTGGTAATCCGATGAAAACACCCGAGTACGCGACATATGCTGTCTATCCGGCAGCGCTACTCGATGGCTGGGAAGTAGTGAAAGAGTGCGAGGATGAGCCCGCCCGCTTCGACTCCCGAGAAGAAGCGATCGTCTACGCCAAAGCGAAAGCGGTTTTCGACGGCGGGGCGGTAGTTAAGCTAGAAAATTGGTACCGCGATACCGAGACCACCTTGGAAGTACAACCGCGGCCGGACCGGCGCTTGAATGCTGGTCGCTGCCTGGTGCCGCCAACGGCGGCCTGACTTCGCCGACTGAAGAAAATGAGTCTCTGAGAAAGCAGAGGCTCTGCAGCAAGTGAGCGGTTGTCTGGATCGACAAAATCAAGCGCCGTTTCGACGCGCTTGAAGATCTGGGGTAGGTACGATAGGTGAATGTTTTCCTTTGCGAGGGAGATCCGCCATGAAATCCGAACGCCTGATGTGGGCGGGAATCCTGCTCATGGTGCTTGGTGGCCATGCTTGGCCGCAGCAGGATGAAAAGCTCGGCAAGGTGAGTTTTCCCACCTCTTGCGATCCAAAGGTGCAAGCTCAGTTCGAGCGCGGCGTCGCCATGCTGCATTCGTACTGGTTCCTGTATGCCCGACGTACTTTCGAGGGCGTATTGCAGCAGGATCCCACCTGCGCAATGGCGTATTGGGGCGTCGCGATGGATCTCCTCGGCAACACGCTGGTGGGACCGCCACCACGCGCCGACGCGGCAGGCGGCTTGGGCGGCGCTCGAGAAGGCGCGCGCGATCGGGGCAAAGACGCAGCGCGAACGCGACTGGATTGAATCCCTGACCGCCTACTACCGCGACTACGACAAGGTCGCTGCCGATGCCCGGCTCGCCGCCTACAACGCGGCCATGGAACGGATGGCGCAGCGTTATCCCGATGACTACGAAGCCAGCGTCTTCTATGCACTGACGCTCCAGGCGTCCGCGCCGAAAAGCGACCTCACATACGCCAACCAGCTCAAGTCGGCGGGCATTTTGGAGAAACTTTACGAGCAGAACCCGCAGCATCCCGGCGTGTCCCACTACATCATCCACGCCTACGATTTTTCGCCGCTTGCCGACAAGGGCATCGCCGCCGCGCGGCGCTATGCCGGCGTCGCGCCGGCCGTCCCGCACGCCCGGCACATGCCGGCGCACATCTATTCGATGGTCGGGCTGTGGGAGGAATCCGTGAAGTCGAATGAGTCGGCGCTCGAGATCCAGCCCGACTACTATCACGCATCGGATTTCACCGTCTACGCCCACCTGCAGCTCTCGCAAGACCTCAAGGCGCGCGCGATGATCCAGAAATCGCTCGCCACCCCGGACCGCGGCGATCGACCGATCACGTTCGTCAACTTCACCGCTAAGGCCGCCATGCCGGCGCGCTACGTGCTCGAGCGGGCGGACTGGGCCGGCGCCGCAGCGCTGGCGGTAACGCCGAGCCAATATCCGCAGGCCGACTCGCTCTCGCGCTTCGCCCGCGGTCTCGGCATGGCGCGTAGCGGCGATCTTGCCGGCGCGAAAGGCGAGATCGAAGCCATGAAGGCGTTGCGCGCCACGCTCGAACAGTCCAATCAGTCCTATTGGGCGGATCGCACAGAGGAACAGATCCTCGCAGTGTCGGCCTGGATCGCACTGAAGGAGGGCGCACGCGATCAGGCACTCCGCTTCATGCGCACGGCGGCCGACAACGAAGACCGCAGCGTCAAGCACGTGGCAATGGAAAACCGCCTCTATCCGATGCGCGAACTCTTGGGCGATCTCCTCCTTGAAATGGGACAGGGGACGGCGGCGCTGACCGAATACGAGACTGCGCTCAAAGCAACCCCTAACCGCTACCGCGTCTTCTGGGGCGTTGCCCGCGCGGCCGACGCGGCCGGCAATCGGGCGAAGGCTGTCGAGCATTACGGCAAGCTCGTGGAGTTGTCGAAGAACGCCGACACCGAGCGTCCGGAAACACGCGACGCGAAGGCGTTCCTGACAAAGAGATGATTCGGTAAGAGGCGTACGACAAAGATCCTCGCTGTGCCAGCGGCGGAGAGCGATCCGAGCCCGCGGTCATGATCCGTTCGATCGCAATCGCTTTGGTCCTGGGGGCGCTCGGCTCGGTTGTGGTGGTCGTCGCAGTGCCCCAAGCCACCTGGGAGACCCTGATTGCGGCATGGCGCGGCACGCCCGCGCGTGTTGCCGGAGCGACGATCGCGATCGAGGACTGGCCGATCTGCAGCACCATGGGACCGGGCGCGGGCGATACGGACTGGGCGCAGCTCGACCCGGATTTCGCCGACGGCAAGAAGGCGCTGGCCGCCGGCGATTGGAACGACGCCATAACGGCGCTCAAGCTCGCCGCGCTGCGCGATCCGCAGAGTGCCGATATCCAAAATTACATCGGCTACGCTTACCGGCGCCTGCGTAATCTAGAGCTGGCCTTCACGCACTATCGTCTCGCAGTTGCGCTCAATCCGCGTCATCGCAGCGCTCACGAACACCTTGGCGAGGCATACCTCGTGCAGGCCGATCTCGCCAAAGCCGAGGCCCAGCTCGTCGCATTGCAGAACATTTGCCTGATCCCCTGCGTGGAGTACGCGGACCTGCAGGTCGCCATCGCCGCCTACAAGAAATCAGCTGCGCGCTGACTGTGCCCGGCAGTCCTCGCGCTTCTCAACACCGCTGTCGACGGCCCGATACGGTTCTACAGAGCCGTTGGACGGCCGCTGGGGACTTCGCTCACAGGTGGGTTCTAGCCGATCAGCGAAGTGCACGAAGGTCCTTCCGGAATGCATCGTGATCGTTGAGAAGGGCCAACGCAGCACGGTCCCAATGCCGTGATGGGGCTCGCCCTGCTCAAGCGCGCGCACCACCGAACAACGGCTTGCAGGACGACGCGCCGGGAGCGGCGCGCGCCTGAAGGCGAACATTGGGCGCCCCAAACGTCATCGATGAAGCGCCTCGCAGAAGGGCTGCTACGCCCTAAGTGCGATACCGCACAGACGGGCCCATCGGTCTTCGACGAAGTTTGATGTCTTCGCTTCCTGGGAGCTGCTATGACAATTGACCGCCAAGGGGATAGAACAAGATGAACGCGCTCGCGGAACTGCTGCGAACAGGACGTAAACGCGACGACGAGTTGCCTGCCATGGAGATTCTCGCGGGAGCGCCTCTGGATCACCTCGACGATGTTGTTCGCGAGCTCAAGGCGCGCCGATCAGCAGCGGAGATACGCGCGGCCTTGGTTGATCGCATTGCCCGCGCGCCGCTTACGGAATTCCAGATCTTGAAAGCCATCTACCTGACGCACTGCGTGAACTAGCGTGCGCCGGGAGCCCGCTGGTGCGGACCACCTAGCCGTTGGCGAAGGCCGTCAAGCGTCTGCGGTTCGATGGCTTCCCGCTCTGAGAGGCAGCAGCGTCCCTCATGCCGGCCGCGAGAGAAGCAGCCCTCAACAAGCCTTCACCTCTCGGCGGTCCGCGCGACGCCCTGTGTCGGACGTAGGCGCGCGTCGAGGTGCTTGGGTGGCGTGCTACTTGTCGCTGTCCTCCGCGAACCCCCAACTAGTCCCTTCCGCCTCCTTCGGAAGCGTCACGAGACCGACCCTACCGTCCTCCCGGATGAGGACGGTCCCATCGTTGGTGAACCACAGAGTCCCCTTGCGAGTCGTGCCGTCCGCGTCGGCCACCCACACCCGGCGTCCGAGCCATTGCCGCTTGCCCTTCATCCGCAGAAACCTCCCGCGGGGCATGCTTGCATGGCGCGTCGTTGCTCCACTGTGAAAAAGGGTCACGGCGCGTGGAGGAATGCGGATTCAAGTGCCTAGTGTCCTTCTCCGTCCTCCAAGCCCCGGTGCGCCCCGCCCATCGCCCCTACGCCGCGCACGCGCCGCTCCTACCGCGTGAAGTCCACCGGGTTTTGGAACATCGAGCCACCGGGTGGCGGGTGAGTGTCGACGAAAGGCTTAGCAAGACCAGAGGACGTCATCGAAAAGTCGTGCCAGTTGATCGAGCGCGAGGCCGGGGAGATCACCAGCTTCAAGCAGGTCTCCGGAAAGGCCTGAACGGGCCTCAGTTTCCGCGCTCCTGCGCCGGCGAAAACCCGTTCGCCCCGATCGCGAGTTCGTCGCGGGTCACAGCGAACACGAGATCTTCGCCGGCCTCCGTCGGCAGCCACGTCACCGCGAGCCGCGGCAGCGCGCGCTCGAGCGCCGCGCGCCCGTCTCCGATCTCGACGACGAGCAGGCCGCGCGGAGCAAGATGGCGCGGTCCGTCCGCGATCAGCCGGCGCACGAAGTCGAGACCGTCGCGCCCGCTCGCGAGCGCAATGCGGGGCTCGTACCGGTACTCCGCTGGAAGCCGCTGCATCTCGGCCTCGGCAACGTACGGCGGGTTGCAGATGATCAGGTCGTATCGTGCGTCGCCGAGACCGTCGAACAGATCCGACCGGACGGGCCGAACGCGGACGCCCAAGGCCGTATGACGCTGATGTTCCGTCGCGCCAGCGCAAGCGCTCCCGCGGAGACGTCGGATGCGTCCACGCGCGCGCCCGGAAAGGCCTGCGCCGCGAGGATCGCGAGGCAACCCGACCCGGTGCAGAGATCGAGCACGCGCCGCGGCCCGCCTCGCGGCAGCCATGCCGACAGGCCGTCCGGCAGCAGTTCGGCGATATGCGACCGCGGCACGATCACGCGGCGGTCGACGTAGAACCGGCGGTGCTGGAGCCACGCTTCGCGCAGGACGTACGCAAGCGGTTCGCGCGTGCGGATCCGGCGCTCAGCCAGCGTGCCGAGGCGTCGGGCGTCGACTCCCGGGACTGCGCGGTCGAGCGCATCGCTCATCTCCCCGAACGGGATGCGCAGGACGTGGCAGACGAGCCAGGCCGATTCTTCGCGCGCGTTGTGCGTGCCATGTCCGTAGAAGAGACGGGCGCGCGCAAAGCGGCGTTCGAGCTCCCGCCACCATTCGCCCACAGTCGCCGGAGTGTGGGCGCGGGCGGGTCGCCGCTTCAAGCGAGCAGCTTCTCGAGCACGCGCTGGTAGATCCGCCGCAGCGGTTCCACTGCGGCGAGCTCGACGTGCTCGTTGAGCTTGTGGATCGACGTGTTGACCGGACCGAACTCGACGACCTGCGGGCAGATGCGCTTGATGAAGCGGCCGTCCGACGTGCCGCCGGTGGTGGACACCTCGGCCGCAACGCCCGTGACCTCCTTGATGGCGCCGGCGACCGCTTCGACCAGATCGCCGCGCGGCGTGAGGAACGGTTCGCCGCCGAGCGTCCACTCGAGCTCGTACTCGAGCCGGTGACGGTCGAGGATTTCCCGGACGCGCGATCGCAACCCGTCCGCCGTGCTCGCGGTCGAGAAGCGGAAGTTGAACAGCATCTCGAGCTCGCCCGGGATCACGTTCGTCGCGCCGGTCCCGCCGTGGAGGTTCGATACCTGCCAGGTGGTGGGCGGGAAGTATTCGTTCCCGTTGTCCCAGACGGTACGCGCGAGCTCCGCCAGCGCGGGGGCGAGCTCGTGGATGGGGTTGCGCCCGAGGTGCGGGTAGGCGATGTGCCCCTGCACGCCCTTGACGACGAGCCGTCCGGAGAGCGAACCCCGGCGGCCGTTCTTGACCATGTCGCCCAGCCGGTCCACCGATGTCGGTTCGCCGACCACGCAGTAGTCGATGCGCTCGCCCCGCGCCTCGAGACGATCGACGACCTTCACCGTGCCGTCGGTCGCCACACCCTCTTCATCGGAGGTGGCGAGGACCGCGATCGACCCGCGGTGGGACGGATGCGCGGCGACGAACCCCTCGATCGCGACGACGATCGCGGCGAGCGAGGTCTTCATGTCCGCCGCGCCGCGGCCAAACAGCTTCCCGTCGCGTTCGGTCGGCGCGAACGGATCGGACAGCCAGCGGTCGAGCGGTCCGGTCGGCACGACGTCCGTGTGGCCCGCGAAGCACACGAGCGGCGATGCGGTTCCGCGTCGCGCCCAGAGGTTGGTGACCCCGCCGCTCGCCAGCGGTTCGAGCCGGAAGCCGAGCGGGCGGAGGCGGGCGGCGAGCAGCTCCTGGCAACCGCCGTCTTCGGGCGTGATCGAGCGCCGCGCGATCAGCTCGCGCGCGAGCGCCAGCGTGTCGGTCATGAAAGGAGCAAAGCCGGAGGAAGCATGCGCGCCGGATTATAAGGCGCGCAGCTCGGAGTCGAACGGCGCGCGCGCTCAGGCCGCCTTTTCGTCGCCGAGCGAGAGCTTGAACTCGCTGAACGAGGCGCCGCTCGGCGCGGTCTCGACCTTCTGCTCGATGGCCGGCTTGGGCGCCATGGCCTGCGACTGGTTCGCGCTGGTGTCGGCGTTGTTCATCAGCCACAGGAGGTTGTTGGCCGAGTCGGCGTTGGCGAGCGCCTCTTCCTGCGTGATGATCCCGTCGCGGTACATCTTGAACAGCGACTGCTCGAAGGTCAGCGAGCCGGGCGCGAGGCTCTTGTCGATCGCTTCCTTGATCTCGTTGATCTCGCCCTTCTCGACCAGGTCCGCGACGTGGCGGGTGTTGAGGAGCACTTCGCAGGCCGGGCAGCGGCTGCCCTTGGTGTTCTTGACGAGCCGCTGCGACACGATCACCTTCAGCGAAGCGGACAGATCGGACAGCAGGGCGGGGCGGTTCTCGAGCGGGTAGAAGCTGATGATCCGGTTCAGCGCGTGGTAGCTGTTGTTGGCGTGCAGCGTGGCGAGGCAGAGGTGGCCCGACTGCGCGTACGCGATCGCCATTCCCATCGACTCGCGGTCGCGGATCTCGCCGATCAGGATCACGTCGGGCGCCTGCCGCAGCGCGTTCTTCAGCGCGATGTGGTAGGACTTCGCGTCGGTCCCGAGCTCGCGCTGGTTGACGATCGAGCGCTTGTGCTTGAACAGGAACTCGATCGGATCCTCGATGGTGATGATGTGCCCCGGCGTGCTCGCGTTCCGGTAGTCGATCATCGCCGCGAGCGAGGTCGACTTGCCCGAACCGGTCGCCCCGACCATGAGGATGAGGCCCCGCTTCTCGAGCACGACCTCCTTCAGGATCGGCGGCAGGCCGAGCGTATCGAACTGCGGGATCTCGCCGGGGATGAACCGGACCACCACGCTCGGGGTGGAGCGCTGCATGAAGCAGCTGACGCGGAAGCTGCCGAGGCCGGGCATCGGGTACGAGGTGTTCAGCTCGAACTCCTCGTTGAACTCCTTCAGCTGCCGCTCGGTCAGGATCTCGGCCATCAGCGCGCGGACCGTATCCGGGGTCACGATCTGCTGGTTGATCGGCATGGTGACGCCGTTGATCTTGATGCTGATCGGTGCGCCGACCGAGATGAAGATGTCCGAGGCTTTCTTCTCGGCCATCAGTTCGAGCAGCCGCTTCATCGCCATGGTGGTCTTCTCCCTCGGGAGCCTGCGCGGTCAGTCGCCCCGGAGCAGCTCGTTGATGCCGGTCTTGGCGCGCGTCTTGGCGTCGACCCGCTTGACGATCACGGCGCAATAGAGCCCGTATTTTCCGTCCGCCGAGGGGAGCGTTCCAGGAACTACTACCGATCCCGCCGGGACCCGGCCGTACAGGATCTCCCCGCTCGCGCGGTCGTAGATCCGCGTGCTCGCCCCGATGAAAACGCCCATCGAGACGACCGAGTTCTCCTCCACGATCACCCCTTCGACGACCTCGGACCGTGCGCCGATGAAGCAGTTGTCTTCGATGACAGTCGGGTTCGCCTGCACCGGCTCGAGCACGCCGCCGATGCCGACGCCGCCGGAGAGATGGACGTTCTTGCCGATCTGGGCGCAGCTTCCGACCGTCGCCCACGTGTCCACCATCGTGCCCTCGTCGACGTAGGCGCCGATGTTCACGTAGGAGGGCATCAGGACCACGTTCTTCGCGACGTAGGCGCCGCGCCGCGCGACCGCGGGCGGAACGACGCGGAAGCCGCCGGCGGCGAAATCCGCGGCGGTGTAGCCGCCGAACTTCGTCGGCACCTTGTCGTAGTACTGCGTGGATGCCCCGGGCATCACCTGGTTGTCCTGGAGGCGGAACGAGAGCAGGACCGCCTTCTTGAGCCACTGGTGGGTCTGCCACTGACCGTCGATCTTCTCGGCGACCCTCAGCTCGCCGCGGTCGAGGCGGGCAACCGCCGCGTCGACAGCTTCGCGGAGCTTCGCGTCGGCCGAGGACGGCGACAGGTTGGCCCGGTTCTCCCAGGCCGATTCGATGATTTCGCGGATGCCCTGCATCGGTCCTTCTCAGCGTGTTTCCTCGAGCCCGGCCGAAAACTCGGCGATCCGGCGGATGCCTTCGAGGCACTCTCCGGGCGCCGCGACGAGCGCGACGCGAATGTGGTTCCGGCCGGGATTGACGCCGTGCGCCTCGCGGGCGAGATAGCTTCCCGGAAGCACGGTCACATTGTACTTCCGGTACAGCTCCCGGGCGAACGCGGCGTCGTCGATCGGCGTCCGGATCCAGAGGTAGAACCCGCCGTCCGGCATCGCCGTCTCGAGCGGCGGCCGGACGAGCGGCAGGGCGGCGGCGAACTTCTCGCGGTAGAGGCGCCGGTTGTCGGCGACGTGCGCCTCGTCGCGCCAGGCCGCCTCGCTCGCTGCCTGGACCGCAGGGCTCATCGCGCTGCCGTGGTACGTCCGATAGAGCAGGAACGCCTTCATGATCTCGGCGTCGCCGGCGACGAACCCCGAGCGCATCCCCGGGACGTTCGAGCGCTTGGAGAGGCTCGAGAACACGACGAGCCGCGGGAAGCCCTGCCGCCCGAGCCGGTGGGCGGCCTCGAGCGCGCCGAGCGGCGGCCGGGCGTCGTCGAAGTACAGCTCCGAGTAGCACTCGTCGGCGGCGATGACGAAGCCATACCGGTCGGAGAGATCGAACACCTCCCGCCACTCGTCGAGCGTCATGACGTGCCCCGTCGGATTGCCCGGCGAGCAGGCGTAGAGGAGCTGCACTCGCCGCCAGAGCGCATCCGGTACCGCGGCGTAGTCGACGCCGAACAGGCGCGCGGGTGTGGCGTTCGCATACACCGGCGCGGCGCCGGCGAGCAGGGCTGCACCCTCGTAGATCTGATAGAAGGGGTTGGGGCAGAGAACGGCGGCGTCGCGCGAGCGGTCGACGACGACCTGGGCAATCGCGAACAGCGCCTCGCGTGAGCCGTTGACCGGCAGCACCTGGGTAGCCGGGTCGACCGCCGGGAGCCGGTACCGGCGCTGCGAGCCAGGCCGCAATCGCCTCGCGGAGCGACGGCAGACCGGCCGTCGCCGGGTACGCCGCGAGGCCGCCGAGGTGGCGCGTCAGCGTGTCCTTGATGAACGCGGGCGTGGCGTGCTTCGGCTCGCCGATCGAGAGGCTGATCGGTGCGTGCGCGGGGTCGGGCGTCACGCCGGCGAAGAGCCCACGCAGCTTCTCGAACGGGTACGGCTGGAGCTTGGCGAGGTCGGGATTCATCCGGTGCGGGCCGGCACGAATCTCCTCGTGCCGGAAGCGGTAGTCGCGGTGGTATTATACGGGCCGATTTTCGGCGAACCGAACGTTCGAGACCGGACGTTCCAGCGCGAACGTTAGAATCACCGGCAGCAACCGCCACCCTATCGCCCACCGTTGCGCCTCACGCACCTCAAACTGGCCGGATTCAAGTCGTTCGTCGACCCGACGACCATCGATGTTCCGAGCCAGCTCGTCGGCGTAGTCGGCCCGAACGGCTGCGGCAAGTCCAACATCATCGACGCGGTGCGCTGGGTGCTCGGCGAGACCCGCGCGAGCGCCCTGCGCGGCGAGTCGATGCAGGACGTGATCTTCAACGGCTCGGCGCAGCGCGGCCCGGTCGCACGCGCGAGCGTCGAGCTCGCGTTCGACAACAGCCTCGGCAAGGCCGCCGGCCAGTGGTCGCAGTACGCCGAGATCTCGGTCAAGCGCGTGCTGCAGCGTGACGGCGAGTCGTCGTACTACATCAACAACACCCAGGTCCGCCGCCGCGACATCCACGACATCTTCCTCGGCACCGGTCTCGGGCCGCGGGCCTACGCGATCATCGAGCAGGGGATGATTTCGCGCGTGATCGAGGCCAAGCCCGAGGAGCTGCGGATCTTCCTGGAGGAGGCGGCCGGCGTCTCCAAGTACAAGGAGCGGCGCCGCGAGACCGAGCACCGGCTCGCCGACACGCGGGAGAACCTGGCGCGAGTCGACGACATCCGCCGCGAGCTCGAGACGCAGATCGAGAAGCTCACCCGGCAGGCCGAGATCGCCCGCCAGTACA
Source organism: uncultured beta proteobacterium (assembly GCA_963762785.1). Lineage (GTDB taxonomy): Bacteria > Pseudomonadota > Gammaproteobacteria > Burkholderiales > SG8-39 > DATEDA01. The sequence continues at coordinate 143,073 of CAVXND010000006.1, forward strand.
AGGCCCTCCAGAGCGAAGCCGCGCACAAGCAGAGCCTCCTCTGGTGGCTCCGGAAGCGCGACGCCGAGAACGAAGCCCAGCGCACGGCGCGGGAAATCGACCGGGTCGCAACCGAGCTCGAGGCCGAGACGGCGCGGCTGCGCGAGATCGAGCGGCGCCTCGAGCAGGCGCGCGTCGACCACTATGCAGCCGGCGACGCCGTCAACGCCGCCCAGGGCGCGCTCTACGAGGTCAACACCGAAGTCTCCCGGCTCGAAGCCGAGCTGCGCTTCATGACCGAGACGCGCCAGCGGCTCGAGGCGAGCCGCAGCCAGCTCGCCGCGCACATCGAGCAGTGGCAGCGCAACCGCAGCGAGCTCGGCGAGGCCGCAGGCATGTGGCAACGCCGCCGGGCCGACGCCGGAGAGCGGCTCGCCGCGGCGCAGTCCCAGCTCGCCGCGCAGGAAGCAAGAGCGCCCGACCTCGAGGCTGCGCACCGCGACGCGCAGGACCTTCTGTCCGGCGCCCGGGACGCGATCGCCGCCGCGGAGCAGACGTTCCGGCTCGAGCAGGCCCAGGTCGCGCATGCGGTCCGGACGCTCGACGGGCTCCATGCCCGGGCCGGGCGTCTGGAGGCCGAGCGCGGCGAGCTCGCCGAGCCCGACTCCGCCCGGCTCGAGAGCATCGCGCGCGGCATCGCGACGACCGAAAGCGACACGGCCGCCTGCGCCGGCCGCATCCGCGAGCTGCAGCAGGACCTGCCGGTGCTCGAGGCGGCGCGCGCAGCGGCGCTGGCACGGCTGCAGGAGCTCGAACGCGAGGCTAACACCCGCGCCGGGCGCGTCGCGACGCTCAAGCGGATCCAGGCGCAGGTGGAGGAGGGGTCCGAGATCGCGGACTGGCTCGCACGGCACTCGCTCGAGCGCTTGCCGCGGCTGTGGCAGATGATCACCGTCGAGCCCGGGTGGGAGACCGCGGTCGAGTCGGTGCTGCGCGAGCGGCTGCACGCGCTGCAGCTCGCCGATCGCGAGGCACTCGCGCGCCTGCTGGAGGATCCGCCTCCGGCCAAGGTGAGCCTCTTCACGCCGAGCGCCGCGCCGTCCCCGCATGGGCCGGAGTCGTCGTTCCGGCCGCTCGGATCGCTCATCCGCTTCGCCGACGACACCGCCCGGCCGCTCGTCGAAGAGTGGCTGGCAGGCTGCTTCGCGATCGACGGCGTGCCGTCGCTCACGACGCGGCTCGGCCTGGCCAGCGGGACGATCCTCGTGAACCGCGCGGGCCACCAGTTCAGCCGGTACGCGGTGAGCTTCCACGGGCCGGACTCGATCGATGCCGGGATCCTTGCCCGGCAGCGGGAGATCGAGCGCCTGGCCGACGAGGTCCGGGGCTTCGCGGCGCGGACGGACGAGGCGCGGGAAGTCCACGCCGCGGCCGAGCGGCAGCTCGCGGCGCGCCGCGAGCAGGTCGCGGCCCTGCAGGACCGGGAATCGGAGCTCAACCAGAAACGTCACGAGCAGCAGCTCGAGCACGTCCGGCTGACCGAGGCGATTGCCAGGGTCCGGGCCCGTGCGCAACAGATCGGGGAGGAACTGGCGCGAGATCGAGCGCCAGGGGACGCAGGAGCTTGCCGCCCGTGCGGAGGCCGAGTCCCGGCTCGACGGCCATCGGCTCCAGATCACCCGCCGTTCGAACGAATTCCAGGCCGCCCAGTCGGGGCACGAGGCGGCCCAGACCGCGCTCGAGGACCATCGCCAGGCGGTCCAGATCGCCGCCCGGGAGGTTCAGGAGATCTCATTCCATGAAAGAGAATGTCTATCTAAAATCAGTGAAATAGAGAGATCAATTCAAGTTATATCTGAACAGTTGACGGAAGGCGAGTCGGACCGGTCGCAGACCGAAGCCGAGCTCGCCGGCCTGCAGGACGAGGGCCTCCGGTTCGCGCTGCAGGAGTCGCTTGGGGTGCGGATCGACCGCGAACAGCGCCTGGCCCTGGCGCGGACCGGACAGGACGATGCCGCCGAGCGGCTCCGGGCCGCGGATGAAGAGCGGGTCGCGTGCGAGCAGAAGCTGCCGCCGCTCCGCGAGCGCACCGGCGACCTCCGGCTGAAGGAGCAGGCGGCACGGCTCGCCGTCGAGCAGTTCGCGCAGCAGCTCGCCGAGGCCGGTGCCGACGAAGCGGCACTCGCGGAGTCGCCAGGGGCGAAGACCCGGCCGACCGCCCTCCAGGGCGAGATCGCGCGCCTGCAGCAGGCGATGGCGGAGCTCGGGGCGATCAACATGGCCGCGCTCGAGGAGCTGGCGATCGCCTCGGAGCGCAAGGGATTCCTCGACGCGCAGGCCACCGATCTCGCGACCGCGCTCGAGACGCTCGAGAACGCGATCCGGCGCATCGACCGCGAAACGCGCGAGATGCTGCGGGAGACCTTCGAGCAGGCGAACCGCCATTTCGGCCAGCTGTTCCCGACGCTCTTCGGCGGCGGCGAAGCGCGCCTCGAGATGACCGGCGAGGAGATCCTGGACGCCGGCATCGAGGTCCGGGCGCAGCCCCCGGGCAAGCGCACGTCGACCATCCACCTGCTCTCGGGAGGCGAGAAGGCCCTGACGGCGATCTCCCTCGTGTTCGCGCTCTTCCAGCTCAACCCGGCCCCGTTCTGCCTGCTCGACGAGGTCGACGCACCGCTCGACGACACCAACACCGAACGATTCTGCAACCTCGTCCGGAAGATGGCGGGCGAGACCCAGTTCCTGTTCATCAGCCACAACAAGATCACCATGGAAATCGCCTCGCAGCTCATCGGCGTGACGATGCCCGAGCAGGGCGTGTCGAGAGTCGTGGCGGTGGACATCGAGGAGGCGCTCCGCATCCGGGAAGCGGCCTGACCGGGGAGAGCCGCGTACATGAGCGACCTGCAGCTCGGCCTCCTCGCGATCGGCGTCGCGGTCGTGGTCGGCGTCATCGCCTACAACCGGTGGCAGGAAGCGCGGGTCAGGCGCCGGACGGAAGGCGCGTTCGCGTCACGGCATGACGATGCGCTGCTCGGGGGCGGCGGGGCGGCGGCCGCAGCCAGCCGCTCCCGTCCGCGTGCCAGTGGCCGAGACAGCCCGGGTCGACCGCACCATCGAGCACACGATCGTCGTCGACGGACCGCCGGCGCAGCAGCAGCCTGAAGCGGCGCCCGCATCCCTGACCGCGACGGGCCTCGATCCGGGCGTCGACTACATCGTGGAGCTGGATTGCGCACGGCCGGTCGCCGGCGCCGACCTCGCCCGGCATGCCCAGGCGCTCCTCGATGAAGGATTGGTCCGGCCGGTGCACTGGGAGGGTTACGACGAAACGCGGGCGCTCTGGCGTCCGATCGGCGCCGAGACCCGCTACGCGCGGGTCCGGGTCGGCGTTCAGCTCACCAACCGTGCCGGTCCGCTCGGCGACGAGGACCTGCTCGCGTTCTGCGGCGAGGTGCAGGAGGTCGCGCTCGCGATCGCCGCGCAGGTCGACTTCCCGGACATCGACGAAGCCGTCGCCCGGGCGCAGGAGCTCGACCGCTTCTGCGCGGGGGTGGACGTGCAGATCGGGCTCAGCGTCATCGGCAGCGAGTCGCACGCCTTCTCCGGCAGCAAGCTCCGCTCGCTCGCCGAGAGCGCCGGCATGGCGATCGGCCGCGACGGCCGGTTCCACCGCTACGCCGAGGACGGTACCGAACTCTTTTCGCTCTCCAACCTCGAGCCGATGCCGTTCCACGCCGAGACCATGAAGACGCTGCAGACCCGCGGCGTCACGGCGCTGTTCGACGTGCCGCGCGTGAGCGCGAGCCCCTCGGCGTTCCGCCGGTTCATCGACTTCGCCCACCAGCTCGAGCAGGCGCTCGGCGGCGTGCTGGTGGACGACAACCGCAAGCCGATCGGGCAGGCGGCGCTCGAGGCGATCGGCCAGCAGCTCGAGGGCATCCACCGGACGATGGCCGCGCGCGGGATCCCCGCGGGCGGACCGCTCGCGCTCCGCCTCTTCTCGTAGATGGCGACGCGCGAGATCGCGAAGCGGGCGGCGGCGCTACGCGCCGCGATCGACGAGGCGAACTACCGCTACTACACGCTCGACGCGCCGACGATCGGCGACGCCGAGTACGACCGGCTCTTCCGCGAGCTCCAAGCGCTCGAGTCCGGGCATCCCGCGCTCGTCACCGCCGAGTCGCCGACGCAGCGAGTCGGCGCCGCGCCCACACGGGAGTTCGCGACCGTCCGGCACCGGGTGCCGATGCTCTCGATCAACAACGCATTCGGCGACGACGAGGTCGAGGCGTTCGACCGGCGGGTACGCGAGGCGCTCGACGTCGAGACGGTCGAGTACAGCTGCGAGCCGAAGCTCGACGGGCTGGCGATCAATCTCAGCTACGAGGACGGCGCCTTCGTTCAGGGCACGACCCGCGGTGACGGCTTCGCGGGCGAGGACGTGACCGGCAACCTGCGGACCGTCCGCGGCATCCCGCTCCGGCTGCGCGCCGCCCAGGCGCCGAAGCAGCTCGAGGTGCGCGGGGAGGTGCTCATGTACAAGCGCGACTTCGAGGCGCTCAACGCGCGTCAGCGGGAGCGCGGCGAGAAAGAGTTCGCGAACCCGCGCAACGCGGCCGCCGGGAGCTTGCGCCAGCTGGACCCGCGGATCACCGCGGCACGGCCGTTGCGGTTCTCGGGCTACGGCATCGGCGCTGCACAAGGGTTCGACGAGCCCGGGACGCAGGCGGGGCTGCTCGATGCGCTCGCCCGCATGGGCCTCCCGGTGTCGGCCGAGCGGGCGGTGGCGAAAGGCGTCGCCGGGTTGCTGGCCTACTACCGCCGGCTCGGCGAACAGCGCGCGTCGTTACCGTATGACCTGGACGGGGTGGTCTACAAGGTGAACCGGCTCGACCAGCAGCGCGCGCTCGGCTTCGTGGCCCGCGCGCCGCGGTTCGCGGTGGCGCACAAATTCCCGGCGGAGGAGGCGACGACCGAGCTGGTCGGGATCGAGGTGCAGGTCGGCCGGACCGGCGCGATCACGCCGGTCGCGCGTCTCAAGCCGGTGTTCGTCGGCGGCGCGACGGTGACCAACGCGACGCTCCACAACGAGGACGAGCTGCGGCGCAAGGACATCCGCGTCGGCGACACGGTGGTCGTGCGGCGGGCAGGAGACGTGATACCGGAAGTCGTCCGCTCGGTGCCCGGCACGCGCAAGCCGGGGGCACCGGAGTTCCACATGCCGACGCGATGCCCGGTGTGCGGCTCGAACGTCGTACGACTCCCGGACGAAGCCGTTGCGCGCTGCACCGGCGGCCTCTTCTGCCCGGCCCAGCGCAAGCAGGCGCTCCTCCACTTCGCCTCGCGGCGCGCGCTCGACATCGACGGCCTGGGCGAGAAGATCGTGGACCAGCTCGTGGACGGCGACCTCGTCCATACGCCAGCCGACCTTTACCGCCTGACGCTCGAAGACGTGGCCGGTCTCGAGCGGATGGGCGAGAAGTCGGCGCAGAACCTGCTCGATGCGCTCGCGCGCTCGAAGCGCACGATGCTCGCGCGGTTCATCTATGCGCTGGGGATCCGCAACGTCGGCGAAGCCACGGCGCGGGACCTCGCGTCCCACTTCGGCGCGCTCGAACCCCTGATGGATGCGGACGAGGCGACCCTCGAAGGGGTGCCGGACGTCGGCCCGGTGGTGGCCGCTTCGATCGGCGGCTTCTTCCGCGAGCGGCACAATCGGGATGTGATCCGGGCGCTGCGGAAGGCCGGCGTGACCTGGGAGGACGGCACGCCGCGCGTAGCCTCAAGCGGGCGCGCCGCCGGGAAGGCTTTCGTCCTGACCGGCACCTTGCCCGGCATGACGCGGGAAGAGGCGACCGAGCTGATACTCTCGCAGGGCGGCAAGGTGAGCGGTTCGGTATCGAAGAAGACCGACTACGTCGTCGCCGGCGCCGAGCCCGGCTCGAAGCTGGCGAAGGCCGAGGCGCTCGGCGTCACGGTGCTCGACGAGGCGGGTCTGCGGCAGCTGCTGAAAGGGTGAGACGGCGATGCGAGCGATGACGAAAGCGGTGTTCCCCGTAGCGGGCTTCGGCAGCCGCTTCCTCCCCGCCACCAAGGCGAGCCCGAAAGAGATGATGCCGGTGGTCGACAAGCCGCTCATCCAGTACGCGGTCGAGGAGGCGGTCGCGGCGGGCCTCACCGAGATGATCTTCGTCACCGGCCGGCACAAGCGGGCGATCGAGGACCATTTCGACAAGGCATACGAGATCGAAAGCGAGCTCGCGAGCCGCGGCAAGCAGGACCTCCTCGCCCTCGTGCAGGGCATCCTCCCGCGCCACGTGAGCTGCATCTACATCCGCCAGTCCGAGCAGCTCGGTCTCGGGCACGCGGTGCTGTGCGCGAAACCGGTGATCAACGACGAGCCGTTCGCGGTGATCCTTGCCGACGACCTGATCGACGGCGACCCGCCGGCGATGAAGCAGATGGTCGACGTGTTCGCGCGCGAAGGGCGCTCGGTGCTCGGCGTGCAGGAGGTCGCGCGCGAGCAGACCTCCTCCTACGGCATGGTGAAGACGACGCGGATTGACGAGCGGCTGGAATCGGTCGAGGCGATCGTCGAGAAGCCGCGGCCGGAGGCAGCGCCGTCCAACCTCGCGGTGATCGGCCGCTACGTTCTCACGCCGCGAATCCTCTCCATCCTCGAGCGGGTCACCCCCGGCGCCGGCGGCGAGATCCAGCTCACCGACGCCATCGCCTCGCTGCTCAAGGAGGAGCGCGTTCTCGCCTACCGCTTCCGCGGGACGCGGTACGACTGCGGATCGAAGCTCGGTTATCTTCAGGCGACCGTCGCGTTCGGACGGAAGCACGCGGAGGTCGGCCGGGAGTTCGCCGAATGGCTCGCGCGCGGAGGCGGTTGACGGTCGCGGGCTGCGGCGCTTGATCTATACTCGCGCGGCGCCGATCGAGACCCCGGACACATGCTGACCGCCGCCGAAGCCTGGAAGATGCTCGACGAGGCAGAGCTCGTGTGCCCGGCCGACGAGGTCGAGCGCGCGATCAAGCGCGTCGCGACCGAGATCACCGCGGAGTTCCGCGACCAGTACCCGCTCGTCCTCAGCGTCATGAACGGGGCGCTCTTCTTCTGCGGCCAGCTCCTGCCGCTGCTCCGGTTCCCGTTGCACCTCGACTACGTTCATGCGACGCGCTACGGCGACGATATCGACGGCCGCCACGTCCGCTGGAAGGTCGAGCCGGGCGAGGGCGTGCGCGGCCGCGCGGTCCTCGTCCTCGACGACATCCTGGACGAAGGCGACACTCTCGCCGCGATCAAGGCGAAAGTGCTGGAGCGGGGCGCGGCGTCCTGCAAGGTCGCGGTGCTGACCGACAAGATCAAGCCGGGAACGAAGCCGATCCGGCCCGATTTCACCGGCTTGCGGATCCCCGACCGGTTCGTCTTCGGCTGCGGGCTCGACGCCTACGGCTCGTGGCGGAACCTCCCCGCCATCTACGCCCTGAAGGCAAGCCTGATGCTGGCGATCATCGGCGGCAGCGGACTCACCCAGCTCTCCAGCCTCGACGTGACCGCGCGCAAGGCGGTTCGCACGCCCTACGGCGAGCCCTCCGGTGCGCTGACGTTCGGCGCCTTGCGCGGGCGTGAGACGATGTTCCTCGCGCGTCACGGCTACGGCCACACGATCCCGCCCCACGAGGTCAACTACCGCGCGAACATCTGGGCGCTGCGCGACGAGGGCGCGACCGAGATCGTGTCGGTCGCCTCGGTCGGCGGGATACGCACCGACCTCGGACCCGGCACGCTCGTCGTCCCGCATCAGATCATCGACTACACCTGGGGCCGGCGATCGACCTTCTTCGAGGGCGGCGACGTGCCGGTCACGCACATCGACTTCACCGCGCCGTACGCGGAGCGGCTGCGGCAGAAGCTCCTCGCGGCCGCGCACGCGTGCGGCGAGGCCGTGATCGACGGCGCGGTGTATGCCGCGACCCAGGGCCCGCGCCTCGAATCGGCCGCGGAGATCGACCGGCTCGAGCGCGACGGCGCCGAGATCGTCGGCATGACCGGCATGCCGGAGGCCGCGCTCGCGCGCGAGCTCGACGTGCCCTACGCCGCAATCGCAGTGGTCGTGAACCACGCCGCCGGGCGCGGCGAGAGCCGGGGCGGCATCCGCCTCGAGCGGATCGAGCAGATGCTGCACGCGACGATCGGCCGGGCGCGGCGGATCATTGAAGAGGTGGTGACGATCGAATGATCCGCGACGTGCTCAAGATGGGCGACCCGCGCCTGCTCGAGAAAGCTCGGGCGGTGGAAGCGTTCGACACGCCGGAGCTGCACATGCTGCTCGCCGACATGCGCGACACCATGGCGCACCTGAACGGCGCCGGGCTTGCCGCGCCGCAGATCGGCGTGGGCCTGCGGGTGGTGATCTTCGGCGTCCACCGCAACCCGCGCTATCCGGATGCCGAGGAAGTGCCGGACACGGTGCTCATCAATCCGGTCCTCGAGCCGATCGGCGACGAGATGAGCGAGGGCTGGGAAGGGTGCCTGTCGGTGCCGCGAATGCGCGGCCTCGTGCCGCGCTACACCCGGCTTCGCTACCGGGGATTCGACGAGCGCGGCCGGGAGATCGACCGGACGGTGGCAGGCTTCCACGCCGTGGTGGTGCAGCACGAGGTCGACCACCTGGACGGCATCCTCTATCCGATGCGGATCCGCGACCTCTCGAAGTTCGGCTTCATCGAGGCGCTCTTCCCGGGCGAGGACATCACCGAGGACTGAGCGCGCGCCGGACTCACTGCAGCGCCGCCAGCAGGTCCTGTTCGAGCTGCAGCACGGTCTTGGGCTTCGCCAGCGCCTCCCCCGAGACCACGAACACGTCTTCCGCACGTTCGCCGAGCGTGACGATCTTCGCGGTGTGCAGGTCGACGTGGTACTGGTTGAACACGCGCGCGATGCCGTAGAGGAGGCCGGGACGATCGCCGGCGGTGATCGACACGAGGCTGTACTGCCCCTTCTCGTCCGGCCGGATGTGCACCTCCGGGGTGATCGGGAAGTGCTTGAGCTGGCGCGACACGCGCCCGCGCGCGGGCGGTGCGAGCGGGGTGCGGCGCTCGAGCCGCTCGCCGAGCTCGTGCTCGATCAGCCCGATCATGTCGCGGTAGTGGTGCGACGGTGCCGGTCCCGAGCACGAGGAACGTGTCGAGCGCGTAGCCGTGACGCGTCGTGTGGATCTTCGCGTCGACGATCGAGTAGTTGATCGACTCGAAGTAGCCGCAGATGCGCGCGAAGAGGTCGGGCTCGTCCTTCGCGTAGATCATCACCTGCAGCCCTTCGCCGATCGGCGAGAGCCGCGCCTTCACGACCGGCCGGTCGGTGCTCACGCGGTAGTGCAGGGTGCGCGTCTGCCAGGCGATCTCCTGCGGCTCGTGCCGCAGGAAGTAGGCGACGTCGAGCTCGCGCCAGAGCGCCTCGCCCGCGGTGTCGGACAGCGCGTACAGCCGCAGCAGCCGCAGCGCCTCGGCCTGCTTCGCCTGCACGTCCTGGTCGTAGCCGACCGAGGCGCCGCGCAGGATCCGCCGCGTGAGGCGGAAGAGATCCTCGAGCAGCTTGCCTTTCCAGGCGTTCCACACCTTCGGGCTCGTGCCGCGGATGTCGGCGACGGTCAGCAGATAGAGCGCGACGAGCCGGCGCTCCGTCCCGACGACGCGGGCGAACTCGCGGATCACGTCGGGATCCGAAAGATCGCGCTTCTGCGCCACCGCCGACATCGTGAGGTGGTGCTCGACCAGGAACTCGACGAGCGCGACGTCCTCGGCCGGCAGGCCGTGCGCGCGCGCGAACCGCCGCGCGTCCAGCCGGCCGAGCCGCGAATGGTCGCCGCCGCGGCCCTTGGCGATGTCGTGGAAGATCGCCGCGACGTACAGCAGCCAGTAGCGCTCGAAGTTGGCGGCGAGCCGGCTGCACAGCGGGTACTCGTGCGCGAACTCGACCATCGTGAACCGCCGCAGGTTGCGCACGACCATCAGGATGTGCTGATCCACGGTGTACACGTGGAAGAGGTCGTGCTGCATCTGGCCGACGATCTTCCCGAAGGCGGTGAGGTAGCGGCCGAGGATCCCGTACTGGTTCATGCGGCGGAGCTCGTGCACGAGCCCTCTCGGCTGCCGCAGGATCTCGAGGAACGTCGCCCGATTTACCGGGTCCGCGCGGAACGCGCGATCGACCCGCCGCCGCGCGCGCCAGAGAGCGCGCAGCGTCGGTGCGGTCATCCCCTTCAGCTCCGAGTGCTGCTGCAGCAGCAGGAAGCTCTCCAGGATGGCGTGGGGTTCGCGTTCGAAGAGACCCGGATCGCGAACGTCCAGGAGCTCCCGCACCGCCTGGAACCGCTCGTTGATCGGCTCCGGCGGGGCGTCGAACGCCGGAAAGATCGCCGCTCCGAGGTTCTGGAGCACCGTGGTGTTCAGCTGCGTTACCGCCTTCGCGGTCCGGAAGTAGCGCTGCATGAACAGTTCGCTCGCGCGCTTCGTCGGCGTGGCGGCGAAACCGAACGCCCTGGCGAGCGCGTCCTGATAGTCGAAGAGGATGCGATCCTCGCGCCGGCCGGCGAGGAGATGCAGGCGGATGCGCACCCGCGCCAGCCAGTCCGCGTGGCGCTTGAGCTGGATCGCCTCTTCGCGGGTAACCAGTCCGCGCGCGGCGAGCGAGCGCCAGTCGCGGCCCAGGCCGCTCGCGCGGGCCACCCAGAGCACGACCTGGAGGTCGCGCAGGCCCCCCGGCGCTTCCTTCAGGTTCGGCTCGAGGCTGTAGGGGCTGTCCTGGAACTTCGCGTGCCGCTGCTCCTGCTCCAGCCGCTTGGCCTTGAAGAACGCCTGCGGGTCGAAGCCGTCGTGGAGCCGGTCGTAGAGCTGCGCGAACAGCGTCCGGCTGCCCGCGATCAGCCGCGCCTCGAGGAGCGAGGTCTGCACGGTGACGTCCTTCGCCGCTTCGTCCCGGCATTCCTCCACCGTGCGCACGCTGTGGCCGAGCTCGAGCCCGACGTCCCAGAGCCGGCCGATGAACTGCTCGACCTGGGCGATGCCGGCCGGATCGAGCGCGTGCGGCAGGAGGACGAGGACGTCGACGTCCGAATGCGGATACAGCTCGCCCCGGCCGAATCCCCCGACCGCGACCAGCGCAAGCTGGCGCGGGAGCTGGGACTCGCGCCACAGCTCGCGCAGGCTCGCTTCGACGGCTTGCCGGTGACGCCTCAGGAAGCGGGTCGCATCGGCGTCGGTTTCGTACTCGCGGCGAAGCGCGGCCCGCTCGTCCGCGAGACGACGGCGCAGCTCGGACGCGGGGTCCGGCGCCTCGAGGCGTCGGGCGGGGACCGAGGCCACTCGCGGGGCTCCTATGCCGCCTCTAGGGACTGCGGCATCGGCGGGGCGCCGGCGGAGACGGTGAGCACCTCGTAGCCCGATTCGGTGACGAGCACGGTGTGCTCCCACTGCGCCGAGAGGCTGTGGTCCTTGGTCACGATCGTCCAGCCGTCGGCGAGCTCGCGGATCGCCGGCTTGCCGGCGTTGATCATCGGCTCGACGGTGAAGATCATGCCCGGCTGCAGCCTCAGCCCCGTGCCCGGGCGGCCGTAGTGCAGGACCTGCGGCTCCTCGTGGAACCGCCGGCCGATCCCGTGGCCGCAGAACTCGCGCACGATGCTGTAGCCGCGACTCTCGGCGTGGCGCTGGATCTCGGCGCCGATGTCGCCGAGGAAGGCCGCCGGGCGCACCGTGCGGATCCCGAGCCACATCGCCTCGTAGGTGACCTCGCAGAGCCGGCGCGCCTGGATCGACGGCTCGCCGACGTAGAACATCCGGCTCGTGTCGCCGTGGAAGCCGTCCTTGATCACCGTGACGTCGATGTTGAGGATGTCGCCGGCTTTCAGCACGCGGTCGCCCGGCACGCCGTGGCAGACCTGATGGTTGACCGAAGTGCAGATCGCCTTCGGGAAGGGCGGGTAGCCGGGCGGGGCGTAGTTGAGCGGCGCGGGCACGGTATGCTGGACCTCGCGCATGTACTCGTGGCACAGGCGATCGAGCTCGGCCGTGGTGACACCCGCCTTCACCTGCGGCGCGACGAAGTCGAGGACCTCGGCCGCGAGCCGTCCCGCGATCCGCATCCGCTCGATCTCTTCCGCGCCCTTGAGAACGACTGCCATGGTGAATTCAAAAAAGCCGTGAGGATAGTGGAACGCATGGGGCAGGGCAAACCTCCTCCCGCGCCCCGCGGGGCCCGCGTCCTCCGGTTAATGCGCTGTTTGACAAGGAAAATCTTGAGCCGGCTACGGCCTCCGTGATAGACTCGCCGGCTAGTTTGCCCGAGAGCCGCGGCCGTTGCCCCGGCAGCGCGCTTTGCGCTCCCGGCAAACACGCGGGATCAACCGCGCGGGATTGGCCCGCGCGGGCGAGCCCGCGAAATTTCGCGCCTGTCCAGTCAGGGTGCCGCGGACGCTCGAACTCGAGCTACGGGGTAAATGCGGACAGAGCGTCAGTGATCAACCCTAGACGGAGAAGTAGATGACCACGACGATGCGCCAGATGCTGGAGGCCGGCGTTCATTTCGGCCACCAGACGCGCTACTGGAACCCGAAGATGGCACCGTTCATCTTCGGCCACCGCAACAAGATCCACATCATCAACCTCGAGCAGACGCTCGCCCTCTACAACGACGCGGCGAAGTTCGTCCGCAAGCTCGCCTCCAACAAGGGCGTCATCCTCTTCGTCGGCACCAAGCGACAGGCGCGCGAGATCGTGCGCGAGGAGGCGATCCGCGCGGCCGTGCCCTTCGTCGACCACCGCTGGCTCGGCGGGATGCTCACCAACTTCAAGACGGTGAAGCAGTCGATCAAGCGCCTGAAGGAGATGGAGGCGCAGGTCGAGGACGGCAGCGTCGAGCGCATGTCGAAGAAGGAAGCGCTTCATTTCCAGCGCGAGCGCGCCAAGCTCGAGCGGAGCCTCGGCGGCATCAAGACGCTCGACGGCCCGCCGGACGCGTTGTTCGTGATCGACGTCGGCTACCACAAGGGCGCCGTGGCGGAGGCGAAGAAGCTCGGCATACCGATCGTCGCCGTGGTCGACACCAACCACTCGCCCGACGGCATCGCCTACGTGATTCCCGGCAACGACGACTCGAGCCGCGCGATCCGGCTCTACGCCCGCGGCATCGCCGACGCGGTGCTCGAGGGCAGATCGCAGTCGCTGCAGGAGATCGTGTCGGCCTCGGCCGACGAGTTCGTCGAGGTCGAGGAGGCGGGCGGAGCGTGATGCACCGCCCGAACGGATTCCATGCGGGGGCCTCGAAGCCCCCTTTTTTCAGGTGCGGCAGGTTGCAGGTTCCGCCGGGCAGCCCCGAGGGACGTTGAGAACAGACAGGAGCAAGGCATGGCAGAAATCACCGCGGCCCTAGTGAAGGAGCTGCGCGAGCTGACCGGGCTCGGCATGATGGAGTGCAAGAAAGCCCTCGAGGAAGCCGGCGGCGATCTCCGGCAGGCGGAGGACCTGCTCCGCGTGCGGAGCGGCGCCAAGGCGAGCAAGGCTGCGGGCCGGATCGCCTCCGAGGGCGTGATCGGCGCGTGGCTCGCGCCGGACCGCAAGCTCGGCGCCCTGGTCGAGGTCAACTGCGAGACGGATTTCGTGGCCAAGAACGAGGACTTCCTCGCTTTTGCGCGCGGACTGGCGGAGGTGGTCGCCAGGCAGGATCCGGCGGACGTCGCCGCGCTCGCGGACCTCGAGATCGGCGGCGAGAAGATCGAGGCGAAGCGCCAGAAGCTGGTGCAGAAAATCGGCGAAAACATGACTATCCGGCGATTTGTGCGGCTGCAGACCGACGCGCGGCTCTGGCAGTACGTGCACGGGGTGAAAATCGGCGTGATGATCGACTACGAGGGTGACGACGAGCTGGCGAAGGGGATCGCAATGCACGTCGCCTTCGCCAAGCCGCAGTTCCTCTCCAAAACGGATGTGTCGCCAGACGTCCTCGCGCGCGAGCGTGCGGTGCAGGAAGCGCGCGCGAAGGAGCAGGGCAAGCCGCCCGAGATCGCCGCAAAGATGATCGAGGGCGCGCTGAACAAGTTCGCCGCGGAGATCGCGCTGCTCGGCCAGCCGTACGTGGTGAACGACAAGCTCACGGTCGAGAAGGCGCTCGCGGAAAAGAAGACCAAGCTGCGCGGCTATCGCTTCCTCGTCGTGGGCGAAGGCATCGAGAAGAAGTCCGCCGACTTTGCCGCCGAGGTGATGGCGCAGGCGGGGGCCGCGCGCTGAGTATGTCGCAGCCGAAGTACAAGCGCATCCTCCTCAAGCTCTCCGGCGAAGCGCTGATGGGGGAGGACCCCTTCGGCATCAACCGCCAGACGATCGAGATGATCGTCGACGAGGTGGCCACCGTCGCCAGCCTCGGCGTCGAGATCGGCGCGGTGATCGGCGGCGGCAACATCTTCCGCGGGGTCGCGCTCGGCGCCGCGGGGATGGACCGGGCGACCGCCGACTACATGGGCATGCTGGCGACGATCATGAATGCGCTCGCCCTGGCCGACGTAATGCGCCAGAAGGGGCTCAACGCGCGCGTGCAGTCGGCGATCAACATCGAGCAGATCGTCGAGCCCTACATCCGGCCGAAAGCGATCCGCTATCTCGAGGAAGGCAAGATCGTCGTGTTTGCCGCCGGCACCGGCAACCCGTTCTTCACGACCGACACGGCGGCGGCGCTGCGCGGCAGCGAGATCGGCGCCGAAGTGGTCCTCAAGGCGACCAAGGTCGACGGCGTGTACACCGCCGATCCGAAGACCGACCCCGACGCGAAGCGCTACCAGCGCATCTCCTTCGACGAGGCGATCGCGCAGCATCTGCGCGTGATGGACACGACCGCGCTCGCGCTGTGCCGGGACCAGAAGCTGCCGATCATCGTGTTCAGCCTCTACAAGCGCGGCGCGCTCAAGCGCGTGGTGCTCGGCGAGGACGAAGGGACCCTGGTGCACCTTTAGGAGGACACCGAGATGGACGTCGTACAGATCAAGAAGACGGCCGAGGACAAGATGAAGAAGTCGATCGAGGCGCTGAAGGCCGATCTCGCCAAGGTTCGGACCGGTCGCGCGCACACCGGATTGCTCGACCACATCCGGGTCGACTACTACGGCCAGCCGATGCCGCTCAACCAGGTCGCGAACGTGACGCTGGTCGATGCCCGCACGATCGGCATCCAGCCGTGGGAGAAGAAGATGGCGGCGGTGATCGAGAAGGCGATCCGCGAGTCCGACCTCGGACTCAACCCGGCGTCGCAGGGCGAGCTGATCCGCGTGCCGATGCCGACGCTAACCGAAGAACGCCGCAAGGAGCTGACGAAAGTCGTGCGCCACGAAGGCGAGAACGCGCGCGTGGCGATCCGCAACCTGCGCCGCGACGCGAACACCCACCTCAAGGAGATGCTGAAGAAGCACGAGCTCCCGGAGGACCAGGAGCGCCGTGCGCAGGACGAGGTCCAGAAGCTGACCGACCGCTACATCGGCGAGGTCGACAAGCTGCTGCAGCAGAAGGAAGCCGACCTGATGCACGTGTAGCGCTGCCGCGCACGCGCCCGCAGGCACAACCACGCGCCCCGATGCACGAGAGCACCACTCAGACCATTCCCCAGACCGGGCCCGTCCCGCGCCACGTCGCCATCATCATGGACGGCAACGGGCGGTGGGCGAAGAACCGGTTCCTGCCGCGAGTCGCCGGGCATCGGCGGGGCGCCGAAGCGGTGCGCGCGACGGTGAAAGCCTGCGGCGAGCGCGGCGTCGAGTTCCTCACGCTGTTCGCCTTCAGCTCCGAGAACTGGCGCCGCCCGGCCGACGAGGTCTCGGTCCTGAAGCAGCTCTTCCGCGGCGCGCTCGAGCAGGAGGTGAGCAAGCTGCACGAGGTGGGGATCCGCCTGCGCGTGATCGGGAACCTCGCGCCATTCGGCGACACGATCGGCGGGTTGGTGCGGCGCGCCGAGGAGGTCACCGCCGCGAACCGACGGCTCACGCTGACGATCGCCGCGAACTACGGCGGCCGATGGGATCTGCTGCAGGCGATCAACGCGATGGTGCACGAGCACCCCGAGCGCGCCGGCAGCTACACCGAGCGCGACCTCACCCCCTATCTCGCCATGAACTACGCCCCCGAGCCGGATCTCTTCATCCGCACCGGCGGCGAGCAACGCATCTCCAATTTCCTCGTCTGGCAGCTCGCGTACTCCGAGCTCTACTTCACCGACACCCTCTGGCCCGACTTCGACGCGGCCGCGCTCGATGCCGCCATCGCCTCGTACCGCCGGCGCGAGCGGCGTTTCGGGCGTACGAGCGAGCAGCTCGTTGACGGCCGGGCAGCCGCGGCCACAAGCGCCGTGGACCTGCCCGACGCGCGCCGCAAGCTCGCGTAGTGCCGTCCGCGCGATGCTCCGCGACCGGGTCGTCACCGCGATCGTGCTCGTCGCCGCGCTTCTCGCGGCGCTTTCCTGGCTGCCCCCGCTCGGCTGGACGGCACTCGCCGCGGCGGTGCTCGCCGCGGCTGCCTGGGAGTGGGCCGGCTTCGCTCGCGCCAGCCGGGGCGGGCGGATCCTCTACGCTGTCGCGACCGCCGGCGCGGGTGTGGCGGCGGCCTTCTGGTCCGGGCTCGCCGAGGGCGGCGTCGGCCTGCTCGCGCTTGCGCCCATCTATTTCCTCGCTCTGGCGTTCTGGGTCATCGGCGCGCCGCTATGGCTCGCGCGGAGGCCTGCGAACCCTCCGGCAGCACTCGTGCTCGGCGCGGGCTGCATCGTGCTCCTCCCGACCTTTCTTGCGCTGGTGCAACTGCGGAACCTCGGGCCGGGAACGTTGCTCGCGTTCATGGCGACCGTATGGATCGCGGACATCGCGGCGTATTTCTTCGGGCGGAGGTTCGGGCGTCGCAAGCTCGCCCCGAACGTCAGTCCCGGCAAGACGTGGGCGGGACTCTACGGTGCGCTCGCCGCGACGGCGGTGTACGCTGGCGCCTGGATCGGGCTCTTCCGCGGTGCGACGCCGGCCGCCATCCGCGACCTGCCGTGGAGCCCGGTGTGGATGATCGTCCTCCTCGAGGCACTCGCCGTGCTCTCCGTCCTCGGTGACCTGTTCGAATCGACGATGAAGCGGCAGGCCGGCCTGAAGGACAGCGGCAGCCTCCTGCCCGGGCACGGCGGCGTGCTCGACCGCATCGACGCACTGACGCCGGTGCTGCCGGCAGTCGCGTTGGTGAGCATGGATATGAGCGCGCTCCAGAACGTCACGATTCTCGGCGCGACGGGCTCGATCGGCCGCAGCACGCTCGACGTCGTCAGCCGCCACCCGGACCGGTTCCGCGTTTTTGCATTGACCGCGCATACCCAGGCGGACGAGCTGTTCGAGCTCGCGATCCGCCACCGGCCGCGGTTCGCGGTGCTCGCCGACGCTGCGCAGGCTCGCAACCTGCGCGTGCGGCTCGCCGCGGCTGGCTCCGGGGTCGAGGTCCTCGCGGGGCCGGAAGCACTGGTTTCGGTCGCGGCCCACCCGGACGTCGACGCGGTGATGGCGGCGATCGTGGGCGCCGCCGGGCTCGCGCCGACATTGGCCGCGGCGCGCGCCGCCAAGAAGATCCTGCTCGCCAACAAGGAAGCGCTGGTGATGGCCGCGCCGGTCTTCATGGCGGCAGTCCGGCAGGGCGGTGCGACCCTGCTGCCGATCGACAGCGAGCACAACGCGATTTTCCAGTGCCTGCCCCAGGGACGGCACGAGAGCCTCGCCGCGGGCGGTGTCCGCAAGATCGTGCTGACCGGCTCGGGCGGCCCGTTCCGGTCGCGGCCGCTCGCCGAGCTCGCGGCGGTCACGCCGGACCAGGCGTGCGCGCACCCGACCTGGAACATGGGCCGCAAGATCTCGGTCGACTCCGCCACCATGATGAACAAGGCGCTCGAGATCATCGAGGCGGCGTGGCTCTTCGGCGCGAGCCCGGGCGCGATCGAAGTGCTCGTGCACCCGCAGAGCGTGATCCATTCGATGGTGACCTACGCCGACGGATCGGTGATCGCCCAGCTCGGCAACCCCGACATGCGCACGCCGATCGCACAGGCGCTCGCTCATCCCGACCGCATCGATGCCGGTGTCGCCGAACTCGATCTCGCGCGCATCGGCGGACTCACCTTCGAGGCGCCGGACTTCGTGCGCTTCCGCGCGCTGGCGCTTGCCTATGAGGTGCTTGCTGCCGGCGGCACGGCGCCGGCAGTCTTCAACGCCGCCAACGAGGTCGCCGTGACGGCGTTCCTCGGACGCGACCTGGCGTTCAACCGCATCACCGACGTCATCGAGGCGGCGCTCGCGCGCGTCGCCGCCGGCCCGGTCCGGTCGCTCGACGACGTGCTCGAGGCCGATCGCGCGGCGCGCGCCGCCGCGCGCGAAGCACTCGGCCGGACACTGACAGTGACCCTATGAGCCTGCTCCACACCATTGCTTCGTTCGTCGTCGCGCTCGGCCTCTTGATCGTCGTCCACGAGCTCGGCCATTACGCCGTCGCCCGCTGGTGCGGCGTCAAGGTGCTGCGGTTCTCGGTCGGCTTCGGCCGCGCGCTCTTTGCCCGGCGGCTCGGCCCCGACCGCACCGAGTGGGTGATCGCGGCGGTGCCGCTCGGGGGTTACGTCAAGATGGTCGACGAGCGGGAAGGCGACGTCGCACCCGACGACCTGCCACGGGCGTTCAACCGGCAGTCGGTGTGGAAGCGGTTTGCGATCGTCGTCGCCGGGCCGGTCGCCAACTTCCTCCTCGCGATCGCGCTGTACTGGTGCCTCTTCATGTCCGGCGTGCAGGAAGCAAGGCCGATCGTGGCTGCGCCCGAGACCGGGACCGTGGCGGCACAGGCAGGCCTGCGGGCAGGCGACACGATCCGGGCGATCAACGACGAACCGGTCGCAGGCTGGCAGGACGTGCGCTGGCGGCTGCTCCAGCTTGCGCTCGACCGGAAGCCGGCGCGCATCGAGGTCGCCGACGGCCGCGGTGCGATCGACTGGCGGACGCTCGACCTCTCGCGCGTTGCGGCCGACGAGGTGGAGGGCGACCTGCTCGCCAAGCTCGGAATGAGGCTCTACCGACCCGAGTTGCCGCCGGTGATCGGCAAGGTGATCGCGGGGGGCGTGGCGGCGCGCACCGGACTTGCCGCCGGTGACCGTGTTATCGCAGTGAACGGCGAGCGGCTAGCGAGCTGGGAAGCGCTGGTGGCAAAGGTTCGCGCGAGCCCCGGGCGCGCGCTCGTGCTCGAGGTAGAGCGGGGGGATGCGACGCCGGGGAATGCCACGCGGCGCTTCGAGCTCGTGCCGGAGGGCGCGACGCAGGGAACGGAGACGATCGGGCGCATCGGCGCGGCACCCCAGGTCGACCAGGCTGCGCTCAAAGCGTATTACTTCGAGATTCGCTACGGCCCGCTCGAGGCCGCGACGAAGGCCGTGGCGCGAACGTGGGAGATGTCGATCTTCAGCCTGCGGATGCTCGGCAAGATGATCGTCGGCGAAGTGTCGTGGCGGAACCTTTCGGGGCCGGTCACGATCGCCGACTACGCCGGACAGTCGGCGAGCCTCGGGCTCGCGCCGTATCTCGCGTTCCTCGCACTGATCTCGATCAGCCTCGGCGTGCTCAACCTGCTGCCGATCCCCTTACTCGACGGTGGGCACCTGATGTACTATGCGATCGAGGTGCTGAAGGGCAGTCCCGTGTCGGAGCGCGTCATGGAAATCGGTCAGCGCGCGGGCCTCGCGGTCCTACTCTTTTTGATGGCGTTCGCTTTCTATAACGACATAAACCGCCTGCTCACGGGCTGACGCCTGATTCGATGACCCAGCGTTGGCGCGTGGCACTGCTCGGGCTCTGCCTCGCTCGATTCGCGTTCGCGTTCGAGCCCTTCGTCATCCGCGACATCCGCATCGAAGGCATCCAGCGCGTAGAGGCCGGCACCGTGTTCGGCTATCTCCCGGTCAAGGTCGGCGAGACCATGACCGAGGAACGCGCGGCGGAGGCGATCCGCGCCCTGTTCGCGACCGGGCTCTTTACCGACGTGCGGGTGGAAGTCGAAGGCAGCGTGCTGGTGGTAACGGTCGCGGAGCGGCCGGCGATCGCGCAGATCGACTTCGTCGGCATGAAGGAATTCCCCGCCGACAAGGTGCGCAAGGCGCTCCGCGACAACGGGATCGCCGAGGGCCGCACCTACGACAAGGCGCTGATCGACCAGGCCGAGCAGGAGATCAAGCGCCAGTACCTCGCCAGCGGGCGCTACGGCGTCACCGTCACGACCACGATCACGCCGCTCGATCGCAACCGCGTCGCGGTCAACTTCACCGTCGACGAGGGGGAGGTGGCGAAGATCAAGTCGATCAACATCGTCGGCAACCACGCCTTCAGCGAGAAGGATCTGCTCGAGCTGATGCTGCTCCAGACGCCGGGCTGGCTCAGCTGGTACACGAAGAGCGACCAGTACTCGCGGCAGAAGCTCTCCGCGGACCTCGAGACGATCCGCTCGTACTACCTCAACCGCGGCTACCTCGACTTCAGCATCGACTCGACGCAGGTCTCGATCACCCCCGACAAGCGGGACATCTACATCGTGGTCAACCTGACCGAGGGGGAGAAGTACACCGTCTCGGCCATCAAGCTCGGCGGGGAGCTGCTGCTGCCCGAACCCGAGCTGATGCGGCTGGTCACGATCAAGCCGGGCGAGCCGTTCTCGCGCGAGAAGCTCGCCGACTCGAGCAAGAGGATCACCGAGCGCCTCGGGAACGAGGGCTACGCGTTCGCCAACGCGAACGCCGTGCCCGACGTCGACAAGGACAAGCAGACCGTCGCGTTCACCATCATGATCGATCCGGGGCGGCGGGTGTACGTGCGCCGGATCAACGTCGCCGGCAACACCAAGACGCGCGACGAGGTCGTCCGCCGCGAGCTGCGCCAGCTCGAGGGCGCGTTCTACGACGGTCAGAAGCTCCAGGACTCGCGCAAGCGCGTCGAGCGGCTGGGCTACTTCGAACCCGGCGTCGAGCTCGACACCGAGCCGGTGACCGGGACGACCGACCAGGTCGACGTCACGCTGAAGGTGAAGGAGAAGCCGACCGGCGCGGTGCTGTTCGGCCTCGGTTTCTCGTCGTCGGACAAGCTGATCGTGCAGGGCACGGTCAGCCAGGCAAACATCTTCGGCAGCGGCAAGTCGGTCACCCTGAACGCCAACACGAGCAAGGTCAACCGCAACATCGGCCTCTCGTATACCAACCCGTACTTCACCGTCGACGGCGTCAGCGCCGGATTCAGCGTGTACAACCGTCGGTTCGACGCGACCGCGCTCGGCATCGGCAACTACGTCACCGAGACGACCGGCGCCGGCATTTCGGCCGGCTTCCCGATCACGGACCTCGACCGCATCAACGCCGGGCTGGCGCTCGAGCAGACGAGCATCGAGCTATTCGAGAACAGCCCGCCGCGATTCGTGGAGTTCGTGAACCAGAACGGCAGCGACCCGGTCGGGCTGCCCTTCACGCTCGGCTGGACCCGGGACCGGCGCAACAGCGCCCTGCTGCCGACCGAGGGGACGCTCCAGCGGTTGTTCGGGGAGGTCGCGCTGCCGGGCTTCGACCTCAAGTACTACAAGCTCACCTACGACGCCTCCTGGTACTTTGCGGTCACCCGCGACGTCATCACCTCGTTTCGCGGACTGCTCGGCTGGGGCGGGGGGTATGGCGGCGGCCAACTGCCGTTCTTCAAGAACTACTACGCCGGCGGCACCAACTCCGTGCGCGGCTACGAACAGGGCACGCTGGGACCGCAGGATCAGAACGGGGTACTCGGCGGCAGCCGGAGCGTGCTCGGATCCGCCGAAATCCTCGTCCCGATGCCGGGCATGGGGCAGGACAAGTCGCTGCGCATCGGCTGGTTCGTCGACGCCGGCCAGGTCTGGCTCGACCAGAACGGCCTCCGGCTCGGCGACAAGACCACCTTCGTGAACTCGAGCGGCCAGGTCCAGACCCTGGACCTCGCGTTGCGGTATTCTACCGGGGCGATCCTCGCGTGGACTTCGCCCTTCGGGCCGCTGCGGGCGTTCTATTCGTTTCCGCTCAATAACCAGCCCGGCGATCGACTGCAGAAGTTCCAGTTCATCTTCGGGCAGCAGTTCTAGCGCGCGAGGGACGCGCGGATCCGGGAGATCGATTTGAAGACCGTGCAACTCATCGCCGCACTGGGGCTGCTCCTCGGCGCGAGCGTCAGCCAGGCCCAGGTCGAAGGCAAGCTCGGGTTCGTGAACCTCGACCGGATCCTGCGCGACGCGGCGCCCGCCGTGCGCGCGCAGAAGAAGCTCGAGGCGGAGTTCCAGAAGCGCGAGCAGGAGCTCGCCAAGACGGCCGAGGGCCTCAAGCGGATGCAGGAAACGCTCGAGAAGAACGCGGTGACCATGTCCGAGTCGGAGCGCGTGAAGCGCGAGCGCGAGTTCCAGGAAACGAACCGCGAGTTCCAGCGCAAGCAGCGCGAGCTGCGCGAGGACTTCAACCAGCGCCGGAACGAAGAGCTGTCCGGGATCCTGGAGCGCGCGAACCGCGCCGTGCGGCAGATCGCGGAGGCCGAGAAGTTCGACATCATCTTCCAGGAAGCTGTCTACGCCAGCACGCGCATCGACATCACCGACAAGGTGATCCGCGCGCTCGACGACAGCGCCCCGGCGAAGAAGTAGGCGACGGCGCGGACGATCGGATGGCGCAAGGCCCGTTCCGGCTCGCCGAGATCGTCGGCCGGTTGGGCGGCGAGCTGGTGGGCGACCCGACCGTCGAGGTCCGCGGCGTGGCGACGCTGCGGAGCGCGCAGGCGGGCGATCTTTCCTTCCTCGTCCAGCCGAAGTACCGTCCGGAGCTGGCGGCGACGCGCGCATCGGCGGTGATCGTCCCGGAAGCCGAGCGCGAGGCGACCGGGCTCCCGCGGATCGTCTGCCGCGATCCGTACGCCTATTTCGCCCACGTCACGCAGCTCTTCAACCCGCCCGCCCCGGTGGTCCCGGGCGTGCACCCCGAGGCGGTCGTGGCGCCGGACGCCATAATCCCGGCGAGCGCGAGCGTCGGGGCCGGGTGCGTCGTCGAGCGCGGCGCGACGCTGGGCGAGCGCGCCGTCCTCGGCGCCGGGTGCTTTGTCGGCGAGGGCGCGTCGGTCGGCGCCGACAGCCGCCTCCATCCGCGCGTGGTCGTCTACGGCGGCTGCGTCATCGGGGCGCGGGCGATCGTCCACTCCGGTGCGGTGATCGGGGCGGACGGCTTCGGGTTCGCCCCCCAAGGCGGCAAGTGGGTCAAGATCGCCCAGACCGGCCGCGTCGTCATCGGCGACGACGTCGAGATCGGCGCGAACACCTCGATCGATCGCGGCGCCGTCGACGACACGGTGATCGAGGACGGCGTCAAGCTCGACAACCAGATCCAGATCGGCCATAACTGCCGGATCGGCGCCCACACCGCGATCGCCGGCTGCGTCGGCATCGCCGGCTCGACCACGATCGGCCGCCAGTGCATGATCGGCGGCGCGGCGATGATCGGCGGTCACCTGTCGATCGCCGACCGTGCGATCATCGCCGGCAGCACGGTGGTCACGAAGTCGATCGACCAGCCCGACACGTACTCGAGCGTGATCCCGGCCACCGCGGTCCGCGAGTGGCGCCGCACGGTCGCCCTGGTGCGCGGGCTGGAGCGCATGTCGGAGCGGATCCGCGAGCTCGAGCGCCGGCTCGCCGGACTGGAGCGAGAGCGATGAACGCGATGGACATCAAGGCGGTGATGGACCACCTGCCGCACCGCTACCCGTTCCTCCTCGTCGACCGCGTGCTCGAGCTCGAGCCGGGCAGCCGGATCCTCGCCCTGAAGAACGTGACCATCAACGAGCCGTTCTTTCCGGGGCACTTCCCGCATCACCCGGTGATGCCCGGGGTGATGGTGATCGAAGCGCTCGCGCAGGCGGCCGCGATCCTTGCGTTCAAGTCGGGCGAGCGGCTGCCCGACGAGAACTCGGTGGTGTACTTCGTCGGCATCGACGAGGCGCGCTTCAAGAGCCCGGTCGGGCCCGGCGACCAGCTGATGCTCCACGCCCGGATCGAGCGGCGCCTCAAGGGCATCTGGAAGTTCTCGACCGAAGCGCGCGTCGACGGGCGGCTCGCTGCCGAGGGCAAGATGATGTGCGCGCTGCGCGACGCCTGACCGCCGCCCGCGGATGATCCATCCCACCGCGATCGTCCACCCGCAGGCGGCCCTCGGCGCGAACGTGAGCGTCGGGGCGTACTCGATCGTCGGCGAGCACGTGGAGATCGGCGACGGCACCGAGATCGGGCCGCACACGATCGTCGAGGGCCCGACGCGCATCGGCCGCGACAACCGGATCGGCAGCTTCACCGCGCTCGGCGGCCCGCCGCAGGACAAGAGCTATCGCGGCGAGCCGACGCGCCTGGAGATCGGCGACCGCAACACCATCCGCGAGTACTGCACCCTCAACCGCGGCACGATGAAGGACGCCCGGGTCACGCGCGTCGGCGACGACAACTGGATCATGGGTTACGTGCACCTCGCCCACGACTGCCAGATCGGGAACAACACCGTACTGGCGAACAGCACCCAGCTCGCCGGCCACGTGCACATCGGCGACTGGGCGATCCTCGGCGGGTTTGCCGGGGTTCACCAGTTCGTGCGCATCGGCGCGCATGCGATGATCGGCGGCGGGACCATGCTCAGGCAGGACGTGCCACCGTACGTCACCGTCGCCGGGAATCCGCCCAAGGCGTTCGGCGTCAACAGCGAAGGCCTGAGACGGCGTGCCTTCACGCCCGAGGCGATCGAGGCGATCCAGGGCGCCTACCGGACGCTCTACCGCGCCGGGCTGTCGTTCGCGGACGCGCAGGCGGAGCTCGCGCGGACCGCGAATGGCCGGCCCGAGCTTGCCGCACTGGTCGAGTTTCTCAAGACCGCGGCGCGCGGCATCGTGCGCTAGGGGACGGTCCGTGGCCCCCGTCCGCATCGCGATGGTCGCGGGCGAGGCTTCCGGCGACCTGCTCGGCAGCCAGCTGATCGAGACCCTCCGCCGCCGCATTCCGGCGGCGGCGTTCTCCGGGATCGGCGGGCCGCGGATGATCGCGGCCGGGTTCGAGTCGTGGTTCCCGCAGGAAAAGCTCGCGGTGCGCGGGTTCGTCGAGGTGCTGCGCCATCTCCGCGAGATCCTCGCGGTGCGGCGCGAGGTCGCCCGGCGGATCCTCGCCGAGCGGCCGCAGCTCTTTCTCGGCATCGACTCCCCGGAGTTCAATCTCGGCCTCGAGCGGCGCCTCAAGACCGCCGGCGTCCGCACCGCGCACATGGTGAGCCCGCAGGTGTGGGCGTGGCGGCGGGGGCGGGTGCGCAGCATCGGGCGGTCGGTGTCGCAGCTCCTCGTCCTGTTTCCGTTCGAGGAGGCGCTGTATCGCGACGCCGGCGTCGGCGTGACCTACGTCGGTCATCCGCTCGCCGACGAGATCCCCGACCGGATCGACCGCGAGGCGATGCGCGCCGAGCTGCGCCTCCCGGCGCGGGCGAAGGTGGTGACCGTCCTGCCTGGCAGCCGCCAGTCCGAGATCGAGATGATGGGGGACGCGTTCATCGAGACCGCGAGGCTCATCGCGCGCGCGGTGCCGGACGTGCGCTTTCTCGTCCCGCTCGTGACGCGCGAGACGCGCACCATGTTCGAGGAGGCGGTCTACCGGTGCAACGCGCGCGAGCTGCCGCTGACGCTGCTCTTCGGGCACGCGCGCGACGCGCTGGCGGCGTGCGACGTGGCGCTCGCCGCCAGCGGCACGGTGACCCTCGAGGCGGCGCTCTCGCATCGCGCGATGGTCATCGCGTACCGCGTCGCGCCGCTCTCGGCCACGATCGCGCGGTGGCTCGTGCACGTGCCGCACATCGGGTTGCCGAACATCCTGTGCGGCGAGGCGGTCGCGCCCGAGTTCCTCCAGGACGACGCCACGCCGGAGAACCTCGCCCAGGCGGTGGCCAACCTCCTCGCCGACGAGCCGGTGCGGCGCCGGATCGAGCACCGCTTCGAGCGCCTGCATCAGGAGCTCCGCTGCGATGCCGCCGAGCGTGCTGCCGATGCGCTGATGCCGCTGCTCGCCCCGGAGGGCGGTTGAAGCCCGGCCGGTGCGTCTGCGGCGTCGACGAGGCGGGCCGGGGCCCGCTCGCAGGCCCGGTTTACGCCGCAGCGGTGATCCTCGATCCCGCGCGCCGCATCCGCGGGCTCGACGACTCGAAGCAGCTCGCTGCGGACGTCCGCCTGGATCTCGCGGAGCGGATCCGGTCGCGCGCGCTGGCGTGGGCGGTGGCCAGCGCATCGGTGGCGGAGATCGATGCGCTCAACATCCTGCAGGCAACGCTGCTGGCAATGCGCCGGGCCGTCGCGGCGCTTGCGGTCGTGCCGGAGCTTGCGCTCATCGACGGGCTGCATTGCCCGCCGCTGCCGATCGCGACCCGGGCGATCGTCGACGGCGACGCCCGGGTCAAGGCGATCTCGGCTGCCTCGATTCTCGCCAAGACGGCGCGCGACGCCGAGATGGTCCGGCTTGCGGCGTGCTATCCGCAGTACGGCTTCGAGCGCCACAAGGGCTACCCGACACCGGAGCACCTCGCGCTGCTGCGCCGCTTCGGCCCCTGCGAGGTGTACCGGCGAAGCTTCGCGCCGGTCCGTGCACTGCTCACCGGTGGCGAGCAGTGGGCGCTCTTTCCTCCCGACCCCGGGTGATGAGGCGCGCCTCCCGCACCACCGCGAGCAGTCCCCGCCGTTCGGCGGCGGGCGCGAAGAGCGGCCGCCGGGCGGCGACGCCGGCCTTCAGCCGGCGGTAGAAGGCCCGGTCGACCCGGGCGCGGTCGATCAGGCGCGCGAGCGCGCGCTCGTCGGCGAGCGGGAAGTAGCCGGGATACTCCCGGCCGAGCATCCCGACATTGCCGCGGACGCGTGAAGCAAGCACCGGCACGCCGGCGCGCGCGGCTTCGCACACCACGTTCGCGCCGCCCTCCATCTTCGAGCTGACCACGAGCAGATGACTCGCGGCGAGCCAGGCGAGCGCGCGCGAGTGCGGAACGCCGCCGATCCAGCGGTAACGCGCGTCGGCGCGCCCCAGGCGGGCGGCTTCCTCGGCCATCGCGGGCGTGAGGGCGTCGCCGACCTGCAGCACCTCGATACCCACCGCACCGGGGAGATGCCGCAGGGCGAGCGCGGCGCGGAAGGGATCCTTCTCGTCGCGCAGATGCCCGAGCACGCACACGCGGAACTTGCGCCGCGGCGGCACGGCACGGCGCGAGACGCGCGCCGACTGGTAGACCGGACGCACCTTCGGCCGCAGGCGCGGCGCGAGCTCGAGCACCCCCATGTCCTGGAGCGTCACCAGCACCGTGGCCGCCTCCAGCGAACGCTGCGCCGCTGCGTCGACGCGGATGTCGCGATAGAGGTCGGTTCCGGTCAGCACCACGATCAGCGGCCGCGCGGGGAAGCGGGCGCGAAAGCGTGCGATCGAGTCGTGGCTCTTGCGGGCGTGGAGCGCGATCATCAGGTCGCACGCGCCGCCGTCCCAGCTCGACGCGACCCGGACGCGATGGCCGGCGTCGCGGAGGAACGTCGCGTAGCGCTGCGCGGTATGGCGATTGCCGGTGCGGACGGTCGCGGTGGACGGCGTGACGACTGCGATTCTCATCTCCCTTTCCCGCTAGACTCCAGCCGATGCCGAGCCGCCCGACCGCCGATCTGATTCCGCCCGGAGCGCTCTCGGCGGCGGCGGTGCGCCGGCACCTCGACGCTGCGCGCGAGCGCCTCCTCGCCCTCACGGGCGACCTCGACGGCGAGCGATTGTTGGGCCCGAAGCTCGCGATCGTCAACCCGGTGCTGTGGGAGATCGGCCACGTCGCATGGTTCCAGGAGCACTGGTGCCTGCGCGTGCGTCCCGACGGCACGCTCGCGCCGAGCCGGCTCGCCGATGCCGACCGGCTGTACGACTCGACCGCGATCCCGCACGATAGCCGCTGGGACCTGCCGCTGCCGTCGCTCGCCGCCACGCGCGACTATCTCGGAGCGGTGCTCGACGGCGTCCGCGAAGCGATCGCACGGCGACCCGACGACGAGCGGCTGCTCTATTTCGCCGAGCTTGCCGCGTGCCACGAGGACATGCACGACGAGGCGTTCCACTACACCCGGCAGACCCTCGGCTACCCGGCGCCCGCGCTCGCGCAGGCCGCGTCGCCGTCGACGGGCGAGGACCCGGGCGGGGAGGTCGAATTCGAGGGTGGCAGCTTCCGCCTGGGCGCAGCGCCGGGGACCGGCTTCGTACACGACAACGAGAAATGGGCGCACGCCGTGCGCGTGGCGCCGTTCCGGATCGCGCGCACGGCCGTGACCAACCGGGAGTTCGTCGCCTTCGTAGCCGCCGGCGGGTACGCGCGGCGAGAGTGGTGGACGGAGGAGGGCTGGACGTGGCGCACGTCGCGCGCGGCGGCGGCGCCGCAGTACTGGCGGCGGCAGGACGGCGAGTGGACCGGACGCCGTTTCGAGCGCTGGCAGCCGCTCGCTCCGGACGAGCCGGTCGTTCACGTGACGTGGCACGAGGCGCAGGCGTACTGCCGCTTCGCGGGCCGGCGGCTGCCGACCGAAGCCGAGTGGGAATACGCCGCATGCGACGGCGAGGACTCACCGAAGCCGGCGACGCCGTGGCGCGGCGAACGTGCGTCCGCGGCGCAGGCGAACCTGGAAGGCGTGGCGCCCGCGCCGGTCGGGCGTACCCCGGCGGCGACACCCCGCGCGGCTGCCGCCAGCTGTTCGGGAACGTCTGGGAGTGGACGGCTACGACCTTCGGCCCGTATCCGGGCTTCGTCGCCGATCCGTACCAGGAGTACTCGGCGCCGTGGTTCGGGACGCACAAGGTCCTCCGCGGCGGCAGTTTCGCGACGCCGGTCCGGCTGCTGCGGACGAGCTGGCGCAACTTCTACACCGCCCGACCGGTACGACGTCTTCGCGGGGTTTCGCACCTGCGCCACGTGACGAAGCGGATCGCCTCGCGCGACAACGCGCTCTACAAGACGCTCGCCCGGCTCGCGTCGTCGTCGCGTGCCCGCCGGGAGCAGGGCGCGGCACTGCTCGACGGACCGCACCTCGTCGCGGCCTACCGGGCGAGCGGTGGAACCGCCGAGACGCTCGTCGCGAGCGAGAGCGGCTATGAACGCGGCGAGATCCGCGCGCTGTTCGACGGGACGCCCGCGCGCACCCGGTGCCTCCTCTCCGATCGCCTGTTCGACTCGCTCGCGCAGGTCGCGACGCCGACCGGGATCCTGGCCGTCGTGCGCACACCGGCGGCGACGACGCTTCCCGAGCGGCTCGAGACCTGCCTGCTGCTGGAAGGGCTGCAGGATCCGGGCAACCTCGGCTCGATTCTTCGGACCGCGGTCGCCGCTGGTGTCCGGCAGGTGTTCCTGGGAGCAGGTTGCGCCTTCGCCTGGGCGCCGAAGGTGCTGCGGGCCGGGCAGGGCGCTCATTTCGGACTCTCGATCTTCGAGGGCGTGGCGCTCGCGCCACTTGCCGCCCGCTTCCCCGGAACGGTAGTGGCGACCGACCCGCACGCGGGCACGAGTCTCTTCGACCTCGACCTGACCGGGCCGGTTGCGTGGGTGTTCGGCAGCGAAGGCGCGGGCGTGTCGCCCGGGCTCGGCACCTGCCGCGACGGTCCGCGCGCGGATTCCGATGCCGGGCCCGGCCGAATCGCTCAACGTCGCCGCCGCGGCCGCGGTGTGCCTGTTCGAACAGGTGCGTCAGCGCTCGCAGCAGGACCACTGAGCTGCCCGCTCAAGGACCCGGAACTTGGGATAGAGCCGTTGAACAGCCCGCGCGAGGGTGCGAAGCGCGCGGGCGGTCGTCAAAATACGCGACGCTCGAGCTTCACGTCCTGCATGATCTTCGTCGCGATCTCCTCGATCGAACGGGTCGTGGAGTTGAGCCACCGGATGCCGTGGCGCCGCATCAGCTTCTCGGCCTGGTCGACCTCGTAGCGGCAGTTCTCGAGCCGCGCGTAGCGGCTGTCCGGACGACGCTCGTTCCGGATCTCGGCCAGCCGCTCGGGGGCGATCGTCAGCCCGTAGAGCATCTTGAGGTGCGGCTCGACCGCGCCCGGCAGCGTGCCGCGGTCGAAGTCGTCCGGGGTCAGGGGATAGTTCGCCGCCTTGATCCCGAGCTGGAGCGCCAGGTAGAGGCAGGTCGGCGTCTTCCCGCTGCGCGAGACGCCGACCAGGATCACGTCGGCCTTCCCGAGCTCGTGGTTGCCGAGACCGTCGTCGTGCGCGAGCGCGAAGTTGATCGCCTCGATGCGATCCTGGTATTCCTGGTTGTTGGCGACGCTGTGCGACCGCCCGACGGTGTGCGAGGAGCGGGTGCCGAGCTCGGCTTCGAGCGGGTTCAGGAATCCCTCGAAGAAGTCGAGCACCAGCGCGTCGGCGCTGCGGAGGGCGGTCCGGATGTCGTCGTCAACCAGCGTGCAGAAGACGATCGGCCGGGCGCCGGCGCGGGCCTTCGCCGCGGCGATCCGGTCCACGCACTCGCGGGCTTTCTCGACCGAATCGACGAACGGCTCGACGATCTGCTGGAAGTCGATCCCCTCGAACTGCGTGAGCAGGCTGTGGCCGAGTGCCTCGGCAGTGATCCCGGTGCCGTCGGACACGAAGAAGACCGGGCGAGGCGGATGGGCCATTGCGCGTGAGCTCAATTGGATTGTGCAGCGCGATATCAGCGCCGTAAAATAGCGGTTTCCACGGCACCCGGCAACCGGAGCGGACGCGAGATGACGGCGAGCGAGAACGTGGTGCGGCTGGAAGATCTTCGCATCGCCGACATCCCCCGCGTTGGTGGCAAGAACGCCTCGCTGGGCGAGATGATCGGCAACCTGGCCGCGCGCGGGATCCGGGTCCCCGGCGGATTCGCGACCACGGCCGCAGCGTACCGCCGCTTTCTGGCCGGGAACGGTCTCGCCGCCCGCATCGAGGCACGCCTCGCCAAGCTCGATCCCGACGACGTCGAGGCACTCGCCCGCTGCGGCGCCGAGATCCGCCAGTGGGTCCTCGATGCACCGCTGCCTGGGTGGTTCGAGGCCGACATCGCGGCCGCCTACCGCGAGCTGATGAAGGCGGGTGAGCACCCGGTCGCAGTCCGATCGAGCGCCACCGCCGAGGATCTCCCGGACGCCTCGTTCGCCGGCCAGCAGGAGACGCTGCTCAACGTGACCGGGCTCCCGAACGTCCTGGCCGCGATCCGGCACGTGTTCGCCTCGCTCTACAACGACCGCGCGATCTCCTACCGCGTCCACCAGGGCTTCGCGCACGCCGAGGTCGCCCTGTCCGCGGGGATTCAACTGATGGTCCGGAGCGATCTCGCCGCGAGCGGCGTGCTGTTCACGCTCGACACCGAGTCGGGGTTCCGCGACGTGGTGTTCATCACCGCCTCCTACGGGCTCGGCGAGACGGTGGTGCAGGGCGCGGTCAACCCGGACGAGGTCTATGTCCACAAGCCGATGCTCGCCGCGGGGAAGCGGCCGATCATCCGCCGCAGCCTCGGCTCGAAGCTGGTCAAGATGATCTTCACGGCGGACGCGGCGGGCGGTACCGCCACGACGACCGTCGACGTCCCGGCCGCCGACCGCAACCGCTTCTGCATCACCGACGAGGATGCGATCGAGCTCGCCCGCTTCGCGGTCGAGATCGAGCGGCACTACGGCCGCCCGATGGACATCGAGTGGGGCAAGGACGGCCTGGACGGGAAGCTCTACATCCTCCAGGCGCGACCGGAGACGGTGAAGTCCCAGGCACACCGCGAAGTGCAGGAGCACTACCGGCTCAAGGAGCGCTCGCGCCTGCTCGTTACCGGCCGGGCCATCGGACAGAAGGTCGGTATCGGCCCGGTGCGGCTCGTCGCGGATGCCTCCGCGATGTCCCGCGTGCAGGCGGGCGACGTGCTCGTCACCGACATGACCGACCCGAACTGGGAGCCGGTGATGAAGCGCGCAGCCGCGATCGTCACGAACCGCGGCGGGCGTACCTGCCACGCCGCGATCATCGCGCGCGAGCTCGGGATCCCCGCGGTGGTCGGCTGCGGCGACGCGACGCGCAAGCTCGCCGACGGCCGCGACGTCACCGTGTCCTGTGCCGAGGGCGACACGGGGAACGTCTATGAAGGCAAGCTCGAGGTGGAGATCATCGCCCAGCGAGTCGGCGAGATGCCGGCGATCCCGGTGAAGATCAGCATGAACGTCGGCAATCCGCAGCTCGCGTTCGACCTGCAGGGATTGCCCAACGCCGGGGTGGGGCTCGCCCGCCTCGAGTTCGTGATCAACAACATGATCGGGGTGCATCCGAAGGCGGTGCTCGAGTATCCGGATCTGCCCGAGGATCTGCGCCGCGCCGTCGAGTCGGCGTCCCGCGGCTACCCGAGCCCGCGCGCGTTCTACGTCGAGAAGCTGGCCGAGGGCGTCAGCACCATCGCCGCGGCGTTCTGGCCGAAGCCGGTCATCGTGCGGCTCTCCGACTTCAAGTCGAACGAGTACCGCAAGCTGATCGGCGGCGCGCGCTACGAGCCGGAGGAGGAGAACCCGATGCTCGGCTTCCGCGGCGCGTCGCGCTACGTCGCCGAGTCGTTCCGGGACTGCTTCGCCCTCGAATGCGAGGCGCTGAAGCGCGTGCGCGAAGACATGGGCCTCACCAACGTGGAACTGATGGTCCCGTTCGTGCGCACCGTCGGCGAGGCGCGCGCCGTCATGGCGCTGCTCGCGAGCCACGGCCTGAAGCGCGGGGAGAACGGGTTGCGCGTCGTCATGATGTGCGAGCTGCCGTCCAACGCGCTGCTCGCCGACCAGTTCCTAGAGCACTTCGACGGCTTCTCGATCGGCTCCAACGACCTCACTCAGCTCACGCTCGGGCTCGACCGCGACTCCGGGCTCGTCGCGGAAGCGTTCGACGAGCGCGATCCCGCGGTGCGGATCCTGCTGCGCATGGCGATCCAGGCGTGCCGCCGGCAGGGCAAGTACGTCGGCATCTGCGGCCAGGGTCCGTCCGACCACCCGGACCTCGCACGCTGGCTGGCCGAGGAGGGAATCGAGAGCCTGTCGCTCAACCCGGATACGGTGGTGGATACCTGGCTCGCGCTCGCGAAGGCGGCGTAGCGCCCGCGGATCGGCTAGACCTTCACGCGCAGCAGCCGCTGCTTCTCGCGGTCCCACTCGCGCTCCTTCTCGGCCGCCCGCTTGTCGTACTGCTTCTTGCCGCGCGCCAGGCCGATCTCGAGCTTGATCCGGCCCTTCGCGTAGTGCAGGTTGATCGGCACGAGCGCGTAGCCGGCGCGCTCGACCTTGCCGATGAGCTTGCGGATCTCCTCGGCGCGCAGCAGCAGCTTGCGGGTGCGCGTCGGGTCGGGGTTCACGTGGGTCGAGGCGGTGGCGAGCGGGCTGATGTGCGCGCCGACGAGGAAGACCTCGCCGCCCTTGAGAACGACGTACGCCTCCTTGAGCTGCGCACGCCCGGCGCGGATCGCCTTCACCTCCCAGCCCTCGAGCGCGAGCCCGGCCTCGTACCGGTCCTCGACGAAGTAGTCGTGGAAGGCCTTGCGATTCTCGACGATGCTCACCGGACGTCCGTTTGGATAAACTCCGGCCGATTCTAGCCCGGCACGCACCCCGCCCGTGGTCACCGTCGAACGCCAGGCAATCGTCCCCTACAGCGCAGCGCGGATGTATGCGCTGGTCGAGGACATCGAGTCCTACCCGCTCTTCCTGCCCTGGTGCAGCCGCACCGAGGTGGCGTCGCGCGGAGCGCCGGCCGTGCGCTGGCGACGATCCACGTCGACTTCCGCGGCGTGCAGCAGGCGTTCACGACCGAGAACCGGATGCAGCCGGGCGAGCGGATCGAGATGACGCTGGTGCGCGGGCCGTTCAAGGACCTCGCGGGCGAATGGCGTTTCCGCGCGCTCTCCGCGGCGGGCTGCCGGGTGGAGCTTGCGCTCGCGTACCAGCTTGCGAGCCCGCTGCTCGGCCGGGTCGTCGGCCCCGTCTTCGACCACATTGCCAACACCTTCGTCGACGCGTTCGTCCGCCGGGCGGACGCGCTCCACGAAGCGCCCTGATGCCGAAGGTCGAGGTCGTGTACGCGACGCCCGGGCGGCAGCCACTCTACGCCGTCAGCGTGGCCGCGGGCGGGACGGTGCGCGATGCGATCGAGCGCAGCGGGGTGCTCGCCGCCTTCCCCGAGATCGACCTCGCCCGCAACCGGGTCGGGATCCACGGCAAGCTCGCCACGCTCGGGACGCCGCTCTGCGACGGCGACCGGGTCGAGATCCTCAGACCCCTGCAGGCGGATCCGAAGGTGGCGCGTCGCGAGCGGGCGGCGCGCCGGCGGGGGGGCTGATTACTTGCAGTTGGCCGCGACGTCGCGCTGCAGTCTTGAGATCTCGTTCTGCACGCCCGCATCGTCGAGGAAGATGCGCTCGCCCGCCTCGTTCAGCCGGGCGACGCGCGCGCCCGATTGCACGCCGGCGAGGTCGCGCCGGGCATTGGCGCAGGCCTCGGCCTGCTGCTGCTGGTCCTGGGCGACCTTCTCGCCCTTGCGCGCCTTCTCGTCGGCTTCCATCTTGCGCTGGCGATACGCCTGCTCCTGCTCGGCCGCGGTCTTCGGTGCACTGGACTTCGCCGCGTCGCCGCTCGCAGCGGCCGCGGCCGTCCCACCGGGCCCGACGCTGCTGAGGCGCGAACCCGTGACTTTTTCCGCTTTCTGGCCGCCCGGCGGCGGCCGGTCCGAGTACTGGACCTTCCCGTCCGGGCCGACGTACTTGTAGAGCTGCTGTCCGGCGGCAGGCAGAGCGGCGAGCGCCGCCGCCCCGAGCGCGAGCACGAGCCGCGCGAGCGCATTCATGACATTGTCCTTGTCAGGGGCATCCGGGGACCATAAAGCCTTTGCCGGGCGGCGTCAATCGACGGCGGTGCCGGCGAGCGGCGAATTTACCGGCGGCATCCCCGTGCGTATAATGACGCTTTGCGGCGCGCACCATCGGCATGCGAGTGATCACCAAGGCGCTGACCTTCGACGACGTTCTGCTCGTCCCCGACCACTCGACCGTCCTCCCGCGCGACGTATCCCTCCGGACCCGGGTCTCCCGCAACATCCAGATCAACATCCCGATCGTCTCGGCGGCGATGGACACCGTCACCGAGGCGCGGCTCGCCATCGCGATCGCCCAGGAAGGCGGCCTCGGGATCGTCCACAAGAACCTCCCCGCGCGCGCCCAGGCGGCGGAGGTGCTGAAGGTCAAGCGCCACGAGTCGGGCGTCGTGCGCGACCCGATCACCATCCCGCCCGACATGACGGTCCGCGAAGTGAAGGCGCTCCAGGAGTCCCATCGCTTCTCCGGGCTGCCGGTGGTCGAGGGCAAGCGAGTCGTCGGGATCGTCACCAACCGCGACCTGCGTTTCGAGACGCGGCTCGATCAGCCGGTGCGCTCGATCATGACCCCGCGCGAGCGTCTGGTCACCGTGCGCGAAGGCGCGACGCTCGACGAAGCGAAGGCGCTGATGCACCGGCACCGCCTCGAGCGTGTGCTGGTGGTGAACGGCGACTTCGAGCTGCGCGGCCTGATGACGGTCAAGGACATCCTGAAGTCGAGCGAGCATCCGAACGCCTGCAAGGACGATCTCGGCAAGCTGCGGGTCGGGGCGGCGGTCGGAGTCGGCGAAGGCACCGACGAGCGGGTCGCGGCGCTGGTCGAGGCCGGCGTCGACCTGCTCGTGGTGGATACCGCTCACGGGCATGCGCAGGCAGTGCTCGACCGCGTCAAGTGGGTCAAGACGAACTTCCCGAAGACCGACGTGATCGGCGGCAACGTCGCCACCGCTGCCGGCGCGCGCGCACTGGTCGACCATGGCGCCGACGGCGTGAAGATCGGGATCGGGCCCGGGTCGATCTGCACCACGCGCATCGTGGCGGGCGTCGGAGTGCCCCAGATCACGGCGATCGTCAACGTCGCCGAAGGGCTCGCGGGAACGAACGTGCCGATGATCGCCGACGGCGGGATCCGCTACTCGGGCGACATCCCGAAGGCCCTCGCCGCGGGCGCGCACTGCGTGATGATCGGCAGCCTGCTCGCCGGCACCGAGGAGTCGCCGGGCGACATCGAGCTGTACCAGGGCCGCTCGTACAAGTCGTACCGCGGGATGGGCTCCCTCTCGGCGATGCAGCAGGGGGCGGCCGACCGCTACTTCCAGGACCCGCTCATGCACGCCGACAAGCTCGTGCCGGAAGGCGTGGAGGGCCGGGTGCCCGTACAAGGGCTCGGCGGTCGGCGTCATCGGCCAGCTGCTCGGCGGCCTGCAGGCGAGCATGGGCTACGTCGGCTGCGCCACCATCGACGAACTGCGCACCCGGGCGCAATTCGTCGAGATCTCCGGCGCCGGCATGCGCGAGTCGCACGTGCACGACGTCCAGATCGTCAAGGAAGCGCCCAACTACCGGATCGAGTGACCCACGACCGCATCCTGATCCTCGATTTCGGCGCGCAGTATTCGCAGTTGATCGCGCGCCGGGTGCGCGAGCAGCACGTCTACTGCGAGCTCCATCCCCACGACGTCGCCGACGGCTTCGTCCGCGAGTTCGCGCCGCGCGGAATCATCCTCTCCGGCGGGCCCGCCTCGGTGTACGAGACCACTGCGCCGCGCGCGCCGCAGGCGGTCTTCGAGCTCGGCGTCCCGGTGCTCGGCATCTGCTACGGCATGCAGACGATGGCCGAGCAGCTCGGCGGCAAGGTCGAGGGTTCGAACGTGCGCGAGTTCGGCTATGCCGAGGTCCGGGCGCGCGGGCACTCGAAGCTGCTCGAGGGCATCCAGGACCGGGTGAACGGCGAGCGCCACGGCCTGCTCGACGTCTGGATGAGCCACGGCGACAAGGTGATCGAGCTGCCGCCGGGCTTCAAGCTGATGGCAACGAGCGAGGCGTGCGCGATCGCCGGCATGGCGGACGAGTCGCGCCGGCTCTACGGCGTCCAGTTCCACCCCGAGGTCACGCACACGAAGCAGGGCGCGGCGATCCTCACGCGCTTCGTGCGGGACATCTGCGGCGCCCGCGCCGACTGGAACATGCCCGACTACGTCGGCGAGGCGGTCGAGCGCATCCGCTCGCAGGTCGGGAAGGACGAGGTGGTCCTCGGCCTGTCCGGCGGCGTGGACTCCTCGGTTGCGGCGGCGCTGATCCATCGCGCCATCGGCGACCGGCTGACGTGCATCTTCGTCGACACCGGGCTGCTGCGCCTCAACGAGGCGGAGCAGGTCATGGCGACCTTCGCGCGCCACCTCGGCGTCCGGGTCGACATGGTCGACGCCTCCGAGCGCTTCATGCGCGCGCTGACCGGCGTCGCCGACCCCGAGGAGAAGCGCAAGATCATCGGCCGCGAGTTCGTGCACGTCTTCCAGGAGGAGGCGGCGAAGCTCCCGCGGGCGAAGTGGCTGGCGCAAGGGACGATCTACCCGGACGTGATCGAGTCCGCCGGCGCGAAGAGCAAGAAGACGCACACGATCAAGTCGCATCACAACG
Organism: uncultured beta proteobacterium; assembly: GCA_963762785.1. GTDB lineage: Bacteria > Pseudomonadota > Gammaproteobacteria > Burkholderiales > SG8-39 > DATEDA01. Next base: position 180,697 of record CAVXND010000006.1, read on the forward strand.
TCGGCGGCCTGCCGGAGACGCTGCATCTGAAGCTGCTCGAGCCGCTGCGCGACCTCTTCAAGGACGAAGTGCGGGAGCTCGGTGTCGCCCTCGGCCTGCCGCGGGAGATGGTGTTCCGGCATCCGTTCCCCGGGCCGGGCCTCGGCGTGCGCATCCTCGGCGAGGTGAAGCGCGAGTACGCCGACCTGCTGCGCCGCGCCGACGCGATCTTCATCGACGAGCTGCGCGCGGCGGACTGGTACGACAAGACGGCGCAGGCGTTCGCCGTCTTCCTGCCGGTGCGGTCGGTCGGCGTGATGGGCGACGGGCGGACCTACGAGCACGTCGTGAGCCTGCGCGCGGTCGAGACCACCGATTTCATGACCGCGCACGTCGCACCGCTGCCGCACGAGCTGCTGGCGAAGGTCGCGAACCGGATCATCAACGAGGTCCGCGGCATCAACCGCGTCGTGTACGACGTGTCGAGCAAGCCGCCGGCGACGATCGAGTGGGAGTAGGTTTCGAGATCTATCGCGGTCTATCGAAAAGTGGGCCTGACGCGTTGACTCGAGGGGCAAATGTCTACCGAGATGTCCACCAAGATCTATCGAGCTCTATTGCTGGGATGCCCTTGAATCTGACGGTAAACCTGACGGCAAAAAATTCGCGTTGAGTTCCAAGCAGAAATTTGCCGTCAGCTCGATTCCCAGGTTGACGGTAAATTCCAGGCGCAAAGTCCAGCATCCAAGCGGGTTATCGGGCGATCGACGGGTTGAGCGGCGCTGACGGTAGGCCCCTGGCGATGCGAGTCGCAGTGATCCGCTTCCTCGTAGAGGCAGCGCCCGCGCGATCGTCCTTCACTTCAGCAGACGATAATCACTCAAGCGGAACCACTTGCGGGAAAGGATGAACCCGGTCACCGGTTCCGGGGAGAGACTGGTGACCTCTTCGGTCATGTTTTTCCTGTAAAAGGCGGTGCAGGTGGCGTTCTGCCAGACCGTCTTTTGCATCTTTCTTCTCATGTCGGCGACGTATGCATCTTGAAGGTCGCGTCTGGCATCGATGGCCTTGATGCACTTGTCCCGTTTCACGGCGCAAATGGCCTGAACGATGTAATCAGTTGCCGCCTCCATATAGGAAATCTGCGAGCTGTGTCCGGAGCCGGTGTTCGGACCGTTCACCTTGAAATAGTTGGGGTAACCGGAAACGGTAATGCCCTTGTAAGACACCGCCTCTTTTTCCCATTCGCTGTTGAGGTTGCGGCCACCCAGCCCATGGACCTGAAACGTCAGCGCCTTCTTCATGTTCGAGTACGCGAAATATCCCGTGGCGTAGACGATGACGTCCAGGGGGATATCCTTGCCATCCTTTGTCCTGATGCCCTGGGGCGTGATGCATTCAATCCCGCTGATATCCACATCGACATTATCAAGGGACAGCGCGGGGAGATAGGTATTGGTCGGTATGACCCGCCGGCAGCCCAACTCGTAGTCGGGCATCATGTGCTGCCGCAACTTGTCGTCCTTGATGTACTTGTCCAGATGCTTCTTCAACCTTCTCCGGTAATGGTCCTTCATGAGCTGACTGATTCCCGAGATCCCCGGGTAGCGGCGGAAGGCGATAAACCTGATGTCATAGAAAACAAAGACGAGCAAACGGATGATGTGCCGTATGCCCGGCAGCGTTCGAACGAAACGCTCTACGGCACCGTAATGCCGGTCTGAGCGCGGGAGAATCCACTGCGCCTTGCCCATGAACAGGGTCAACCGGGATACCTTGCCGGCAATGGCCGGAACGATCTGGGCTGCTGAACATCCCGAGCCGATCACTCCGACACGTTTTCCTTCATAGGCGACCGAGTGATCCCAGTGCCCGGAGTGGAATATCGGTCCTTTGAAGGTTTCCGCACCTTTGATTCTGGGAATGTGCGGGTTCGCCAGCACCCCGCTGGTGTCGATCACGAAGCGGGCGCTATACCTCTCGCCTGACTCGGTCTCCACGTGCCACAGGAACTCGCGCTCGTCAAAAGCGAGCCTGGTCACCGTCTGGTTCGTACGTGCATGCTTTCGCAAGCCGAACCTGTCGATAATATGGTTCGTGTATGCGAGCAATTCGCTTTGCGGGGAAAAGGATTTCCTGAACGGATAGGGTATGAACGAGATGCAGTAAAGGCTGGTTGGAACGTCCACCTCTGCGCCGGGATATGAGTTGGCCTGCCAGGTTCCGCCCAACTCGGAGCTTCTTTCCAACAAAACAAAGTCGTTGCATCGCTTTTTCTGCAATCGGATGGCCGCCAACAGCCCTGAGAACCCGGTCCCGATGATCACGGTCTCAACATGGCGGGGCTGCATCGGGCTCCCGGCGTACGCAGATATCTCTTTTGTTGCGGCTTGCTCCGATGCACTCATCTTCAGGGGTCGCCTACCGTCAAGCCCCGACGTTGCGTACCGTCGCCCCCTTTGCGGCGCCCCCGTCGCGCCAGCGTATTTGGGCCCGTTGGAGACGGTAGTCGAGACGGCAGTGCCTTCAAGGACAATTTACTAGTGTATGCAAATCAACCTGCTACCGCGCAGATTGATCATCGAGTGGGAGTAGGTTGAGAGATCTATCGAGGTCTATAGCGGACCATCGGAGGCGCGCTGACGGCAAATTCCCGCGCTCCCAGGCGATAGGGCGCACCCGTGCGTCGCGCTTAGTGGCTCCGCGCCGAGCGACGGCGGATGTCGGTGAACTTGACGCCGGCGCCGCCGCCGCCGGGGCGTGCTCAGCCAAGTCCCGGTCAACGTTGGCGTTTTGACCTCCCGGACCAAAACCTGCTACGAACACCCTCTCGGTAACCCAACTGGAGCTCTGCCATGCGCAAAGCCACTTGCAGGGTCGTAGGTGCCTTGGCGCTGTCCCTGGCAGCCGTTTGCAACTCGGCCTCGGCGGTCGTCATCACGTTCCCGCAGCCGACCTGGGTACTGATGAACTTCGACCTCAGCGGTGCGCAGCCTGCCCCGTTGTTCGACAGTCTCGAACTGACGATCCCGCGTGACGTCGTCACCGGCATGGGCTGCCAGGTCTTTGCCGACCTGATGGCCTCGCCGGCCGACCTGGCGACGGCACAGTTCGTCAACGGCTGTGCGTCCAGCGCCACGGTCACCTATACGTACACCAACGTCGAAATGCTGGACGGCATGTTCTCGATCGGCTTCGGCCTGGGCCCTGCCGTGACCACCGTGACTGACCCGTTCGCGGTCGGCATCCGCAACGGCGTGCGCACCGGCGCCGTGCTGGGCACGCTGGTGCCGGGGCAGACCCTGGTCGGCCAGGTCAGCGAGCCGGGCTCGCTGGGCCTGGTGGGCCTGGCCCTCCTTGCAGCGCTGCGGCGCCGCCGCTGATCAGCCTCTGTCCGGCGGCGCCCCGAGTGCGAACTCGGGCGGCACCAGTTCGCGCACCACCGCCACGCGCAGCGCCTGAGCCGATCCGGACTGCCGCGTCTTCCTGTCAACCGACGCAGGCACGGCGGGACTGAACCGGGGCGGCCCGGCTATAGTTGCGGCATGAGACCGCTTCTTGCGCGTCCTGTCTCTCCTGCTGTCGGCCGCAGCCCAGGCCCAGCCATACCCGAACCGGCCGATCAAGTTCGTGGTGCCGTTCCCGCCCGGCGGCAATCTGGATTTCGTCGCACGGACCGTCCAGCCGAAGCTCGCCGAGTTCCTCGGCCAGCCGGTGGTCGTCGAGAACAAGGGCGGCGCAGCCGGCATCGTCGGCGCCGAATACGCGGCGCGGCAGCCGGCCGACGGCTACACGATCTTCCTCGGCAACACCGGCACCATCGGCCTCAATCCGTCGACCTACGCGAAGCTCCCCTACGACCCGCTGAAGGACTTCGCGGCGGTCGGCCAGACGACCTCGAACGCGCTGCTGGCGGTCGTCCACCCGGCCGTGCCGGTCAACTCGCTGCAGGAGTTCATCGCCTACGCGAAGGCCAATCCGGGCAAGGTCAACTGCGGCGTGGCCGGCAGCGGCTCGCTGCTGCATTTCGCCTCCGAGATGCTCAAGGGTCAGGCCGGGATCGACATGCAGCTCGTGTTCTACAAGGGCAGCGGTCCTCTGGTCACGGACCTGCTCGGCGGGCAGGTCCAGATCCTGCTGGATGCGCCTCCCGGTCAGCATGTCCTACGTCAAGGCCGGCCGGCTCAAGGCTATCGCGGTGACCGGTGCGAAGCGCCTGGCGGCCCTTCCCGACGTGCCCACGTTCGACGAGGCCGGGTTGAAGGGCTTCGACGCGAGTGGCTGGCAGGGGGTGCTCGTGCCCGCCGGCACGCCGGCCGCCGCAGTGGCGACGCTGTCCGACGCGCTCCTCAAGGCGCTCGCCCAGCCGGAGGTGCGCGAGCGGTTCGCGACGCAGGGCCTGGATACGGCGCCCTCGACGCCGGAGCAGTTCGGGCTTCACATTCGGACCGAAATCGAGAAATGGGCGCGCATCGCGAAGAGCGCCAACATCAAAGCGGAGTGACCACCATGGATCAGACTGCGTTCCGTTCCGAGCTCGCGCGCGACGGTTTCGACGAGGCCGAGACGCGCTCGATGGCACCCGATCTCTACAACCCTCCGCACTCCCACCCCTTCGAGGTGCGCGCGCTCATGCTCACCGGGCGAGCTGACGCTCGCCTGGGACGATCAGCAGCGCACGTTCCGGCCCGGCGAGATCTTCGTCATGGCCGCCGGCTGCGAGCACACCGAGTGGTTCGGTGCGGAGGGCGCGACCTATCTCGTCGGCCGCAAGCAACCCCGGGCGAGCTGATCGTTGGGCGAGCACGACGGCGGCGGCGCGCGGTTCATGCGCGAGGCACTCGCGGAAGCCGGGCGGCCGGACGGGGTGACCGGTAAGGAGTTGTGGAAGTCGCGCCGCGTGGGCGTAGGTCGAGGTGGAGCCACGCGGTAGCTGCGGTGCCGCGCTCAGCGCCGCGGCGGCAGATGCGACAGCGGCCGATGGTTCTCGACCCGCTCCTCGGTCCCGCCGAAGCGCTGGGAGACGATGCGCGGCATGGCGAGGAAATCGTGCGGGAATCCGAGCTCGATCCGGCTCGCCTCGTCGAGCCGTGACAGCTCGGCGGCGGTCAGCGGGTGCGCGAGGCAGGCGAGGTTGTCCTCGATCTGCGCAAGCGTGCGCGCGCCGACGACCGGGATCGATCTGCTGGTCCTGCTGCCGCACCCAGTTGATCGCCACCTGCGTCATGGAACAGCCCTTCGCGGCGGCGATCTCGTCGACTGCGCGTGCGATCGCGAGGTTTCGATCCGTGATGTGACGCGCGGTCATCGCCGCACGCCGTGTGTCGCCAGCCTTGTGCGGGTCGGTGGCGCGGTGGAACTTGCCGGTCAGCACGCCCTGTCCGACGACCCCCCACGCGGTCGTGGCCAGTCCGAGGCTCCGCGCCATCGGCAAGAGCTCGCGCTCCGGGGTGCGCTCGATCAGGCTGTACTCGATCTGGATCCCGGCGAAGGCGGTCCAGCCGCGCAGCTCGGCGAGCGTGTTCGACTGCGCCACTATCCAGGCCGGCGCATCCGAAATGCCGACGTAGAGCACCTTGCCGGCGCGGACGAGGTCGTCGAGCGCGCGCATCACCTCGTCGACGCGGGTGGTGAAGTCCCACTGGTGCAGCCAGTACAGGTCGACGTAGTCGGTGCCGAGGCGCTCGAGGCTTGCATCCAGCGACTGGACGATACTCTTGCGATGGTTGCCGCCGGCGTTCGGGTCCCCGGCGCGCATGCTGAGCGAGAACTTGGTCGCGACCACGAACCGGTCGCGCTCCGCGGCGATGAACTCGCCGGTCCACCGTTCGCTGGTGCCGTCGTTGTACTTGTTCGCGGTGTCGAGGAAGTTGCCGCCCGCCCGAACGTACGCGTCGAAGACGCGCCGGGACTCGGCCTTGTCCTCGCCCCAGCCCATTTCGGTGCCGAAGGTCAGCGTGCCGAGCGCGAGCTCCGCGACGCGGAGGCCGCTCGTGCCGAACAGCTTGTACTTCATCATCGTTGCTCCTCCAGGACCGGGGTTGACGCGATTATCGCCTCGTTGCGTGGAGACTGGACGACCGCGGCTCGGGCGATGCGATAATCCGGCGATGAATGCCGAAGGCGACGAGCAGTTCATGCGCACTGCGCTCGCGGAGGCCGCGAAGCGGCGGAGCGCGAGGGCGAAGTCCCCGTCGGCGCCGTCGTCGTCGCCGACGGCGCGATCGTCGGCCGCGGTTCAACGCGCCGATCTTCGCGCCACGACCCGAGCGCGCACGCCGAGATCGCCGCGCTGCGCGACGCCGGGGCGAGGCTCGGCAACTACCGGCTGCCCGGTTGCGACCTGTACGTGACACTCGAGCCGTGCGCGATGTGCGCAGGGGCGATCATGCAGGCACGCATCCGGCGCCTCGTGTTCGGTGCGCCCGACCCGAAGACCGGCGCCTGCGGCGGCGTGGTCGAACCTTTTCGCCGAGCCGCGGCTGAATCACCACACGACCGCGACCGGCGGCGTGCTGGCCGACGAGTGCGCAGCGCCGCTGAAGCAGTTCTTCGTCGGGCGACGGAACGGCGCGCGCGACCGCGGAGTCGGTGACGTGACGCTCCAGGTCTCGATCCCGGCACAGACCCTGACGCTGACGGACGACGCCGGGCAGGGCGCTCCGCGCGTATCGGGTCTCGACCGCCGCGAAGGGTGCGGGCGAGCTGAGCGGCAGCCACTGCACGCCTACGGGCCGCCACATCATCCGCGCGAAGATCGGCGCCGGCGCGCCCCTCAACACGGTCTTCGTCGGCCGCCGGCCGACCGGCGAGATCTGGACGCCCGGCGCTCGCCGAGCAGTACCCGAATCGCGACTGGATCCTGACGCGGATCCTCTGGCTTTCGGGCTGCGAGGTCGGCTTCAACCGCCTCGGCGACGTCGACACGATGCGCCGCTACATCTACATCCACGGTACCCCGGACACGATGGAGATGGGCAAACCGGGCTCGATCGGCTGCATCCGCATGCGGAACAGCGATATCGTCGAGCTCTTCGACCTCGTGCCGGCGGGGACGCCGATCGAGATCTCAGCGGCTCTCTAGCACCTCGATCCGCGTCGACCCGATCCACGCCGTTAGCGGCGCGAGATCGCCGAGATTTTCACCATAGACGAGCTTGAGGTGGGTGGCGTCGGCGCTCAACTGGCCGAACATCGGGTCGATCGCGATCCACTCGCCGTCGATCAGGCTCTCGTTCCAGGCGTGATACGCGAAGCCCTTGAGCTCCTCGGAGTACACAAGGCCGTTCGCGACGCGCGTCGGGATGCCGCTCGCGCGGGCGAAAGCGGCGAACAGGTAGGCGTGGCCCTGGCACTCCGCGCGTCCGGTCGTCAGAACGTCGAGCGCGGAGAACACGTCCGCGGGCTCCTTGCGGATGTTCTGCCCGATCCAGTCGAGCATGGCCTGGGCCTGTTCCCGCCCGGTCGGCTTGCCCGCGATGATCGAAGCTGCCAGCTCGCGGATCCGGGGCTCCGCGCTCGGCACAGCGACCGAAGCCCGGAGGTAGGCGGGCTCCGGCGGTCCGGCCGGCACCGGCACGCTCCGGAGCCGCGCACTCGACGCCGGCGCCGGCCGCGCGGCAATCCTGTCTCGGGATCGCTCGACGGCAGCGAGCCCGCCGCAGGGCTCCTGACCGAGAGCCTGAGACTCGTCGCCGCGCGCGGCGCGGCGATCGGCGTCGCGGTCCGGATCAGCCCCAGCTCGAGCAATGCCTCGTCCTGCCCGAGCGCGGCGCGGGCGAGATCGCGCTTCGCGCGGCGTTCGTCCTCGAGCCCCGCAATCAGCACCCCGTTGAGCCCGATCTCGAGCACCGGCCGGCCCAGCCCGTCGATCCAGGTCGTGGTGCGCAGGCCCTCGAGCTCGGTCGTGACCTTCCACGCCGCGCCCTCGAAGAGCGTGCTGCGCTCGTAGCCCGCCACGCGCTGCTGCACTTCTGCGAGGCGCTGCGATTCGCCGACGTAGACCGTGTAGCGATACTCGGCCCCCGGAACGAGGCCGCGCACGAACGGGATCATGCCGATCGCGCTCGCAGGATAGACGGCGTCGGGCGCGGGCAGCGTCTGCTCGCTGGTACGTCCCGCATTGGTCACCTTGACCCGGAGAACCCCGTCGCGCCGCACGCCGGCGAGCGCCAGCTCGGAACCGTCGATGTGATAGGCGTACTCGAACGAGTCGAGCGCGAAATCGGCCGCCACCCGGTCGCGGGAGCGCAGCGCGATGCGCTTGTCGAAGCCGAGGAACCGCAGGTGGAACGCGCTCTCCCCGGCGATCTCGAATGCGTCCCCGCCCGCCGCCCGATGCACCTGGACGTGCGTGTAGCCGATCTTGTTCCCGTTGAAAACGATCCCCGTCCAATACTCCTGCCACGGCCAATCGGCGAGACCGTGCTGGGGCGGGGCGGGCGGAGCGCCCGCGTCCTGGAAGTAGCGCCCGGCGCAGCCGGCGAGCGCGACCGCAAGGCCGGCGACGAGCGCGCAGGCAGCGCGCCGCATGCGATCAGCGGTCGAAGAGCCGCCGGATCCCTTCGGGAGCGACCGGCGACACGATGCCGCGCTCGGTGATGAGCGCGGTCACCAGCTCGGCCGGCGTCACGTCGAACGCCGGGTTCACGACCGCGACGCCCTCCGGCGCCCAGCGCTCGCCGCGAAAGCCGGTGACCTCGGCTGCACCGCGCTCCTCGATCGGGATCGTGCTGCCGTCGGCGAGCTTGAGATCGATCGTCGACAGCGGCGCCGCGACGTAGAACGGGATCCGGTGCCGCGCCGCGAGCACGGCCAGCGTGTAGGTGCCGATCTTGTTCGCGACGTCGCCGTTCGCCGCGATCCGGTCCGCGCCGACGACGACCAGGTCGACGTCGCCGCGCTGCATGAGGTGCCCGGCCATGCTGTCGGTGACGAGCGTCACCGGGATCTCCTCGCGCACCATCTCCCACGCGGTGAGTCGCGCGCCCTGCAGATACGGGCGCGTCTCGGTCGCCACCACCGACAGCTTCTTGCCCTCGTCGCGCGCCGACCGGACGACGCCGAGTGCGGTGCCATGACCGGCAGTGGCGAGGGCGCCGGCGTTGCAGTGGGTCATGATGCGCGCGCCGTCGCGCACCAGGGTGGCGCCGTTGCGACCGATCGAGCGGTTCACCTCCAGATCCTCGGCGTAGATCGCTTCGGCCTCGGCGACGAGGCTCGCGGCAATTCTCTCCGGCGGCAGATGGCGGCAGGAGTCGAACGCGCGCCGCATGCGATCGAGTGCCCAGAAGAGGTTCACGGCGGTCGGCCGGCTCGCGCCGAGCTCGACGAACGCGTGCTCGATCGCCCGGTAGAAATCCGCGAGCGAGCCGAACGTCGGGCGCGTCGCCTCGAGCGCGACCCCGAACGCGGCCGCGCAGCCGATCGCCGGAGCGCCGCGCACGACCATCTCGCGGATCGCGGCCGCAACCTCGGCGGCCGTCGCGCAGCCGACGTACTCGACGCGCTGGGGCAGGGCGCGCTGGTCGATCAGCTCGACCCGGTCGCGCCGCCACCGCAGGGTTTCGACGACCTGCGCCATCGGCCTAGATCACCCTCTCGTTGCCGCCATCCACCGGCAGTTGCGCGCCGGTCGTCTTTGCGAACAGCGGCCCGCACATCTCGGCTGCCAGCTCGGCGACGTCGCGGCTCGTGACCGCGGTGCGCAGGACGTTGTTCGTCTTGTACTGCTCGACGGTCATGCCGTAGCGGCGGGCGCGTTCGGCGAGCACCTCGTCGGTCCAGATTCCGGTGTCGAACACCGCGTTCGGATGGAGCGTGTTGATCCGGATCCCGTCCGCACCCCACTCGAGGGCGGCGATCCGCGCGAGCTGGCTCAGCGCCGCCTTGGACGCGGAGTACGCGGCCGCACCCGGACCCGGGGCGGGGACGTTCTTCGATCCGATCACCACGGCGCGCCCGCCCTTCGGCGCGCGCGCGAGGTACGGATGGCACGCGCGCATCAGCAGCAGGTTGGCGTCGAGATTGACCGTCATCACCCTGCGCCACTCGTCGGTGCCGAGATCCTTGATGCTGCGCGTGGCCGCGAAGATCCCGGCGTTCAGGACCACCATGTCCAGGCCGCCGAAGCTCCGCGCCGTGCGTTCGAGCGCCGCGGCGATCGCCCGCTCGTCGGTGACGTCGCAGGCGAGACCGAGGAAGTCGTCCCGCGCGTGCAGCGTCTCGACCGCAGGATTGAGATCGAGCCCGACGACCGCCGCGCCGCGCGCGAGGAGCGCCGCGACCGCCGCCTTGCCGATCCCCGAGGCGGCACCGGTCACCCACGCCACCTCGCCCGCGAACTGCGGCGGCTGGCCCGCCTTCTTCAGCTTTGCCTGCTCGAGATCCCAGTACTCGACGTCGAAGATGTCCTGCGCCGGCAGCGCCTCGTAGCGCTCGAGCGCCTCGGCCCGGAGGATGACGTCGATCGTGTGTTCGTACAGTTCCTCGACGATCCGCGCATCCTTGACGGTCCGGCCGAGGCTCGCCAGGCCGAAACGGGGATCGAGCACCATCCGCGGCGCCGGGTCGAGGATGACCTTGCGCTCCCTGGCGTTCGGTTCGTGCCGCGCAAAGTACTCGCGGTAGGCGGCGACGAAGCCGTCGAGGTCGACACCGAGCATCGGCATGCGCTTGGTGCGGATCACGTGATCCGGCGTCGCGGGGCCCTGCTGCGAGATGCGGGCCACCTCCGGGTGCCGCGCGAACCCGAGCGTCTGCGCGGTGGTGCGGGTGCGCATGACGAGCGGGACGCCCGCAGCGTCCGAGATCCGCCGGCGGAGCTCGGCCAGCTCGACGCCGGCGATCTCGGGCGCGACCGGCGCCGGCGCCGTCACGACGTCCCACGCGCGATGCCGGGCGAGATGCGCCTCTGCCCGAGCGACGAGGTCGAGCATGCGCTCGTACGACTCGCGGGCGCTCGCGCCGAAGGAGAAGATGCCGTGCTTCATGAGGACGACGCCGACCGTCTCCGGCGTCGCGGCGCGAGCGAACTCGCGCGCCACGGCCTGCGCGAGATCGAACCCCGGCATCAGATACGGGATGACGATCACCGCCTTCCCGTAGAGCTCGCGGATGCGCGCTTCGCCGCCCGGGGTGTTGGTGATCGCGAGCACCGCATCGGCGTGGGTGTGATCGACGAACCTGAACGGCATGCAGCCGTGGAGGATCGTCTCGATCGAAGGCACCGGCGAGGACGCGCGCAGCATGTGCGTGACGAGCTCGTTCACCATGTCCGGGTCGGAAAGCCGATCGAGCCGGGCGAGCTTGAGCACGTGGTCGAGCCGTACCGGCGAGAAGCCCGCCGGCTCGATGAACTCGAGGTCCCAGCCGCTGCCCTTGACGTAGAGGACGGTCAGCTCGTCGCCGAAGCGGTCGCGCTCGGCGATCTTCACCGACGTGTTGCCGCCGCCGTGGAGCACGAGCGCCTTGTCGCGGCCGAGCAGGCGCGAGGTGTACACGCGCGCGCCGAGATCGCCCTCGAATGCGGCGGCTTCCGCGTCCTGCCAGAGACTTTGCATCGATCGATCGAGGGGTGCAGAGAGCGCCGTATTATAGCGGCCGACCCCTGCCGGACCGCGCATGACCGACGCCATCTCCATCCGGATCGTCGCCTGGCCCGAGGCGCGCACGCACGCGATGAGCGTTCGCGACGCGGTGTTCGTCGTCGAGCAGGGCGTACCGCGGGAGATCGAGCTCGACGAGTGGGACCCGCAATGCGATCACGCGCTCGCGTTCGAGCCGGGCGGCCGTGCCGTGGGCACCGGCCGCCTGCTGCCCGACGGGCACATCGGCCGGATGGCGGTGCTTCGAGACTGGCGCGGACGGGGCATAGGCGGTGCCATCCTCGCCGCGCTCGTCGAGCGCGCCGCCGCGCGCGGAATGAGGCGTCTCGTCCTCAACGCCCAGACGCACGCCGTGCCGTTCTACGCCCGCCACGGCTTCGTCGCGTTCGGCACCGAGTTCATGGAGGCGGACATCCCCCACGTCGCGATGGCGCGCGATCTCTAGCCTGCCAAGCTGAACCGCTCACGCACGATCCCGGCCTCGTTGCCGTCTTCGCCGAACGAACGCTCGACGAACGACACGTCGCCGTCGGCGCCGACGAGCAGCGCGGTCGAAGAGCGCGTCCCGTAGCCGTCGGCGACGATCCGCAGCGACGAGAGCCTGCGCTCCCACTCTGCGCTCACGCCGGTGCTGGGGAGTTCGTGGTCGGCCGCGCGGCCCGTGTCGTCGAGGAGGGCGAGCAACGCGTCGGCGTTCGGGCCTCCGTCCAGAGCCGCGGCGAGCCGCGACTTGCCCGACTGCACCTTCGGCCAGTCGACGTCGAGCAGGCTGTTCGACAGGCCATACACGCCGGGCACGAGGCTGCGGATCTCGCCTTCGCGGTTGGAGAAGTAGCAGAGCGCGGCGCCATCGCCGACGAGCAGGCTGAACCCGTTGTACCCGGACGCGTCGCGGCGCAGGCGCTCCAGGTACTCGCCCGGCGGGACTTGCGAGCGCAGGAACGCGCTCACGAGCGCGCCGCGCGACGGCGCGTCGGGGCGGTTCGCGCCCGGGTCGCGATAGTTCGTGAGCGCGGCGAAACGCCCGCCGCGCGTGACGCCGAGCCAGGTGCCCCGCTGCTCGAGATCGCGTCCGGCGAGCACGTCCGGGGCATCGGGCCAGAAGCCGGCGGGCGCCGTGGGACGGCGAAACCACTCGTCGCGGTTCGCGGCGACGACCAGCGGATAGGCCGGATGCGCGCGATGCGCGAAGAGGATGAGGCACATCGCGCGGTCAGTCGGTCGTGAATCGCTCGACGTGCCGCGTCGCGCCGGGCGCGAGCAGGGCCTCGAGGCGGGCACCGGCTGCGGCGGCAGCCAGCTCGCGCTCGAACCGCTCCGGATCGGCGACGCTCTCGTAGATCTCCATCCACGTCCCGTCGTCCTCGACGCGCCGGAGGAGGCGTCCTTGCACACCGGTTGCCCGCGCAAGCGTTGCCTGCATCGCGATGACCGCCTCGCGGACCGACGCGGGAGCCGCCGCGCTCCGGTAGTACACGTAGTAGCTGCGGCTCACGGCACCGCGTAGGGCAGGGGACGGAACCGCAGCGTCGGCCCCGCCGGCGAGCCGAGCCGAACGGTCGCCGTGTCGGCGCTCGCCGTCTGCACGACCGCCAGCAGGTCGAACCCGCCGTCCGGAGCCGGCGCGGCGTTGACCACCGTCCCCGCCGACTGATCGCCGGCGCCGTCGGCGACGAGCGACTCCCCGGGCGCCGGGGCCGCCGCCGCATCGACGTGGGCGAGGAAGAGTCGCCGCTTCGGCTTGCCGAGGTACTGCATGCGGGCGACGATCTCCTGCCCGGGATAGCAGCCCTTGCGGAAGTTCACGCCGCCGATCAGCTCGAGATTCGCCATCTGCGGCACGAACTGGTCCTGCGTCGCCGCCGTGATCCACGGCAGCCCGTTGGCGATCTCGAGCCATTCCCAGCAGGGCGCGCCGACCGGCGTAAGCGGGCGGGCGAGGCGATCCCAGATCGCGGGGGCTGCCGCGACCGGCGCAACGAGCACGAACCGGCCGCCGTCGATTGCGATCGCCGTGACGTCCCCGCCTCGCGCCAGCTTCAACGGTGCCGCCGGCACCGCCGCCACGAGCCCCGCAACGGCCCCGGGCGCTGCCGGCCCGGCGGCACCGAGCACTGCGAGGGCATCGCCGCGATCGTCCAGCGTCACCTTCGATCGCAGCACGAACATCTGCAGCCGCTTGCGGATTCCGGTTGCGAGCGAGCGCGGCAGCAGCATGAAGAACGTTCCCGCTTCGGCCCACAACAAAACGTTCGCGAGCACTCGTCCCTTCGCCGTGCAGTACGCGCCGTAGGCGGCGGCGTCATCGGCCAGGCCCTCGACGTCGCAGCTGAGCTGGCCGTGCAGGAACGCCCGCGCATCCGCACCGCCCGCGGCGAGCACGCCGTAGTGCGAAAGGTCGGCCACGATGCTGCCGGCCGCGGCCGCCGCTCGCTCGCGCGGCGCATCGCCGAAGTCGCGGACGACGCCGTCAGCAATGCTTGCGCCGCGGGACGCGAGAAAGGTCTGCCATTCGGGGTGCATTACTGACGGCGGGAGGGCGATTGGACCCCGGTATTATATCGGCCGGGTCGGAGCTCCCCGCCCGCGGCCGCGATGTTCCGAGCGCTCAAGTACCTCTTTCTGCTGACCTTGGTTGCGATCTTCGCCGGTGCCGGGTGGCTCTGGTGGTTCGCGCACGAGCCGCTGCGCCTCGCCGGCCCGGCGGTCGAGTTCACGATTCCGCCGGGCAGCTCGCTGCGAGCGGCGTCGCGGACGATCGCGCGGGCCGGCGTCGACATGCCGCCGCTCGCATTCGAGGCGGTGGCGCGAACCGCGGCGAAGCCGGGCGACATCAAGGCGGGCAGCTACGAAATCACGGCCGGTACCACGCCGCTCGATCTGCTCGGCAAGCTGACGCGCGGCGAGTTCGCGCTGGTCGAGGTCAAGTTCATCGAGGGCTGGACCTTCCGGCAGCTGCGGGAGGCGCTGGATGCGCACCCGCACGTCCGGCACGACACGAAGGGCCTCCCCGACACCGCCGTGCTGCAGCGCCTGGGCCTGAACGAAGCCCATCCCGAAGGGCTTTTCTTCCCCGACACCTACCGGTTCGCGCGGGGAACCAGCGATGTGGAGCTCCTCCGCGCCGCCAACCGTGCGCTGACGAAGCGGCTCGACGCGGCCTGGGCGGACCGGCGGCCCGACCTCCCGCTCGCCACGCCCGTACGACGCGCTGATCCTGGCCTCGATCGTGGAAAAAGAGACCGGCCGGGGCGACGACCGGACGATGGTCGCCGCCGTGTTCGTCAACCGCCTGCGCGGCGGCATGAAGCTGCAGGCCGACCCCACGGTGATCTACGGGCTCGGCGAGAAGTTCGACGGCAACCTCCGCAAGCGCGACCTCGTCGCCGACACGCCGTACAACACCTACACGCGCGAGGGGCTGCCGCCGACGCCGATCGCCCTGCCGGGGCTCGCGTCGATCGCCGCCGCGACCAACCCGGCCGCGAGCGACGCCCTGTATTTCGTCGCACGCGGCGACGGCTCGAGCGAGTTCTCGCGCACGCTCGAGGAGCACAATCGCGCGGTGACGAAGTACCAGCGGGGAGGGCGCCCCTGAATGCGCGGCACGTTCATCACGCTCGAGGGCATCGACGGGGCGGGCAAGAGCAGCCATGTGGGCTGGATCGCGGAGCGCCTGCGGCGCCCGGGACGCGAAGTGGTGGTGACACGCGAACCCGGCGGGACACCGGCCGGCGAGAAGCTGCGCGACCTGCTGCTGCACGACCCGATGGACGTCGGCACCGAGACGCTGCTCGTATTCGCGGCCCGGCAGGAGCATCTCGCCCGCGTGATCCGTCCGGCGCTGGAGCGCGGGAGCTGGGTGGTCTGCGACCGCTTTACCGACGCGACCTTCGCCTATCAAGGGGGCGGCAGGGGCTTTCCGACGGCGAAGCTGGAGACGCTGGAGGACTGGGTCCAGGAAGGCCTCCAGCCGGACCTGACGCTCTTCTTCGACGTCCCGGTCAGCATCGGGCAGGCGCGCCTCAAGGCCGCCCAGGCCGTCCACGACCGGTTCGAGCGGGAGGACACGCGGCTTCCACGAGCGGGTCCGGGCCGTCTACCTCGAACGGTGCCCAGCTCTTCCCGCGGCGTTTCCGGGTGATCGACGCGTCGCGAAGCCTGCCTGAAGTTAGGAAATCACTTGAGGAAATAATATTAAATATATGAATTTAGGATTTATATCCGTGGCTGATTCTGCCTTGGAAACAGCTCCAGGCGCGGCGGGCAAACCTGCCCCATGCGCTGCTGGTCCACGGCCGGCCCGGGCTCGGCAAGACGGTCCTGGCGACGCTCTTCGCCCGGCGGCTCCTCTGCGAGGGTCCGGCCGGCGGCGATCTGCCGTGCGGTCGATGCTCGGCCTGTCTCTGGTTCGAGCAGGGCAACCATCCCGACTTCCGCATCCTCGAGCCCGAGGCCCTTTCCGAGCCCCGCGCGACCGAAGGCGAGCCCCGGAAGCGCGAGGGAGAAACCGCGAGCCGTCAGATCCGGATCGACCAGGTGCGCGAGCTCCAGGACTTCCTCGCGATCGGGACCCACCGCGGCGGCCTCAGGGTGGTCGTGGTTCGCCCGGCGGAAGCGATGAACGTCGCGACCGCCAACGCGCTGCTGAAGAGCCTCGAGGAGCCGCCACCCAGACCGTGTTCGTGCTCGTGTCGAGCGCGCCGGACCGGCTGATCCCCACCGTCCGGAGCCGCTGCCAGAAGATCGGTGTCGCACCGGCAAGCGCCGCGGACGCGACCGCCTGGCTCCGGACGCGCGGCGTGCAGGATGCAGAAGCCGCGCTCGCTTACGCTGCGAATGCGCCGCTCGCGGCCCTCGAGGATGCCGACGAGCGCGCGGTCCGGGACGCGGTTCGTCGCGAGCCGGCTCGCCGGCGGCACTCGGGACGCGCTCGAGCTCACGGACGCGTGCCAGGGCGTCGCCCCGGCGCGGGTGATCTCCTGGCTGCAGAAATGGGCCGTCGACCTGGTGCTGGCGCGAGCGGCCGGCACCGTCCGGTATCACCAGCGGCATGCGCCCGCGTTGCGCGCGCTCGCCGGCCCGCTCGCCCTGGAGCGGCTGTTAAGATTCGAGCGGTCGCTCGCGGAATCAGCCGCGGTGGCACAGCATCCGCTCAACCCGCGGCTGTTCCTGGAGGACGTTTTCCTGCGCTACGCCCAGATCTGGGAGGGACGAAGTGGCTGACGACCCGAGCAAGGGCGGCATTCGCCCGAGCGTGATGTCGCTGACGATCTCGCAGAAATCGGCGCTCTACGCCGCATACATCCCGCACCTCAAGCGCGGCGGGATCTTCATCCCGACCACGCGGCCGTACCGCCTCGGCGACGAGGTCTTCATGCTCCTCACGCTCATGGACGACCCGAACAAGCTGCCGGTCGCCGGGCAGGTCGTCTGGATCACGCCGCCGAACTGCCAGGGCAACAAGGCGCAGGGGATCGGGGTCCAGTTCTCCGAGGACGAGAGCGGCCAGGCCGCCAAGCGCCGCATCGAGTCGATCCTCGGCGGGGTGCTGCAGTCGACGCGGTCGACCCACACCTACTGAGCGCCCTGGCGCCGCACCGGATGCAGCTGGTCGACTCGCATTGCCACCTCGACTTCGACGATTTCCGCGACCGGATCCCGGAGGTGCTCGCGAACATGGCCGGGGCAGGGGTGTCGCATGCGCTGTGCATCAGCGTCACCCTCGCCGAGTTCCCGCGGGTGCTCGCTCTGGCCGAGCGCCATCCGAATCTGTACGCCACGGTCGGCGTACATCCCGACTACCCGGACGAGGGCGAGGTCCGCGCCGAGGACCTGATCCGGCTCGCGGGTCACCCGAAGATCCTCGCGATCGGCGAGACCGGACTCGACTACTACCGGCTGACCGGCGACCTGGAGTGGCAGCGCCAGCGGTTCCGCGCGCACATCCGCGCCGCCCGGGCCTGCGGCAAGCCGCTCGTCATCCACACCCGCGCGGCAGCCGAGGACACGCTCCGGATCATGCGCGAGGAGGGCGCCGGCGAGGCGGGCGGCGTCATGCACTGCTTCACCGAGACGCTCGAGGTGGCTCGGGCCGCGGTGGACATCGGGTTCCACGTGTCCTTCTCCGGGATCGTGACCTTCAAGAACGCCGGCAGCCTGCGGGAAGTGGCGAAGGCGCTGCCGCTGGACCGGATCCTGCGTCGAAACCGACTCCCCGTATCTCGCCCCGGTCCCGCATCGGGGCAAGGTCAACGAGCCGGCCTACGTCCGACACGTCGCCGAGACGGTCGCAGCCATCCGGGGTCTCAGCCTCGAGGCTCTGGCCGAGGTGACGACCACCAACTTCTTTCGGCTGTTTCAGGTCACGGAAAGTGAGACGTTAACTTAACTATGAAGTACATCACATTGGTTTTATTGTTTTTTATGTCGCTAGCCGGCAGCCAGTCCAGCCTCGCAGCGCCGACCCTGGACGACATGTTCAAAGCGGTGAAGACGAACGACGTTCGGGAGCTGCGGACCTTCCTCGAACAGGGCATGGATCCCGACTCGACCAACCAGCAGGGGTACTCGGT
Organism: uncultured beta proteobacterium; assembly: GCA_963762785.1. GTDB lineage: Bacteria > Pseudomonadota > Gammaproteobacteria > Burkholderiales > SG8-39 > DATEDA01. Next base: position 198,857 of record CAVXND010000006.1, read on the forward strand.
CCTGATGGAGGCGGCCCGCGAGGGGCACGTCGAGGTCATCGCATTGCTCCTCGACCGCAAGGCCAAGGTCAACCAGCGAAACGCCGTCGGCGAAACCGCCCTGATGCTCGCGGCGTTCAAGGGCAATGTCGAGGCGGTCCGACTGCTTCACGGGCGTGGGGCCGAGATCAACAGCGCCGGCTGGACCGCCCTCCATTACGCCGCGTTTCAGGGCCAAACCGGCGCCGCCAAGTACCTGCTCGACAACAAGGCCCAAGTCGACGCCCGGGCGCCAAACGGCATCACGCCGCTGATGGCAGGCGTGCGGAACGGCCATACGACGTCGTCAAGCTCCTGCTCGCCCAACGCGCCGACCCCAATGCGAAGAACGATGCCGGGGGTACAGCGCTCCAATGGGCCCTCAAGGGCGGCAATACGGACCTGGCTCAGCTGCTGAAGCAGGCCGGGGCAAAAGAGTAGGCCGCCAACATTTCTCGCTCGGGAGGGGCGGCAGATTAATGTTTACATAATGCACATTCAGGTACTCTAAGTACTCATGGCGCCGGATGGCAAGGCCCGTTATTGCCACTCGTCAGGCGGCGGGATCGGCAACGGCAGCACCGGAATCCCTTCCTCCGCCAGTTCCTCCGCCTCTTCGCGGCTCGCGATGCCACGGATGCCGCGGCGTGGCGCTTCCTCGTAATGGATCTTGCGGGCTTCCTCCGGGAACCTCGAGCCCACGTCCTCGCTGTTCTGCAGGACATGGTCGACGAAGCTCGCGAGAGTCATCGTCGAACGCTGGGCGCGCGCGGGTTCCTTCGTCATCGGCGTCGCCTGAGTCCGCTCCTCCGGCGTAGGCTGCGTCCCCCGCCGGATCCGCGCCGAGGGCAGCTTCCCGACCGCCGCGGACGAGCACACCGGGCACGCGACCAGCCCCGACTCTCGCTGGCGCTCGAACGCCTCGGCCGAGGCAAACCAGCCCTCGAACCGGTGTTCGTCCGCACAGATGAGCTCGTAGACGATCATCGGGAGTCCCTGTCCCCGATTCTACGTGGGACCAGCACATTGTCAGGAAAACGTCGCTTTCGGCCTTTACAGCCCTGGGACCCCCGGGGAGAATCCGCTGCCCTCGCAAATACCTGCCGATGAACCGTTTTTCCCTCCCGCTCGCTCTTGCCGCTCTGATCGCCAGCCCGATCGCCCGCGTTGGCGCAGGAGTTCGACTGCATCATCGAGGCCCGGCAGATGGTGGACATCCGCAGCCCGGTCGACGGCCTGATCGAAAAGGTCCATGCCGAGCGCGGGGAGGCCGTCAAGAAGGGCCAGGTGCTCGTCACGCTGGAATCCGGCCCCGAGCGCGCGGCCGTCGCGGTCGCCAGGCAGCGCGCCGAGGCGATCGGCGCGGTGAAGTCGGCGGAGGCGAAGCTCGAGCTCGCCACCAAGAAGGAAAAGCGGGCCGAGGATCTCGCCCGCCAGAACTTCATTTCGACCAACGCGGTCGAGGAGGCGCGGACCGAGCGCCAGCTCGCCGAATCCGAGCTCAAGGTTGCGCGCGAGAACCAGCGGCTCGCCGAGCTGGAGATGCACCGCTCCGCCGAAGTGCTCGGGATGCGCACTCTCCGCAGCCCGGTGAACGGCGTCGTGGTCGACCGCTATCTCAAGCAGGGCGAGTTCGCCACGACCAACGTGAAGGATCCGATCCTCCGGATCGCCGAGATCGACCCGCTGAACGTCGAGGTGATCCTCCCGGCGAGTCTCTACGGCTCGATGCAGCAGGGCGATCGCGCCGAGGTCTCGCCCGAGACGCCGGCGGGAAAGTACGTCGCCCGGGTGCGGGTCGTCGATCGCGTGATCAACGCGGCGAGCGGCACGTTCGGCGTCCGGCTGGAGCTGCCCAACGAGAAGCAGCTCATCCCCGCCGGGGCGAAGTGCCGCGTGAAGTTCCTCAAGTAGCTACTCGCCCTTACCCGAAAACGCGAGCAGGTCGCCGAGCTGCTCGTCCATCGTCAGCAGCTCGCGCCTGATCGCTGCGTGGCTCGCTTCGGCGCGCGCCTGCGCGTGGCGGACGAGCTTGCGCAGCAGCGCCTGCGAAAAGCCGCGACCGTCGCCGACGACCCGCCGCGCGAGCACGCCCGGCGCGCCCTTGAGATAGACGCGGCTCAGCTCGTCCTCGAGCGAGAGGATCACCTCGAAGAAACCCGGATCGCCCTGCCGGCCGCACCGGCCGAAGAGCTGACGGTCGATGCGGCGCGATTCGTGCAGCTCGGTCGCGATCACGTGCAGGCCGCCCACGCGCCTCCACGCCCTTCCCCAGCTTGATGTCCGTACCCCGGCCGGCCATGTTGGTCGCCACCGTAATGCCGCCGACCTGCCCGGCCTGGGCGACGATCTCGGCCTCCTCCTTGTCCTGGCGCGCGTTCAGGAGCTGATGCTTCAACCCGGCGGCGGTGAGCAGGCCGCTCAGCTCCTCGGACGCCCCCACCGACCGCGTGCCGACGAGCACCGGCCGGCCGGTCTGGTTGAGCTCGCGGAGCCGCGCCACCACCGCGCGCCACTTCTCGGCGGTCGTCGCGTACACCGCCTCGCCCAGATCGCGCCGTTTGATCGGCCGATTGGTCGGCACCTTGACGACCGGCAACCGGTAGACCGACCACAGCTCCGGCGCGATCTCGCGCGCCGTTCCGGTCATCCCCGCCAGCCGCAGGTAGCGGCGGAAGAAACGCTGGTAGGTCATCCGCGCGACGGAGGTCTGCTGGCTCGTGAGCGGGCACCCTTCCTTCGCCTCGACCATCTGATGCAGCCCCTGCTCCCACGACCGGTCGGGCAGGATCCGCCCGGTCGACTCGTCGATGATCTGCACCTTGTCGTCGCGGACGAGGTAGTGGATGTCGCGCTTGAACACGTGCGTGGCGACCAGCGCCTGGGTGGCGAGCTCCTCGCGCCGGCGCGTGCCGCGAAACACCCCGGGCAGCGTGCTCGGCGGCGGCGGTCAGCTTCTGCTTCCGCTGCGCAGTGAGCCGGACGTGGCGCTCGCCGCCTTCGATCGCGAAGTCCGCGCCGTCCTGCAGCTCCCCGACCATCGCGAGCGCCGTCTCGTACATCTCCTTCTCCGGCGCCTGGTCCGCCCGGGCGGAGATGATGAGCGGCGTGCGCGCCTCGTCGACCAGCACGCTGTCCGCCTCGTCGACGATGGCGAAGAAGAGGCCGCGGAGGACCAGCCGGCTCGAGCGGCTCTCGGTCCCGGCGACGCGCTCGATCGAGAGCTGGATGCGGTTCACCTGCGAACCGAGGGCGATCCGGTCGCGGAGGTAGTCGAACGTGAGCTCCTTGTTCGTGCAGTAGGTGACGTCGCAGCCGTAGGCCGCGCGCCGCGCCTGCGGCTCCTTGCCGTTCACCACCACGCCCACCGTCAGCCCGAGCATCTTGTAGACGGGCGCCATCCATTCGGCGTCACGCGCCGTGAGGTAGTCGTTGACGGTGATGACGTGGACCGGCAGTCCGGCCATGGCCGCGGTGCAGGCGGGCAGCGTCGCGGTGAGCGTCTTCCCCTCCCCCGTCTCCATCTCCGCGATCATCCCGTTCAGGATGATCCAGCCGCCGCGGATCTGCGAATCGAAATGGCGCATGCCGACCGCGCGCCCGGCGACCTCGCGGATCAGCGCGAAGCTCTGGGCCACGGCCGGGACGCTGAACCCGTCCCGCCGGAGCACGAGCCGCAGCTCGGCCGCGGCTTTCTTGACGCCGGCATCACTGAGCTTCTCCGCTTCCTTCGCGAACTGCCGCACCGCCTCGACGATCGCAGGGTCCAGTGCCTTGCGCGCCTGCAGCCGGCGCGCGACCGGCGCGACGAGCCGGTCCGCGATGCGGTCGACGATCCCGGGCCGCTCGAACGCCTGCTCCGGGTAGGCCGCGGTCGAGGCGAGCGGCGGGAGCGCGAGCTCAGACATTGAAGCGCGACAGGAAGAGCTGGCGGGCGCGGCGATACCACTGCAGGCCGAGCGGCTCCCAGCCGTGGTCGAAGCGCAGATAGGCCCTGCCCCCCACGTGCATCCGGCGGGCGTCCACCGGCAGCTCGACGTCGACCTGGAACCACTTCTGCAGGGTCTTGCGCCCTTCCTTGTCGCCGGGGTCGACGGCCGCGACCCCGCCGCCCTGGGTGCCGAGCGCGGCGCTTGGCAGCTGATCGCTCGCGGAGGGGACGATGCGCTTCACCGAGGCCTTGACCGGGTCCGCCAGGCGCTCCGCGAGCCGCACGTCCACCCGGCGCGTGAGGTTGCGGACGAGGTCGATGTCCTGCTGCGACACGATCGCGCGGACGATGATCGCGTCGACGTTCACGACGTGCGCGAGCAGCTCGCCCTTCTTGACGTACCGGCCGGGCATGTCGGGCGCGCGCGGCAGCACGAACTCCCCCTCGGCCTTGGCCTTGATCGAAAGCTCGCCCGCGCGCTCGCGCGCGCGCTCGAGGTTCTGGAGCGCGAACTTGCGCTCCTCGTCCATGATCTCCGCTTTCACGCGATCGTTGACGACCTGCTCGCGGTGGCGTGCCTCGAGCTCCAGCACCCGCCCTTCGAGCACTTTCACCTCGGTCAGCAGCTCCGGGTCGGTCGTCTCGACCAGCAGGTCCCCGGGCTTCACCCACGCCCCGGGGGTCGCCCCGACCTTCACCACGAAACCGTCCGCGCCGGCGCGGGCGAAGCCTTCCTCGGGGAGCCACACGACGCCCTGGGCGCTCGTCCGCAGCGGGATCGGCACGACGAAGATCAGGGCGATGACCGCGAGCGTCACGAGCGCGCTCGTGGTCATCGCCCGTCCGCGCACCCGCCGGAGCTTCGGGCTACTGAAGAGATAGTTCACGATCTTGGCCCCCGGGGCGATCAGCCATGCGAACGCGGTGAACGCCGCGAAGACCACCCCGAGCAGCAGCGACTGCTCGCCGAGGAAGATCAGGATCGCGATGATCACCAGGATGCGGTAGAAGAACGAGCTCACCGCGAAGGCGACGAACCACGCCCGCTCGCCGGGCGTCGAGATCGGCGGCTCGGCCTCGCGCCGCTTGAACAGGTACTTCTCGCAGAGGTAGACGATGTACTGGGTGCTGCGGGTGCGGAGATTGGGGATCTCCAGCCAGTCCATCAGCATGTAGTAGCCGTCGAACCGCAGCAGCGGGTTGGCGTTGAACAGCACGGTGGAGACGCCGGCGATCAGCATGATGTTGTAGAGGAGCGCGCGGAACATCCCCGGCTCGACCGCGAGCCACAGGAAGAGCGCGATCGAGGCGATGAAGAGCTCCACCATCATCCCCGCCCCGCCCACCGCGAACCGCTGCCACTTGCTGCGGAACGCCCACGCCGAGGAGGCGTCGACGTACGGCACCGGCGTGAGCACGAGGATCATCACGCCCATCTCGTGCACCTCGCCGCCGCGCGCCTTGACCGCGAACGCGTGCCCGAACTCGTGGCAGAGCTTCAGCACCGGGAACACGAGCCACATCATCAGCAGGTTTTCCGGCAGCAGCACCCGGTCGAGGACGTTCTGGCTCAGCTCGCTCCAGTGCGTGACCGCCGCGACCGTGCCGAGGCCGACGACGATGCACCAGAGGATGAAGCCTGCGAGCCCGAAGAACGGCTGCGCGAACGGCATCAGCCGCCCGAGCACCCGCTCGGGGTCGAACAGCGGGATCTGCCAGGCGAAGACGCTGAACACCTTCTTCATCAGCACCCGCCGCTCCTGCTGCTCGCGGCGGCGGAACAGCTCGGCGGTGTCGGGCGGCACGTCGCACTGCAGGACGTCGGCGGCGTGCAGCTGTCCGAGCAGCTGGATCACCTCGTCCTGCGTCACCGCGTCGTCGCCGAGCTGCGCGAGGGCGCGGTCCCAGATCGCCTGGACGGTGTTCTTGCCGTCCATCAGCCCGATCACGAAGTACGCCGGCGGGGAGAAGCGGTGGAACCGCTCGGATGCGAGATCCTGGAGCACATACCAGGTCTCGCCGCGGTACTGGTGACGGTGGATCTGCGCGTGGGTGCGCAGCAGCGGCGTCAGCTTCGCGACCCGGTACCAGGACGGGCTGAAGAGCTGCTGCGCCATCGGGTCAGCGTTCCACGACCCGAGGGGGCAAGCCCCCTCGGACTCCCCGAAGCCAGGAAAGCGCCGCCTGCGGCGTCGGTTTCATCCTGCTAGGGAAGCCAGGACCAGAGGATCAGCCGCAGCGAGTTGACCGCCTGACGCGTCCAGATCCACAGGTACGACCGGCGGTCGATCTCGACCTTGCCGACGCCTTCCATGTTGGGGCGCATGCGCGGGTCGGCGCGGTCGAGCTTCGCCTCGACGCGGAAAAAGTTCTTGCCCTCGCGCGGCGTCGACACCGGCGTGACCTTCGTCACCTCGAACCCGATCGGGTCGTTCGGAAAGGCCGACATCAGGAGCGTGCCGCGCTGGCCGGCAGTGACGTAGGCGACGTCGCCTTCGTCCACCTTCAGCACCAGGCGGAACTCGCTCAGCGGCGCGACTTCGAACAGGATCGTCCCGCGCTCTACCGGCGCGCCGAGGTTCTGGCTGAGGTCGCCCGAGACGACCACGCCGTCGAACGGCGCGGTGACCGTCGTCCGGCCGAGCTGCTCCTCGACGCGGGCGACCTGCGCACGCGCCTGCTCGAGCTGCGCGCTCACGATCTGCACCTGGGCGAGGTTGCGGTCGGCGAATGCCGAACGCATCCCCTTCGACAGCTCTTCCTGCTGGCCGAGCCACTTCAGCCGCTCGATCTTCAGGTCGCGATCGTCGAGCCGGGCGAGCAGCGCGCCCTGTTTCACCAGGTCGCCGGCGCGGACCGGCGCCTCCTTGATGTAGCCGTTGAACGGCGCGGTCGCCGCGAGCTGCAGCTGCGGCTCGAGCACCGTTCCCGCCGAGACGCGGAAATCCCCCTTTGCGAACAGCGCGAACGCGAGCAGTACCACCGCGCTGATCGCGGCGAGCTTCAGCGCCGCGTGCCGCGGGCCGAAGAGCTGCCCGAGCTTCTCGCGCCACCAATCGGCCAGCCGGGCGCCGAACCAGCGGTCCTCGCGGCGATGCACCTCGAGGGTCGGGCCGGCGAGCGCGGCGACGGCCTCGCAGAGCCCGATGGTGGCCGGGTCGAACGGACGGTTTGCGACGCGCTCGAGCGTGATCGCGCCCGCGGGCTTGCCGAGGGACGTCATGACCACCGTGCAGCAGGCGCCGGAGCCGTGCTCGTCGACGAGCGCGTCGTGCGCGCGGCGGACGAGCGGCGAGCTGCCGGGCGGCGGCGGCACCGCGACCGTCGTGTTCTGGTCGACCGCCTCGTCCATCGCCGTGGCGATCGCGCGCATCAGGTTGGTCCGCTCCTTGAACTGCGCGCTGTGCGACACGGCATCGATGCGGATCTGGCCGGCGTGCATGAAGCCGACGCTCACGCGGTCGCAGGCGAGTCGGGTGGCGAGGTCGGTGGCGAGCGCGGTGCCCGCGGCGACGAAGCGGTCGTGCGCGGCGGCGGACGCCACGACTTCGAGCACGGTCTGGAGCTTGTCGCGCGTCTCGCCGACCTTCACCACCTCCTGCTGGCAGAACATCAGCTCGAGCCCGGCCGCGCCCCAGTGCAGCTGGCGCAGCGCGGCCTGCAGCTCCGCGTCGGGCCGGGGCGAGATGTCGAGCACGACCACGCCGTGCAGCCGGCCGACGGACTCGACCGGGTAGCCGATGAACGTGCTCGCAGGAGCGCCCTCCTTCGCCGCCTTGTTCGGCGCGACGATGCCGCGGCGCTCGACGAGCGCCTGCTGGGCCGTCGGCGTGAGGTAGTTCATGTCGCGGCGGACGTCCGGCCAGACGGCGACCGCGCTATAGCCCTCGGCGCCTTCGAGGCGGAGGAGCACGACCCCGCCGACGACGCCGGGGATCAGGCGGGACTGGATCGCGAGCCAGCTCTGGCAGTACTCGCGCGAGTCGTTTGCGCTGGCGAGCACCGCCCAGAGGGCGGAGTCCTGCTGGGCCGCCGCCGGCGCCTGGGCGCCGGCAACCGTTCCGGGGCTGGAAGAGCCGAAAGCTGCGGACATCGGGGGAAAGAGATCCGCGCGGCGGTGCGCCGCCGCGCGACGGTGGTTACTGCTTCAGCTCGCCGTAGCGGTTCTCGTACTCGCCGATCAGCTTCGCGAGGATGCCCGAGAGCCGTTTCGCGGCGAACGGCGAAAGCACGATCCGGTGCGACAGTTCGATTTCCATGTCCTGCGGCGTGCGCTCCCAGTTGTGGCTCACGCCGAAGTTGAGGACGACTTCCTCGCGCGTGCTCGTGGCGTTGCAGAAGTTCGCGTACGAACTCTTGAGGCTCTGGGTGTTCCAGCGCACTTTGGTGTTGGCGGCCTGGTCGGCGGCGGCGGCGGCCGGCTTGTCTTTGTCCCCGTTCTGCTGACCCTTGGTGGCCATCTGTAGTCTCTCCTTGAGCGGATTGGCGTGGTGCGGAAAGGGGCCCGGATCGTCGAGCACGCGAGCCCGCGCCGTCGGCCGAGTATGGTACCGACAGCAGGCGAGATTTAGCAATCGGAATCGGGAGTTATCGCACGGTCTTTGAGTAAGACTGCACGTGTCGGACGGGCAGGATTACGCGGCACGAAGTGCCAGGTCGATAGCGGATGCACGAGGCAGCGAGCGGCCTCGAAGTGCGCTCCTAGGCTCGGTCCGTTCAGGGCCGAATCGTCCTCCGAACCGCGACCAGTTCGTCCCGCCGTGCCGGGCTCGAGGCGGGCGCGCGGCTCATTCCTTCCGCCTCTAGCAGAATCGACCGACTGCACTAAACGAGGGGGATGGGGGCGGTTGGGCTATCGGGAATCTCTAACTCAGCCCGGCCCTAATCCGGGGGACGGTTTAATACCGAACCTAGGTTCGGTGTCGAACTCACTTACAGTGGCGCAGACTCGGTCTCAACGTTGATTTATAACATACTGATTTATAAGTAATATCTTAATTGGCTCGATTTTTGCTTTCCTTCTCGCTTGAGCATCTTTCGGGGCTCAAAGCTGGTCACGCCATCAACGGGAGGGGCAATTGAGACAGTTGAGCCGTTTTCTGATCGCTGTACTCGCGTTCGTCCCAGCTTGTGTCGTATGGGCGGTCCCTGCAATTCAGTTTAACGAGGCCACGGGTGGCAACGGCACGAACGCACAACCAGAGCGTCGGCTGGCAATTCAACGTTCTTGCACCCATCACCGTGACCGGCTTGGGTTGGTTTGACCAAGGTGGCGACGGCCTCGGGCATGAGCACACCGTCGGGATCTGGGGTCCGGGCGGAGCTCTCCTGACATCCATCCTGGTGCCGACGGGGGTCGCGGCGTCACTCGACGGGCAGTATCGGACAGTCCCGATTGCTCCGCTGCTGCTCAGCGTTGGGGACGGATACATCGTCGGTGGCGAGAACTTCATCGATTCCGGCGATCGACTTGCGATCGACGTGACCCAGACTCGTGAATCCGACCATTGGTTATGTCGATGCGACGTTCAGCGATGTCGGCGTCGGCTTTATGCGTCCGGCATCGTTCGCTCGGTCGCAACTACAGGCTTCTACGGGCCGATGTTCTCGCTGCAATCGCAAGTGGTTCCCGAACCCACCGCCCTCGCGCTTCTCGGCGTTGCCCTCGCTGGGCTCGCGCTTCTCTCGCCGCCGCAAGCTGCACTGAGTAGCTACGGTAGCGCATCAGGAGCCCCGCCCGTGTCGGCGGGGTTTTCGTTCTTGCGCGCGTCAGTCGGCGAGCAGCGGGTTGCTGACTCTCGTCGCGGCGACGGCATTCCTTCGCGTTCAAGTTGACCGAGCTGAGCGTCGGGTCGGACGGTGTGTCCGGCTCGTTCTCGCCCACGAAGTACACCGTGGTGCCGTCGATGCGGATTGGAATGGAGACGCTAGCGCCCGGCTCGTGAATAATCGTAACTTGCTGAGTTTACGTTGTGCCCGGGGCCGGATTCGAACCCGCACACCTTTCGGTCAGGAATTTTAAGTCCCTTGCGTCTACCAGTTTCGCCACCCGGGCAGGGTGCGATCGCGCAGGACGCGATCGAAAGCAAGCATTGGAGGCGGGGGTCGGAATCGAACCGGCGTACACGGCTTTGCAGGCCGCTGCATGACCACTCTGCCACCCCGCCAGGGGGACGCGCTTCGCCTGCGGGCGAAGGCTCAAACTAAAAGAGGGAAAGCGATCGCGCTTTCCCTCGGAATTCTGGAGCGGGAAACGAGGCTCGAACTCGCGACCTCAACCTTGGCAAGGTTGCGCTCTACCAACTGAGCTATTCCCGCGTTTAGAAACAACATTTTAGCTTTCACGCCGGGCGCCGGTCAAGCGCGATCCCCGGTGCCGTCGGCATGCGGCGCAGCGAGCTTCAGGTAGTAGAGCATCGAAGCCACCGTCAACGCCGCGGCAACGTAGAGGAGCCAGGTGCCGAGCCAGTGCGGATCGAACCAGGTGCCGATCCGTTCGTGGTACAGGAGGAGCGGTACCGCGACGAGCTGGGCCACGGTCTTGATCTTCCCGAGCAGGTTGACGGCGACGCTCCTGCCCTGCCCCATCTTCGCCATCCATTCGCGCAGCGCGGAGATCGCGATCTCGCGGCCGATGATGATCACCGCGACGATGGCGTCCACGCGGTTGAGCTGCAGGAGCACGATCAGCGCCGCGGTGACCATGAGCTTGTCGGCGACCGGATCGAGGAACGCGCCGAACGCCGACGTCTGGTTCCACCGCCGGGCGAGGTACCCGTCCAGCCAGTCGGTGACCGCCGCGCCGACGAAGAGGATCGTGGCGGCGAGGTTCTTCTCCTGCGGCTCGAGCCACCGGTCCGGGAGGTAGTAGATCGCCACGAGCAGCGGGATCGCGAGGATCCGGAGCCAGGTCAGGAGGTTCGGCACGTTGACCGGCATCAGTGCAGCTCCCGGTAGATGCGCTCGGCGAGGGTCCGGCTGATGCCTTCCACCTGCGCCAGGTCCTCGACGCTCGCAGCGACCACGCCCTTCAGACCGCCGAACCGCTCGAGCAGCTGGCGCCGGCGCTTCGCACCGATGCCGTCGATCGACTCCAGGGTCGAGGTGACGCGCTTCTTCGCGCGGCGCTGCCGGTGCCCGGTGATCGCAAACCGGTGGGCCTCGTCGCGAATCGCCTGGATGAGGTGCAGGCCGGGGTGGTCCGGGTCGAGCCGGAGCGCCCGGTCGCCGTCGGCGAGCAGGAGCTCTTCGAGCCCGGGCTTGCGCTCGGGGCCCTTCGCCACGCCGACGAGATCGACGTCGGCGAAGCCGAGCTCGGCCAGGACGCCGCGCGCGGCGTGCACCTGGCCCTTCCCGCCATCGATCAGGACGAGGTCCGGAACCACCCCCTCGCCCCGCGCCACCTTCTCGTAGCGCCGGGACAGCACGTCTCGCATCGCCGCATAGTCGTCGCCCGGCTGGATCCCGGCAATGTTGTAGTGCCGGTACTCGGACGGGCGCATCCGATACTGGTCGTAGACCACGCAGGAGGCTACCGTCAACTCGCCCTGCGTGTGGCTCACGTCGAAGCACTCGATTCGCTGCACCGAAGGCGGCAGCCCCAGCGCCTCCCGCATGGCAGCAAGACGTGCCTCCTGCGTGCCCTGCTCCCGCGCCCGTTGCGCGAGCGCCTGCGCGGCGTTGCGTTCGGCCATCTCGAGCCAGGCGCGACGTTCGGCTTGGGGCCGGGTCACGATCTGCACCTGGCGGCCGGCGTGCTCGGTAAGGGCCGCGGCGAGGTCGTCGGTGTCCACGTCCTCGTTCGCCACGATCAGCGCCGGCGGCGGGCCCTGCAGATAGTGCTGCGCGAGGAACGCGCCGATCACGTCGCCGCCGGTGCGCTCCTCGGCGTGCTGCGGGAAGAAGCTCTTGTCGCCGAGGTACCGTCCATTGCGGATCATCACCAGATTGACGCACGCGATGCCCTGATCGAGCGCACACGCGACCACGTCCGCGTCGAGCGCCTTCGCGGTGTCGACGTACTGCCGGCTCTGGACTTTCGAGAGCGACCGGATCTGGTCGCGGTAGACGGCCGCCTGCTCGTAGTCGCGGCCGTCGGCGGCCGCCTGCATCCGCGCCGCGAGGGCAGTCATCACGTCGTCCTCGCGGCCGTCCATGAAGAGTCGCGCGTTCCGCACGTCGGTATCGTACCGCGCCGCGTCGATGAACCCGACGCAGGGCGCCGAGCAGCGCCTGATCTGGTGCAGCAGGCAGGGACGGGACCGGTTCTTGAACACCGAGTCCTCGCAGGTCCGCAGGCGAAACACCTTCTGCAGCGTCTGGATGCTCTCGCGCACCGCGCCGGCATTCGGGAACGGCCCGTAGAACGTGTGCTTGCGGTCGAGCGGCCCGCGATGGAAGCCGAGCCGCGGAAACCCGTCCCCCGTGATCATCAGGTAGGGATAGGACTTGTCGTCCCGGAAGAGGATGTTGTAGCGCGGCGCCAGCGACTTGATCAGGTTGCCTTCGAGGAGGAGCGCCTCCCCCTCCGAGCGCGTCACGGTGACCTCGACGGCCTCGACCTGGGAGAGCATGACCTGGGTGCGCGGACCATGGTCGCTCTTCTGGAAGTACGACGAGACCCGCTTCTTGAGATCGCGTGCCTTGCCGACGTAGAGCACGTCCCCGGCGGCGTTCAGCATCCGGTACACGCCGGGCAGGCTGGGCAGGCCGGCGATGAAGGACGCGGCGTCAAACACGGCGTGGCGCGGCGGCGAGCCGCGGGGT
>CAVXND010000007.1:0-19209 GCA_963762785.1 uncultured beta proteobacterium
TCGAACACGATGGAGGTGATGGCGAGCGTGAGCATCAGCAGCGCGAGGCCGTGCGTGCGCAGGATCACCGCGCCGGTCGCGAGCCCCAGGAGCCCCGCCGCGACCGCCGCCACGACGAGCCCGAGCAGCGGATCGCCGGTGACGCGGATCGCGAACACGCCGGCCGCGTACGCCCCGAACCCGAAATACGCCGCGTGCCCGAGCGTCACGATCCCGCCGTAGCCGAGGATCAGATCGAGCGACAGCGCGAACAGGATGATGATCACGATGTACGCGCCGAGCGGCAGGTAGTTCGGCGCGAAGAAGTAGACCAGCGCCGCCAGCACCCACGGCAGCGGCTCGATCGGCCGCAGCCGCGCCGAGCCCGCGTAACCGATGCTCGCGGGCTCGAACATCAGGTCTTCTTCCCGAGCAGGCCCTGCGGCCGCCACAGCAGGATCGCCATCGTCGCGGCGTACACGAAGAACGCGCCGAACTGCGGCACCCAGTACTTGCAGGCGGTGTCGCCGATCCCGATCAGCAGCGCGCCGAGGAACGGCCCGCGCAGCGTGCCCAGGCCGCCGATCGACACCACGATCAGGAAGTACACGAGCTGCTCGAACGGGTAGGTCGGCGTCATCGCGATCAGGTCGGCGCCGAGCGCGCCGCCGAGCGCGGCGAGCCCGCTGCCGAGCGCGAAGGTGAAGGTGAAGAGCCGCCCGGTGTTGATCCCGACCGACTGCGCCATCGCGCGGTTGTCCACCGCCGCGCGCACCATCGCGCCCCAGCGCGTGCGCTCGAGGCCGATCCACAGCACGGCGATGAGCACCGCGCTCGACACGATGACGACCACGCGGTAGGTCGGGAACGAGCGCCCGAGGAGCTCGGTCTGGCCCTTCATGAAGTCCGGCAGCGGCGCGGCGAGCGGGAGCGGGCCGTACGCGAGCCGCGCGACCGCCACCGCGACGAAGATCAGCCCGATCGTGAACAGCACCTGCTCGAGCTCGCCGGCGGTGTAGAGCCGCGCGTACAGCAGCCGCTCGAGCACCATGCTCCCGAGCGCCACCACGATGCACGCGAGCGACGAGCGCCGGGAGCCACGGCATCCCGAACTTCGTCATCGCGGTGATCATCAGGTAGCCCCCGGCCATCGCGAACACGCCGTGGGCGAGGTTGACGAACCCCATCAGGCCCATCGTGACCGACAGGCCGACCGAGATCGCGTACAGGATCATCCCGTACGCGAGGCCGTGGAACGCGATGCTGACGACGCTGGCGAGGAAGGCTTCCAAGGGCGCCCTTCTTGTCCCCTCCCCCCGGAGGATGGCGAGGCAGGATAAAACAAAACCCCCGCCTCGGGGCGGGGGTTTCGCGGCATTCGGCGCCTAGCGACCGGCGCTACTGCTTCTTGTTGATCTCCTTCCACGGATCCTTCACCGCGGTGATCGTCTCCAGCTCGACGTTCGCCAGGTTGCCGCCGACCTTCCGCACCTCGCGCACGTACTCGTTCTGGATGATGTCGCGCGTGTTGGCGTCGATCTCGATCGGCCCGCGCGGGCTGTTCGGGTTCTTCCAGCCCTTCAGGAGCGCCATCGTCTTGTCGGGGTCGACCTTGCCGCCCTGCGCGCGCACCACGTCGCAGATCGCCTGCATGCCGTCCCACGCGCCGACCGAGATGAAGTTCGGCCACGCCTTCGGGCCGTACTCCTTCTGGTACGCCTCGACGAACGCGCTTGTTCGCCGGGCGGTCGCCGGCGGCGGAGTAGTGGAACATGGTGACGACGCCGAGCGGCACGTCGCCCATGTTCGGCAGCTCCTCGTCGGTCGTGATGTCGCCCGGGCCGATCAGCTTGATGCCGGCCTTGTCGAGCCCGAGGTCGCCGAAGCCCTTCATCAGCGCGGTCGCCGACTTGCCGGCGGGCACGAACACGAACAGCGCGTCGGGCTTGGCGTCCTTCACCCGCTGCAGGAACGGCGCGAAGTCCATCGTCGGCGGCGGCATGCGCACCGGCCCGACGACCTCGCCGCCGCCGGCGGTGAACGCGCGCGTGAACGCGTCCTGCGCGTCGTGGCCGGGCCCGAAGTCCGCCACCGCGACGTAGGCGCGTCTTGAACTTCTTCGCCGCCCACTGCCCATCGGGTAGCTCGACTGCCACAGCGTGAACGACGTGCGGGCGATGTACGGCGACAGCGTCGTGATCATCGCCGTGCCGGCGTTCATGATGACGAACGGCACCTTCGCCTCGGTCGCGAGCGGCGCCATCGCCATCGCGTTCGGCGTCCACACCACGCCGGTCAGGAGCTGCACCTTGTCGCGCACGATCAGCTCCTGCGCGAGGCGCTTCGCCGTCTCCGGGTTGATGCCGGTGTCGTCGCGCTTGATGATCTCGAGGTTGACGCCGGGCGGGAGCTTGCACTCGCCGAGCTTCATGAAGAGATTGATCGCCTTCTCGATCTGGTCGCCGTTCGACGACAGCGGGCCGGAATAGGTGTTGATCAGCCCGACGCGCACCGTCTGGGCGAGCGCGGCGCCGGTGCCGATCGCCGTCGCGCACGAGCGCGACGAGACCGGTACGGACAACTGTCTGGATTCGCATGACTCTTCCTCCTCCTGGGAAACTACGCGCCGGATTCTATACACGGCCGAGCGCCTTGGGACAGTCCGGCGGCCGGATTGGTTCCCGCGCCGATGCTGCACCGCGCTTCGCCGGGGCGGCCGGTGTATCCTCGCGCGACTCCGGACTCCGGCTTCCCGCATGACGAAATGCGCCGATGCCGACTCTCGAGCAGGTAAACGCCATGCCGGCGGCCGAATTCCGCGCCGCCTTCGGCGGCGTGTTCGAGCACTCGCCGTGGGTCGCCGAGCGCGCCTTCGCGGCACGACCGTTCGCGAGCGTCGACGCGCTGCACGCGGCGATGGCCGGCGCGGTGAAGCGCGCCGGCGAAGCGGCCCAGCTCGCGCTCCTCCGCGCCCACCCGGAGCTCGCCGGCAAGGAAGCGCAGGCCGGCACGATGACCGGCGACTCGACCGCCGAGCAGGGCGGCGCCGGCCTGAACGCGCTCTCGCGCGACGAGATGGCGCGGATCGCCGACCTCAACCGCCGCTACCGCGAGAAGTTCGGCTTCCCGTTCATCATCGCCGTCCGGCAGAACACGAAGGACGGCATCTTCCGCGAGTTCGAGCGCCGGCTCGCGCAGGACCGCGACACCGAGCTCGGGACCTGCCTCGGGCAGGTGTACGTCATCACGCGCCTGCGGCTCGACGGACTGATCTCGCAAGGAGTAGACGATTCATGGGCCGACTCTCGACGCACGTCCTCGACACCGTCACCGGCAAGCCCGCGGTCGGCATGCGCGTCGATTTCTCGGTGCTGGACGAACGGCGCGTGGAAGCTCCTCAAGAGCGTGCGCACCAACGCCGACGGCCGCACCGACGAGCCGCTGATGGCGGGCGAGGCGATGCGCACCGGCGAGTTTCGCCTGCTCTTCTTCGTCGCCGACCACTTCCGGGCGCAGGGCGTGAAGCTGCCGGAGCCGCCGTTCCTCGACCACGTGCCGCTGCGCTTCGGCATCGCCGACCGCGACGCGCACTATCACGTGCCGCTACTTTGCACGCCGTGGAGCTACTCGACCTACCGGGGGAGCTGACGGGCGGACGGAAGTGATGCGCGGCGCGCAATCAGGCCGCGGCGAGCAGGTCGAAGCCGAAACACTTCGCCGCACGCCCGTCGAACGTGAGCGTGTACCCGCACCCCGCGGAAAGATTTCCAAACGCGATGACGTAGTCGGCGAAGTCGGCCGGGCCGGTCTGGAAAGCGTCCAGCGCCGCCTCGACGAGTGGCTCGTCCTCAAGGACGATATCGGCAGTCTCGAGCAATCCCCGCAGCGCGCGCGCGATCCCTGCCCGCTCCGTTCCGTACGAGCGATCGAGCACCCACGTCGTTTCGAGCAGGACGGCCATACACACGTACGCCTTCTCGCCAGCGGCCGCCATCGCGCTGATCGCCTTGTTCGCTATCGCGAACTGCGCCTCGTCGTCGCGCGTCAGATAGCGGACGAGGACGTTGGAATCCAGGCCGATCACCGCCGCCTGGCCCGCGCGCGGCGGGGCGTCGGAGCGTGCGCCCGGGCGGCCGCCGCCTCGGCCACGGCCTCCTTCATGCGCGCGAGCGGCACGGCCCGCCGTCCCGGCACGTGAAGCAACCCGGCCAGCGACGCAAGACTGCGCTTCTTCGCGCGCATCACGACCGTCCCGTTCGGTAGCAGCGTGAAGTGAAGCTGGTCGCCGGGCTCGAGGCCGAGGCGCTCGCGGATCTCGCGCGGCACCGTCGTCTGCCCTTTGCTGGTCAGCGTCGCGATCGTCATGGCGGAGCTCCAGGTGATTGTTCCTTACGATTCTAGATTATGTAAGGAGCGAGCACAACCCGCGGGCCGTCGGTTCAGCGACGGCGGTTACAATCGCCGGGTGACCTCCGCCTTCCCCCGCCGCCGCTTCCTCGCCGCCGGCGCCGCCGCGACCGCGCTCGCCGCGTGCTCGCGCTGGAGCTCGCCGGCGCCCGAGCGCGGGCCGATCGCCGCGATGTTCCCCGGACGCATCGACGACGGCGGCTTCATCGAAGCGGGCTACCGCGGGCTCATGCGGGTGCCCGACGCGTTCGGCATGCAGGTGAGCTACGTCGACGGCGTCCCGCCCGAAGCCGAGGCGATGAAGGACGCGCTCCGCAAGCTCGCTGCGACCGACGCGAAGATGGTGATCGCCTTCGGCGGCCAGACGAGCGAGGCCGCGCAGCGAGTCGCGTGGGAGTTCCCCGAGCAGCGCTTCACCGTGGTCCAGGGATTCCTGCTGCGGCCGAACCTCGCGGTGTACGAAGTGCTCCAGGAGCAGTCGACCTGGCTCGCCGGCGCCGCCGCCGGGATGCTCACGAAGACGAACGTCGTCGGCCACATGTCGGGGCTGCGCGTGCGCCCCGGTCTGAAGGCGCGCGCCGCATTCGCCGCCGGCCTCGCGTCGACGAACCCGGGCGCGAAGCTGCTCACCAACTTCTCGGGCACGCAGGACGACGCGGCAGTCGCGAAGCGGATCGCGCTCGCCCAGATCGCGGCCGGGGCCGACATCATCTTCACCATGCTCAACGCCGGGCGCGCAGGCGCGATCGAGGCCTGCCGCGAGCGCGGCGTGAAGCAGATCGGGAACGTGCGCGACTGGGTCGCGGCGATGCCCGAGGTGTTCGTCGCGAGCGCGGTCGCCGACGGCGGCTTCGCCGTGGTCCAGGTCGCGCGCGACCTGTACGACACCATCTGGTCGGGCGATCGCACCAAGCGCTTCGGGCTCCACTACCCCGAGGCCGTGCGGCTCGTCCTGGCGCCGGGCGTCCCGGAGCCGGTCAAGACGCGCATCGCGCTGCTGACCCAGGAGATGGTCGCCGGCGCCATCAAGATCCCCGACGAGTACTCGGGGCCCGAGTTCGCCCCGGCATAAGGAGAGGGCCCATGGGAGGAGGCGTTTCGATCCACGTCGTCGACGTCTCGCGCGGCGTGGTCGCCGCGTGGATGCGGGTCGAGCTCTACGCGCTCGAGCCGCAGCGGAAGCTGGTGGCGAGCGGCATCGTCAGCGCCAAGGGGCTGGTCGAGGAGGCGCCGCTCGCGCAGCGCTTCGCGCCGGGCCAGTACGAGGCGGTGTTCCACGTCGCCGCCTTCTACCGCGCGGTCGGGCTGCCGCTGCCGAAAGTGCCGTTCCTCGACGTCGTGACCTACCGCTTCGGCATCGACGACCCGGACGCGCACTACCACCTGCCGATGAAGGTCACGCCCTGGGGCTACTCCTGCTTCCGGGGTGGGGCGTAGCGGGACCGCGCGCCTCGTGAACACCCTATCGGCGCGCTGCCCCCCACACCCCGGCCCTCTCCCCCAAAGTCGGGGGAGAGGGTGTAGTGCCCTCTGCGCGAGAGTCTCAGCATAAGACCCGCCCTCGTCGCTGCCGCGACGCTCAACGTCGTCATGGTGCTGTCCATGGCGGCGGTGCTCGCGCTGCCGGTGATGGCGCCGGCGATCGCCGCGGACACCGGGCTCGCGCCGTCGCTCCTCGGCGTCTACTCGTTCGTGATGTGGAGCTGCGCGATGGTCGGCTCCAGCCTCGCCGGCGAGCTGATCGCCCGGCTCGGCCCGATGCGGGTCGTGCAGCTCTCGCTCGCGCTCTCGGCGGTCGCGCTCGGCTGCGGCGCGATCGGCTGGACGCCGGCGCTCGCCGTCGTCCCTCCGCTCGTCGGCGTCGCGTGCGCGATCGAGACCCCGGCGAGCTCGGACATCCTCGCGCGGGTGACGCGGGCGAAACACCGCACGTTCATCTTCTCGCTCAAGCAGACCGGCGTGCAGGTCGGCGGCATGCTCGCCGGGATCGTGTATCCGGCCGCGCTGCCGGCGCTCGGCTGGCGCGGCACGCTGGCCGCGCTGGCCGCGATGATGCTGGCGTGGGCGTTCGCCCTCGAGCCAATGCGCCGCCGCCTTGACCCGCCGTCGCACGCGCCCCGGCCCCCCGCCAGCGGCTCCGGCCGCCTCGCGCTCGTGTGGGGCCACCGGGGGCTGCGCGACCTCGCGACCGCGTCGTTCGTGTTCCACGCGATGCAGATCTGCCTGAACACCTTCCTCGTCGCGTATCTCGTCAGCGAGCACGGGTTCTCGCTCGCCGCCGCCGGCCTCGCGCTCGCCGTCGCCCAGTTCGGCGGCTTCGTCGGCCGCCTCGGCTTCTGGCTGATCATCGGCCCGCGCCTGGGCGTGATGACGCTCCTCCTCGGGATCGGGTTCGGCATGACGGCGGCGGCGCTCGCGACCGGGCTCGCCGCCGGCGTGCTCTCGCCGGTCGCGCTCTGGGGCCTCTGCTTCCTCTTCGGGCTCACCGCGAGCGGCTGGAACGGCGTGTTCCTCGCCGAGGTCGCGCGCCAGGCGCCGCCGGGAGAGATCGCGCGCGTGACCGGCGGCGTGATGATGATGTCCTACGCCGGGCTGATCCTCGGGCCGGTCGCGTTCAGCGCGGCCGCGGGGGCGGTGAGCATGGGCGCGGGCTACGTGCTCCTCGCCGCAGGGACGTTCGTCGGGACGCTGGTGCTGCGGGGCGCGCGGCGCGCCGCCTAGGCGCTCAGGCGGCGCGGGCGGTGCGGGCGGTGCGGATGAGCTGGTAGGCGAGCCACACCGTGAGCGCACCCGGCACGATCGCGATCACGATCACGCCCGCGGCGCGGACCGCGAGCTCCGCCGGCGGACGACCGTCCACCCAGCGCGTGATCTGTTGTCGGATGCGTTCCATGTCGGTCTCTGCGGGGCTCGCGTCGGTCTGGATTCGTCGCCGATGGTACGTACGTGCTTACGGCGTGCGAATACACCCCTGGGATTAGTCCCCGGCACGGCGAGGAACTACCCGTGAACCGCGTCACGGTACGAGTCCCGCCACCCACCGGTCGTACAGCCGCGCCGCGACCGCGTTGAGCGCCCGCACGCGCTCGTCGAGCCGCTCCGTCGCCTCCGCGGCGGTCTGTACGGACGGCCCGGCGTGCGGCGTGACCTCGTCGCCCGCGTCGGCGTACCACGCCCGGATCATCTCGGGCGTCATCTCCACGTGGGTCTGCATCCCGAGGTGCTTGCCGAGCGCGAACGCCTGGTTGGGGCAGTGCGCGTTCCCGAGGATGCGCGTGGCGCCCGGCGGGATCGAGAACGTCTCGCCGTGCCAGTGGAACGCGAGGAATTCCCGCAGGCCGCCGAGCCACCGCTCGGTGTCCGGGCCGGCGACGGCCTCGACCATCCCCCACCCGATCTCCTTGACGCGATTGCGGGTGACGGTGCCGCCGAGCGCCTTCGACATGAGCTGGCCGCCGAGGCAGTGGCCGAGGCAGGGCACCCCGGCGTCGACCGCGTTCCGGATCAGCTCGAGCT
The DNA here is from genome assembly GCA_963762785.1 of uncultured beta proteobacterium. Classification (GTDB taxonomy): domain Bacteria; phylum Pseudomonadota; class Gammaproteobacteria; order Burkholderiales; family SG8-39; genus DATEDA01. The sequence goes on from CAVXND010000007.1 coordinate 7,903, forward strand.
CCGGCGCGATCCACGGCAGGTCGTCGTTCACGCTCATCGGGCCGCCCATGAACGTCAGGCCCGGCGAACGCGCCCGGGTCGGCCGGGATCGGCGCCCCGCCGGCCGCGTCGACCAGTTCCCACGGAATGCGCTTGGCGTCGAGGTAGGCGGCAAAATACCCTGGACCCTCGGTGGGGCTGTGACGGAAGATGGCGATCGGTTTCATTGCATTTCCGGGAGTCCAGTGAGACGCCGCAATTCTATTGCAGCCTTGGTGCTCGGCCCGATCCTCTGGTTCTGGCTCGCCGCGCCCGCCGCCGCGACCGACGTGACCGTGGTCGGCCTCTCGAGCGCCCGCGCGTCGGTGTCGATCAACGGCGCGAGCCCGCGCTGGCTCGCCGTCGGCCAGCGCTCGCCCGAGGGCGTGGTGCTCGTCGCCGTCGACCGCGAGAGCGCGACCTTCGAGATCGACGGCAAGCGCCGGGCACTGAAGATGAACCAGGCCTACGTCGCCGCCGGCGCGGCGGCGGGCGGCGCCAGCTCGGTCACGCTCAAGGCGGACGCCCGCGGCCACTTCGTCGCCGACGGCCAGGTGAACGGCGGCACGGTGCGGTTCCTGGTCGACACCGGCGCGACGACGATCGCCCTGCCCGCCGCCGAGGCGAAGCGCCTCGGGCTCGACTACCTCAAGGGCGAGCGGGGACTCGTGCAGACGGCGAACGGCACCGCGCCCGCCTACCGCGTGAAGCTCGACACCGTCCGGCTCGGCGACATCACGCTGAACGGCGTCGACGGCGTGGTGCTCGAAGGCGGGCTCACGACGGCGCTCCTCGGCATGAGCTTCCTCAACCGCACGGAGATGAAGCGCGACGGCGAGACGATGGTGCTGACGAAGCGCTTCTAGAAGTTCCGGCGCGTCAGCGTCAGCGTGTCGCCGATCCGCCGCATCTCGACCCCGTTCAGGAAGCTCATCCCGATCAGCGTGACCGGGAGCTCGCCCTTCCCGCCTTCCATCACCATCGCGTCGACGTTGTGGAGCGTGATCCCGCCGACGCGGACGGTCGCGAGGTTGACGCGGTAGGCGGTCCGCGCGCCCCCGGCGGTGGCGACCTGGACCCGCGGCGCACCGGCGTAGCGGATCGACATGCGCTGCGCCTCGTCGCCCGGGATCGCGACCGTGGTCGCACCGGTGTCGATCACCGCCTGCGTCGCCACACCGTTCACGTAAGCGGTGGTCATGAAGTGCCCCGACTGGTCGATCTTCAGCTCGGCAGTCGCCACCGTCGAGCCGCCCAGCCCGAGCGTGAGCTCCCGGCCGTCGACCTCGAGCCGCGCTTGCGACCGGTCCGCGCTGATCAGCCGCACCCCTTCCGGCGATGCCTGTCCCTCGCGCAAGGTCCGCACCGCGGTGCCGTTCACCAGGAGCTGCACGCGGCCCTGCTCGAGCGACATGACGAGCACGGTCGTCGCGTGCGCCGCGGGCGCGAGGCACGCGACGGCGAGCCACAGCATCCACCTGACGACCCGTGCCGGGCGCATCCTCGCCTCCGCTACTTCGTCGGGATCAGCGTGAGCCGGTTCCCGTGCTGCTCGAGGTGGACCCGGGCGAGGAAGCTCGCGCCGACGAGCACCAGGCCGAACTCGGGCGCGTCGCTGTCGGCGACGACCCCGGGCACGTTCGCGAGCTCGATCGGGCCGATCTTCACGCTGGCAAGCGTCACCAGGAAGCCGGGCACCTGCCCGACCACGGTGTTGAGCTTCGCGCGCCGGCCGTTCGCGCCGGCGCACCGTTCACCTGCGCGAGCACCTGGTAGAAGCCGCGCGCGTCGGCGGGGATCGTGACGCTCTCCCGTGGTGCACCCGCGGGCTGAACCGGGGCGACGTCCGCCTCAGGCTCGGCGCCCCGGGCCGGATCGGCGCGAAGCACCGCCGCGCCGGAGAGCACGAGCGCAAGCGCCAGGGCGACGATCGGGGGACTGGGGGCCATGCCACGCGATGGTGGCAAAAGCCGCCCGCGGCGGGAAGCGCCGCGTACGGCCGGGCGTGACGTTGTGTCGGCGCCCCGCGCGGGGATCAGCGGTCGCGGGTCTTGTCGCGCTCGATCAGCGCGTAGGCGGAGTGGTTGTGGATCGACTCGAAGTTCTCGGACTCGACCACGTACCAGTCGATGCGGTCGTCGGCGTTCAGGCCGGCGGCGACGTCGCGTACCATGTCCTCGACGAACTTGGGATTGTCATATGCGCGCTCCGTGACGAGTTTCTCGTCCGGACGCTTGAGGAGGCCGTACAGCTCCGAGGACGCCTGGCGCTCGGCATACCCGACGAGGTCCTCGATCCAGACGAAGCCGCGGGTGCGCGCCGTGATCGTGACGTGCGAGCGCTGGTTGTGCGCGCCGTAGTCGGAGATCTCCTTGGAGCACGGGCACAGGCTGGTCACCGGGACGACCACCTTCATCGTGAACGTGTGCCGGTCGCTCTCGATGCCGCCGACGAAGGTGACGTCGTAGTCCATCAGGCTCTGCACGCCCGAGACCGGCGCCGACTTGCTGACGAAGTACGGGAAGTTCATCTCGATGTGGCCGGAGTCGGCCTCCAGCCGGTCGGCCATCTCGCGCAGCATCAGCTTGAAGCTGTCGACCGAGATCTCGCGCTCGTGCGCGTTCAGGATCTCGACGAAGCGCGACATGTGGGTGCCCTTGAAGTGGTGCGGCAGCCCGACGTACATGTTGAACGTCGCGATCGTGTGCTGCACGCCGCCGCCCCTCACGGCGACCTGGATCGGATGGCGGATCGCCTTGATCCCGACCTTGTCGATCGCGAGCCGGCGCGTGTCGGCGCTCGACTGGACGTCGGGGATGCCGGCCGCACCGGCGGCGAGCGGATCGCGGATGTTCATTCGGGGGAGCGCTTTCCCGGGGCCGCTGGCCCCGCGCGACTGACGGCGAATGGATCGAGTCTAGCAGTTAGTCCCGGACGGTTCAGGCGGCCCGGATCGAGCTCACCGGCGCCGACTCGGCGAGCCGCTTGCGGATGGATCGCGAGGAGGCCGTCCTTGTTGAGCCCGGCGAGCGCGAGCAGCTGGTTCTGGTCGCCGTGATCGATGAAGTGGTCCGGCAGGCCGAGGTGCAGGATCGGCACGGCGAGCCCGGCCGCGGCGATGCTCTCCGCCACGGCGCTGCCGGCGCCGCCCATCACGACGTTGTCCTCGACGGTGACCAGCAGCGCGTGCGTCCGCGCGAGCTGCGCGACGAGCGCATCGTCGAGCGGCTTGACGAAGCGCATGTTGACGACCGTCGCGTCGAGCTCCTCGCCCGCTTCGAGCGCTGGCTTGAGCACGGTGCCGAACGCCAGGATCGCCACGCGCCTGCCTTCGCGCCGGACTTCCGCCTTGCCCACGGGAAGGGCGCGCATCTCCTTCTCGACCGGGACGCCCGGGCCGCTGCCGCGCGGGTACCTGACCGCCGCCGGCGCATCGAGCTGGAAGCCGGTGTAGAGCATCTGCCGGCACTCGTTCTCGTCGGCGGGCGCCATCACCGTGATGCCCGGGATGCAGCGCAGGTACGAGAGGTCGAACGCGCCGTGGTGCGTCTGGCCGTCGGCGCCGACGAGGCCCGCGCGGTCGAGCGCGAACAGCACCGGGAGAGCCTGGATCTCGACGTCGTGGATGAACTGGTCGTACGCGCGCTGCAGGAACGTGGAGTAGATCGCGACCACCGGCTTCATGCCCTCGCAGGCGAGGCCGGCGGCGAACGTCACCGCGTGCTGCTCGGCGATGCCGACGTCGAAATAGCGCTCGGGAAACCGCTCGGCGAAGCTCACCAGCCCCGAGCCCTCGCGCATCGCCGGCGTGATGCCGACCACGCGCATGTCCTTCTCCGCCATGTCGCACAGCCAGTCGCCGAAGACCTGGGTGAACGACGGCTTGCCGCCCGACTTGCCGCCGGCGATGCCGGCCGCCGGCTCGAACTTCGACACGCCGTGGTAGAGGACCGGGTCGGCTTCGGCGAGCTTGTAGCCCTGGCCCTTGCGGGTCACGATGTGCAGGAACTGCGGCCCCTTGAGCTCCCTGATGTTCTTCAGGGTCGGCAGCAGCGAATCGAGGTCGTGGCCGTCGATCGGCCCGATGTAGTTGAACCCGAGCTCCTCGAACAGCGTCGAGGGCACGACGAGGCCCTTCGCGTGCTCCTCGACCTTCTTCGCGAACTGCCACAGCGGCGGCACCGGCGAGAGCACCTTCTCCGCCGCCCGGCGCGCGGCGGCGTAGAAGCGGCCGGACACGAGGCGCGCGAGGTAGCGGTTCATCCCGCCGAGCGACGGCGAGATCGACATGTCGTTGTCGTTGAGGATGACCAGCATGTCGGCGTCGGCGTCGACGACGTTGTTCATCGCCTCGAACGCCATCCCGGCCGACATCGCGCCGTCGCCGATCACCGCGATCGCCCGCCGGTCCTCGCCCTTGCGCCGGGCCGCGACCGCCATGCCGAGCGCGGCGCTGATCGAGGTGCTCGAGTGCGCGGTGCCGAACGTGTCGTACCGCGATTCGGAGCGGCGCGGGAAGCCGGAGATGCCGCCGAGCATGCGGATGCGGTCCATCTCGCCGCGCCGCCCGGTGAGGATCTTGTGCGGGTAGCTCTGGTGGCCGACGTCCCAGACGATCCGGTCCTCGGGCGTGTTGAAGACGTAGTGGAGCGCGATCGTCAGCTCGACCGTGCCGAGGTTGGACGAGAGGTGGCCGCCGGTGCGGCTCACCGACTCGAGCACGAACGCGCGGAGCTCGGTGGCGAGCTGGCCGAGCGCCTTGCGGTCGAGCTGGCGCAGGTCGGCCGGGGAATTGATGGTCTGGAGGAGTTCGTAGGCCACGGCGGAGGAGCCACGGGGAGGAACCGGGGAAGCGAGGACCAAGTGATTGTAACGCTTATTGTTTCTGACTTCCTGGCTGGCTTACTGGCGCTTTCTGGCTTTCCCGGGGCGTTAGAACTCGCGCATGACGATGAAGTCGGCGAGGTCCCGCAGGCGCGCGGCGCGCGCCCCGAAGCCTTCGAGCGCGGCATGCGCGTCGCGACGCAGCTCCTGCGCGAGCGCCTTCGCGCGCGGAATGCCGAGCAGCGAGACGTAGGTGGGCTTGCCCTGCGCCGCGTCCTTCCCGGCGGTCTTGCCGAGCGTCGCGGTCGGCGCCTCGGCGTCGAGCACGTCGTCGACCACCTGGAACGCGAGCCCGACGCACTTCGCGTAGCGGTCGAGCTGGTCGGACTCGGTGCGCCCGAGCGGCTGGCCGCACCGCGCGCCGAGCGCGACGGAGGCGCGGATCAGCGCGCCGGTCTTGAGGATGTGCATGAACTCGAGCTCGGGGAGCGTCAGCTCGGCGCCCACCGCGGCGAGGTCGATCGCCTGCCCGCCCGCCATCCCGCGGGTGCCGCTCGCGAGCGCGAGCACGCGCAGCATCTCGAGCTGGGTCGCGGGCGCCTCGGCGAGCCCGCCCGCCGCCAGCACCTCGAACGCGAGCGACTGCAGGCCGTCGCCGACGAGGAGCGCCGTCGCCTCGTCGAACTCGACGTGCACCGTCGGCTTGCCGCGGCGGAGCACGTCGTCGTCCATGCACGGCAGGTCGTCGTGCACGAGCGAATAGGCGTGGATGAGCTCGAGCGAGCAGGCGACCGCGTCGAGCCGCTCGAGCGGGCTCGCCGCGAGCTCCCCGGCGGCGAACGCGAGCATCGGCCGCACGCGCTTGCCGCCCCCGAGGACGGCGTACCGCATCGCCTGGTGGAGGCGCTGCGGCGTGTGGTCCGCCGCCGGGAGCACGCGCTCCAGCGCGCGCTCGACGCGCGACTGGACCATCGCCATCCAGCCGCGCAGGTCAGCCTTCGGCGTCGTCACCGGACAGGGCTTTCAGCGCTTCGTCCTCGAGCACGCGCACCTGCGCCTGCGCCTGGGCGAGCCGCCCCTGGCAGTACTTCGCGAGCTCGATCCCGCGCTTGTGCGCGGCGAGCGACTGCTCGAGCGGAAGCGTGCCGGCCTCCATCGACTGGACGATCTTCTCCAGCTCGGCGAGCGCGGCCTCGAAGCTCTTCGGCGCGTCGTCGGTCGTGGCGTTCGCGGCGTTCTTGGCCATCGTCGTTGCGCCCTACGCGGCGACGCGGGCGCGCGCGAGCATCGCGCGCGCGAGGACGTCGCACCCCGCCGCGAGATCCGCCGGCGTCGCGTCCTCGATCTCGTTGTGGCTGATGCCGTCCTTGCACGGCACGAAGATCATCGCCGCCGGCGCCACCCGCGCGACGTAGACGGCGTCGTGCCCGGCGCCGCTGACGATGTCGAGGCTGGGGAGATCGAGCGCCGCCGCGGCGGCGCGCACCGCGCCGACGCACGCGGCGTCGAAGGCGCACGGCGGGAAGTACACGACCGGCGCGGCGGCGACCGCGACGTTGGTCTCCCGCGCGACGCGCTCGCAGGCCGCGCGCAGCGCGCGGTCCATCCCGTCGAGGCCGTCGTCGGTCGCGTGCCGGAAGTCGACCGAGAACTTCACCTCGCCCGGCACGACGTTGCGCGAGTTCGGGCCGACCTGCATGAAGCCGACGGTGCCGCGGCCGTCGGGCGCGAACTCGAGCGCGATGCGGTTCACCTCGCCGACGAGCCGGGCGGCGGCGAGCAGCGCGTCCTTGCGGAGCCGCATCGGCGTCGGGCCGGCGTGCGCGTTCATGCCGGTCGCCGTCACGTCGTACCAGCGCTGTCCGAGCGCGCCGGTGACGACGCCGATCGTGCGGCGGGTGTCCTCGAGGACCGGCCCCTGCTCGATGTGCGCCTCGAAGTACGCGCCGACCGCCGAGCCGAGCGGCGCGGCGCCGGCGTAGCCGATGCGCCGCAGCTCGTCCCCGACCGAGCGGCCGTCGAGGTCGGTGCGCGCCAGCACTTCGTCGAGCGGATGGACGCCGGCGAACACGCCCGAGCCCATCATCACCGGCGTGAAGCGCGTGCCCTCCTCGTTCGTCCAGACCGCGACCTCGATCGGCGCCGCGGTCGCGATGCCGCGGTCGTTCAGCGTGCGCACCACCTCGAGCCCGGCGAGCACGCCGTAGTTGCCGTCGAACTTCCCGCCCGAGGGCTGGGTGTCGATGTGGCTGCCGGCGACCACCGGCGGCAGGCTCGCGTCGCGCCCGGCGCGGCGGCCGAAGATGTTGCCGATCGGATCGACTCGCACTTCGAGCCCCGCGCCGCGGAACCATTCGATCACCCGGTCGCGCCCCTGCCGGTCGAGATCGGTGAGCGCGATGCGCCGCACCCCGCCGAGCGGCGTCGCGCCGATCGCCGCGAGATCCATGAGCGAGCGCCAGAGCCGGTCGCCGTCGATCCGCAGGCCGGCGATCGTGCCCGCTTCGCGCGTCGTCGTGTCGTTCATGGCCGTTACCGCGCGGCGCGAATCGAGGCGCGGATGCCGTCGACCATCCGCGCGAGCTCCTGCTCGGTCGAGATGAACGGCGGGCCGACGGCGATCGTGTCGCCGGTGAAGCGGAGGAGCTGGCCTTCGCGCAGGCCCTGCTCGAACACCTTGAGCGCGCGCACGCCCGGCTGCCCCGGGATCGGCTCGAGGTCGACCGCCGCCGCGAGCCCGAGGTTGCGGATGTCGAGGACGCCGGGCTCGCCCTTGAGCGAGTGCATCGCGTCCTCGAGCACGCGCTCGAGCGCGCGCACGCGCGCGAACGTCCCCTCCTCCTCGAGCACGTCGAGCGTCGCGTGCGCGGCGGCGACCGCCATCGGGTGCCCGGAGTAGGTGTAGCCGTGGAAGAACTCGACCAGGTGCTCGGGGCCGGTCATGAACGCGTCGTAGATCTCCTTGCGGACGATCACGCCGCCGAGCGGCACCGCGCCGTTGTTCACGCCCTTCGCGAACACGATCATGTCGGGCACGACGCCGAAGCGCTCGGCCGCGAACGCCGCGCCCATGCGGCCGAAGCCGGTGATCACCTCGTCGAACACGAGGAGGATGCCGTGCTGCGTGCAGAGCTCGCGCAGCCGCTCGAGGTAGCCGACCGGCGGCACGATGACGCCGGCCGAGCCCTGCATCGGCTCGACGACGACGGCGGCGATCGTGGAAGCGTCGTGCAGCGCGACGATGCGCGAGAGCTCGTCGGCGAGATGCGCGCCCCACTTCGGCTGGCCGCGCGAGAACGCCATCTCGGAGAGGTTCAGCGTATGCGGCAGGTGATCGACGCCGACGAGCTGCGCGGACGGGAACATCTTGCGGTTCGCGACCATCCCGCCGACCGAGATGCCGCCGAAGCCGACGCCGTGATAGCCGCGCTCGCGGCCGACGAAGCGGATGCGGCCGGCTTCGCCGCGGACGCGGTGGTACGCGAGCGCGATCTTGAGCGCGGTGTCGACCGCCTCGGAGCCGGAGTTGACGAAGAAGACGTGGTCGAGCCCGGCCGGCGCCATGCCCGCGATTCGCTCGGCGAGGCGGAAGGTCTCCGGGTAGCCCATCTGGAACGCCGGGCTGTAGTCCATCGTCTCGAACTGCGCCTTGAGCGCGGCGGCGATGCGCGGATGGCCGTGGCCGAGCCCGATGCACCACAGGCCGGAGAGGCAGTCGAAGAGGCGGTGTCCCTCGACGGTGGTGTAGTAGGCGCCCTTCGCGGAGGCGAGCAGGCGGCGCTCGTGATGCCGCTTGAAGTAGCGGTTGTGCGAGAACGGCATCCAGTACGCCTCGAGGTTGACGGCGAGCCCCTGGACGTTCTTCGGCGCGATTTCGTTCATGGCGTGACCTCTCGATGCCCCGCAACAGGGCCGGATTATCGCCCGGTCCTGCTATAGTCGGCACGCGATGTTCACCACCCTCGTCACGACCGACGAGCTCGCCGGCCACCTCGACGATCCGCGCTGGGTCGTCTTCGACTGCCGCCACGATCTCGCCAAACCGGACCTCGGGCGCACCGAATACCTGGCGGCGCACATCCCCGGGGCGCGGTTCATGCACATGGACGAGGACCTCGCCGGGCCGGCGACCGGCGCGAACGGCCGCCATCCGCTGCCGGACCCGGCGGTCTTCGCGGCGAAGCTCGGCGCCGCCGGCGTCGGGCCGGACACGCAGGTCGTGGCCTACGACGCGCAAGGCGGCGTGAACGCATCGCGCCTGTGGTGGATGCTGCGCTGGCTCGGCCACGACGCCGTCGCGGTCCTCGACGGCAGCCTCGGGAAGTGGTTGCGCGAGGAGCGTCCGGTCACCGCCGAGCTGCCGCGCGTGCAGCCCGCACGGTTCGAGCCGCGGCTCCGGCCGCTCGCCGTCGACGCCGGCCGCGTGCTGGCCGAGCTCCGCTCACCGGCGATGAAGCTCGTCGACGCGCGCTCCGGCGAGCGCTATCGCGGCGAAGCCGAGCCGATCGATCCGGTCGCCGGGCACATCCCCGGCTCGCTCAACCGCTTCGTCCGCGAGAACCTCGACGCGCGGCGCGTTCAAGCCGCCCGAGCGGCTGCGCGAGGAGTTCCTGGCGCTGCTCGGCGGAAGCGCGCCGGATGCGGTCGTGCACTCGTGCGGCTCCGGGGTCGCGGCCTGCCACAACCTGCTCGCGATGGAGATCGCCGGGCTCGGCGGGAGCAGGCTCTACCCCGGCTCCTGGAGCGAGTGGATCGCCGATCCCGCGCGGCCGCGCGCGACGGGGGCGGCACCCTAGCGGGCGCGCAGCAGTGCTCGCGGACGCGATCCTCGTCGTCCACTTCGCGTTCGTCCTCTTCGTCGTTCTCGGCTTCGCGCTCGTCCTCGCCGGCGGCGCGCTCGGCTGGCGCTGGGTCCGCAACCGCGCGTTCCGCTACGCGCATCTCGCCGCGATCGCGTTCGTGGCGCTCGAGGCCCTCGCTCGGCGTCGCCTGCCCGCTGACGGTCTGGGAAAACGCGCTCCGGCACGCGAGCCCCGAGGGCCCGAGCTTCGTCGGGCGCTGGGTGAGCCGGCTCCTCTACTACGACCTGCCAGAGTGGGCGTTCACAGTGGCGTACGTCCTCTTCGCGATTGCGGTAGCCGTCACACTTTGGCTCGTTCCGCCGGAGAGGCGGGCCCCGGAAGGGACTATGATCGACCGAGCCTCCGCGACCATGAATTGAATGCGCGTTCTCGTCATCGACGACTCTGAAGATTTTCGCAGCCGCGTGACGCAGTACCTCGCGGCCGCGATGCCGGACGCGGAGCTGACGCTCTGGGACCCGGCCGCGCAGGGCAAGCCGACGATCGGCTTCGACTGGCGCCGGTACGACGCGCTGCTGCTCGACGACTCGCCGGGCGCGGGCGCGGACGGGCTCGAGTGGCTCACCGAGTTCCGCGCCGAGGGGCACGGTGCCGCCGACGCTCGTGCTCTCCGACACCGGCGGCGAGGACATGGCGGTGAAGGCGGTGAAGGCCGGCGCCGCCGACTACCTGAAGAAGCCCGACCTCACGCCGATCCGCCTCGCGATGGCGATCAAGGAGGCGATGATCGAGTCGGTCGCGATCTCGCGCGAGATGCTCGGGCTGACGCAGCAGCTCAAGGTCGGCGAGATCGGCCAGCCGGCGGGCGCCGAGCAGTCCGACGTGCTCGGCTACCGCGTGCTGCGCAAGATCGGCGAAGGCGGCATGTCGCGCGTGTATCTCGCCGAGCGCGAGTCCGACGGCCTGCAGCTCGTCCTGAAGATGCTCGACACGCGCCTCGCGCGCGACCCGCAGTCGCAGGCGCGCTTCGTGCGCGAGTACAAGATCATCCAGCGCATCCAGAACGAGCACGTGGTGATGATCTTCGACCAGGGGTTCGCGTCCGACAACCCGTGGCTCGCGATGGAGTACTTCCCGGGCGGCGACCTCTCGCACCGCATCCAGAAGGGCATCAGCTCGATGGGGGCGCTCAAGATCCTGGTGCAGATGGCGGAAGCCCTGGACGCGGTCCACACCGCCGGCGTCGTGCACCGCGATCTCAAGCCGCAGAACATCATGTTCCGCGCCAACCACCGGCTCGCGATCCTCGATTTCGGGCTCGCGCGCGAGCTCGACGCGACGACCACGCTCACGCAGAAGGGCATGGTGATGGCGACGCCGCTCTACATGAGCCCCGAGCAGTGCCTCGGGCAGCCGCACGACGCGCGCGGCGATCTCTACTCGACCGGGGTGATCCTCTACGAGATGCTGACCGGCAAGCTCGCCGTACGAGGGCGAGAACGCCTCGGCGCTCGCCTACCAGCACGTCCACGGCCAGATGCCGCGGCTGCCGAAGCGGCTCGTCGGCTACCAGCCGATCCTCGACCGCCTGCTCGCGAAGCGCCCCGACGCGCGCTTCCAGTCGGCGCGGGAGCTCTTCAACTTCATCGCGCACTGAAGGACC
>CAVXND010000008.1:0-24271 GCA_963762785.1 uncultured beta proteobacterium
TCGAGTGGCTCACCGAGTTCCGCGCCGAGGGGCCGGTGCCGCCGACGCTCGTGCTCTCCGACACCGGCGGCGAGGACATGGCGGTGAAGGCGGTGAAGGCCGGCGCGGCCGACTACCTGAAGAAGCCCGACCTCACGCCGATCCGCCTCGCGATGGCGATCAAGGAGGCGATGATCGAGTCGGTCGCGATCTCGCGCGAGATGCTCGGGCTGACGCAGCAGCTCAAGGTCGGCGAGATCGGCCAGCCGGCGGGCGCCGAGCAGTCCGACGTGCTCGGCTACCGCGTGCTGCGCAAGATCGGCGAAGGCGGCATGTCGCGCGTGTATCTCGCCGAGCGCGAGTCCGACGGCCTGCAGCTCGTCCTGAAGATGCTCGACACGCGCCTCGCGCGCGACCCGCAGTCGCAGGCGCGCTTCGTGCGCGAGTACAAGATCATCCAGCGCATCCAGAACGAGCACGTGGTGATGATCTTCGACCAGGGGTTCGCGTCCGACAACCCGTGGCTCGCGATGGAGTACTTTCCGGGCGGCGACCTCTCGCACCGCATCCAGAAGGGCATCAGCTCGATGGGGGCGCTCAAGATCCTGGTGCAGATGGCGGAAGCCCTGGACGCGGTCCACACCGCCGGCGTCGTGCACCGCGATCTCAAGCCGCAGAACATCATGTTCCGCGCCAACCACCGGCTCGCGATCCTCGATTTCGGGCTCGCGCGCGAGCTCGACGCGACGACCACGCTCACGCAGAAGGGCATGGTGATGGCGACGCCGCTCTACATGAGCCCCGAGCAGTGCCTCGGGCAGCCGCACGACGCGCGCGGCGATCTCTACTCGACCGGGGTGATCCTCTACGAGATGCTGACCGGCAAGCCGCCGTACCAGGGCGAGAACGCCTCGGCGCTCGCCTACCAGCACGTCCACGGCCAGGTGCCGCGGCTGCCGAAGCGCCTCGTCGGCTACCAGCCGATCCTCGACCGCCTGCTCGCGAAGCGCCCCGACGCGCGCTTCCAGTCGGCGCGGGAGCTCTTCAACTTCATCGCGCACTGACCGCCCGCCTCGCGGCGCACCCTATCGGCGGGCTGCCCCCCTCTCCCTGCCCTCTCCCCCAAAATCGGGGGAGAGGGTGCGCTGCGCAGAAGCGACCGTCGCTATACTTGCGGCGATGGAACAGGCCTACCTGGATCTGATGCGGCACGTGCTCGAGCGCGGGCACGCGAAGAGCGACCGCACCGGCACCGGCACGCGGTCGGTGTTCGGCTGGCAGATGCGCTTCGACCTGGCCGACCGCTTCCCGCTGCTCACGACGAAGAAGCTGCACCTCAAGTCGATCGTCTACGAGCTGCTGTGGTTCCTGCGCGGCGACACCAACGTGCGCTGGCTGCAGGAGCGCGGCGTCACGATCTGGGACGAGTGGGCGGGCCCGGACGGCGACCTCGGCCCGGTCTACGGCTACCAGTGGCGCAACTGGCCCGACCGCGGCGGCGGCACGATCGACCAGATCGCGAAGGTCGTCGCGTCGATCCGGACGAAGCCCGATTCCCGGCGCCACATCGTCACCGCCTGGAATCCGGCCGACGTCGAGCGCATGGCCCTGCCGCCGTGCCACGCCCTCTTCCAGTTCTACGTCGCGGAGGGGCGGCTCTCGTGCCAGCTCTACCAGCGCAGCGCCGACATCTTCCTCGGCGTGCCGTTCAACATCGCCTCCTACGCGCTCCTGACGCTGATGGTCGCGCAGGTGACCGGGCTCAAGCCCGGCGAGTTCGTGCTCACGCTCGGCGACGCGCACCTCTACCTCAACCACCTCGACCAGGCGCGCGAGCAGCTCGCGCGCACGCCGCGGCCGTTCCCGCGCCTCAGGCTCAACCCGGCGGTCACGGACATCTTCGGCTTCGAGTACGGCGATTTCACGCTCGAAGGCTACGACCCGCACCCCGCCATCAAGGCGCCGATCGCGGTCTAGCCATGGACGATCGGTCGATCCCTGCCCTCTGGGCCGATCTGCACCGCCACCTCCAGGGCCGCGTCGCGCGGCTGAACGACGAGATCAGCCACTACCCGACGCCGATCGCGCGGTGCGACCAGCACCTCGCCGCCCTCCTCGAGCAGCGCTCTGCGCTCTACGGCCGCCTCCACGCAGATGGACGAGTTGGCCGCCGCGATTCGCGCGCTCGAATCCTTCCTCGCCGCGCCCGCCGACAACGCCGACGACCTGGAAACCGCGCTGCGCGCACAGCTGCGCGCCGAACTCGCGACCCTCGAAACGGCATAACCCGCACCCGGGACCGGGGGATCTACAAGGGGGGCCTCCGCCCCCCTTGTTCGTCGGGGGATATACAAGGGGAATCCCCCCTTGTTCCTTTCAAGTGCCCGCAGGCGGGCCTTCCTTTTTCTGCTGCGCGCTACGCGCGCAGCAGAAAAAGAAAGGCCCGCGGGGAGGGGAGCGGGCCTGAATGGAGAGCTCTTTCGACTGAACCTTGCTCGGGGAGAGCTCTCCCGGGGAGGATGTGGTCGTGTTGTTGTCCAGGGCGCTTGGCGCCCGTGGTTACCCTTTCGCGTCCTGGGACGGCGGCCTGATGACGGCGCCGTCGGTGATCCGTACCGCTTCGCCCACCGCGACCGACGGCGGCGTCGCCTGCGACAGCGTCCGGAAGGAGCCGTCGTCCATCCGCACCGTGATGCGGTAGACGGTGCGCTTCGTTCCGTCGGCCGGGCCCGCGACCATGACCGTGCGGATCGCCTCGACCGTGCCGCAGTTCGCACACGCCGCGCCCAGCGCCCGCCGCGGCCCGGCGTCGGCCTCTTTCTGCGGCGCCGCCTCGAGCTTCTCCGCGCTTCGCGACGACACGAGACCGACGAGCGCCGCCACGCCGACGAGCGCTACCGACGCTACCGCGCCGACGATGAGCAGATTCGGCCGATTGCGCATCGCCGTGGCCATGACTTCGACGCTCCTTCGCTTTGCGGAACGACTTGTTGCAACCGCCGTGCCAGCGCGAAGAACCGAACGGAATCAATAGCGTGCGATGGTGAAGCGGGCGTGCGCTGTCGCCCGCGCCCGACGGCTCGGCCGGCATCCGATGGGATTTCGCTCTGGCCGACCCTGTCGCTGCCGGACGACAGCGTGATCGCGCGCCCGCACCCGCAGGAAACGGGCTACTTGCGCGACTTGCAGTAGTCGAAGCCGTCCTGCCAGCCGGAGACGTACTGCGCTTCGCCCTTGGGGCGCTGCGCCGTCTCGCTTGCGCGCACGGCGGCGCAGCCGTCGGTGAAGCCGCGCCGGAACTCGGGCGGGTAGCCCGAGAGGTTCACCGAGCTCGTCACCGTCGGCGGGTTCTGCGCCCCCGGCCGCAGGTCCGCGTCGCTCGCGCAGCCGGCGGCGAGCGCGAGCAGCAGCAGCGGTACGGCGCGGCTCGACGTCATCGCTCCGCGCTCAGCGTCCCGCGCTCGCGCCGGTCGCTCTTGAACATGCCCGGCTGCAGCTGGTGGCGCTCGAGCAGCTTGTAGAACTCGGTGCGGTTCCGCTGCGCGAGGCGCGCCGCCTGGGAGACGTTGCCGCGCGTGAGCCGCAGGATCCGCACGAGATAGTCGCGCTCGAACGCGCGCTTCGCTTCGTCGAGCGGCGTCAGTCCGACCGGCTCGCTCTTCAGCGCCGCGGCGACCAGCGCCGCCGTCAGGATCGGCGAGGTCGCGAGCGCGACCGCCTGCTCCACCGCGTTCGCGAGCTGGCGCACGTTCCCCGGCCACGGCGCCGCGATCAGCAGCTCGAGCGCCTCCGGCGCGAACGCGCGCACGTCCTTGCCGTAGCGCGCGGCGGTCACCGCCAGGAAGTGCTGCGCGAGCGGCACGATGTCTTCGCGCCGCTCGGCGAGCGACGGGATCGTGAACGACACGACGTTCAGCCGGTAGTACAGGTCCTCCCGGAACTCGCCGCGCGCGACCCGCTCCTCGAGATTCCGGTGCGTCGCCGAGACGATCCGCACGTCGACCGGCACCGACTGGGTGGCGCCCACCGGCCGCACCTCGCGCTCCTGCAGCGCGCGCAGGAGCTTCACCTGCAGCGCGACCGGCATGTCGCCGATCTCGTCGAGGAACACGCTCCCGCCTTCGGCCGACTGGAAGAGGCCCTTGTGGTCGTAGCTCGCGCCGGTGAACGCGCCCTTGCGGTGGCCGAAGAGCTCGCTCTCGAGCAGCGTCTCGGGGATCGCCGCGCAGTTCACCGCGACGAACGGCGCGTCGTGCCGCTTGCTCGCGCGATGGATGGCGCGGGCGAGCAGCTCCTTGCCGGTGCCGCTCGCGCCGACGATCAGCACGCTCGCGTCCGATTGCGCCACCAGCCGCGCGCGCCGCAGCAGGTCCTCGACCTGCGGGCTCGCGGTCACGATCCCGGCGCGCCACGCCTCGGTCGCACCGTCGGCCGACGGCGACGACGAGAGCTTCAGCGCCTGCTCGACCTGCGCGAGCAGCTCGCGCGACTCGAACGGCTTCGGCAGGAACCCGAACACGCCGCGCCGCGTGGCGTCGACCGCGTCCGGGATCGTGCCGTGCGCGGTGAGGATGATGACCGGCAGCGTCGGCGCGGTGCGCTGGATCGCCTCGAACAGCGCGAGGCCGTCCATGCCGCCCATCTTGAGGTCGGTCACCACGACGTCCGGACGCGACACCGCGATCACGGCGAGCGCGCGCTCGCCGCTCTCGGCGGTCTGCGCCAGATAGCCGGCGGCGGTCAGGCGCAGGGCGAGGAGCTTCAGGAGGTCGGGATCGTCGTCGACGACGAGGATCGTCTTCTGCATCGGGTCAGCGTTCATAGGCGGCAACAGGGCCCTTGTACGGACTACGGGCCTCCCCCAGTCGATCCCCGGTGCTGCCGGCGGTTCCGCGAACGGTTGCGCGGTGGCCGGTTCATGGTTTCCGCGGCGGCGGCGTCTGCCCCCCGCGCTCGATCAGGTCCTTCTCGATCGCGCGCAGCTGCTCGACCTGGTCCTTCAGCTGGTCGGCGCGCTTCTGCGTCTTCAGGCGGTCGGTGACCTGGGCGTGCACGAGGCCCGCGAGCTGCCGGACTGCGCCGCTGCCGGCGGCGATCGGTTCGAGCAGCTGGGCGGCGCGGGCATCGTCCTGCAGCGCGCTGCCCGGGATCGAGTACAGGAGCGCGAGCCGCACGCGATTCGCGTTCGAGCGCTCGCGGTTGAACGACTGCGTCGCCGTCGCAAGCTCGCGCTTCTGGTCTTCCAGACCGAGACCTGCCACGCGCTGATAGTAACCCAGAAGCTCGGCCGCCTGCCGCGACTCGTCGGCTTCCACGACCGGCGCCGGTGGTGTCGGTGGTGCCGGTGTCCGGTGTCGGTGTCGGTGCCGGTGCCGGCGGCGTCGGCGCGGGTGCGGTCGGCTCCACGACCGGCGCGGGCGTGGTCGCCGGCGGCTCGATCAGTGCGCAGCCGGTGAGCACGAGCACGGCAAGCGCGGCGATGCGCTTCACGCCGCTTCCTTCCGCGCCGCGACCTGCGGCAGCATCAGGCGGAAGCGTCCGCCCGGACCCTCGAGCGCCTCGATCGTGCCGCCGTGCGCGACCGCGAACTCGCGCGCGATCGCGAGCCCGAGCCCGCTGCCCTTCACGCGCGCGCCCGACGGCCGCTCGCCCTGGAAGAACCAGTCGAACACCTTGTCGCGGTCGGTCTCCGGCACGCCCGGACCGTCGTCCGCGATCTCGAGCGACACGTCGCGCGCACGCGGGGCCACGGCGATGCGCACCGTGCCGCCTTCGGGCGAGTACTTCACCGCGTTCGACAGCAGATTGTCGACGACGACGCGCAGCTTCTCCTCGTCGCCGAGGAGCGGCGCGGGCTTCGCGTCGAGGGCGAACCCGACCGACCGTCCGGCGGCGTTCAGCTTGTGGCCGTCGATCGCGCCGCGCGCCACCTCCGCGAGATCCACCTTGGCGAGCTTGAGGTGGTCCACGCCGGCGACCGCGCTCTGGTAGTGGAGCAGGTCCTCGATGAGGCGCTGGAGCCGCACGCTGTTCGACTGGAGGATCGAGATGATCTCGCGCTGCCCGGGCGTGACCGGACCGGCGGCGCCGTCGGCGAGCAGCTCCGAACCCTCGCGGAGCGCGGTGAGCGGGGTCTTCAGCTCGTGCGAGACGTGGCGCAGGAACCGCGCCTTCTGCTCCTCGACCGCCCCCAGCCGCCGGCGCAGCCATTCGAGGCGCTCGCCCAGGTACTCGAGGTCGGCCGGGCCCTGGATGTCCAGCGCGGCGTCGAACTCGCCCGCCCCCAGCCGGCGGATCGCGCGGTCGAGCTGCCGGATCGGGCGCGCGATCAGGAACGCGAACAGCGCCGCGATCGCGAGCCCGAGCGGAAACGCCGCGGCGAGCTCGATGAAGAGCGCGCGCTGCGTCGCCGCCGCGGTCGCGCGCATGCGGTCGACCTCGCGGTCGATGAGCAGGTTGGACTCGTTCAGCACGTTCCTCGCCAGGCCGGAGAGATCGACGTAGCCCTCGATCAGCCGGCGCCGCTCCGGCGGCTGCTGCGGCTGCGTCGACAGCGCCTCGTAGAGCGCCTGCTCCCGGTCGATGGTGCGGTTCAGCTCGGAGAGCTGCAGCTC
This sequence comes from uncultured beta proteobacterium, assembly GCA_963762785.1. Classification (GTDB taxonomy): domain Bacteria; phylum Pseudomonadota; class Gammaproteobacteria; order Burkholderiales; family SG8-39; genus DATEDA01. The sequence goes on from CAVXND010000008.1 coordinate 6,594, forward strand.
GTCGAGCGGCAGCAGCGACAGCTCGCTCGTCGTGCGCTTGAAGTTGGCGCGGATCTTGGCGTAGTCGTCGAGGAGCCCGGCGTCGTCGAGGATCACGTACTGGCGCACGACGCGCTCCATCGACAGCGCCTGCTCCATCAGGAGCCGCGAGCTCCGCGCGGCCTGCGCCGCCTGGTCGACCGCGCTCTCGCTCATGCTGGCGAGCCGCTGCATCGAGATCGCAGCGTTCACCAGCGCGACCACGAGCGGCGCGGAGACGACGACGAAGCCGATCAGCAGCAGCTTCAGGAACGACTTCGGGTAGTAGAAATTGGCGAACTTCAATGCCGGCAGGAGCGCACCCTATAATCGGTGCGTCCCATGATACAGGCGACGACGCCGGTCGGCGCGGCCGCTGCAATGACATCAACATGCCGCTCGTCTCGCTCGTCGCCGCACTCGCCCGCAACCGCGTCATCGGCGCGGGCAACCGCCTCCCCTGGCATCTTCCCGCGGACCTGCAGCGCTTCAAGCGGCTGACCATGGGCGCGCCGGTCATCATGGGCCGGAAGACGCACGAGTCGATCGGGAGAGCACTGCCGGGCCGGCGCAATATCGTCGTGACGCGACGGCCGGGCGCGAGCTGGGACGGGTGCGAGGCTCGCCGGCTCGCTCGACGCCGCGATCGCCGCGGCGCGCGATGCGCCCGAAGCGTTCGTGATCGGCGGCGCCGAGCTCTACCGGCTCGCGCTGCCGCGGGCCGACCGGCTGTACCTCACGCTGCTCGACGCCGAATACCCCGGCGACAGCCTGTTCCCCGAATTCGATCCCGCCGATTGGCGCGAGGTCGCGCGCGAGCCCGGCGCCGGCTTCGCCTTCGTGACCTACGAGCGCGCCCGGCCGCGGTCCTAGCCGGCGGGCGCGTCGGACCTGCCCGCGAGGCAGATCAGGGTCTCGAGCCCGAGCGCGCACGCGGTCGCCTTGCCGCCCTTGTGCGCGACGATCTCGAACTCGCAGATCGTGAGCGTCCGCCCGGCTTCTTCACCCGGCCGGTCGCGACCAGCCGCTCGCCGTCGGCCGGCGCGATGAGGTTGAGCTTGAACTCGACGGTGAGGACCGAGCTGTCCGCGGGAAACAGCGTGTACGCCGCGTAGCCGCGGCGTTGTCGCCGATCATCGCGACGATCCCGCCGTGGAAGAAGCCGTGCTGCTGGCTGAGATCGGCGCGGTAGGGCAGCTCGACGGTCGCGATTCCCGGCTCGACGCGGGTGAGCACCGCGCCGATCAGCTTCATCGCCGGCTGGCGGCCGAAGCTCGCGCGGACCCGGGCTTCGAAGCCGGGATCGGCCGCCTGGAACGCCATCGCCGCTACAGCACCCTCACCTCGGGGAGCGGAAAGCCGTTGAAGCTGGACGCGTACGCGGTGGTGTACGCCCCGGCGTTCCGGATGTAGATGAAATCGCCGTCCTGCAGGTCCCCGGGCAGCTCCTCGTCGCGGAGGATGACGTCGACCGAGTCGCACGTCGGGCCGGCAACCGTCCATTTCACGTCGAGGCCGGTGCGGTCGGTGCGCAGCTTGTACTTGAGGCCCTCGGCGGTCTCGATGATCCCGCCGAAGAGCCCGGCGTCCCAATACATCCAGTGCGTGCCGTTGCGGGTCGCCGTGCCGACGACCCGGCACACGAAGTAGCCCGCGTCGGACACGAGATAGCGCCCCGGCTCGGCGATCACCTCGACCTCCGGCGGGAACGCTTCGAGCGCACGGTTCACCACCTCGCCGATGACCTCGATCGACGGGATCGGCTTCACGTGCCGGACCGGGAAGCCGCCGCCGATGTTGAGGAGGCTCGGGCTCAGGCCCGCGGCGATCATCTGGTCGAACACCGCCCGCGACTTCTCGATGCCGACCCGCCAGTTCTCCGGGTTGCGGCACTGGGAGCCGACGTGGAACGTGACCCCGGCGAGCTTCGCGCCAAGGACGGCGGCCGTCGCGATGATCTCCGGGATCTCGGCCGCGTGCGCCCCGAACTTGCCGGCGAGCGGCCAGTCGGCGCCGATGTTGGGCGTGTCGATGCGCAGGTAGAGCTTCGCCTCGGGCCGGACGGCGTGGACCTTGCGCAGCTCCTCGACGGCGTCGACCACGAACCACTCGACGCCCTGCGTCGCCGCGTAGTCGATCCACTCGCGCGACTTCATCGGGTTCGAGTAGAAGACCTGCGCGGCCGGCACGCCGAGCCCGCAGAGGAGATCGAGCTCCGCCGTGGACGCGATCTCGAACCGGGCGCCCTCCTCGATCAGGACGCGCAGCACGCGCGGATCGGGGTTCGCCTTCACCGCGTAGTGCGGCTGCACGCGCGGCATCGCCGCGGCGAAGCGGCGCGTCTTCTCGCGGATGATGCGGGAGTCGATCAGCAGGAACGGCCGGGTGTAGCGGTCCCTGGCGGCGGACCGGACGAGCGCGAAGTCGACGCTCGTCTCGGGGTGGGTATCGAAGAGTTGCTCGGGGCGCTGCGGTGCCCGGGCCCGGGTCGGGGAGGCTTTTCTCGGTGCAACTGCACGAACGGGCATCAGGTCTCCAGCACCAAAGAAAAAAGGCCTCGCGGCCCGGTGAAAAAAGCCTTTCGGCCCAACGATGTGCGCGCGACTATAACCCCCACCCTAAGGGAGGTCAATAGAGCTGGCAGGCAATTTGCCCGGTGCGCTCGCGGCGCGCCGCGCTCAGCTCGCGTGGCGCCCGACGAAGAACGCGGCGTTCGGGTCGGCGGTCGGCTTGATGCCCGACTTCTCCAGGCCCTGGCGAAGCGCGTTCATGTGACCGTCGTTCAGCCGCATCGTCGGGCGCCGCATCGGGCCGCCGTTGAACCCGTTCAGCCAGCCCTGGAACTTCCAGAGCATGCGGTGCAGGAAGAGCGTCTGCGCCACGTAGGCGTTCGCGGCCTGGTTCGCCTTGCGCGCCGGGTGGATCTGCCAGTAGAGCCGCGTCGCCTCGTCGTACTGCTTCTCCTGGAGCAGGCGGAAGATCCGCGGGATCGTCGGCCCGAAGTACTCGGTGTTGCTCGTGCCGCTGAACTGCATCGGCGCGAGCTGCGCGAGCGGCACCATGTCGGCCTCGAGCGGGCAGGTGACGACGATCTCCTTGCCGAAGAGGCGGTGGCACTCCACGAATCCCATGATGCTCGGCATGCCGCCCTCGGCCTTCACCGCGGCGACGTTCGGGCAGTCCTTGATCAGCCGCCGGATGACCGCCGCCTCGATGTCGGCCGGGTGCACGCGGTCGAACCCCCACAGCGGCACCGGGAACAGCATCACCGCGAGGCTCGTCGCGTCGCAGAAGGCGCGCGTGTAGTCGTAGATGTCCTGCGCCGACGTCGGGTAGAAGTTCGGCGGGTAGGAGAGGAGGACGAGCTCGGCGCCGTTCGCCTCGGCGATCCGCACCGCCTCGACGTTCTCCTCGAGGTCGTTCCAGCTGGCGTGGTGGATCAGCATCAGGCGGCCCTTCGCCTCGTCGGCCGCCCACTCGAAGAACTGGCGGTACTCGTCGAGCGTGATCGCCACCTCCGAGACCATGAGCGTGCCGGCGAACCCGTACTCGATCTCGAGCCGGACGTCGTGGCGGATGCCCTTCTCGTTCAGCCGCTTGAGATCGCGGCTGTATGAGGGAATGACGACGTTCGCCACGCCGCGCAGGTGCTCGCGCGCCCAGTCGCGCGCCTCGTGCCGCTTGTATCGTGCCATCGCACTGCCCTCCGTCTATACGTGCTTGATCTCGAGCCGGGCGTCGATCTCCGCCGCGAGGCCGAGCTCGACCGCCGCGCGGTACGCCATCTCCCCGATCACGACGTCCTGGACCGCGGCGCCGACCGACTTGTACATCGGCTGCCGCGCGGCGGCCACCCGCGCGTCGAGCTTGTGGGCGACGAGGTCGTTGAGGCTCGCGAGCTTGTCGGCGAACGCCACGCCCGCCGCCCTCGCCGCCAGGAAGTCGCCGGTCTCGTTCGCAACTTCGTGGACCGCGTCGCACACGATGAGGTCGCAGACCTCGATCGACCGGACGTCGAGCTCGCGCTGCTCCGGCACCGTGGAGCCGATCGACACGAGCAGCACGCCCGGCGCGAGCCACTCGCCGTCGAGGATCGGCGTCTCGTCGCGGGAGCGCGCCGCGGCGACGACGATGTCCGCGCCCGCGACCGCGTCGGCGGGGCTCGCGGTCGCCGCGCAGGGCACGCGGAGCTCGCGCTCGAGATCCAGTGCCGCGCGCTCGCGGTTCGCCGGGTTCGGGCTGTAGAGCCGGACGCTGCGCAGCGTGCGCACCGCCGCGAGCGCGCGGACGTGCGCCTGCGCCTCGGCGCCGCTGCCGAGCACGCAGAGCGCCGCCGGACGGCGGGGCGCGAGGCGGTCCACCGCGACCGCCGAGGTCGCCGCGGTCCGCAGCGCAGTGATGTGCAGGGCGTCGACGAGCGCGACCAGCTCGCTCGTCTCCTGGTCGAAGAGCGGCAGCAGGTAGGTGGCCTGGCGCGCCCGCGCGACGCCGAACACCTTCGCGCCCATGCAGCGGCTCCCGGGCGGAGCGGAGACGAGGCCGCGGATCGAGGTCCCGTCGCCGCGGGCGACGGCGCGGACGCTCGTCTGCGGCCCGTGCGGCACGGCATAGGCGGCGCGCACGGCGCGGATCATCTCGTCCCAGTCGAGCACCGCGGCGGTGGCCGCTGCCGACACGAACACGGGCTTCGCGCTCACTGGTCCTGGTCCGGGGACGGGCGGTGCCGCGCGCCGCGCGCGCGGCGCCTAGTCCGACATCGACTGGAGGATGTTGCGCCCGGTGCGCTCGATATGGGCTTCGAGCAGCCGGCACGCCTTCGCCGCGTCGCGCGCGAGCGTCGCCTCGGCGATCGCGCGATGCTCCGCGGCCACGTCGCGGTCCGGCTCGTGGGTCGAGAGGAAGAGCCGCCGGTAGCGGTAGTTCATGTCGTGGAGCATGTTGCAGAACTGCAGGAGGATCGGCGAGCCGCACCCGCCGATGAGCGCCTCGTGATAGGTCCGGTGCCAGACCTCCCACTCGTCGTGCTCGCGTCCATCCCAGCGCCGCGTCTCGAACTTGCTCAGCCGGTGGTGGGCCGACAGGAGCGCGGCCTCCCAGGCGTCGTCGCCGCGCTCGATCGAGGCGCGCAACGCCATGCTCTCGAGCGCGACCCGGGTCCGGATGATGTCCGCGAAGTCGCGCCTGGAGACCGGCGCGACCCGGAATCCGCGCTGGTCCTCGGTCGTGACGAGCCCTTCCGCGAGCAGCCGCGAGAGCCCCTCGCGGATCGGGCTCCAGCTCACGCCGAACTCCGCCTTGATCTCGTCGAGCCGCAGCTTCGTGCCGGGCTTCTTCTTGCCGCTCAGGATCTCCGACCGGATGCGGTCGCTGATCGCGGTCGCGAGCGTGACGCCCGACTGCGCGTCCGCGCCCGCGCCGTTCTCGAGCAATGCCTGCTCCTGGGCCTTGGTCACGCCGTCCGCCTCGATCCGCCGTTGCCCGCTCAAAGCTTGTTGTGGGTGCCGTCGCAGTAGGGACGCTTGCCGCTCCGCTTGCAGCCGCAGAGGTAGACGGTCTCGTCCTTGTCGTGGGTCCAGATCACCGGCTGGATGCCGGTCTTGCTCATCGTGTGCGAGCCGTCGCAGAACGGCTGCGACTTGCTCAGGCCGCAGGCGCACCAGCCGTACCGGTACGTGGCCATCAGCTCCACCCGGTACGGGCCTTTCTGGGCGATCTTCGGTTCCTCGTCGGACATCGGATTCGGCCTCGTAGCGGGCGAGATTGAATTTCGATCTTTCAATTGACAATCGATCGAAAACTAGCCTATCGTAATTTTCGCGGTTTATCCAGTGTCAAGGAGGAGGCCATGCAGGCGCGCGCCCAGGTGAACGCGGATCCCGACAAGGTGGTCGTGCTGGACACGAACAACATGCCCTGGGAGCCCACCGAGCACCCCGGCGTCTCGCGGAAAGTGCTCGAGCGGGTGATCGATCCGAAGAAGGGCCGCGAGACGGCGCTCCTCAAGTTCGCGCCGAACGCGCGCATGCCGGCCGAGCTGCTGACGATGCGGACGGAGGTGTTCGTCCTCGACGGCACCTACTCCGACGGGCACGGCGAATACGGTCAGCACACCTTCATCCGCAACCCCGCCGGCGCGCAGCACTCACCGAGCTCGCGGACCGGCTGCGTGCTGTACGTGAAGTGGCGGGTGCCGATCCGCCCGAAGCAGCCCGACGAGCGGATGGTGATCGACGCCAAGACCACGCCGTGGACGCCGTTCCCGCACCGCGGCGCCGACGTGCTGCACCTCTACCGCGACATGCACGGCATCGAGACCTCGCGGTTCGGATTCGTCCACCCGCAGAAGAAGATCCCGACGCACAACCACGCGATCGGCGAGGAGACGTTCATCGTCGAGGGCTGCCTCAAGGACGAGTACACCGCGTACACCCCGGGCGTCTGGTTCCGGATGCCGATCGGCGTCCCGCACGCGCCGTACACCGAGGACGAGGGGTGCATGATGCTGATCCGCGAGGGCGACCTCGTCTGGTAGAACAATACGGCCCCGGCCGCCCCGGGGACCGTAATGGATCAACGCCGATGATCACGGGCGGGATCACGAGGAGGAGAGTCTGATGCCACACGCTGCAGTCGCATTCCGCTCGCTCGCCGCCGCCGCGGGGATCGCCCTCGGCGCGCTGGCGGTGCCCGCGTCCGCGGCCGACTTCACGATGAAGCTCGGCTTCGGGACGATGAACGACATCCAGCACCAGTGGGCGAACTGGTACAAGGAAGCGATCGAGCCCCGCTCGAACGGCCGCATCGAGGTGAAGATCTTCCCGCGCTCGCAGCTCGGCGGTATCGCCAGCATGATCGAGGGCGTGCAGCTCGGCACGGTCGAAGGCGTCACCGCGCCGACCGACTTCTTCGCCGGCGTCGACCCGCGCTTCGGCACCTTCAGCATCCCGGTGCTGTTCCGCGATCCGGCGCACGCGGAGAAGATCCTGCTCGACCCGGCGGTCAACAAGGAGATCCTCGCCATCGGCTCCGACAAGGGACTGCAGGTGGTGTCGGTGTTCACGTTCGGCTTCGCGCACTACTTCGCGAAGCAGCCGCTCCGCAAGCTCGACGACTTCAAGGGCAAGAAGCTGCGCGTGAACGCGACCCCGGCCGAGCGCGCGAAGATGCGCCAGTTCGGCGGCACCGCCGTGCCGATGGACCTCCCCGAGGTGATCCCGGGGCTGCAGCAGGGCGTGATCGACGGGACGATGAGCGCCACCGCCGTCTACGTGAACCTCAAGTTCAACGACATCAGCAAGGTGATCACCCAGGTCAACGACACGATGATCGTGTCGGTGGGCGTCGTCAGCCGGCCGTGGCTCAACAAGCTGCCGCCCGATCTGCGCCAGATGGTGATCGAGGAAGGCAACAAGCTCCAGCCGCGCCTGATGGCCGAGTCGCGCACCCTCGACGAGCAGATGCGCAAGCGCTGGGGCGAGGTGGGCGGCGAGTTCATCTCGCTGTCGGCCGACGACCAGAAGCGGGTGCAGCAGATGCTCGCCGGGATCGGCGAAGAGGTGACCAAGGACAATCCCGCGGTCAACGGGTTCTACAAGACGCTGGCGACCACGTCGCGCAAGTACTGACCGCCGGGATGCGCGGTCTCGCCCGGTTCGCGTTCGTCACCGCGCCGAACTGGATCCTCGGCACGCTGATGCTCGCCGGCGTGGCGATCGTCTTCGCCAACGTCGTCGGCCGCTACGTCTTCGGCCGGGCGATCTTCTGGGCCGAGGAGGTGCTCGTCTTCCTCGTCGTGTGGGGCGTGTTCGTGGGGATGGGCGCGATCGCGTACAACGGCGGCCATCTGAACATGGACCTCTTCTCGTCGCAGTTCCGCGGCCGCTGGCGGCTCGTGCTGAACGGCGTCACCACCGCGGTGCTGCTCGTCACCTGCATCTTCGTGGTGGTGCAGTCCTGGCAGGTGGTCACGCTGATGGCGCAGTCGGGCCAGGTGAGCCTCGCGCTCGGCGTGCCCAAGGTGATCCCGCACGCGGCGCTGCTGGTCGGCTTCGTGCTGACCGTCCTCGCCGTCCTCGTCCGCATCCGCTCGTACCTCACCGGGAAGTTCTAGGAGCGCGGCATGGGCTGGGTGGTCGTGCTCATGCCGCTCGCCCTGCTCGCGCTCGGCTTTCCGTTCTTCCTGATCCTGCTCGCCACCGCGTCGATCGTGCTGGCGCTCTTCGCCGGGATTCCGACGACCGCGATCCACCAGGTGATGTACGCGAGCATCGACAAGTACGCCCTGCTCGCCGTCCCGTTCTTCATCTTCGCCGGCGACCTGATGGGCCGGGGCGGGGTCTCGCAGCGGCTCGTGCGATGGATGACCTCGATGATCGGCGGCGTCCGCGGCAGCCTGCCGTTCACCGCGCTCGGCACCGCGACCGTGTTCAGCGCGATCTCGGGCTCGACCGCGGCGACCGTCGCCGCGGTCGGCGGGCTCACCTACCACCGCCTGCGGGACGCGGGCTACAACGAGCGCTTTTCGTCGGGGCTGCTCATCTCGGCGGGCGCGATCGACAACCTGATCCCGCCGTCGATCGGGTTCATCCTGTACGGGACCGCCTCCGACACCTCCGTCGTGAAGCTGTTCGCCGCCGGCATCTTCCCCGGGTTCGTGCTCGCCGCGTTCTTCGGCGCCTACATCTGGTACTACGTGACCCGCCGCGGCGAGCGCGGCAGCGCGCGGTTCGACCTCGCCGAGTTCCTGGCGGCGACGCGCGACGGGATCTGGTCGATCCTCGCGCCGGTGTTCATCCTCGGCGGCATCTACGCCGGGGTGTTCTCGCCGACCGAGGCGGCGGGCGCCGCGTGCGTGTACGCGATCGTCGTGGTGGGCCTCGTCTACCGCGAGATCGGGCCGCGCGAGATCTTCGACTCGGCGGCGCGGTCGATGTACCTGACCGCCCAGGTGTTCGTCATCGTCGCCGCCGCGGGCCTCTTCTCCTGGACGCTGACCGTCGGCGGCGCACCGCAGGCGCTGGCCGCCTTCATCAAGGCCCTCGACGTGCCGCCGTGGGCGGTGCTGCTCGCGATCAACCTCCTGCTGCTCGCCGTCGGCATGTTCCTCGACACCGCGTCGTCGATCCTCGTCCTGACGCCGCTCCTCGTCCCGATCGCCCGGGCGATCGGCGTGGACCCGGTGCACTTCGGCGTGATCCTGATCATGAACCTGAGCATCGGCACGTTCACCCCGCCGTTCGGCGTGAACATCTTCGTCGGCCAGGTGGTGTTCAAGGCGCCGGTGTCGAGCATCTATCCGGGCCTGGTGCCGTTCATCGTCGCCGCGATCGGCGCGCTGATGATCATCACCTACGTGCCGTGGCTCTCGCTGTGGATCCTGCAGTACATCGGTTGAGGCAACCTATATCCGGGGCAGCGTGACGCCCTTCTGCCCCTGGTACTTGCCGCCGCGGTCACGGTAAGAGGTCTCGCAGACCTCGTCGGCGCCGATGAAGATGATCTGCGCGACGCCCTCGTTCGCGTAGATCTTCGCCGGCAGCGGCGTGGTGTTGGAGAACTCGAGCGTCACGTGCCCTTCCCACTCCGGCTCGAGCGGCGTCACGTTCACGATGATTCCGCACCGCGCGTACGTGGACTTCCCGAGGCACAGGACGAGCACGTCGCGCGGGATCCGGAAGTACTCCAGCGTGCGCGCGAGCGCGAAGGAGTTCGGCGGGATCAGGCAGTAGTCGCCCTTCACGTCGACGAACGACTTCTCGTCGAAGTTCTTCGGGTCGACGATCGTCGAGTTGAGGTTGGTGAACAGCTTGAAGTCGTTCGAGCAGCGGATGTCGTAACCGTAGCTCGAAGTCCCGAAGGACACCACCTTCCGGCCGGCGACCTCGCGCACGAGGTCGGGCTCGAACGGCTCGATCATGGCGTGCTCCCGCGCCATGCGGCGGATCCACTTGTCGGACTTGACGGACATGCTCGCTCCGGGGGTTGTACGCGGCGCCGCGATTCTACCCGCGGGCGCCACCGGCCCGGCCGGCGGCCCGCAACTCAGGTGTTCTGCACCACGATGTTCGGGAACTTCCCGGTCATGTCCCGCTGCGAATCGCCGATCTTCACCGCCACCCGCCGCGCGATCGAGCGGTAGATCTCGGCCGCCCGGCTGTCCGGATCGGCGACCACCGTCGGCTTACCCGAGTCGGCCTGCTCGCGGATGTGGATGTCGAGCGGCAGCGCCCCGAGGAGCTCGGTGCCGTAGTCCTTGCACATCTTCTCCGCGCCGCCGGTGCCGAAGATGTGCTCCTCGTGGCCGCATTTCGAGCAGATGTGGAGCGACATGTTCTCCACCACGCCGAGGATCGGGATGCCGACCTTCTCGAACATCTTGAAGCCCTTGCGCGCGTCGATCAGCGCGATGTCCTGCGGCGTCGTCACGATCACCGCGCCGGTCACCGGCACCTTCTGCGCGAGCGTGAGCTGGATGTCGCCGGTGCCCGGCGGCAGGTCGACGACGAGGTAATCGACGTCGCGCCAGCGCGTCTCCTTGAGGAGCTGCTCGAGCGCCTGGGTCACCATCGGACCGCGCCACACCATCGGCGTGTCGACGTCGATCAGGAAGCCGATCGAGATCGCCTGCAGCCCGTGGCCCATCATCGGCTCGAGCGATTTCCCGTCCTTCGACTCCGGCCGGCCGGTGATCCCGAGCATCGTGGGCTGCGACGGGCCGTAGATGTCGGCGTCGAGCACGCCGACCGACGCGCCCTCGGCCGCGAGCGCGAGCGCGAGGTTGACGGCCGTGGTCGACTTGCCGACCCCGCCCTTCCCCGACGCCACCGCGATGATGTTCTTGACCCCGGGGATGAGCTTCACGCCGCGCTGCACGGCGTGCGAGACGATGCGCGTCGTCATGTTCACGTTCACGGCGCCGACGCCGGGGAGGGATCGCAGCTTCTGCGACACGAGCTTCTTCATCGGCTCGAGCTGCGTCTTCGCCGGGTAGGCAAGCTCGACGTCGACCGCCACGTCGTTTCCGGACACCTTGACGTTCTTCGCCGAGCGCGTCGCGACGAGGTCCTTGCCGGTGTTCGGGTCGACGATCTCTTTCAGCGCGGACTGGACGTCCTGTTCTGTGAGGGGCATGTGCGTACTCCTGGAGTGCGGCGAGTCTAGCAGAGTCGATTTGGCGGGTTATCCACGCTAAACTCAGGGACTTACAAGAAACATCCTGCCGATGCCCCGCCGCCGCCTCTTCGTCACCACCGCCCTGCCGTACGCGAACGGCTCGTTCCACATCGGGCACATCATGGAGTACATCCAGGCCGACATCTGGGTGCGCTTCCAGCGGATGCAGGGGCACGAGGTGCATTTCGTCGGCGCCGACGACGCGCACGGGGCGCCGATCATGCTCAAGGCCGAGGCCGAGGGGATCTCCCCGCAGGCGCTGGTGGCGCGGATCGCCGCCGAGCGGCCGCGCTACCTCGAAGGCTTCCACATCTCGTTCGACAACTGGCACTCGACCGACTCGCCGGAGAACGTCGTGCTGTCGCAGGACATCTATCGGCGGCTCAAGGACGCCGGGCTCGTCTACACCCGCACGATCGAGCAGCTCTACGACCCGGTGAAGGGGATGTTCCTCGCCGACCGCTACATCAAGGGCGAGTGCCCGGTCTGCGGCGCGAAGGACCAGTACGGCGACGCCTGCGAGAACTGCAGCGAGCGTCTACGCGCCGACCGACCTGAAGAATCCCTACTCGACGCTCTCCGGCGCAGCGCCGGTGCTGAAGTCGTCCGAGCACTACTTCTTCAAGCTCTCGGATCCGAAGTGCGTCGCGTTCCTCAAGGCGTGGACGCAGGACGGCCGGCTGCAGCCGCAGGTGGCGAACAAGGCGAAGGAATGGCTCGAGGGCGAAGGCGACAAGGCGCTCGCCGACTGGGACATCTCGCGCGATGCGCCCTACTTCGGCATCCCGATCCCCGACGCGCCCGGGAAGTACTTCTACGTCTGGCTCGACGCGCCGATCGGCTATCTCGCCTCGCTCAAGAACTACTTCGATTCCGGCAAGGCGAAGGCCAAGGGCGAGACGCGGACGTTCGAAGCATTCCTGTCCGCCCCGGACACCGAGCAGATCCACTTCATCGGCAAGGACATCATCTACTTCCACACGCTGTTCTGGCCGGCGATGCTCAAGTTCGCCGGGGCGCCCTACCGCGTGCCGGACGACGTGTACGTGCACGGCTTCATCACGTTCACCGGCGAGAAGATGTCGAAGTCCCGCGGCACCGGCGTCAGCCCGCTCAAGTACCTCGAGCTCGGGATGAACCCGGAGTGGCTGCGCTACTACATCGCCGCGAAGCTGAACGCGGCCGTCGAGGACGTCGACTTCAATCCCGACGACTTCGTCGCGCGGGTGAACTCGGACCTGATCGGCAAGTACGTGAACATCGCGAGCCGGTGCGCGGGGTTCGTCGGCAAGCGGTTCGAGGGCAAGACTCGCCGCTCCCGAGTTCACGGCCGAGCTCGAAGTTGCGTTCAAGCTGGCGGCAGCCGGGATCCGCGACGACTACGAGGCGCGCGAGTTCGGCCAAGCGCTGCGGAAGGTCATGCAGCTCGCCGACCTCGCCAACCAGTACGTCGACCACCACAAGCCGTGGGAACTCGCCAAGGACCCGGGCAAGGCCGCGGCGCTGCATACCGTCTGCTCGACCGCGCTCGCGCTCTTCCGCGACCTCACGCTCTACCTCAAGCCGGTGCTGCCGACGCTCGCGGCGACCGTGGAGCAGTTCCTGAACATCGCCCCGCTGCAATGGCAGGATGCGTGGCGGCATCTGCCCGCGGGACACGGGATCAGGCCGTATCAACATCTCATGAGTCGAATCGATCCGAAGCAGGTCCAGGCGCTGATCGGCGCGGACGAGGACCGGCCCGCCGCCGCGACCCCGCACGCGCCCTCGCCGGCGCGGGCCGAGGACAAGGCGACGCCGGCGCAGGCGGCGACGATCGCGATCGACGACTTCTCGAAGGTCGACCTGCGCATCGCGAAGATCGTCGCCGCCGACCACGTCGAGGGCGCCGACAAGCTCCTCCGGCTCACCGTCGACCTCGGCGGCGAGACGCGGACGCTCTTCGCCGGCATCAAGTCGGCGTACGACCCGGCGCAGCTCGTCGGCCGGCTCACGGTCGTGGTCGCCAACCTCGCGCCGCGCAAGATGAAGTTCGGCACGTCCGAGGGGATGGTGTTGGCGGCCTCAGGCGAAGGCCCCGGGGTCTATCTCCTCGCGCCGGATTCGGGCGCCCAGCCCGGCATGCGCGTCAAGTAGCGCGCCCGCCCTCACCGACATGCCAGAGCCGAACGCCGCGCACGCGAGCCTGGTGTTCCTCGGCATCGTCGACTTCGCGCGCAAGCCCGTCGCCGAACAGGCGAACCTGCGGGAGCGGCTCGACGCCGCGGTTGCGCGCTCGGTCGCGCAGCTCGACCCCGCCGACCGGATCGTGGCGGACGCGCCCGACGGCCTCGCGATCGCGGTCCTCGCCGCGCCGGCCGAGGCGCTGCTCGCGGCGCGCAGGGTCCGGCGGCTCGCGCGCGGCGAGGGCGCCGAGCCGTTCGCGCTGCGCATCGGCGTCGACCACGGCGCGATCCGGCTCGCTTCCGACGAGCGCGGGGAGCCGTGCCTCGCCGGCGACAGCGTGGCGACCGGCGCGGCGATCGCCGGCTTCTCCGGCCCCGGGCGGATCCTCGTCTCGCGCGCCTTCCGCGACGCGCTCGCACCGACCGATCCGGAGCGCTCCGCGCGCCTGCAGCCGATCGGTACCCAGACCGACGCGAACCTGCGCAAGCACGAGCTCTACTCGTTCGAGACCCCCGCCGGCGACGCCGACGCCGCGGCGGCCTCGAGCGCGGCCCCGGGTCGGCGCCCGCTCATCCTCGCCGGCCTCGCGATCGCCGGCCTCCTCGGCGCCGGCTTCGCGGTGCGCGCCGCGCGGAAGAGCGCGCAGGAGGCGAAGCGGCCCGCCGTCGTCGCGCTCGCGATCGAGCCGGGAGGCGAGATCGTCGTCGACGGCGTGTCGCGCGGCCGGACGCCGCCGCTCACGCGGATCGAGATCCCGCCGGGCAGGCACACGATCGAGATCCGGCATCCGCCCCAGCAGCCGCTCGTGCTGCGGCTGGAGCTCGCTCCGGGCGAGGAGCTCGCACTGCGCCACTCGTTCGCCGCGCCGGCAGCCGCGGCGCCGGTGCAGCGCGCGCAGCGGCCGCCGCAGCCGCCCAAGGAACAGCCGTCGCGCGCGCGCCGGATGTGGAACGACTTCCGCAAGCAGGCCGGGTTCTGACGGCGTCCCGATGAGCACGCCGCAGACGCTCGGCCGCTACACCCTCCTCGGCGAGCTCGGCCGCGGGGCGATGGGCGTCGTCTACCAGGCGTCCGACCCGATGCTCAACCGCACGGTCGCGATCAAGACGATCAACGTCGCCGCCGACCCGGAGGAGCGCGAGGAGTACGAGAAGCGCTTCTACCAGGAAGCGAAGGCGGCCGGCGGCCTGAGCCATCCGAACATCGTCACGATCTTCGACATCGGCCACGCCGGCGACCTCGTCTACATGGCGATGGAGTTCGTCGCCGGGAGCGAGCTGAAGAGCCTGCTTGCGAGCCGGCTCGTCGAACCGCAGGCCGCCCTCGACATCGGCGCCCAGATCGCCGAAGCGCTCGCGTACGCGCACAGCCGCGGCGTCGTGCACCGCGACGTGAAGCCGGCCAACATCATGGTCGTGCGCGGCGGGCCGGCGAAGATCATGGACTTCGGCATCGCCCGCATGCGTTCGTCCGACGTCAAGACGCAGACCGGGATGCTGCTCGGCTCGCCGAAATACATGGCGCCGGAGCAGCTTCTCGGCGGCGCGGTGGATCACCGCTGCGACATCTGGGCGCTCGGCGTGGTGATCTACGAGATGGCGGTCGGCGCGTCGCCGTTCTCCGGCGACGACATCACGCAGATCATGTACCAGATCGTGAACGCGGCGCCGCCGGCCCCGAGCGCGGTGCACCCGCGGCTGCCGGCCATGCTCGACCTCGTCCTCGCGCGCGCGCTCGCGAAGGATCCCGACCGGCGCTACCAGGACGCCCGCGAGCTCGCCGCGGACTTGCGCGCCTGCGGCGCGCAGCTCGCCGCGGCGGCGCCGCCGCGCGCGACGGACGACGACGCGACGCAGACGCTGCCGATCGGGGCGTTCTCCCGGCCGGGCGACGACGACGAGAAGACGATCACCCTCCCGCCCCCGCAGCGGGCGGCGCCGCAGCAGCGGCCCGCGCCGTCGCGCGACCGGCGCGACGCGGACGCGGGCCCGCGCCTTGCGATCTCGCGCCGCTTCGACTCGACCGAGGCGATGCGCCGCCTCTCGCTCGCCGGTGCGGGGGACGAGATCGAGCAGACGGTCCGCCTCGACCTCGCCGCGCTCGCGGCCCCGAGCGTGCCGCCGGCGGCCGCGCCGAAGCGCGTGGCCGAGCCGGCCGTGGCGCCGCGACCGCCGCGGCCGAGCTGGCTGCTGTGGGCGGGTGTTACCATTGCCGCGCTCGTCGCAGTCGCGATCGCGATCGCGTAGACACCAAGAACAACGACGGCTCGCGTTCGCCGCCACGAGATGATCCGCTCCCCCCTCGGCCTCACGCTCGCGCTCGCCCTCGCCTGGCTCGCGATCGCGCTGCTCGGCCTGGTCGCGCCGCGCAGCCTCCGCTTCGTCGCGCGCGTGCTCTTTCCGCTCGGCGCAGCGCGTCGGCGCGGCGCTCGCCGGCGTCGCGCTCGGCGCGATCGCCGCGCCACCGCACATCTACGTCGCCCCGCTCGGCCTCCCCGACCTGCCGTTCCATTTCCGGATGGACGCGCTGTCGGCGTTCTTCCTGCTGCTGCTCGGCGCCGTGTCGGCCGGCGTGTCGGTGTTCGCCGCCGGCTACATGCGTCCCGGGCGAAGGCACCGCGCCCGGCCTGCAGTGCCTCTGGTACCACCTCTTTCTCGCCAGCATGGCGTTCGTGCTCGTCGCCGACGACGCGTACGCCTTCATGGTCGCGTGGGAGTCGATGGCGCTGTCGTCGTTCTTCCTGGTGATGAGCGACCATCGCCAGGCCGAGATCCGCCGCGCGGGCTATCTCTATCTGCTGATCGCGCACGTGGGCGCGATCGCGATCCTGCTCTGCTTCGGCGTGCTCCAGGGCGGGACGCACGACTACGCCTTCGGCGCGATGCGCGCCGTCCAGCTCGCCCCCTTCTGGGCCACCGTCGCGTTCCTGCTCGCGCTCGTGGGCTTCGGCGCGAAGGCCGGCATCCTGCCGCTGCACGTCTGGCTGCCCGAGGCGCATCCGGCAGCGCCCTCACCCGTGTCGGCGCTGATGAGCGCGGTGATGCTCAAGACCGCGATCTACGGGATGCTCCGCGTCACGTTCGATCTTCTTCACACCCAGATCTGGTGGTGGGGCGTCGTCGCGCTCGCGATCGGGCTCGTGACCGCGATCTTCGGGGTCGTGTTCAGCGCGGTGCAGAGCGACATGAAGCGCCTGCTCGCCTACTCGTCGATCGAGAACATCGGCGTTCTCGTCGTCGGGTTCGGCCTCACCGTCACCTTCGCCGCCTACGGCATGAACGCGCTGGCGGCGCTCGCGCTCACCGCGATGCTCTACCACTGCCTGAACCACGCCTACTTCAAGAGCCTGCTCTTCCTCGCGACCGGCTCGGTGCTGCACGCGACGCAAAGCCGCGCGCTCGGCAAGCTCGGCGGCCTCATCCACCGGATGCCGTGGGTCGCCTGGCTCGCGCTCGTCGGCGCGCTCGCGGCCGCCGGCCTCCCGCCGCTCAACGGCTTCGTCTCCGAGTGGCTGCTGCTGCAGGCGTTCCTCTTCACCCCCGGGCTCCCCGACGGCTATCTCAACATGCTGGTCCCGCTCGCCGCGGCCGTGATCGCGCTGGCCGCCGCGCTGTCAGCCTACGTGATGGTGAAGTTCTACGGCGTGGTCTTCCTCGGCCAGCCGCGCGAGGAGATCGCCCAGGCGCACGACGCCAACATCGCGGAGCGGATCGGCCTCGTGTGGCTCGCCGCAGGCTGCGTCGCGCTCGGCATCCTCCCGGTCCAGGTCATCCGGCTGATCGACTTCGTCACCGGCCAGCTCGTCGGCAAGACGCTGTCGGAGGCGACCGCACGGAGCCACTGGATCTTCCTCGCGCCGATCGATCCCCAGCGCGCGAGCTACTCGCCGCTCCTGTTCGTGGTCGGCCTCGTCGTGGTGACGCTCGCCGCATGGTTCGCGGTGCGCCGCTTCTATCACGGCCGGGTGCGGCGGGCGCCGCCCTGGGACTGCGGGTTCCCGCTGCTCAACGCCCGGATGCAGGACACCGCCGAGGGCTTCGGCCAGCCGGTGCGGGTCGTCTTCGAGCCGTTCTTCCGGGTCGTCGAGCGGGAAGTGCCGAAGCCCGCGGACGCCGCGCCGCGCTACCGCGTGACGATCGAGGATCCGCTGTGGCAGTGGATCTACGTCCCGGTCGCGCGCGTCGTCGAACGCGCAACCGGCTTCGTGACCGTGCTCCAGCGCGGTCGCATTTCGGTCTATCTCATGTACAGCTTCGCCACGCTGCTGGTGCTGCTGTTCCTCGTGCGATGAGGCGCGCATGATCTCGTGGGCCGGCGCCGTC